>NZ_JAQFNK010000008.1:0-230117 GCF_027710505.1 Bacillus cereus group sp. TH152-1LC | reverse complement strand
GGGGTACGTACGGTTCGGTGGGGAGGACTTGGGAACCTACCTAAGCAATTAGGCAAGGCACTGGATTCTTACCCAACGATACATCGTATGCACAATATGAAATCGTAAAATTGTTAGCCACGCCAAGAAATAATTTATTTATCGCAGGTGATGACGACCAAGCGATATACGGCTGGCGAGGAGCAAGTCACCAAATTATTTTATCTTTTCCAAAAGAATTTGATAACACTACGATTATCGCACTGAATACGAACTATCGATCTAATCCTTTTATCGTCGGACTTGGAAATGAAGTTATCAAACTAAATCAAGAACGTTTTGATAAAGAGCTATATTCTGTGCGCGAAGAAGGTGTACAACCTTTTTACGCAAGACCTGCTACGACTCTTGATGAAGCAAATCAAATTTTGCAGCTCATTCAAGAAAAAGTAGATAGCGGCGAACGTAACTTTAAAGATTTTTGTTTACTGTACCGCACACATTCTGTAAGCCGTTCGTTACTTGATCAGCTTACCATTCACAAAATCCCGTTTATTAAGCACGGAGCGAGCCAATCATTTTATGAACATTCTTTAATTAAGCCTGTATTAGATCATTTAAGACTGGTAATTGAACCGTTTCGATTAGAATCACTTTCAAATATATTACCAACGATGTATATTGGGCGTGATGATTGTATTTCATTTATTGAACGTGAACAATGGAAATATGGTGAGGGACGCTTCCCTTCTCTTCTTCATTTCTTATTATTAAATCCGAGCTTAAAACCTTTTCAAGTGAAAAAGGTAAATGAGCGTATCGATTTTATTAAATTTATAAAAGAATTAGAACCGAAAAAAGCATTAAAAGAAATTATTCATGGTAAAGGAAAGTATTTAGAGTACTTACAAAGTAATGATCGCTCTTCCTTTACGATGCATAAAGATATACAAGAAGAAATGTTAGAAGAATTAATGGAGTCTGCAACTCGTTTCACCGATATTCCAGCATACTTACAATTTATTGATGAAGCAATTCAAGGTCAAAAAGAAATGGAAGCATTAAAAACAATGCCCGAAAAAGATGCTGTTTCGCTTATGTCTATCCATAACGCAAAAGGTCTTGAATTTCCATGCGTCTTTTTACTTGGAGCGAGCGATGGTATTCTCCCTCATACTTCTTCTTTAAAAGATGCAAATGATCGTGTTACAGAGACTTCTGAAGCTTTAGAAGAAGAACGTCGACTACTTTATGTCGCCATTACACGTGCGAAAGAAGAACTTTACATTTCCTCTCCGCAATTTTTTAGAGGAAAAAAATTAGATATCTCTCGTTTTTTATATACTGCGCGAAAAGATTTACCTGAAAAGACATCCACTAAATAAGGATGTCTTTTTTTCATATTGCATTATGTACATCCCTACTATATAAATTCCCTGTTTTTATCATAAGAATTAACGTAATATCAACCATATCCCATTCATATTGTAATAGTGTATGTCAGAACTCACGATAAGGAGTGAACATAATGAGCTGCAATTGTAACGAAGATAATCAACATGATTTTGATTTCAATTGTGTATCAAATGTCGTTCGTTTTATACATGAACTACAAGAATGTGCCACGACAACATGTGGATCTGGTTGCGAAGTTCCATTTTTAGGTGCACATAACAATGCATCAGTAGCAAATACACGTCCTTTTATTTTATACACAAAAGCAGGAACACCTTTTGAAGCCTTTGCACCATCTGCAAGCCTTACTAGCTGCCAATCTCCAATTTTCCGCGTAGAAAGTATAGATGATGATGACTGTGCTGTATTGCGTGTATTGACTGTAGTTTTAGGTGATGGTACCTCAGTACCACCTGGGGATGACCCAATTTGTACGTTTTTAGCTGTACCAAATGCAAGACTCGTATCAAGCTCCACTTGTCTTACTGTTGATTTAAGTTGCTTCTGCGCTATTCAATGCTTACGTGATGTTTCTATATAAAACTGAATACTAATTTAAGCATGGATTGGGTGGCAGAGTTTTCTGCCACCCAATCCATGCTTAAAAGGTATTATTATGTATTTTTCATAAAATTGGGAACTTGTCTAGAACATAGAACCTGTCCTTTTCATTAACTGAAAGTAGAAACAGATAAAGGAGTGAAAAACATGTTCTCTTCTGATTGCGAATTTCCTAAAATTGATTGTGAGGCGAAACCAGCTAGTACACTACCTGCCTTCGGTTTTGCTTTCAACGCTTCCGGCCCTCAGTTCGCTTCATTATTCACACCATTACTATTACCTAGCGTAAGTCCAAACCCAAATATTACTGTTCCTGTAATAAACAATACAGTAAGTGTCGGAGATGGCATTCGAATTCAAGTAGCTGGTATTTATCAAATCAGTTATACATTAACAATTAGTCTCGATAACGTTCCTACCGCACCAGAAGCTGGTCGTTTCTTCTTATCATTAGGTACGCCAGCTAACATTATTCCTGGATCAGGTACAGCAGTTCGATCTAACGTTATTGGTACTGGTGAAGTAGATGTATCCAGTGGTGTTATTCTTATTAACTTAAACCCTGGTGACTTAATTCAAATTGTACCAGTTGAACTGCTTGGAACTGTGGACATCCGTGCTGCAGCATTAACAGTTGCACAAATTAGCTAGTAAAAAGCGGTATTTCTCTTTTGAAATACCGCTTTTTATATATATAATAAAAACACTCACAGTAACATGAGTGTTTCATTCTTCATAGTGTTTTATTGCGTTCTTCTTTTTCCCACAATTACATCCTTTTTTCTTCACAAATCCTTGTTGCTGTAATTGTTCTTGATACGCCTGTTGTTGCGCTTGGTGTTGTTGCTGTATATGATACCATTGCTGCAGGTCATATGAATTTTGCCTTGGATTATTGCTCACAGCAAACATCTCCTCTACTGTCAATTCTGTCTATTTACTATATGAACAACTCTTTATTTCCGTTCCCTCATTCTTTTAAACTCCGCTTCCTCTCGTATTATAAAAATATGTTATTCTCCCATAAAATATCCTGTAATCGTTTCAATAATTGCTGCTGCACCTGCAATAGCTAATAATGCAAGTAACGGCTCTGCAACGATAGGGATCCAATTATATAAAACTAATAAAAAAGCACTAACCCATACACCTGTACACCAATAACAACTTAATAATTCACCAATCCACTTTCTTAATCCTTTACCTTTTACTTTTGTAAAAGTTGATACACTTCCATCCGGCTCTGTAATCTCTAATTCGTCAATAAACGGTCTTCGCAAAAAAGCTGTAATTTTATCATATACAATTAAACGGGTGAGCCTAAAAGCTGCTAAAGCGAAAATAAAAAATAAAAGCCAACTTGTAAACAGCATGATTCCACCTTCCCTTATCTTCTTTCGCCTATTTAAAAAAAAAGGTCTTGAGATTGTGACCAAATCTCCTCGACTCCAATATCTTATTAATGTAAATACAAACAAGAAGATAAGGAGTGACATTAATGAGTTGTAACGAAAATAAACACCATAGCTCTTCTCATTGTGTAGTTGACGTTGTAAAATTCATCAATGAATTACAAGATTGTTCTACAACAACATGTGGATCTGGTTGTGAAATTCCATTTTTAGGTGCACACAATACTGCATCAGTAGCAAATACACGTCCTTTTATTTTATACACAAAAGCTGGAACACCTTTTGAAGCTTTCGCACCATCTGCAAGCCTAGTTAGCTGCCAATCTCCAATTTTCCGTGTGGAAAGTGTAGATGATGATAGCTGCGCTGTACTAAGAGTACTAACTGTAGTATTAGGTGATGGTACCTCTGTACCGCCTGGAGATAATCCAATTTGTACGTTTTTAGCTGTACCAAATGCTAAATTAATAGCAACACCTACTTGCATCACTGTTGATTTAAGCTGTTTCTGTGCGATCCAGTGCTTACGCGACGTTTCTATCTAATAAATAAAGTGAACTAAAAAACTATTGGGGTGGTAGAAGCTTTCTACCACCTTTACATATTTAAAAGCCAGCCATATCAATCGATTTGATGTCTTCTATAGATAACCTAATATCTCTCATACTATTTGGTGGCATAATAGCTACAATTCCATTACGATACGAGATAATTGATCCAATATAAGAAACGGTAGCCGTTTTTATTCTGCACCTTACTTTCGGAATATAATGAGGGCGGTTTAATAAAAAATGAATTTTCTCTTCATTGTTCATATCCTTAAATGATTTATTATACGGGACTGTTCTCACTGGTTCTTGCTGTTCTTGTACTTGTTCCTCTTCTTCTATTTCTTCTATTTTCTGCTCTTGTTGTTCTTGTTCTTGCTGTTCTATTACCTCTTCCACAGCACTACTTACAGCATTTTCATTTTCATTTCTATTACTTTCTTCTCTTCGATCCTCATTTTCAAAGTTTGTTAAGATAATCCTTTTTATTTTCGGTGCAGCAAGTTCCAAACTTACTTGCGCAATATATAACAACGGTTTTCCAACTGTTGAACTTTTATTTTTATTCTTCACACTCGTCCCTCCCACTTCCATACGTAGCTGAATAAATCGTGTACTATTATAGTTATATTCATAACGTGGTAAGAACTTTCGTTAAAAATCGTTCTTTCTAAGAACAAATAAAAGGACAATCTCAACATGTAGAGATTGCCCTTTTAAAATTACTATTATATTTATCCTAGGATATGATACCCTGAATCAACGTGAATGTTTTCTCCTGTTACGCCGCGTGCTAAATCACTGAATAAGAATACTGCTGTATCCCCAACTTCTTCTGGAGTTGTTGTACGACGAAGTGGTGCGCGCTCCTCAATTTCTCTTAAGATTGAGTTAAAGTCGCCTACGCCTTTTGCAGATAACGTACGAATTGGTCCTGCTGAAATAGCGTTAACGCGAATGCCATGTTGACCTAAATCGTTAGCCAAATATTTCACGCTAGCTTCTAATGAAGCTTTCGCAACACCCATAACGTTATAGTTTTTCACAACGCGCTCGCCGCCAAGGTATGTTAACGTTAAAATATTTCCGCCTTCTGTCATTACTTTCTTCGCTTCTCTTGCTACAGCTGTTAAAGAGAATGCACTAATATTTTGTGCAAGTAAAAATCCATCGCGAGAAGTATCTACAAATTCACCTTTTAAATCATCACGATTTGCAAAAGCAATACAGTGTGCAACACCGTGAATTGTACCAACCTCTTGCTTGATTGTTTCAAAGCAAGCTGTAAGTTCTTCATCATTTGTTACATCACAAGGTAATACAAGTGATTCTTGTCCTTCTAATGTGTCCGCTAATTCACGAACGTTTCTCTCTAAACGTTCTCCTGCATATGTGAAGATTAATTTTGCACCTGCATTATGCAAAGAGCGAGCGATTCCCCATGCAATACTTCTTTGGTTCGCAACGCCCATAACAACAAATGTTTTCCCTTGTAATAGTTCCATGATATATCCTCCCAGAAATACTTATACTTGTTATTAGTACCTGATACTATAATTATAGTACCATAAAACCTCTTAAAGGCAAACAAAAAAGTCATTAACTTAAATTTTGTTAATGACTTTTTGTTTCTATAAAAAACTGCTCTAATCCTTCTTCCCAAGAAGGCATTTGTGAAAAACCATTTAATCGTAGCATGTTATGTTGAAAAACAGAATATTTCGGTCTCGCTGCCGCTGCTCCAAATTCTTCAGTTGAAACTGGTAATACATTCACTTTCATATTTGCATTCGAAAATATTTTCTTTGCAAATTCAAACCAAGAACACGAGCCTCTATTTGATACATGATACGTACCGTATAAAGAAGTATGAATGAGCTTATTAATCATCACATTTAAATCTGTCACATAAGTAGGAGAACCGATTTGATCCGCTACAACAGATACTTCTTCTCTTTCTTTACCTAATCTCATCATCGTTTTCACAAAATTATTCCCATACTTACCATATAGCCACGATGTACGAACGATAAAGTATTTATTATGTAGCTCTTTGACGAACTGCTCTCCCGCATACTTAGAAGCTCCGTATATATTTATCGGCGCTGGATTATGAAATTCACCGTACCCCTCCGGTCTGTCGCCCTGAAATACATAATCAGTACTAATATAAACTAATTTCGCCCCTACTAATTGTGAAGCAACCGCTACATTTCGAGCTCCTATTGCATTTATTACATAAGCGAGATCTTGTTCTTTCTCAGCATGATCAACCTTCGTATACGCTGCACAATGAATAATTATGTGTGGCCTTATTTCTTGTACCACTTGCTGCATTCGGGATATATTTGTTATATCTAGTAACTTTTTATCAAATGGATATATGTCATATTCTTCAGGATTTAACTCTTCTTGTAGTTGCTTTCCCAATTGACCATTTGCTCCTGTTATGATAATCCGTTCTTTCATTTATATGCCCCTTACTGTTTTAATGGTTTCCACCATTCCTTATTCTTCTCATACCATTGCACTGTTTCTTGTAATCCTTGCTCAAACGTATACTTCGGTTCCCAATCAAATTCATTCTTCATTTTCTCTGCATCAATCGCATAACGACGATCGTGTCCTAAACGGTCTGTCACATATTCAATATCTTTTTTCGTTTTTCCTAAGAGAGAGATGATTTGTTCCACAACATCTATATTTGTTTTTTCATTATTTCCACCTATATTATATACTTCTCCTATACGCCCCTCATGCAGAACGACGTCAATCGCACTACAATGATCCGTTACATGTAACCAATCTCTTACATTTAATCCGTCGCCGTATAACGGTAGCTTTTTTTCTTCTAGCGCATTCGTAACCATTAACGGAATTAACTTTTCAGGATATTGATACGGCCCATAGTTATTGGAGCAACGCGTTACTATAACTGGTAATTGATATGTTTTATAATAAGATAAAGCTATCATGTCGGCGCTCGCCTTACTTGAAGAATATGGACTATTTGGAGCTAACGGGGTTTCCTCGGTAAATCGCCCTGTTTTCCCTAAAGAGCCGTACACCTCATCTGTTGATACTTGCACGAGTTTAATATGTGGATATTTTTTTACTAATTCTAATAAGGTTACTGTCCCAATTACATTTGTATCATAAAAAGGAATCGGATTTTCAATGCTACGGTCCACATGTGATTCAGCTGCGAAATTGACAATTACTTGCACGTCACGCTCCTTAATAACATGCTCCAGCAGCTCTCCATTTTGAATTTCCCCTTTTATAAAAGAGTAATTCGGATGATCTTGAATAGACTTTACATTATTTAAATTCCCGCTATATGTTAATGCATCGAAATTAATAATTTTATATGTTTCATAGCTTTGTAACATGTAATGAACAAAATTACTTCCAATAAATCCGGCCCCACCTGTTACTAATATATTCATATAACAACTCTCCTACTCAAAAGCTATCTTCACATTCCTGAAGTAACGGTAATATTCGATCTTTATCAGACAAAATAGGACTTGTTACCGGCCATGGAATTGCTAATTCTTTATCTTCCCAAAGTAACCCTGAGTCATGCTCGGCGCTATAATACTCATCTACTTTATACATAACAATCGTATGCGGGACAAGTGTACAAAAACCATGTGCAAATCCTTTTGGCACTAATAATTGCCGATGATTATCCGCACTTAAAATATATCCTCTCCACTGCTTAAACGTTGGTGAATCTTTTCGCAAATCAACGATAACGTCATAGATTGCGCCTTGCATAACTTGAATAAGTTTCGTTTGTGCTTTCGGATTTTTTTGAAAGTGTAACCCCCGAATCGTTCCCGCTTCTGCCGAATAAGAAACATTATCCTGTACAAATGAATGCGTAACTCCTAATGTTTCTAGTACCTTCTTATTATAACTTTCTGTAAAAAAGCCACGCTCATCTCCAAATAACCTCGGTTCTAACAATTTTGCGTCGATAAAGTTTGTTTCTACAACTTTCATATTCTCACCTATTCTCCGTTAAACTGTTTCCCAAAGTTTATATCCCGTGCTAACGTATTCGCCCTTTGAAGAGAAATATGCGTTCCCGCATCAGTCCACCAACCGCCCATTTCATTATAAGTAAGTACCTCTCGTTTTAAATACCAATTATTGATATCTGTAATTTCAAGTTCTCCCCTTGCGGAAGGTTTTAATTCTTTTATATAAGAAAAGACTTTCGAATCGTACAAATAAATTCCTGTAACTGCATAGGAACTTTTCGGCTCTTTCGGCTTTTCTTCAATTTCAATTATTTTTCTGTTTTGAATGTGCGCTACGCCAAATCTCTCTGGATCATCTACAGATTGCAGCAGTACTTTCGCACCTTCTTTTTGATTTGCAAACTCTTCAACGTACGGAGCAATGTCATCTGAAAAAATATTATCTCCTAATATAACTACCATACGATCGTTCCCGACGAAATCCTCACAAAGCCCTAATGCTTGTGCAATTCCCCCGGCCTTATCTTGCACACGATACGTAAAGGACACGCCAAACTCTTGACCGCTTCCTAAAAAACTAACAACATCTCCCATATGCTCTTTCCCTGTAATAATCATAATATCTGTAATATCGCATTGTTTCAGCTTATATACTGCATGATAAATCATTGGATAACGTCCAACGGGAAGCAAATGCTTATTCGTTACTTTCGTTATTGGATATAATCTCGATCCAGTTCCACCTGCTAAAATAATTCCTTTCATCCTGCATCTCTCCCTTATGATGGAGATAGTATATCTTTGTAATGTTCTACAAATACTTTCCGATACTTCTCATATGTATCCGCATCAAACTCATCCCCGTTGTAGTGAATACACCATAAATTTGCTTGATTAGGGATACCAATTAAATAACCCGCCTTTTGAAATTCTAAAGCCTGCGACACATCATAAAAGTGGAACCCTTGAAACAAGTCTTCTCGCCACGGAATATCATATTGTGTGGCCATTAATAATCCATCAATTGCCTGAACTGACATAAATGATTGATTCCCATAAAACAGCTGATCTAAATTCAACAATTGATAATTTTGTCTTCTGTACTCAATCACTTTCCCTACTAAATTTTTCCCTTCCCACCATATCCCATTGCTCGGTAAAAACTGAGCTCCAGCTACGCCAATTAAACCAAGTTTTTCGTTATCTTTAAAAAGAGAAATGAGTGTATAAAACATCTCTCGATTAATAAGGTAAGTATCTTGATGTATATAAACCTTATACTTCGCGGGATAGGAAAGTGCTCGGTTATATGCACTTGCCATACTTTTCGCATCTCGTATCGGAAAAATTTGTACGACATAACCAGGGGGAACAAAAAGGTTTCTTATTTGTCTCTCGCATTGTTCAAATAGCTCTTCATTATTTATACAAACAACGACTAATATTGTATGATCCTTCATCTTGTAGCCCCTCTATTCGTCTTGATTTACATCTGACATATAGTGCTCCACAAATATCTTTCTATACTTTTCATAGTTGGTCATATTCACATCAATATGATAGTGAATGCACCAAGCATCACGCTGTACAGGAACCCCAACTGTATATCCAGCTTTTCTAAATTCAAATGATTGAGACACATCATAATAGTCAAACCCATCAAACAAGTCTTCACGCCACGGAATATCGTATTGCGTTGCCATTAATAATCCGTCAATACATTCTACAGGCATAAATGTTTTTGAGTCATGATATGGCTTTTCTTGACTTGCCATATAATATAAATCATTCATATAACCAATGACTTTTCCAACAACTCCTCTACCTACATTCCATATTCCATTTGGAGGAACATATTGGGCTCCAACCATACCAATCATTCCAAGATGTTCATGTTCCTGAAACAATTGAAGTAATCCGTATAAAAACCCCATATTTACAATGAAAACATCTTGATGTATATACACTTTATATTTCGCTGGATGCGAAATTGCTTTATTATATCCGCTCGTCATACTTTTTGCATTCCTAATCGGCATAAACTGTATCGTATATCCTGGAGGAACTGGCAATTGTAATATATGTCGCGCACATTGTGCATACATTTGCCGATCATTTATACACGTAACAAATAATATTGTTTTATCTGCCGCACTCATAATTGTGATTTTTCTGCTTCAATAATGTATTGAAATACAACCGTCTCAGCCATGAAGCCACTTCCAAGACGATATTTTTTACAAATCCCATATAATTCCTCAATAAGCGGTTCATACATTTTATGATCAACATATACACGATCTACTTTACTAATCGAATAACCTGCTTTTAAAAACATTCGCAGCATTTCATTAAATGTAAAGAAACGAATATGTGTTTTATCTAATAAACCATATTCTGTATACGTCCAATTTCCAGCGAGTAAGGGAGCTAATACTGAGATGTGAGAAACGTTCGGTATACTAGCCAAAATCACACCATTTTGCTTTATATATGGTTTTACTTTTTCTATTACAGCCCACGGATCAAATAAATGCTCTAATACGTCTCCAAATATAACGCAATCAAATTGCTCTTCCTCATACGGCATATCCATTGTTTCTATATCACCTAAAACAACATGATCTAGTTTTTCTTTCGCTTGTTCTGCCGCCTCTGGGAATGCCTCAATTCCTGATACACGTGTACCATTTTCTTTTATGACCGCCCCCAATGCACCACTCGAACAACCAATATCAAGAACTTCTTTCCATTTCTTTTTTATATGCTTTAATAAATTCGGATTCACTGCATTATAATAATGCCCAGACTTTTCTTCATATAAAGAATTTTTTGGAGAATTCATTTCACACACTCCTTATGCAAATTGAATTTGAAATATAAACCTCATATGAAGTCTATACATGTAACCAGTACACGGATACTTTACTATATAGCCAATCTATTATAGTTAGAATCGTAATAAGGCCATTTCTAAAAAATGCAACCTATAACGATTTATATTGTTCATCAAAAACGCTCCGAAAATATTTGCGGTTATATTCAATTGCAGCATTATTCGGAACATAAGAAGCTGCTAATTCATTGTAATAATAAGCTTTATCTTGCTCGCCTAACTTGCTATAACAAATACACATTTGTAAATAAGGAATCCACGTGTAGCTAGCTGGACTGTGAAAAGGACTGTCTGTTGCCATTGTCACTTCTGTTGCAAGTTTAAACCAAAAAATTGCTTCATTATATTTTTGTTGATCCATATATATATATCCTATTCTTGTACAATTCTCTCCTCTAGGAACATCATATCGAAATGACTTTACACAAGATTCAACTGCCTTCTCCCACATTCCAAGCTTTGCATAGCAATCTCCTAATTTACCACATGCATAAATTTTCTCTTCATACCAACCTTCGTCTTGATTAAGAAATGTTTCATATAGCAGAACTGCATCATCATATTTTTGATTATCCATAGATTCATTCGCGTAATAAAACAAATCTCTCGGACTCAATTCTTCTCCAGCTGCTACAGCATCTTGAAAAATTTTCAAATTACGGTTCGTTACTTTCTTTTCTTTTTTATGTGTAATCGCCACATTACTATTAAAAATCTCACCAAAAATAGCTAAATACTCATGCACCTTTCCAAACCATTGAAATTCTTTTTCACGCTTTACAAGTCGATATCTTTTTGTACAATATAAAGGTTTCCCGTTAGAATCCATTACAAGATGATACGGCATCGAAACAGCATCAACATCAGGATCTAACTCTCTTTTTAATAGCTTCAATGCCTCTTGAGCGTCTTCTAATAACACATCATCAGCATCTAGCCATAATATATATTCTTGCGTTGCTTTCGAAAAAGAAAAATTTCTAGCTGCCGCAAAATCGTTAATCCATGGAAAGTCATATATGTTAGAGGTATATTGAGCTACAATTTCTTTCGTTCGATCAATAGAACCTGTATCAACTACAATAATTTCATCAACAATTTTTTCTACTGCGTCTAAACATCGACCGATTGTATCTTCCTCATCTCGAACAATCATACATAAACTAATTGTAATTCCTTGCTTGTTCAACATAATCACCCTCTTCCAAATCAATCATATGTTATACATACAATAAACTTTCCACTTTTTTAACTTGCACAAGCAGTTTAAGATTTCTTTTCAATAATTCAAATGTCCGTGTCATTTTCTTCCGGTTTTGCATCTACTATATAATGAACGCTTTATGGAGGTGAATTTATGTCAAATAATAATTATTCAGATGGATTAAATCCCGATGAATCTTTATCAGCTAGTGCATTTGACCCTAATCTTGTAGGACCAACATTACCACCAATACCACCGTTTACCCTTCCTACCGGGCCGACTGGACCGACTGGACCAACTGGACCGACTGGGCCAACTGGACCGACTGGGCCAACTGGACCGACTGGACCGACTGGACCAACTGGACCGACTGGACCGACTGGACCGTCTGGACCGACTGGACCAACTGGACCAACTGGACCAACTGGACCGACTGGACCGACTGGACCAACTGGACCGACTGGACCGACTGGACCGACTGGACCGACTGGACCGACTGGACCGACTGGACCGACTGGGCTAACTGGTGCGACTGGACCGACTGGGCCAACTGGTGCTACTGGCGCTACCGGACCGACTGGACCAACTGGGCCGACTGGACCGACTGGGCCAACTGGGCCAACTGGACCTTCTGGATTAGGACTTCCAGCAGGATTGTATGCCTTTAACTCAGCTACAGTTTCTTTGGCTCTTGGAATTAATGATCCAGTACCATTTAATACCGTTGGATCTCAGTTTGGTACGGCAATTTCTCAAATGGATGCCGATACTTTCGTAATTAGTGAAACTGGTTTCTATAAAATTACTGTTATTGCTTATACAGCGGCAGTAAGTTTATTAGGAAGTCTTGGAATTCAAGTTAATGGAGTTAATGTACCAGGTGCGGGCACAAGCTTGATTTCACTTGGAGCTCCTATCGTTATCCAAGCCATTACACAAATTACTACAACACCATCACTCGTTGAAGCAATTGTTACAGGAATTGGATTATCACTAGCTCTTGGTACAAGTGCATCAATTATTATTGAAAAAATCGCTTAATTTTGTACTTAGCAGTAAAACTGATATCAGTTTTACTGCTTTTTCATTGCTAAATTCAATCATGAAATCTTTCTTTTCTACATAGTCATAATGTTGTATGACATTCTGCAGGAGGCTCTTATATGGAAAATAAATCTGCTGTCCAGCTTTATCTCGAGTTATTAAAGAAAACCATTTTATTTGAAATATGGTTAGAATACGAACCATACTTACCTGCTTCTTTACATATATCTAAAGAGCTATCATATGAACCAGTTACAGTTCCACTTCCTTTATTTCTTAAGCAGTACGTAGAAAATCACAATTTAAAAATCGTTGATCCTAACGTTTCAAAAAGTGAGCGTCAAGGTGGAAAGGATTGGCCAAGAGCAGCACACAGTATGGTTGGGCGAAAACGTATGAATCAATTACATGAGGCTATGGAAACTGTTGTCAGGGAAAATATAGAAGGTGATTTTATTGAAACTGGTGTATGGCGTGGAGGATCATGCATTTTTATGAATGGTTTTTTACAAGCAAATAATATTACGGATCGTACTGTGTGGGTTGCCGATTCGTTTGAAGGTCTGCCCGCACCTAACTTAGAACAATACCCGAAAGATTACGGTGATTATTTGCATACATTCGATTACTTACGAGTTTCCTTAGAAACAGTGCAAGAAAACTTTAGAAAATACGATTTATTAAATGATCAGGTGAAATTTTTAAAGGGTTGGTTTAAAGATACTTTACCTTCCGCACCAGTAGAAAAAATTGCAATTGCTCGCCTTGATGGTGATATGTATGAATCAACAATGGATAGTCTTGTTAACTTATACGATAAAGTTTCAACAGGTGGCTATATTATTATTGATGATTACGGATTGGTAACATGCGCCGAAGCTGTAACAGATTTCAGAAATGAAAGAAACTTAAAAGCTCCTATTACTACAATTGATGATTTCGGTATTTATTGGCGAAAAGAATAGAATATAATTTTATTTTTTGAGGGGTTCTATTACACTATTTATTCATAAGAACGAATTGTGTAAAGTTCCCCTCACTATAAATGGACAATAGAAATCCCCTACTTTACTACAAGGACGGAGTGAATGTATGAACGAAAACGAGAAAAAAATCACATTAATTCCACCCCCAGAACTCGTTCAATATGTAGGTGGTAACTTTGAAGAAGTTGGAAAAGAGTTTATGCAGTACTTTATTGAAATTGGCAATTTAAAATCAAATGAAACAGTGTTAGATGTAGGTTGTGGCATCGGCCGAATGGCGGTTCCATTAATGAATTATTTAAGCGATGATGGTACTTATTATGGATTTGACTTATTTAATGCTGGAATTACATGGTGCAAAAGTAACATTTCAACACGCCGTAACAATTTCCATTTTGAACATGTCGATATATATAATCAGTTCTACAATCCCGATGGAAAAGAAGATGCCTCCCAATACAAGTTTCCATATGAAGATGAATCATTTGATTTTATTTTTTTAACGTCTGTATTTACCCATCTCCTTCCGAAAGAATTAGAACATTACGTACGCGAGATTGCACGAGTTCTAAAAAAAGATGGGAGATGTTTTATTACTTTCTTTTTAATTAATCCTGAATCATCCTATTACTTAAATGCCGGACTAAGTACGTTAGGTTTTTATCATCAAATTGATAATTGTTATGTTCTAAATAAAGATATTCCGAATTTCGCAGTTGCCTATCCTGAGGAAGATATTCGTACCCTATTAAATAAATATGGGCTAGAAGTACAGTCCCCCACTCATTATGGTTCATGGTGTAGCAGAACTGCACACACAAGTTATCAAGATATTATTCTTACACAAAAAACTTCTGAAAGGTAGTTGTATATGAATAATATAAAAAATCCGCCTCTCGTTTCCATTCTTATTCCCACCTATAATCGACCACATTATTTTAAAATTGCTTTAGAAAGTGCATTAGCACAAACGTATTCAAATATTGAAATCATTGTAGGGGACGATAGTACAAATAATGAAACAGAAAAATTAATATACAGACATTATTTACATAAGCATAAACATATAACATACATTCGAAACGCCTCTACGCTAGGACAATTTCATAACGCTCTTATGCTCTTAGAACATTCAAATGGAGAGTACATAAATTTCTTGATGGACGATGATACATTTTATAATAATAAAATCGAAAAAATGATGTTTTATTTCCAACAAGACTTAAATAAAAATCTCGCACTTATCACATCCTATCGCACTTGGATTGATGATAATGGAGATATAATTGAACAACATCCCTCCATGAAAAAATTATATGATGAAGATACGCTACTAAATGGGAAAGATTTTGGAAACCGTATGCTTATGGCAGGACAAAATATTATCGGTGAACCTACAATCGTACTCTTTAGAAAAAGCCTATTAACGGATCCTTTCGGCACTTTAAATGGCAGAAAATATGGTTGTAGTGTTGATATGGCCTCTTGGATAAGTTTACTTTCAAAAGGTGATGCGATGTATATCACTGAGCCTTTAAGTTCATTCCGCCTTCATACGGGACAGCAAGTACGTCACAAATTCCTTGAGGGCTGTGAAGATTTTTCTCAGCTCGTTTTAACCTCAAAAAAGTATGGTTTCTTACAAGACACTAAATATTATAAAAAGGGTTTGATAAGAGCTTACGGATGGTATAAAAATGCAGTCAAATTTTACAATTTATTCCCAAACCTCATTCCAGATATAAATACACATGCCCGCCTTTCCCATTGTTTAAATATCATTACAAAAGAGCTCCGTGCAATATAGTCTATCACAAGGGAGGAGCTATTCCTTCCTCGTGATGTATGACTTCCCACAAAAAGTGGAATAAATGTATGCATAGTCTGCTTGTATATTATTTTTATCATGACATGATCCATATACTTACTAGGCGATAGAAAGGAATACATACATTGAAAGATCCAAATTCTCAATATCAAATAGACTACGTATTACTATTCATCTTATTTGCCATTGGGACTGTTAGTTGCTTTGCAATTGCAAGTGCACAAGCTTCTTTACCACCATTTTTGCAAAGCGTAAATTTTGTATTAAAGCAAATCCAATGGTACTTCATTGGATTTATAGCCATTGGTGTCATTATGATTATTGATTTCGATCGTTATCAAAAAATTGCTTGGTATTTATATAGCTTTGCATTGGTACTACTCATTGGACTAGAACTTCAAGTACCAGGTGCCGTCACAATTAAAGGCGCTACCGCTTGGTACAGGCTCCCAGGCATCGGAAATTTCCAGCCTTCTGAAATTATGAAATTGTTTTTAATCCTCGTCACCGGACGAATTATAGCAAATCACAATGAGAAATATTTTTCCCGAACAATACACGACGATTTTTTATTACTCGGAAAAATATGTGCAACAAGTTTGCCACCTCTGCTGCTTATTGCAAAGGAACCTGATTTAGGAAATACGATGGTAATTTCAGCTATGCTCGCAGCAATGATACTAGTTTCTGGTATACGTTGGCGTTTTATTTTCGGATTAGTTTCTGGCATTTCTGCAGCTGGCGTTACATTAACTTATATTTTTTTTACTCATACAAAATTCTTTAAAGCACACATTTTACAAGAATATCAACTAAATCGCTTTTATGGCTGGTTAGCTCCATACAAATATGATGCGCAAGGCTATCAATTAAGACAAGCTTTCTTAGCTACTGGATCAGGAGAAATGCATGGTAAAGGTTGGGAAAATGGACAAGTATACTTTCCAGAACCACATACAGATTTTATTTTCACTAATGTCGCTGAACAATTCGGCTTTTTAGGCGCAAGTGTCATTATTGCACTTTTTTTCCTACTCATTTTCCGCATGATTCATATCGCTTTAGAAAGTAATGATCCTTTTGGTAGTTACATCTGCGCTGGTACAATCGGAATGTTTACTTTTCAAGTATTTCAAAATATCGGGATGACTATCGGGTTACTCCCTATTACAGGAATCACACTACCCCTTATGAGCTACGGAGGAAGTTCCTTACTCACATACATGATAGCGATTGGATTTGTTTTGAACGTTCGCTCAAGGACGAAAATTTTTATGTTTAAATGAAGTACAAAAACGGTATATTTTTATCAAGCTTTAATGGGCAGTAAGACCCCCACCTTAAAATTCAGCGAAAGCAAAGAAGTTAGGTGGGGGTCGGGCTGCCCATTAAAGTCCGATTGGTGAGGGCTAATAATCAGTGGGGGATGAAGAACACCCCCACTGATTAAAGTTTCACTTTATCTCTATCCTTTTTTAGATATACTAATGGAAAATATGATGGAGGTTTAAATATGAAATATGACATTATAGGGGATATTCATGGATGCTTCCAAGAGTTTCAAGATTTAACGACGAAACTCGGATATAAGTGGAATAGTGACCTACCGATCCACCCTGATCAACGTAAGCTTGCATTTGTTGGTGATATTACAGATCGGGGCCCTCATTCATTACGTATGATTGAAATTGTATGGGAACTTGTCATCAATAAAAAAGTAGCTTATTACGCTCCGGGAAATCACTGTAATAAACTATACCGATTTTTCCTTGGGCGTAACGTATCAATCGCTCACGGGCTCGAAACAACTGTTGCTGAATATGAAGCACTGCCTTCTCATAAACAAAATATTATAAAAGAAAAATTCATCACACTTTATGAACAATCCCCTTTATATCACGTACTCGATGAAAAAAGGTTAATTGTATGTCACGCCGGAATTCGGCAAGATTACATAGGAAGACAAGATAAAAAAGTACAAACCTTTGTATTATATGGCGATATTACAGGAGAAAAACATGCTGACGGCTCTCCTGTCCGTCGCGACTGGGCGAAGGAATACAAAGGAAAATATTGGATTATATATGGACATACACCTGTAAAAGAACCTCGCTTTGTAAATCATACAGTTAATATTGACACTGGTGCTGTATTTGGCGGGCGTTTAACTGGATTACGTTATCCCGAAATGGAGACTGTTTCTGTCCCTTCCTCCCTACCTTTTGTCCCAGAGAAGTTTCGCCCAATTTCATAACTTACGAGGGATTACCATATCATTTAGGCCGCTCTCATACAAAAACTAGGTAAAGTAATGAAAAAAAGATGCAATAAAGTGCATCTTTTTTTCATTACACGGCATATACTGTCGCAGGAGGTGACAGAATGAAGAAAAAATCTTCTAAACAAAAAAGAAAATGCCCGCCTTTTTATCTGCCCATGTACGGAATTAACAACTGGTGCAGCATCCGAGCTGCAGCTTTAGAAGAACTGGAAGGACAAGAGGCTTCCCCCAAAAACAAAGCCAGACCAAAATATGTCTCTTTAGAAAATGCTGTAATGAGCCGCATAATTGATAATAGAAAAACAAAGATGCAGCAAAAAAATAAACCTCTCTCTACTCATAATGAACAGATTGTGCCCTCTGAGCAAACAGAGAAAAATATAGAAGAAAATATACCTGTAGCAATAAATAAAAAAGCAGAAGCAGAAATTCCAGCTGCTATTATCAATCAAGTGAAGAAAATAAAAGAAGCATTAGCACCATCCAATGATATACAAACGGAAAAAACGATCATAATTCAAACCCCTACACCTGAAAATACAAAAGTGAAAAAAGGTGGGCGGTATGCACATGCAGAAGGGCTTCACTCTAATGCAGAGGGGACAGCTTCACATGCAGAAGGGCTTCTTACACACGCAAAAGCTTCTTTCTCTCATGCAGAAGGGTCAAAAACGAAAGCAACTGGACATAGTTCCCATAGTGAAGGAAGTGAAACGACAGCAGGCGGCTCTTATTCTCATGCGGAAGGTAAACATACAATCGCTTTAGGCGAAGCAGCACATGCAGAAGGAACCGCGACTATCGCTAACGGATTCTCTTCTCATGCGGAAGGTAATCATACATCAACGGCTCATTTTGCAGGTAGCCATATTATGGGGCGCTTCGGCACAGCAGAAGAATCTTATTCTTGGTTTATTGCTAACGGTACAAATGAAACCGATCGTCATATTGGTGCAAAGTGGCTTGCTCATAATGGGGAAATGTATATTGATGGCGCTTCTTACAATGCAAGTGGAACTGATTTTGCACAAATGTTTGAAACAGCAGACAATAATCTTATTGATGTAGGTTATTTCGTTACATTTAGTAGCGAAGAAAAAATTCGGATCGCTACTTCAAACGATTCATTCATTTTAGGAATATCTAGCGCAACCCCGGCACTTATAGGAAATAGCGGTGCTTTAAGTTGGCAGAAACGCTACAAAACAGATAGCTTTGGAAAACGTCAATATGTATGTGCGGAATCGCAAGACATACAACCTCTTTTAAATACAGAATGGGATCCAGCTTGCAAATATATAGCAAGAAAAGATCGTGCCGAGTGGCTTCCTGTCGGATTAATTGGACAAATGCTAGTACGCGATGACGGCACTTGCGAAACGCATGGATATTGTCGTCCAAATAACGATGGCATTGCAACAAAATCCGAAAGTGGATTTTTCGTTATAAAGCGCACGGGTGAAAATCAAATTTTAATATTATTCCGCTAAGAAAAAAGGGAACAAAATTCTTCATTACATAAGAATTTTGTTCCCTTTTTAAGTATGCCTTACTACCTCCTGCATATCGCTTGGAATCGTTGTAGTGAAAGACATTTCCTTCTCTAAAACAGGATGATAAAACGTCAATGATGTACTGTGAAGTGCTTGTCGTTTCATTTCATCCCTTTTCCCACCATATAAAGTATCGCCAAGTAACGGATGTCCTATATGAGCCATATGTACACGAATTTGATGCGTTCTTCCTGTCTCAAGCTCAAGTGATACATGCGTCTTATGATAGGCGCTATCAATCACTCTAAAGTGAGTAACTGCTCTTTGCCCCTTATCACAAACCGTTCGCTCAATAATGCTATCCGATTTTCGTCCAATCGGTGCGTCAATCGTTCCTTCTCGTTCGAGAATCTCACCATGCACGATTGCTTCATACGTTCTTTTCACAGCTTTTTGTTGATGCTGTTTCGATAAAAGATGATGCACGAAACGATTTTTTGCAATAAGCATAAGCCCTGAAGTATCACGATCTAATCTTGTTACAATATGCACTGTACTTGCAAGATGCTGCTTATCATAATGAGATAAGAGCGCATTCGCAACACTCCCTGCCGGATGTTCTCTAGACGGAATCGTTGACATGTCTGCCTCTTTGTTTATGACAAGAACCGCGTCATCTTCATATACGATACACAAAGGAATATCTTCTGCAACCATCCCTTCGCTTCTTTCCTCCACTGGAAAAAAGACACGTAATTCTTCACCAGCTTGCAACTGATGACGAACGCTCGCATGCTGACCATTTACTTCAATAGCTCCGCCGTGAAACTTTATATCCGTTAATGCAGCTTTAGAAATCCCTTTTGTTTTTAAAAATTCTCTAACTAAAGCTCCCTCTTCAGCCGATTCTATATCCCATTTCAATGTAAATCTGTTCAAATATATAAACCCTTTCTATTTATCTGCAACAAACGAGTCACGAACTCGTTTCCAAAACGGGAATGGACGGAAACGAACAAATCGTACTTTCTCGTTTGCAACGCGATACTGGATTGATTTCACATCTTGATGCACCATCGTTAAATGGTCCACCGTAATTTGTAAGTTCATTCCTGCAGCCGGCTTCAACACACATGTATGATGCTTCGGCAGTACGAGCGGCGAACCTACCGTACGAAACACACGATTATTAATAGATGCCATTTCTGCAATTTGAATCGCTTCAATAGAAGGGTGAATAATTGCTCCGCCAAGCGCCTTATTATACGCAGTACTTCCCGAAGGAGTAGAAATACAAAGGCCATCTCCGCGGAACGTTTCGAAGTACTCTCCGCGTATTTCCACTTCTGTTACTAATGTACCTTCCGCACTTTTAACAGTTGCTTCATTCATCGCCAAATACTGTGACTCTTTACTCCCATTCACATAGCGAATAATCACTTCTAAAAGTGGATATTCCACCACTTGGAATGGTGTTTTAGCAATTGCAATTACTAATTTCTCTACTTCTGTCGGTAACCAATCTGCATAGAAACCTAAATGCCCTGTATGTACACCAACAAACGCTGTTTCATCCAATCGATTATAGTAACGATGAAACGCATATAAAAGCGTTCCATCTCCCCCAACAGAAATTACAATATCGGGTTCCTTTTCATCCATTATAAATCCAAAATCTAGCAAGTACTCTTTCATCGTGCCTGCCAATGTATCTGATGATTGATCTCCCTTTGACATAATTGTAAATTTCATCGCCCAACACCCTTTAGTTTATGATTCGGAATCTTTCGTTTCTTGTTTTCTTGAAAAAGCTTTCTGCGCTTCTTGAATTTCAAGACGGATAGAGGACATTTCTTCATCTAATAAAAATGCTGCTTCCGCTGCGCGTTGCAAGCGTATTTTAATATCTTCAGGAAAACGTCCACTATATTTATAATTTAAAGAATGCTCAATTGTTGCCCAAAAATTCATTGCTAACGTGCGTATTTGGATTTCTACTAATACTTTTTTTTCTCCCTGAATCGTTTGAACTGGATAACTAATGACAACGTGATAAGAACGATAACCGCTATCTTTCTTTTGCGTGACATAATCACGTTCTTCCACGATTTCAAAGTCATTTCGTTTTCGAAGATATTCTACAACAGGCTTAATTTCATCAACAAATTGACACATCATTCGAAGGCCCGCGATGTCTTGCATATCTTCTCTTAGCCGATCTAGCGGCACATTTCTCTTCTCCGCTTTATCAATAATACTAGCAACCGACTTTACCCTTCCAGTTACAAACTCAATTGGAGAATGCTCTGTTAACATTGAAAATTGAGTACGCATTCCTTTTAGTTTCACTTTCAGCTCTGCCACCGCTTGATGGTAAGGTGCTAAAAATTCTTCCCAATTTCGATTCATTTCAACCACCACCAAAATCAATCCATTTGCTTATAGAAATACTTTTTCTACAGCAGTTACTAGTTCTTCTCCGTAATTTGCATTACCTTCAATATTTTCAACTAAATATTCTACTTCTTCTTTTAAATTTTCTAATTCCATTTCAACGTCATTCACACGAACGAACATTACTATATCGTTATTCATCGCTTCATGCATTGCTTCCCAGCATGTGTGCGGAATACTTACATAAATGAAAGATGATTCGTTTTCTAAAATATATAAAAATGATAAATTGTCTGAGTCTACAAGTACGTGATTACGCGTACTTAACTCCTTTACCTCTATTTCATTATTTTCCGCACAAAAAATAAGCGCATTCTCTCTCTTTTCTACGCTCTTAACTTGAATTTTATTTTGCATGCTCTAACTCCTCCATCTCAACTTCCTGTCTTACTTAACAGTATTATTGTATCATAACATGGACGCAAACAAATAAAACATTGAACCAAATTTATGAAAAAGCGATAATGTGTAAAGAATTATTTTTTAAAAGGAGCGCGTATACAATGACACAAGAAATTGAAATTGAATTTAAAAATATTGTTACAGAAGCAGAATTCGATACATTATGTAAATCATTCTCTATTGAGGTATTTACGAAACAGGTGAATCACTACTTTGAAACACCAGGCTTCTCATTAAAAGAAGCTGGCTCTGCACTTCGTATTCGTCATAAAGGAGAAACTTATACATTAACATTGAAACAACCTGCAGAAGTCGGCTTGCTGGAAACTCATCAAGTCGTAACAGAAGACAAAGCAAGAATGATGATGGAAACAAACGTAATCATTCCAGGGACTGTAATGGATCAACTACACAAATTACAAATTCCTGTTTCCACTTTAACTTATATGGGTAGTTTAACAACTGAAAGAGCCGAAACGCTATTTGAAGGCGGAACACTTGTCTTTGATCATAGTTTCTATTACAATCACGATGATTATGAAATTGAATTTGAAGTGCAAGATGAAGAAACAGGCAAAGCTGCATTTATGCATTTATTAAAGCAACATGACATACCAATCCGTCATACAAATAATAAAGTAAAACGCTTTTTCCTTGCCAAACAAAACAAAGCACGCTAAAGTGAAAATTCCACTAGTGAATACGTTCTACTAGTGGATATATCTCACTTTTTAAAAGGAACAGATTCTTTTACATCTGTAGAATAAGCAAAGAACGTTATGAAGGCTGTTTATTTGCCCTCTGGAACATTCCATTGCTACAATAGATATACATTTCATGGAAAAAGGAGTTTATAAAGGATGAGCAAGCAACCGATGACACCATTTGAGGCAATTGGCGGTGAACAATGCATTGCAATATTAGTAGACACATTTTATTCCTATGTCAGTAAACACCCTGACCTATCTCCCATCTTCCCGGATGATTTAACAGAAACCGCTAGGAAGCAAAAACAATTTTTAACACAATATTTAGGTGGTCCTAATTTGTACACTGAAGAACATGGTCATCCTATGTTAAGAGCACGCCATCTTCCGTTTGAGATTACTCCAAAACGAGCAGAGGCTTGGCTATCATGTATGGAGCAAGCAATGGATGACACAGGAGTGCACGGTCATATAAGAGAGTTCGTTTTTGAACGTTTAGCATTAACTGCTCAGCATATGGTTAATACTCCAAATGAAACAGGTGAAGTGTAATGGATAAGCAGGAAGCAAAGCATATAAATATGCCATCTCCTTCCGCATGTGAGCATAAGTCTGTAGAAGCATATTTATTTATTGATCCACTTTGTAAAGATTGCTGGGAAATTGAGCCCTTTATTATTAAACTATGGCTTGAATACGGGAAATACTTCTCTATCCGTCATATCGTAACAGGAAAAGTGGACGGAACGAACGCTTCCTCACACAAATGGAATAAACCTGCTAATATTCGATTTGTGTGGGAAAAGACAACAAGTTTACAAGGTTTTTCATGTGATGGAAAGGTACATATGCAAGAGGCATCGTCAACACCATATTTAGTATCGATGGCAATTAAGGCAGCGGAGTTGCAGGGCCGAAAAGCAGGTTCGAAGTTTTTGCGAAAACTCCAAGAATACATTTTCCTTGAAAATGTATCAAACCCTGACTGCGAATTATTACTTGCCTGTGCAAGAGATAGCGGTATTGATGTAGAAGAATTTAAAAAAGACCTACATTCCACTAGCGCAAAAAAAGCTTTCCAATGTGACTTAAAATTCACAAATGAGATGCATATTACAGAAATACCTTCTCTCGTATTTTTTCATGCGAATTCAGATGAAGAAGGTATTAAAATCGCTGGAACTTATTCTTACGACGTATACGTACAATTATTGAAAGAACTTGTAAAATGTGAAATTGAACCAGAACCGTTACCACCTTTAGAAGTATTATTAGAAGCCACGCAATTTATCTCTTCAAAAGAAGTAGCATTTATATATGACTGCTCGCAGCAAGAGATCGAGCGTGAACTAAAAAAATTACAACTGAAACGAAAAGTACAAATGATTGACGTAAAATGTGAGCGTTATTGGAAATGGATAGCAAAAGAAAAAGACCTGGTGTAAAACACCAGGTCTTTTTCTTTACGGCTTATAAAAATATTAAAGGGGATGGGAGAAATTTTCACGTTCAAACAAAGGGGTATATGTTTGTATGTGAATTCGTTCACGCTTATTATATTACAAGATTCGACGTCAGATGACAACCCCTTTTGTCGAATTTCACACTTTTGTCACATTCTAAACGTTTTCATTTCTGAATAAGCTATAAAAAAGCTATTTTGGAGGTGTTCTGTATGAAAAAAACATATATTTTACTTATCTTACTAGCTGTCATCGTTTCTTTTTTCTTGTACATCCTCTCTCTACTACAAGCTTTTCCTAAAATTATTGCCTTCCCTCTTTTATTTGGAGTCATTGTCATCGCTCTCTCTTATTTCAACCATAAAAAACGATTTAAAGGGTTTTAACTACAAAAAAAATCGCAAAACTGCCTTCTAATTTAGGAAAAAGAAGGAAAATCACTTTATTTTTCCGACAAATATCAACAAAAATATTCAAAGCAAAAAAGACGAGGGAAATTCCTCGTCTTTTCTCTTACTTCTCTTCAAATAATAATGCTTCTAATTCATTTAATTTCTCTTCAAATACTTGCAATGCTTCTTTTACCGGTTCTGGAGATGCCATATCTACTCCAGCTTTTTTCAGAACTTCAATTGGATAATCTGAGCTTCCTGCTTTTAAGAACTCATTAATGTAACGTTCTACTGCTGGTTGCCCTTCTTCTAAAATTTGTTTAGATAGAGCTGTTGCTGCACTAAATCCTGTTGCGTATTGATATACGTAATAGTTGTAGTAGAAGTGCGGAATACGAGACCACTCTAAACCAATTTCTTCATCGATGACTAAAGCATCACCGAAATATTTCTTATTTAAATCATAGTAGATCTCCGTTAACATGTCTGGCGTAACCGCATGTCCCTCTTGTACTTTCTTATGAATAATATGCTCAAACTCTGCGAACATCGTTTGACGGAATACAGTACCACGGAATCCTTCTAAATAATGATTTAATAAGTATAGACGCTCTTTCTTATCTTCGGTCGTTTTTAATAAATAATCGTTTAGAAGCGCTTCATTACAAGTTGATGCAACTTCTGCAACGAAGATTGAATAATCACCGTATACGTGCGGCTGCGTTTTTCTTGTGTAGTAACTATGCACAGAATGACCGAACTCATGAGCAAGTGTATATAAATTATTTACATTATCATGCCAGTTCATTAAAATATACGGATTTGTTCCGTATGCACCAGATGAATATGCTCCGCTTCGTTTTCCTTTATTCTCGTACACATCTACCCAGCGATTTTCATATGCGTCTTTTAAAATGTCAACATACTCATCACCAAGCACGTTTAAAGACTTTAATAACATGTCTTGTGCTTCTTCATACTTCACGTTCATTTTCACTTCTGGTACAAGTGGTGTATATAAATCATACATATGAAGCTCATCAAGCCCTAGTGCACGCTTACGAATATCAATGTAACGATGTAGCAAGTGTAAATTATCATTTACAGATTCAACAAGTTGATCATACACCGCTTCAGGAATATTATTATTACTTAATGCCGCTTGACGTGCAGAATCGTATTTACGAACACGTGCATTGAAATTGTTACGTTTCACAGCTCCGCTTAACGTACTTGCAAATGTATTCTTATATTTTCCGTACGTTTCATATACAGCTTTGAATGCATCTTCGCGCACACGACGATCATCACTTTCTAAAAACTGAATGTAACGACCATGTGTAATTTCTACTTCTTCTCCATCCTCACCTTTAATAGATGGGAATTTCAAATCCGCATTATTCAACATACCGAATGTATTACTTGATGCACTCATAACTTCAGATGCTTCTGCTAATAGAGCCTCTTCCGCTTCAGATAATACGTGCGGGCGTTGACGCGTAATTTCTTCTAATGCATGCTCATATACACTTAAGTCTCTATTTTCTTTCAAGAATGTTTGCAATGTATCTTCTGAAATCGATAAAATTTCAGGCACAATATATGCTGTGCTACTAGATACTTGTGAATATAAATTTGTCGCGCGGTCATTTAACGCTTGATACACAGAGTTTGTTGTATCTTGATCGTAACGCATATGCGCATATGTATATAGCTTACCTAATCGCATTGAAATTTCATCTTCATATTGCAATGCTTCAAGTAAATTGTTCGCAGAGTCACCAAGTTTCCCTTTAAATTCAGTTAACTTCGGTAATAGCTCTTTAATGGCTTGGAATTCTTTTTCCCATTCTGCATCTGTTTGGAAAATATCTTCTAATCGCCACGTACTTGATTCTTCAATCTCTTTGCGATCTGGTAATGTTTTTGCTGTGTTTTGTTCAGACATCCTTTAAGCCCTCCTTTAAATATCTCTACTTACATACAATTCGATTTTTCTTATGTAATTCCTTCACGATCAGTCTTTATTATATCCCCTTTTCCTTCTCTCATGTTGTACTTTGCCTCAAATAAAGATAAGGCATACGCCAAGCAAATTTCATCATATTTCATAACTTCCTCCTCTGTTTTCAGCATAACTACACCCCTTTTTTTTCGGTACTTATAAGTCCCTACTTTCTGCAATACACCTGCATAACATAGAAATACCATATATTCAGCAACTGCTACCTTCCATATATGCCGTGA
Source organism: Bacillus cereus group sp. TH152-1LC (assembly GCF_027710505.1). Lineage (NCBI taxonomy): Bacteria > Bacillati > Bacillota > Bacilli > Caryophanales > Bacillaceae > Bacillus > Bacillus cereus group sp. TH152-1LC. The sequence goes on along the minus strand of NZ_JAQFNK010000008.1, from coordinate 202,773 downwards.
AAAGTAAGGGAGCATACGCCTTTTCGTATACTTTTTCACATAACTACACACATACCCGAGGGAAATATAATCCCCTACCGCAAGCTCACCTATACACTTCATATATAGAAAAGCTTGCCATATAAATGGATTTGTTTGAAAAGCAAATGAAGACGGGAGCGGCACACCAATTTCAGAAGGAAAATTTGCTGGGGTACATTTACATTGATATAAGAGGCGTAATAGTGACTTATGATTGTAATTCCAAATCGGCAGAGCATTTTGCCGAAAGTAGCTCTTTCGCTGTTTCCATTCCTCACCTAATGTTTCTTTTCGGAAAGAGACGGGAGAAAAGAGCATTTCAAAAGTAGTTGTATCAGTTGGCAAATGAAGAGTATGTGAGAAAGAGACGCTTGTAGAAAATAAAGTGATAAACGCGCATTTCATAAATGATTTTTGTTCCGGACAGAAAAAAATAAGAAATGGCTGAGGATAAGATTGTAAGGAGAAAGCCATAAGGGAGGAGAATTTTATCCAATATGCTGATTGCTTTTTCAAATGATTTCCACCAATAATCCAAATGACCTGTATACCAACTCGCCAATACGAATAGGTTCGTTTGTACAGCTGCTCTATAGAGAGATTGGCGCATTGGTACTCAATCGCGATTTTCCTCCCTGCTCTCTCTATGAAAATATCTGGTCGTTGCTGAATCTCTGGCAGATAGTGCTCTATATTTACATGAAAGTTTTGACGTTTGAACCACCTATATAACAGTTCTTTACCGTGCATGTGATACATAGATTCTGCTTCATAAAAAGCAAGACATGCCTCCATTTTTTTATGAGCAAAATGCCAGCTTTTTTGTTTCCCTAATTTCATTTGCACTTCTTTCCCGCAAGCTATGCAAAAGAAGCTTTCTATTTTACGCATACGATGTAAAAGCTCTTCATCATGATGATAGAGTAGGTGAATTTTTTCTCCGTTTTCTCTTTTGGCGATAAACATCGGAATCACTCCCTTTCAGCTCCTTATATTCTACAATTTATTACAAATTCCTTTTAAAAAAGAGATGTCCCAATTTCGGACATCTCTTTTTATAATAAAGGTGATAATAATCGATACGTTGATTCCACAATCCGTCTATGAAGACGCCTTTTATGAAAACGATCGACATGAATTTCACTTGATTCTTCTATATCCTCTTTAAAATCTTGAACGAGTTTTCGAATGCTGTCTGTATCATATAAAAAGGCATTTACTTCAAAGTTCAAATGAAAACTTCTCATATCCATATTAGCGGTCCCAATTGAAGCTAAATCGGAATCGACAATGACAACTTTACTATGGAGAAAACCTTTTTCGTATTCATATATCTTTACCCCTGCATCTAAAAGCTCTGGGAAGTATGATCTCGATGCGTAAAAGACGGTGCGCTTATCGGGCTTACTCGGCATTAACAAACGAACATCAATACCAGCAAGTGCCGCTACCTTTAATGCAGATAAAATATCATCATCCGGAATGAAATACGGCGTCGCAATCCAAATGGATTTCCGTGCAGAAGAAATCATAGCAAAATATAAATGTTTAATTGTTTCCCATTTATTATCCGGTCCACCTGCAACGAGCTGCACGCCTCCCCAATGATCCCCCTCAACTGCTTTCGCTTGTAAATATTCAGGGGCTAGCACAGCCTCACCGGTCATATAAAACCAATCTTGAAGGAAAATAAGTTGCAAGCTTTGAACAGCTTCACCACGCAAATATAAATGCGTATCTCGCCAAAAGCCGAAGTACTTATCCTTCCCTAAATATTCATCACCAATATTTAATCCACCTACAAATCCTTCATTCCCATCAATAATAACGATTTTTCGGTGGTTTCGATAATTAATCTTATCGTTTAAAATCGGAAAGCGCACAGGGAAAAACGGAATCATTTCAACACCTGCGTCGTTTAATTCTTCAATATACGAATTCGATAATCTAAAACTTCCAACCGCATCATATAAAAAACGAACAACTACGCCTTCTTTTGATTTTTGTATTAAAATATCTTTAATTTCTGTTCCAAGCTTATCATCACGCACAATGTAATATTCCATATGAATGTGATGTTTCGCTCGTTTTAATCCATCTAAAATGGCCTGAAACGTTTCATCTCCATTTGTTAATGTTCTCGTTTCAGTTTGAAATGAAATATTTAAAGCGCCTAGGCGATCCGCTAAACGAAATAAAAGCTCTTGATGCTTATGATTACGCAAAATTCGTTCTTCGTAATCTTCATGCCCCTTATATTGTAAAAACGCTTGTTCATCGAGCAACGCCTTCTTTTGGAACATTCTCTTCCTCCGAAAGTTCTGTCCGAATAATAAATAAGCGAAGAATCCAAATACAGGAAAAATACCTAACACAATAAGCCATGTAAGTGTTTTTGACGGATGACGGTTCTCTAAGAAAATCACGCAGCCAATTAAAAATGCAGATACTGTAAATAAAATACTAATAATACCTAGAATCGACACATCTTTTATCCCAATTACATCCGAATAAAATGCTACATCAATAAACATACGTAACGAAACAAATAATGCGAACAATAGTAAAACAAAGAAAATCAACTTTAACGTATTTTTCATCTCTTACCTCCTTACTAAGAAAGCTTTCCTATTCTTCATATAAAAAGCCGATTTCATACTACAGAAATCGGCCTACGTTTTAGCAGGAAAATTATTGCGAATTGTTTCAAGCGCATGCTCTTTCACAATTTGTTTCCCATACTCACTTACACGATGAATTGTTAAAGTTGATTCTTCTCCGTACTCTAAAACAATACTTAAAATACGATCAATTTCTTCTTCATCATGTAGCACTTCATCGAATTCCACATATACATAATAGCGGTTCTCAAATGAATACAGCTCATCTTTTATATCTTCAAAGATAAGACGGTGGCTTAATGAAATGACATCTTCCAAATCATTAAACTTAATTAAAAAGCCAAACGTACCATCTTCGTTAAAGTTTGTTCCTGCTTGTTCTTCTACCTCTTCCACTAATTCTTGCTGGAATAATGATTCAATGCCTTCCTCTAGAGGAATGTCTATGATTTTATCTACACCTATTGGTAGTTCTAACTTTTGTCCATCCTTTGAAAGCTCTGCTTTCGTTACAAGTACTTCAATCCCTTTATCGACTGCTTGCACTTGAATCCATAACGGTCCATCAATAAAGAAATCGTCATGATCACGAGCTTCGTCCATCATCTCCCAAAAGAGCTCTTCACTTCGTTCGCGGTCGTACCAAATTTCTTCACGATTAAACCCTCTGTCCTCTATATCAATGTACGTAATAAAAAATTTCATCGTATGGTCATTAATTCTTTCAATATCCAAAATACAACTCTCCCTTCCTGCTTAGAATTGTTATGAAGGGATTCCCCACTCATATGACAAATCAATAGATTCTTGTACTCTCATTTTATGATAAGATTCTCCAGAATGGAAATAAAATCGATTTATTTTACAAAAATAGTTATATGCCTATCTTTATTCGATTGTCTACACAAATATATCATTATAGCGATTTCTTACTCACAAAAAATTTGGACATACATTTCCCCCTTTCCTCGTACACTGTAATAAAGTGAAACTTTTATTAGAGAAGATGATTTAGTCTCTCTCTTCACCACATACATATAGTTCGCTTATTAAAACATCATAAATGGAGGCAGACGAATGGACTTAGAGTTTTTAACATCTGTACTAATGATTGTCGGTATCGATGTTGTATTAGGTGGTGACAATGCAATCGTTATCGCACTAGCTAGTCGAAATTTACCTGAATCGAAACGAAATAAAGCCATTTTGATTGGTACTCTTTTAGCAATCGTACTAAGAATTATCCTTACTATACTAGCTGTCTATTTACTCGACATTCCATTTCTGCAACTTATCGGAGGCGTTTTACTTACATTAATTGCAGTAAATTTACTAACTGATAATAGCAACGATCTTTCTGCTATTCAGGGGAAAACAACTTTATTTCAAGCTGTGCGTACAATTGTATTCGCGGATCTCGTTATGGGGTTTGACAATGTTATTGCCATTGCAGGTGCAGCTCACGGAAGATTTTTACTCGTAATAATCGGCTTACTCATTTCTATCCCGATTATTATTTGGGGCAGCAAACTTATTTTAATACTTATGGAACGCTTTCCATTCCTCATTTATTGCGGGGCAGCGATTCTCGCCTATACAGCCGGAAAAATGGTCACACATGAAGACCGACTTGCAACCTTTTTTCATAACAACCCAAGTTTCACTGCAGGCATTCCTTACTTATTTATTTTCACCATTTTATGCATCGGGATTATCGTGCAACGAGTTCGATTACGGAATGTGAAACATTAAAAAAAACCTTCTACTATATAATAGGTAGAAGGTTTTCATATTATTATAATTAATTTACAAGACGTTGTGCTTCACGTAATTGGAACGTTCTTACTGTACGTGGTAAGAAACGGCGGATTTCGTCTTCATTGTAACCTACTTGAAGGCGTTTCTCGTCAATCATAATTGGACGACGTAAAATCCCTGGATAGTCACGAATCATCTTATATAAATCTTGAAGTGGTAAAGACTCTAAGTTTACATTTAATTCTTGGAAAACTTTCGAACGAGTAGAAATAATCTCATCCGTTCCGCTTTCTGTCATACGTAAAATCTCTTTAATTTCCTCAATCGTTAATGGATCTGAGAAAATATTACGTTCTGTATAAGGAATATGATTTTCCTCTAGCCATAATTTCGCCTTTCTACAAGACGTACAGCTTGGAGAACTATATAATGTTACCATACAAAGCTCACTCTCCTTAAAGAGTACAAATTCTGTACTAATTACAGTTTAAATTTCTAAATTCAGCAATTTTTTGCGATACCTTGTCTTAAAACAAAGTGCAAAAATCGCATTTCATGTAAGCAACAACTTTTAGCAAACAACAATTACTTTTAATAAGTAACTTCTATAATCATTATACAATAGATTTTACAAGAAATATACAGTAAATTTCCTTCTAATTGAGAAAACTCTTCCGTGTATTCCACTGCTATGTAACATGATCACACTCGATTCATCTGTACTTTAACAATACCTCCAACCCTCTTAACACTTGCTTTTCATAGATTATTCATATGATATATAGTTATTTTTCCAGAATCTTTCCTATAAAAAGAGAACGTTTTCTTACCTTTTCTTGATAAATCAATTAAGAAATGTAAGACTATACAATTGAGAATAAAAAGGAACGTTTGTTCTTATTTTAACAAACATTCTCATTCATGTCTATACAATTTCTAAAATAAATCAATAATTTTTCTGACATTTCTTTCTTTTTTATCTTTTATCTCATACAATAAACATACAGACAGGCAAAGGGGGAATTTGCAAATGATTGCTTTTTTTATTGATTTTGTCACGGTTGCTGCCCTCATCATCGGAATAACAGCATTGATTGGTGTCATTACAAATAGCATTGGTGAAAAACTCTTTGGCGGAAAAGAAAAGATGAAGTTTGTTAATAAAAGTTTGGATGTGCAATCCGGCTGGAATCAAGTTGGCGGAAAAGGTATTTATAAGAAACGTACGTATTAAAAAAAGCAGGCAATCACCTGCTTTTTTCTTATTTCTCTACTGACGCCCATTTAAAGCTTAAATCGCCGCCATATTTATGGTTGTACATATTTTTAATTGATTCTCTTTGTATATATGCTCTACCACGCTGATATACTGGAACAATCGCAGCGTCATCAAGTAACATTTTCTCTGCTTCTAGTAAGTTTTTCCAACGAGCATTTACATCGCTTCCATCTTTCTTCGCTTTCATGATAATTTCATCATATTTCGGATTAGAGTATTTCATTTTATTTTGCGATCCGTCCGTTACAAACATATCAAGGTATGTAACTGGATCTGGGAAGTCTGCACTCCATCCAGAGAATGACATCACATAATCGCCCGCATCTTCTAATTTTAGTTTTTGCGCGAATGGTTGTTGTTTAATTTTCACTGTTAAACCTGGTAAATTCTTTTCTAACTCACCTTTTAAATATTCACCCGTTTTCTTCGATAATTCAACGTCTTCATTTAATAGCTCTAATTCGATTTCATTTTTACCAAGTTCTTTTTTACCAGCTTCCCAATACTTCTTCGCTTCTTTCACGTTTGGTTTTACAATATCTCCATTTACAGCACGGAAGTCTTTCTTATCTGGTCCTTTAATGAAGTTATCAGGAATTAATCCTGTTGCTGGCTTAGAACCGTTATTTAATAATGTATCAACGAACGGCTTACGTTCAAAAGCAAGTGAAATTGCTTTACGAATATTTTTATTTGCTAAAGCTGGGTCTTTTTGATTTAAACGAAGGAAGAATACAGATGTATCTTCTACTGTTTGGAAATCTGGTTTTCCTTTATATTTATCGATGAACTCTGCTAATAACGTCGCTCGATCGACTGCGTTTGTTTCATATAAATTAATTGGCGTAGACGTATCTTTTACAATATTAAAGTTTACTTCCTCAATCTTCACTTCTTTATTGTCCCAATATGACGCGCTCTTTGTCATTTTAAAGCTACGTTCATGTTGCCAATCACTTAATGTAAATGGTCCGTTATAAAGTGTTGTATTCGCTTCCAAACCAAACTTCGTACCTTGCTCTTTCACAAACTTTTCATTCACAGGATAGAAGATTGGATATACCATTAAATCTACAAGGTATGGAATTGAATTGTCTAATTCCACTTCTAATGTATGATCATCAATCGCTTTCACGCCTAATTGATCTGGACTCATCTCTTTTTTATTAATTTTCTCTGCATTTTTTATATCATACATAATGTACGCTGATTTCGCAGCTGTATCTGGGTTAATCGCTCTTTGCCATGCGTATACGAAATCCTTCGCCGTCACAGGCTCACCATTTGACCATTTTGCGTCTTCACGTAATTTAAATGTATATTTTTTACCGTCTTCTGACTTTTGGAATTCCTTCGCTACACCAGGAACTAGCTTATCATCTTTACCTAAACTGTATAAGCCTTCCATCGTATTAGTCATTACTCTTGAAGAAACTGCATCAGCTGATAACGCTGGGTCCATCGTTGGAATTTCTTGTGTTTCAATTAAGTTAATAACTTGCTTCGCACCGCTTTTCCCGCTATCCCCTTTTGCGTTCGCTTGCGGTTCATCTTTTTGGTAGCTACATGCCCCTAACATCATGCTCATTGCTACTGTTGACGCTACAAAAACTGGTATCTTTTTTTTCATACTTCCACCCTCCAAAAAAATGTTAGCCCTTTCATTTTCAAACAAATAGAAATATATATGTTCTAACAATTCATATTATACACACAAATATATTTTTTGTATATTTATATTTCTATTTTATTAAAATTTTCTGTTAAGAAATAAACCTTTGTAAACGTTTTATATTGTTGATTTTTCTTACTAAAGTGTTAAAAATGAATTTTATTGTATTTTTCTAAATTATCAGAGAAAAACAAATTTTATATCCTATAATACTTTCTGCATAATTATCCTTCTCTTTTTATCATAAAATAGCACCCTCTTCATATTAAAGATATGTAGGTTAAAATGAGTGCAAAGGATACGAAAGTATGTTACGATACATTTTGCTAAAAATAGATATCGGTAAAGAGGGGACGGACATGACAGCAATTCAGGCAAAAAACGGGCCGACAGAGAAATTAAGTTTATTCTTATTAACATGGCCTATTTTTCTAGAAGTTTTTCTATTTATGTTAATGGGGATCGCTGATACTTTCATGTTAAGTGCATTATCAGACGATGCTGTATCTGGGGTTGGTGCAGCGAATCAATATCTCCATATCGCTATTTTGGTACTAGAAGTCATCGGGAACGGCGCAGCTATCGTCGTATCTCAATACCTCGGTTCCAAACGTTTTATGGAAGCATCTAAAATATCAGCTTTAGCCGTCACATTAAATTTAGTGGTCGGACTCATTATAAGCGCTGGTTTTCTTTTATTTTCAAAACATATGATGATGGCAATGAACTTACAAGGCGATGTACTCATGTATGCGCAAAACTATTTATCCATCGTCGGAGGCGCTATTTTCCTTCAAGCTATTATTAATTCATTAGCCGCAATTATCCGCGTACACGGCTTCACAAAGCAAGCGATGTTTATTTCTCTTGGAATGAATATTATTCATATCGCTGGAAACTACGTACTCATTTTCGGAAAATTTGGTTTCCCAGAGCTCGGTGTACAAGGGGCTGCTATTTCTTCTGCTGTCAGCAGATTAATCGCACTTATCGTTTTCTTCTGGTTACTGTACCGCGTTATGGAATACCGTGTGAAATTACAATATTACTTCACCTTATCAAAGGAATACATCGGGAAAATTTTAAAAATCGGGATTCCATCTGCATTTGAACAGGTTATGTATCAAGCTTGCCAAATTGTCTTCTTATACTATGCAACATACTTAGGAACGGAATCATTAGCGGCGAGACAATACGCTACGAATATTTCTATGTTCACTTATTTATTCGCGATTGCGATTGGTATGGGAACAGCCATTATTATCGGACGCCTCGTTGGCGGTGGTGAAAAAGACGAAGCGTATGAACGCGTATGGAAAAGTGTAAAGTGGGCAATTGGAGTCACTTTATGTATGGTCGCTCTCGTCATTACATTCCGTACACAATTAATGGGACTATTTACAGATAATCCGCACATTATTACGTTAGGTGCATCAGTTCTTTTACTAAGTGTACTACTTGAAACGGGACGTACAATGAACATCGTCATTATCAATTCACTTCGCGCAGCTGGTGATGCAAAGTACCCAGTTTTAATCGGAGCATTCTCTATGGTGTTAATGAGTTTACCACTCGGTTACTTTTTCGCCTTCCATTTAGATATGGGGCTCGTTGGTATTTGGTTAGCGATTGCTATTGATGAATGGACACGTGCCATCATTATGTTCTTCCGCTGGAAAAGTAGAGCGTGGGAACGTTATGCACTCGTTAAACCTGAAGAACAAGAGGAGAGTGTTTCTGTTCAGGCACAGTAATACTCGTTTAATCAAAATGCATGTATTCACTTACAAACAAATATTAACAATAAAACTGTTTATATAGTAGAAAAAAGCCAATCTTCCATAACGGAAGATTGGCTTTTTATTATTGATAAATCTCTTTATACTTCTTATACTCCGCTTCAGAACATAAGACGAAATGTCCTGGGCGAATTTCACGCATTGTTGGTGCTTCACTACCATAATCATGCTGAGATGGATCGTATACGATACGTTTACGATTACGCTCATAATCTGGATCTGGAAGCGGAATTGCTGATAATAGTGATTTCGTATATGGATGAATTGGATTCGCATATAACTCTTCACTTGTTGTAAGCTCAACGATTTGACCACGGTACATTACACCGATGCGGTCACTAATGTATTTTACCATTGATAAATCATGGGCAATGAATAAGTATGTTAAACCTTTTTCTTTTTGTAACTTTTTCAGTAAGTTTACAACTTGCGCCTGGATTGAAACATCAAGTGCTGAGATTGGCTCATCGGCAATGATAAATTCAGGTTCTACAGCAAGTGCGCGAGCGATACCGATACGTTGACGTTGTCCACCTGAGAATTCATGCGGGAAACGGTTTGCGTGCTCTTTATTTAAACCAACTGTGATTAATAATTCATGAACACGGTCCATACGCTCTTTTTTGCCTTTTGCTAGTCCGTGAATATCAATACCTTCTGCAATAATATCCCCTACTGTCATACGAGGGTTTAATGATGCATATGGATCTTGGAAAATCATTTGCATTTTACGGTTGAACTTCTTCAGTTGTGCGCGTGATTTTTTACCATGTACATTTTCACCATCGAACAATACTTCACCAGCAGTTGCATCATATAAACGAATAATCGTTCTTCCAGTTGTCGATTTACCACAACCTGATTCTCCTACAAGACCAAATGTCTCTCCGCGGTAAATATCAAATGAAATATCATTAACCGCTTTGACAACACCACCACTCACGTCGAAGTGCTGCTTTACATTTTTTACTTCAATTAATTTCTCACGTTGTTTAGTCATGTTGTTCACCTGCTTTCATTTGAAGAATGCGTTTTTCAACAACTGCCGGCGGTCTTACTTCTGGAGCTTGCTCGTGAAGTAACCAAGTTGCCGCGTAGTGTGTATCACTTACTTTAAATAAAGGTGGGTCCATTTCAAAATCAATTTTCAGTGCTTGCGGGTTACGTGGTGCAAAAGCATCTCCCTTTGGCGGCTTCAATAAATCTGGAGGCGTTCCAGGGATTGCATATAACTCTTCTTCTGAACCATCTAAACTTGGCATAGATGCAATTAGGCCCCAAGTGTACGGATGTTTTGGATTGTAGAAAATTTCATCAACCGTTCCAATTTCAACAACTTTACCAGCGTACATAACTGCTACACGGTCCGCAACGTTTGCCACTACACCTAAGTCATGCGTAATGAAAATGATTGCCGCTTCTGTTTTTTGTTGAATGTCTTTCATAAGCTCTAAAATTTGCGCCTGAATTGTAACATCTAGCGCTGTTGTCGGCTCATCGGCAATTAATAATTTCGGGTTACAAGCTAACGCCATCGCAATAACTACACGCTGTCTCATACCACCTGAGAATTGATGAGGATATTGTTTTAAGCGCGCTTCTGGGTTTGGAATACCTACAAGGTCGATTAATTCTAATGCAACTTTACGTGCATCTGCTTTACTCATCCCTTGGTGTTTAATAAGGCCTTCCATAATTTGATTTCCAATTGTCATCGTTGGGTTTAATGATGTCATAGGATCTTGGAAAATCATCGCGATATCTTTACCGCGCACTTGTTGCATTTCTTTTTCTGTTAATTTCGTTAAGTCACGACCTTCAAATACGATTTCACCGTTTTTAATACGTCCTGGAGGATTCGGAATTAATCCCATTAACGCCTTAGAAGTAACTGATTTCCCAGAACCAGATTCTCCTACAATCGCTAATGTTTCTCCTTTTTTCAAATCAAAAGTAACACCGCGTACAGCTTGTACTTCACCTGCATGTGTATCAAAGGAGACTTGCAAATCTTTTACCTCTAGCAATGTTTTCATTTTTACTTCTCCCCTCTTTTACTTACGCATTTTTGGATCTAACGCGTCGCGTAATCCGTCTGCCATTAAGTTGAATGCTAAGATTAACATACTGATGACAACCGCTGGGATGAACATCATATGTGGATACGTTTGAATTGATTTATAACCGTCGTTTACAAGAGAACCAAGTGATGCGAATGGTGGCTGAATACCTAAACCGATAAAGCTTAAGAACGCCTCACCAAACACTGCTGTTGGAATTGTAAACATTGTCATTACGATAATTGGTCCCATTACGTTCGGGATTAAGTGTTTTACAATTAACTGTGTATTTGTTGCACCTAATGTACGAGATGCTAATACGTATTCTTGATTTTTTAATTTCAGGATTTGTCCACGAACGATACGCGACATCCCTATCCAACCTGTAATCGCCATTGCGAGTGTAATTGACCATATACCAGATCCCATAATGATTACCATTAAAATTACGATGATTAAGTATGGAATACCGTTAATAATCTCCATAATACGTTGCATAATATTATCTACTCTACCGCCATAGAACGCTGAAATACCTCCATATGCAACCCCAATGACTAAGTCAATTGCTGCTGCTAAAAGAGCGATATATAATGATACGCGCGTACCTTCCCATGTTCTTGTCCATAAATCGCGTCCAAGATCATCTGTACCGAACCAGAAATACTCTTTAATATCACGTTTTTCATATTGGTCAACACCATATTGATCTGTACCGTCAAATGGTAGCCAATGAACATTTTCAATAACAGGAATTTTCGGTGGTAATTTCGCACGACCTAAATCTTGCTCTTTATACGAGTGCTTACTTACCATCGGTCCTAAAATTGCTAGTAATATAATAAGCGCTAATAAAATGAAACCAAACATTGCTCCTTTATGTTGGAACAAACGTCTTCTTACATCTTGCCAAAACGTTAAGCTTGGACGGGCAATGACTTCATTATCAACATTATTTTGATTGGCTTGTTGAAATAAATCTGGAGATAATTTTTGTACATCTTTCATCATTTTTTCCCTCCCGCTAAACGAATACGAGGATCAATAATTCCGTATAAAATATCAACAATGAAAATAACTAAGATGAAAATCGCACTATAGAAAATTGTAGTTCCCATAATAACTGTATAGTCATTCACTGTAATAGATTTAACGAACTGTTCCCCTAGTCCTGGTACAGCATAAATTTGCTCAATAACTAATGTCCCTGTAATTAATCCTGCAACCATTGGTCCTAAAATTGTTACAACTGGAATTAACGCGTTACGAAGTGCGTGTTTGATAATGATAACGCCTTGGCTAATTCCTTTCGCTTTCGCTGTTAAAATGTAGTCAGCTTGCATAACTTCAATTAACTCTGCACGAGCAAAACGTGCGATTGTTGCGATAACTGCCATCGATAAAGCGATTGTAGGCATTACTGTAAACTCTGGTCCTTTCCAGAATGCTACTGGGAACCATCCAAGTTTTACCCCTACGAAATATTGTAGTAATGCGGCGAATACGAACGATGGTACCGACATCCCGAGTACGGAAATAATTGTCGCCCCATAATCGACCCACGTATTGTTACGAAGTGCCGCAACGATTCCTAAAATTAAACCGATAAATGTTCCTAATATAATCGCCTGTAAACCAAGTTGTGCTGATGGTCCAATGCGATCCACAATCATATCTGTTACTGGACGGTTATCATATTGGAATGATACCCCTAAATCACCTTTTGCTAAGTTACCTAAGTAACGTGCATATTGAACTGGTACTGGATCATTTAAGCCATATTTTTCAAGAATGATTTCTTTTTGTGCCGGTGATAGTTTCTCCTGGTTTTTAAGCGGAGAACCCGGAAGTAATTTCATCAAAAAGAAAGTCAGTGTAGTAATTAAAAATAATGTCAAAGCCATGTACACGAAACGTTTTAATACATAACGTCCCATAGTCAAGCACCTCCCCGTTTTTCTCAAAAGCAATAAGATAGTTTTAAATATTCTTACTTTTATTTTTTTAAAATAAGAGCATATGCCCATCATAGGCATATACCCTTATTCATGATGGAAACCATTTTTAGTTTTTGAGTTCAACCCACTTATAGCTAAATTCTCCGCCATATTTATGTTCTAATAGGCCAGTAATTGAGCCACGTTGTAAATAAGCTTTTCCTGGTTGATATACTGGAGCAATCGCTGCATCTTCAAGCAGTTGTTTTTCCGCTTGTAATAATGCATCCCAACGAGCTTGTACATCAACTTCTGTTTTCGCTTTTTTAATTAAATCATCATACGCTGGGTTTGCATAATTTACTTTGTTTTGCGCATTACCTGTCGTATACATTTCAAGGAATGACATTGGATCCATATAATCTGGACTCCATCCCGCATATGACATTGCATAATCTCCACTTGCTTCAAGTTTTAATTTTTGTGCAAATGGCTGCATTTTTGTGGAAACTGTTAAACCTGGTAAGTTCTTTTCAAATTGACCTTTTAAATACTCTCCGATTTTTTTAGCATCATCAGTATCAAAGTTTAATAGCTCTAACTCTACTTTGTCTACACCAAGTTCTTTTTTACCAGCTTCCCAATATTTTTGAGCTTCTTTCATATCCTCTTTTATAAGCTTTCCATTCTCTTCACGGAAGTCTTTTCCATTCGGACCTTTTGCTAAGCCTTTCGGAACAAAACCATATATACCCTCTGAACCATCGTTTAAGATAACTTTGCCGATATTTTCACGCTCAAAGGACATTGCAATTGCTTTTCGGATATTTTTATTTGCTAAAAATTTATTCTTTTCATTTAAGCGAATAAATTGTGTAGATGGTCTCTTAATCGTTTTAAAGTCAGCATCTGATTTGTATTTATCTACAAACTCTGATGTTAAGACTACACGATCAATTGCTTTCGTTTCATATAAATTTATAGCAGTTGAACGATCCTTAACAATATTGAAGTTTATTTCCTCAAGTTTCACTTCTTTATTTTCCCAATACGTTGGATTCTTCTTAAGTTGGAAACTTTGTTCATGCGTCCATTCATTTAATACGAATGGACCATTATAAAGTGTCGTATTGGATTCTAATCCAAATTTTGCTCCTTGTTCTGTTACAAACTTCTCATTCAAAGGATACAATGTTGGATAGACTGTTAAACTTACAAAATAAGGAACAGGGTTATCTAATTCCACTTCAAGTGTATGATCATCAATTGCCTTTACACCAAGTTCTTCAACTGGTAATTCTTTTTTGTTAACTTTCTCCGCATTTTTCACATCAAATAGTATGTAAGCAAACTTGGCACCCGTGTTTGAATCTACAGCTCTTCGCCAAGAATAAACGAAGTCTTTCGCTGTTACAGGTTCACCATTAGACCATTTCGCATCTTCACGTAACTTAAATACATACTTTTTGCCATCTTCTGATTTCTCATAAGATTTAGCGACACCTGGAACAAGCTTATCGTCTTTGCCCAGACGATATAATCCTTCCATTGTGTTATTCATGATGTTAGAAGATGTTGCATCTGTTGATAACGTCGTATCCATAGTTGGGATTTCAGCTGTCTCGGTTAGATTTAACACTTGCTTGTTTGAGGATTTTTCTTTTGCGCCTGCTTTATTATCCTCTTTTTGGTAACTACAAGCTCCTAACATACTGACAGTCAACGTCGATGCAAGTAATAACGGTATCTTTTTCTTCATGTTGTGTTGCCTCCCCTAATTGCACTTCCTGTACCCTCACTTGTAAAAATGTAGAATTGAAAGAATAATCTCCAAGTTTCTACAATTTTCATTATACATATAATATAACAATTGTGAATATAGTTTTTTGTTTTTTTGTTAAAATTTTTAATAAAATGTTTATTTTTTTATTTTTTTGTAAAGGGATACGTTAACATTGCTACCATCATCTTGAAATCAGACCTTTAATTGCGTATAATTTTCAAAAAATTAATTCTAGTACATATTATAGCTTTTATAGTATAATAATTCTAGTAATATTTTGACGGAGGGGAACATTTTGAATAAAGTTTTTTTTCATACTTGTATACTAATTTTCATAGCGATAATCGCTTCTAGTATTGGCGCATTCCTCGTTTCATCGCAATTTTTGTTGAATTTTGTCAATATATCGTTTTATGTCGCACTATTTTTTATTCTTGTTGGCGGTTTTTTATTCATATTTCAAAATGGATTTTTCAATGTAACAATTTACGCCTTCCAAAGAGTATTTGGTACGAACAAAAAAATTGAGTCTTTAATTGAAGAAGTAGAGGAACCTGTCGATAAGAAAGAACGTATTTATAAAACATATTCATTCAAATGGACGTATCCAATTTGTATTACAGGTATCGTTCTTGGGTTGTTCTCGACCCTCATTAGCTTTACTATTTTGATGTAGTTTGCAAACACTATCCCATATGATATAATAATCAGCAAAACATTTTGTTATAAAACTTTAGTTCTTTCATATTAAAAGAGCTCAGGTAACAATAAATAATTTTATATGTATGCGATGATAAAGAAGAGTACATATTGAGGCAATTTCAGAGAGCTTGTGGCTGGTGTGAACAAGTAATTGTACAGTATGGAATGGGCTTTTGAGCACCAAACCGAACCGAAAGTAGTAGGCTTTGGCGTTATATCCAAACGTTATTATGGATTAGAGAGATTTCACAGTAGTGAAATAATTAGGGTGGTACCGCGGTCCATTCGTCCCTATAGTTTTTTGGGATGAATGGGCTTTTTTGTTTGCCTTCTCTTCCCTATCACGCATTCAAATTTAGGAGGAATTACTTATGTCAGTTATCTTTTCTGGTATTCAGCCGAGTGGAACGATTACACTTGGAAACTATCTAGGAGCTATGAAGCAATTTACAGAGCTTCAAAATGAACACGACTGTTATTTCTGTATTGTAAACCAACATGCGATTACAGTACCTCAAGATCCCGTACAACTTCGTAAAAACATTCGCAGTCTTGCTGCGCTTTATGTAGCATGCGGCATCGATCCTGAAAAAGCTACTTTATTTGTACAGTCAGAAGTACCAGCACACGCTCAACTAGGATGGATTATGCAATCAGTTGCTTACGTTGGAGAATTAGAGCGTATGACGCAATATAAAGATAAATCTTCTGGTAGAGATTCAGTTCCAGCTGGATTACTAACGTATCCACCATTAATGGCTGCTGATATTTTACTTTACAACACTGAAATCGTACCTGTTGGTGATGATCAAAAACAACATATGGAATTAACACGTGACCTAGCAGAGCGTTTCAACAAACGCTTCCGTGAAGTGTTCACTGTTCCTGAAATTCGCATTCCAAAAGTAGGAGCTCGCGTTATGTCATTAACAGAACCTACGAAGAAAATGAGTAAATCTGATCCGAATCCAAAATCGATGATCAGCATGCTTGATGAACCAAAAACAATTGAAAAGAAAATTAAGAGTGCTGTAACTGACTCTGAAGGTATTGTGAAATTCGATAAAGAAAACAAACCTGGAATCTCTAACTTATTAACAATCTACTCTTCATTCTCAGGAAAAACAGTAGAAGAAATCGAAGCAATGTACGAAGGAAAAGGATACGGAGACTTCAAAGGCGACCTAGCACAAGTAGTCGTAGATGCAATTCGTCCAATCCAAGACAAATATAACGAACTAATCAGCTCACCAGAACTAGACGAAATTCTAGACAAAGGTGCCGAAAAAGCAAACCGTGTTGCATTCAAACAACTACGCAAAGTAGAAAACGCAATGGGGTTAAGTAGAAAACGTAGGTAATGTAAAAAGCGGAAGCGGCTGGCTTAGAATGTGAGGGGGATGGAGCTCCTGACGTAGTGGCGCTTTTTGCCTCGTAGGAAGGCGCGAAGCCACCGAACATTCTTGCCGCTGGAGCTGGATTGCTATATAAAGCGGAGGCAGCTCGTTCAGCTCTGACTGGCTAAGGTTCTTTCCCACAGAAGGTGCTTTTTACCTTCTCGTGGGGAAGGTTCTTAGACACGAAGAGCTCGCTGCTGGAGCTGGATTTCTTAGAATGCTCGCTGAAGCCAAGTTACAGCAAATTAAAAAACCGCCAATTGGCGGTTTTTTAATTTACCTTCTGCTCGTTTTCCATTTCCCATAACTTTTCAAAGAATGGCTGTCCTTTTACGAGACGCTCGCATAATTGTTCGTGCTTCTCAGACCAGCCTGCTTTCGCTTCATCATACAGTCTAGACCAAATATCTTCAAATTCCATATGTTGAACCATTCCGTATGCTGATGGATCCCACTCTGTGAACCAATAGCGAATTTCCGCTGTGTTTTTCGTTGTATGTAATTGATCTAACGCCATAAATAATAATTGTTTAAGTTGTCTTTCTTTACGAGTTAAACCATTCATAATGAAAGGTGATGGTGATAAAATATGATGTTCTTTTTCCATTTCTTCTACTTGGAACTCAAATTTTTCTGCTTGTACGCTTTCTACCATCTCATATACCATCTGCTCTTGGCGCGGTATAAGTCTACTTTTTCGAATTGGTACATTGTAACCAATTGTGTCGATCGCAATAATTCCTTTTCCATCTGTAACAACAAAGCAATACTCTTGCTGCAAACGTTCATGATTTTTACGAATATAAGCCTTATGATGTACGTCTTCCAACAACTTTTGCGGAAGCTCTAACAATTCGTCTTCGATGTAATGATATAATGTGGAATCTACTTTTAATAATGGCACTTGATCTAATAGCTCAATCGTATCATCTTTTCGCCATTCGTAAAAATGACAAACGTTATACCCATTCTCTTCACCTTCAAACCAATTTACCCATACATCATGTAGATATAACATTCACTACCCCTCACTTCACTACTGTTTGTATCAATCATTATGTTCAATTTTTCTTAACTTTATTCCACCTAAGGAAATATATTCTAATTAATATTTTTTCTTCTATTAATACTAAAAAAACAGGAAATAGAGATCCTGTTTTTTATATATGAAATGTATTTGCTTTATTCAATATCGCTTTTGCATCTATAGATAATAAAGAAAGCGTATCTTCTCCTTCCGAAGTTACACAATCTTTGACAATATGAAATCCAAGTGCATAGCCAAGCATCTTCGGATAAGAATGAAATCCATTTAATAAGATGTCATGCTCCCTTGTTCCTCGTTTTATACTTATTCTTTCATGTACAACGTTTTCCCAATAATAAATAGCCTCTTCTTTTGAAAGATACGTCGTCCACGGTGCATTGTTTTTTTCTGAATATCTTTCCGTTACTGCTTGCTCAGCTAGCCCTTCCATAATCATCGTATCAAGTAATGTATATTCTGTTTCTTTCTTCTCAATTTGATGTAACCTACATATGTGATGATATTCATGCGCCAATAACACTTTTAATTCTTCCACCGAATTCCGTCCGCATACGAATAAGAAAATAACGTGACGCATAGATAATCCAGCCCTTCCGTTATACTCTTCTTGTACAGTTCGATTATAGGAATCTGATAATAAAATAAAGACAGGGACATCTGGACCTTTCAACCAATCTTTCAGTTTCTCATACTCCGTACGTAATTCTTTCCAAATTCCCTTCTTCTCTAACTCTTTAATTTCCTGTTCTCCTCGTATAACCGGGCGATACATACCTTTAGAAATTAAAAAGCGATACAATCTTTCTTTTGGCAGCGGGATATACTTCGTAAACTTCTCACACAGCTTTTCTGGCCGTCCATAATATAGATGTAACCACTCAGCAGTTTCAACAATCCCCATCTTTATCCCTCCTTTTTCTTATATATATGCAAAAGGAGAAAAAGGCGTAAAAATAAATAAGGAGTTTTTTCGCAATATATTGCGAAAAAACTCCTTATTTCATCTATTATTTATACGATTTAAATACTAATACTGCGTTATGACCACCGAATCCTAGTGAGTTACTTAATACTGCATTTACTTCTTGTTGTCTCGCTTTATTCGGCACGTAATCTAAGTCACATTCTGGATCTGGTGTTTCATAGTTAATTGTTGGAGGGATTACTCCGTCTGTAATTGATTTAATCGAGAAGATCGCTTCAACAGCACCAGCTGCTCCCAATAAGTGACCTGTCATTGATTTCGTTGAGCTAATTGCCACCTTATACGCATGCTCACCGAACGTTTCTTTAATTGCCATCGTTTCATACTTTTCATTCGCATCTGTACTTGTACCGTGCGCATTAATGTAATCAATATCTTCTGGCTGTAGACCTGCATCTGCTAAAGCTTGACGCATTGCACGCACGCCGCCTTCACCGCCAGGAGCCGGCATTGTAATATGGAACGCATCACCAGTTGCACCGTAACCAGCGATTTCCGCATAAATGTGAGCACCACGAGCTAATGCGTGCTCTAATTCTTCAAGAATTAAAATACCTGAACCTTCACCCATTACGAAACCGCTACGATTTTTATCGAATGGACGGCAAGCTGTTGCTGGATCTTCATTAAATGTTAATGCTTTCGCTGAACTAAATCCTGCAAATGCCATACTTGTTAATGGTGCTTCTGCTCCGCCAGTTATCATTGCATCAGCATCACCGCGCTGAATTGCTTTAAATGCATCACCAATTGAATTTGCACCAGATGCACAAGCCGTTACAGAACAAGTGTTAATTCCTTTTGCTCCTGTTGCGATTGATACTTGACCTGCTGCCATATCTGGAATCATCATCGGTACGAAGAATGGGCTCACGCGGCGCGGGCCTTTCTCAGTAAAAATCTTAAATTGTTCTTCGTATGTTTCCATACCGCCAATACCAGAACCAATCCATACACCAATTCGAGGTCCGTTTTCTTCTGTAATTTCAAGCTTTGCATCTGCAACTGCCATTTTCGCTGCTGCTACTGCATATTGTGTAAAGCGATCCATACGGCGCGCTTCTTTTTTATCAATATATTTCTCGACTTCAAAGTCGTTAATTTCTGCTGCTACTTTTGCTGGAAATAGTTCCGGATCAATTCTTGTAAGTCGTCCGATTCCAGATACACCCTTTTTAATGTTTTCCCACGCTGTTTCAACATCTGTACCGATCGGTGTAACAGCTCCTAGTCCTGTAATTACGACCCTCTTTTTTTCCATACAAAATACACTCCTTTTTTTCTCTCAGTCCTTATTTACCCCAACGAAGAGCAACTGCTCCCCATGTTAATCCGCCGCCGAAACCAACAAGTATAATTAAATCACCATCTTGAATACGTCCATTTTGCAATTCCTCTACCATTGCAATTGGAATTGAAGAAGCTGATGTATTACCAAACTTTTCAATTGTCATACTCATTTTTTCTTGTGGTAAATTTAATCTCTCTCTTGCAGATTCCATAATACGAATATTCGCTTGATGCGGTACTAAGAAATCCACATCCTCTTTTGTAAGACCGGCCTTATCCAGCACGCGAAGACAAGATTCACCAAGTTGACGAACGGCAAATTTAAAGACTTCTCTGCCATTCATCATAACATACTCGTCTTGATATAGATGCTTACCGCCACTTCCGTCTGCTCCTAATTCGAAAGATAGAACGCCTCTTCCTTCTGAAACAGCCCCCATTACGATAGCACCGGCTCCGTCTCCAAATAGTACTGCTGTATTACGATCATTCCAGTCTACAATTTTAGATAGTTTATCACTACCAACTACTAATACATTTTTATAAGTTCCCGTTTGAATAAATTGCTGCGCTGTAATCATTCCGTACATAAAACCAGCACATGCTGCACCTACATCCATTGCAGCTGCATGTTTCGCTCCAATCGCTTCTTGAATGACACAAGCTACTGCTGGAAACGCACGATCTGGTGTTACTGTCGCTACTAAAATAAGATCGATATCTTCTCCGCTAATCCCTGCATCTTCAAGTGCTTTTTTAGCAGCCTCTACGGCCATATATGAAGTATCTATTGTATCATCGGCAATGCGTCTTTCTGCAATTCCCGTTCTCGTACGAATCCATTCATCGGATGTATCCATTATTTTCTCTAAATCGTGATTTGTGACTACTTTTTCCGGCACATATCTTCCGATCCCTAAAATGCCCACGTTCACATCGCAGCCCTCCGTTTTATATCAATTATTATGACTTGGTACTAATTTTAAAACATAAATGTATTTTTGTCTAGAATATATTTCAGCTAAAACATAAAGCTAGGCATTATTCACTTTATTGTTTATTAAAAGAAACAGAAACATACCTTTCCTGTTTCTTTTGAAATATAAAAAGGCCCGAACCGCTTCTATTCACGGTTCGAGCCCCTCTTCCATCTAAAAAAGAAGGTTTTATTCTTTATCTGCTTTCCCAAGCTCATATGCTTCGTTCATAACTTTCATCAATAACTCTAATACTGGTTGTGCTTTCTCCATATCAAGCGCAATTCCATTATCATCTAAAATGGCCTTTGCTTCTGGTAAATGCTTCATTGCGATTTGTAAAAATTGCATACTTTTCTCATTCATATTATGTTCTTCCTCTCCATTAAAACTTTCACATACATAGTGTAACACGCTCGCTATCCTTCGTATAACTCTTTATATTTTTTCATATGTGCCAATTGTTTATTTAAACCGTATTCTAACGGAGTATTTCTTTTTATCGAAATAACCTCGACAGTATCATCTCTTTCTTCTTCATTCTCTTTATTCACTTTATCCTCTGCACGTAAAAGGTTCATACCTTTTTTCCATAATGATTTTTTACCACTAAGTAAATTGTATATACCGAGATGCTCCTCGTTCATTCCATTTTCCCATAAGTATTCACATACATCTTCCACGTACAGTAAATCACTTCCGTTTTCCTCACTCGCATAATGGCACTCTTTCTCATCCAGTTCTGATAAAATGAGCTGATGGTACATCATAAAAGATGGTTGCCATGGCCCATATAATATAGGAACTCGAAATACACTATATTGTAACTCTCCTTTTTTCAATCCTTCTTCCACTTTCGAAAATAGACGTTTATTTTCGGACTCATCTGTGTTTCCTACTTCAATAGAAGAAATTAGATTTAACTTCACTTTATGTTCTTCACACAATCTTACAATTCGCTTTAAATACTGTAATATGACCCTTTCATTCCGAAAGCCACTTTGTTGATTTGGCTCATACAAGCAAAAGTAAACCGTATCGAACCTCTCTCCTTCTACTGATCTCCATCCATCTTCATCTCTTATCGAATAATACGTAAATAACGCATTTCGCCCAATTAACAATAACTTCTCTTCATTAATTTTTGTCATATTCTCGAATTCATCAAAATCAAGACCGTACACTTCTACTTCTTCTGCAATCATTTTATTCACAAGGTGATAACCTACAAACGTAAGTGCACCTATAATTAGCACGCGCTCCATACCACCAACCCTTTCTCCTTGAAACAAATAGCTCCTCATTTATGTATATGGGAGCTTCACAATTCTTCTTCATATTTTTTAAAGAAATCAGTCGTTTGCCTAACCATTTTATATTTCACATCTTGCAGATGGAATAAGACAGAAGTATCGCATTGATTGAATTGCCTCATTTTCTCATATTTACGTAACAACTGTTTTCTTCCTCTTTTTTCTTGTGTTGATACGAAAACTTTAACAGGTACACAAGACGGAAGAAGCGTAAATGATTTCTTATTTATTTTGGATTCTAATTCCTCTTCTTTGGAGTCATACGCTAAACTTAATTCCTTCACTAATCTTTTGTAAAAAAACTTATGCTCTTTCTCAAACTCCACATATTCTGGTAAATCTAAACACGGATTTAACATAATGACTGAGCGTATACATTCAGGGTATTTGTTCATCATTTCAAGTGCTACAAGTGCACCCATACCATCTGCCATAATGTGCATTTTCGCATTTAATGTCTCTTTTCTCAAAACAACGTCATATAAGCGTTTTGCTAGACGAACAGATTGGTCGTTTCCCCAATGTCTTCCGTATAAATTAGAAGAAAAGACCGTGTAGCCTTCCTCAATAAGACCATGTAAAAAATAAGATCGACCTGCATGCTGTGTCCATAAACTTGTACCATTCTCAATAAAGTAGTTATAATCACCAAGAAGCATTACAGAAAATCCATTTGGCTTCTCCGGTAAATAAATGACACATGGTTCTTTTTCTAAGTAAAAAAAACGTTCCGTAATACTCATTTTTCCCCCGCCTTATTTTCTAAACGTATAAAAGTACTCTTCTATAATGTATGAACGGAATGCAAATTTGCGTTGAAAAATCTACAAATATTTTTCTATATTCTTTTTTCAATTGTGTTACAATAAGGACAGATTGAACGAATAGAGGTGTAAAATATGCGTTTCATTTGGGCATTAATTTGGTCGTTCGCGCTTGTACATATGATGAGCTACGTAATCGGCTCTATGACTGGCGGTACATACGATTTTAACCAAGCGTCTATTTTCTCAGTTGTTCTTGCGGTATTAGTACTAGCAATTTCAGCTGCAATTCCAAACGAGCCAGTAGAACAGCACTAAAAAAAGAGTCCGGATTTTATCCGAACTCTTTTTTATTTTACTTTACATGAACGACTAATTCGTTATTTTCTACATCAACAACTACGTGACTGTTATCAGTAATCGTTCCTGCAATTAATTCTCTCGCTAATTTTGTCTCAACTTGACGCTGTACATATCGTTTTAATGGACGAGCTCCGTACATCGGATCAAAGCCAGCTTCTACAACAAATTCTTTCGCTGCGTCTGTTAATTCAACTGTAATATGACGGTCAGCTAAACGGCCTTGCAATTCTTTTACAATTTTATCAACAATACCTTTAATTTCATTCGTTGTAAGAGGTTTGAATAAAATAATTTCGTCGACACGATTTAAAAACTCTGGTCGGAAGTGTCCTCTTAATTGCCCCATGACAAGTTCTCTTGATTCCTCTTTAATGGAGCCATCTGCTTCTAATCCATCTAACAAATGAGCAGATCCAATATTTGAAGTCATAATAATAACCGTGTTTTTAAAGTCTACTGTACGCCCTTGCGAATCTGTAATACGCCCGTCATCTAACATTTGTAATAAAATGTTGAATACTTCTGGATGTGCTTTTTCGATTTCGTCTAACAAAATAACTGAATACGGTTTACGTCTTACCGCTTCTGTTAATTGACCGCCTTCTTCATATCCAACATATCCAGGAGGCGCACCAATTAAGCGTGACACAGCGTGTTTCTCCATATACTCAGACATATCAATACGAATCATTTGCTCTTCACTATCGAATAAAGACTGTGCTAACGTTTTTGCAAGTTCTGTTTTACCAACACCTGTCGGTCCTAAGAAGATGAAGGAACCAATTGGACGGTTCGGGTCTTTAATACCAGCGCGTGCACGAAGAACTGCGTCTGATACTAAACTTACCGCTTCCTCTTGTCCGATGACACGCTCTGATAAAATTTGCTCTAAGCGTAGTAATTTCTCGCGTTCACCTTCAACGAGTTTTGCGACAGGAATACCAGTCCAGCGTGAAACAATATCAGCAATCTCTTCTTCACTTACTTCCTCACGTAATAAACGATTTTCTTGTTTATTATGTGCGCCCATTTCTTCTGCTTCTTTTAACTCTTTTTCAATTGCAGGAATTTTCCCATGGCGAAGTTCCGCTGCTTTATTTAAATCGTAATTACCTTCTGCTTCTTCTAATTCACGGCGCAGACGCTCTAAATGTTCACGTAAGTCACGAACTTTGTGAATATCTTCTTTTTCTTTCTCCCATTTCGCTCTCATACCACTTGCAACTTCTTTTAAATCCGATAATTCACGTTGCAACGTTTTTAGACGTTCTTGGCTACCAAAGTCCTTCTCTTTTCCAAGAGCTGCTTCTTCAATTTCCAGTTGCATAATGCGGCGCGTTACTTCATCTAATTCTGTTGGCATAGAATCAATCTCTGTTCGAATCGTTGCACACGCTTCGTCAACAAGATCAATTGCCTTATCTGGTAAAAAACGATCCGAAATATATCGATCTGATAAAACAGATGCTGCTACAATCGCGCGGTCATGAATATTTACACCATGATAAATTTCAAAACGCTCTTTTAAACCACGTAAAATGGAAATTGTATCTTCAACAGTCGGTTCTTCTGCTAATACTTGTTGGAAACGTCTTTCTAGCGCTGGGTCTTTCTCAATATATTTACGATATTCATCTAACGTTGTCGCTCCGATACAATGCAGTTCACCACGTGCAAGCATCGGTTTTAACATATTTCCTGCGTCCATCGCACCTTCTGTTTTACCAGCGCCGACAATTGTATGAAGTTCATCAATGAATAATAAAATGCGGCCTTCACTCTTTTTAATTTCATTTAATACAGCTTGCAGGCGCTCTTCAAACTCACCACGGAATTTCGCTCCAGCTACGAGTGCACTCATATCTAATGCAAAGATTGTTCTATCTTTTAACCCTTCTGGTACATCCTTTTTCACAATACGCTGTGCTAATCCTTCAACGATTGCTGTTTTACCAACACCTGGCTCACCAATTAAAACCGGGTTGTTTTTCGTTTTACGTGAAAGAATGCGAATAACACGGCGAATTTCACTATCGCGGCCGATAACAGGGTCAATTTTCCCCGCTCTTACTTCCGCCACTAAATCACGACCATATTTCTCTAACGCTTCATAAGTTGCTTCTGGATTTTGACTAGTCACTCTTTGATTCCCCCGAACTGTCATTAAAGACTGTAATAAGTTATCTTTCGTAATATGAAATTTTGTAAGTAATTGATTTATATCGCCTTTTTCTTCAGAAAAAGCAAGCAGTACATGTTCAACTGAAATGTAGTCATCTTGCAATTTCTCTGCTTCTTTTCCTGCTCTTACAAGCAGTTGTTGCAGAGCACCTGTTATATATAATTTACCTGCTTCTGCACCGCTTCCTGTTACAGAAGGCTTTTTCTTAATTAAACTTTCGGCGCCTTGCTTTAACGCTTCTATATCGACATTCATTTTTTGAAAAATACGTACTGCTAATCCATCTTGCTCTTCTAATAATGTAAACAAGAGATGAACAGTATCTACTTCTTGATGATGATGAGACACCGCTAAAGATTGGGCACTCATAATCGCCTCTTGTGTTTTTGTTGTCATTTGATTTAAGTCCATCTTTACAGCCCTCCAAATGTTTGACTTTCTTTGACCTTTGATTTGATTATACGCCAACTGACTTTTTTATACAATAATTTTGCTTATGTATTTTCAAACTTATTATTGGAAAAAGAAAAAGAGTGCATTCATTATACAGGTTAAAAAGTTATGGTAAATGAAATTATAATGCCCCATAACAAAAAAGCCGCAATAATGATTGTGGCTTCTGTTACGGTTTTCTTTTATATGTCCACTGACGGTTATGATTTGTGTTATCTGGAAACTTGTCACCGGCAGTTAATTTCACCATTTGCGGATCTTTTACCATACTTCCTGTTTCACCAATTTCTACATAAATGCCATCATTTGGCGCTTTTTGTCCAGAACGAAACCTGCGATTTTGTCCCATTTCCATTCTCCTTCCATGACGTCTTTGCCTCATTAGTATATCCATTTTCAAAGAAAGCTTTTCTGTCATGTTTAGGAAACAAGTACTACATTTCGTTCTTGTACATATACATGAATGACACAAGCTTAGGAAGGGATTTCTTTCCTATTTGTAGAAAAAAAGAAACCAACCTACTATAGGCCAGTTTCAAAGGAGAGTCAAACATATACGAGAAGATTACATGTTCATTATAAGCTCCCTCACACGAGCAATGTAACCCTTTTCACAATTTGTACATAATGAAAGAAACATTATTTGAACTTTCTAAAAAGACGTTGACTTTTCTTAATTTCCAACGAGAAATAGTAGACACCGTAGCGCTTTGCGACGTAAGATGGATATATAGTGAAGTTTCCATCTTTGGTGGTCTCACCCAGCTCAACCTCTTATTTCTGCATATTAAAAACGGAAATACAGATAGAAACAAAAAA
Organism: Bacillus cereus group sp. TH152-1LC; assembly: GCF_027710505.1. NCBI lineage: Bacteria > Bacillati > Bacillota > Bacilli > Caryophanales > Bacillaceae > Bacillus > Bacillus cereus group sp. TH152-1LC. The sequence goes on along the minus strand of NZ_JAQFNK010000008.1, from coordinate 175,550 downwards.
ATTATTATAAGAGGTGAAATTATGAATAAACAACATTTAATCGCATTAGACTTAGACGGTACTTTATTAACAGACAACAAAATAATTTCCACTCGAACGAAACATACAATTGCAAAAGCAAAGGAACAAGGACATATTGTCGTTATTTCAACAGGGCGTCCATTCCGTGCTAGTTTTGATTACTATAAAGAACTTGGTCTGAATACACCAATCGTAAACTTTAACGGCGCTTACGTACATCATCCTCTTGATTCAAAATGGGGAACACATCACTCTCCTCTTGAGCTAGCAACAGCCCAAGAAATTGTCCGAGCTTGCTTTGATTTTGGTGTAAAAAATATATACGCTGAAGTAATGGACGATGTGTATGTTCGTGAAATTGATGAAGATAAAAAACATATTTTCGAATTCGGTTCTCCGAAGATTTTTACAGGAGACTTATTAAATACTTTAAACGATCATCCAACTTGCTTATTAATTGACGCACATGATGAGCATTCTAGCGCAATTCGTCAACATTTAACTGATATGCATGCTGAAGTAATCGACCATAGAAAATGGGGCGCACCTTGGCCAATTATTGAAATTGTAAAAAGCGGGTTAAATAAAGCTGTCGGATTACAAAAAATTTCTAGTCATTACAACATTCCACAAGAGCGCATTATCGCTTTCGGTGATGAAGATAACGACTTTGAAATGATTGAATTCGCTGGTCACGGCATCGCAATGGGGAATGCTATCCCTGAATTAAAATCACTCGCAAACCATACAACGTTAACGAATGAAGAAGATGGTATTGCACTATATTTAGAAGAGGTTCTTGGGTTGTAATCTAAAAATTCCCTGCTTATAGTTTCTCGCTAAACGCTCATACTATTATTAGACGCAAAAGTCAGCGCGTCGATTGTTTTCAGCTAAATAAAGGGGGTTTTTCGAATGGGTAAAAAGAACAAATCAAAACGTTTTATCCAACAAGGAGCCGATGCTGTAATGAAGCATGATGCAAGATTCCCGTACAGAGGTACATTAGCTGAGGCAGAAAAAGCGAGAAGTAACTCTTCTTTTGGAGGGGTTTAAATGGGGAACTTACTATTCCAACAAGCTAGAGATGCTGTTGCAAATGCCGTAACTTGTTCAAGCGGTGCTGAGCAACAAGATCTCGTATATAGAGCAAAAAACGCTTTGCACTCTGCTTATGCAAACTCTTCAACAGCTGAAAAAGTTCAGCTACGTGAAATGCAGGAGCAGTTGCAAAACATTACGAATTTGCATTAAAAAAGAGGACCAGCTTTGGTCCTCTTTAATCTTTTCTAAATAATCCAAACACCCCGACCGTTTGCAGTACATTTGTAAATGCACCTGGGTCCACTTGTTTAATAACCCTCTCTAATTCATACAGTTCATAACGAGTAATAACGATCATTAACATTTCCTTATTTTCATTTGTATAAGCACCTGTTGCTGGGATAGTTGTAATCCCCCTCACTAAGCGTGAATGAATCGCCTTTCGTACATCCGTCCCATTCTTCGTAACGATTAATGCTGTAATCTTCACATGCCGCGTATGAATCGCATCGATAAATCGCGTTGAGACATACAAAGTCACCAAAGTATATAATGCTTTTTCCCAGCCATACACATAGCCAGCAGCGATAATAATTAGTGCATTAAAGAAGAAAAAATATGTACCGACAGGCTTGTCTTTTATTTTAGATAAAATCATGGCGATAATATCTAAACCACCTGTAGAAGCCCCCCACTTCAACGCCATACCTACCCCGATTGCTGAAATAATCCCGCCAAAAATCGCATTCAATATGATGTCGTTTGAAACCGCTCTAACTGGGATAATTTCTAAAAATAAAGTCATAAATATAACGCAAAGAAAACTAAAGAAAGTAAAGGCCTTTCCAACCTTTTTCCATGCTAAAATAACGACAGGAATATTAAACAAACTAAACAATACCCCCGTTGATATGTGAATAGATAAAAAGTCACCTAATATTTGCGATAACAATTGAGACAATCCAGCAAAGCCACTCGCGTACACTTTCGCTGGCGTTAAAAATAAATTCATTCCAATCGCGTTTAACAAACCTGCGACGATTACAACGATTAACTTCTTTATAAGTTCGGTATAATTCAACTTCAAATCCATTTCTAATCCACCTTTATTATTCATGAATGCACCGCTATACATAGTCTTTACGAAAAAGGAAATGATAAACGTACAACGTTTAGAAATGGAGTTGATACATATGCCACATACGAGTGATAACGACAAAAAAGCACGCGATAATAATGCAAAGCGTACGCAAAAAAATGAACAAGAACAAAAAAATATTCAGCAAGGTAAACGTGCCTATTCTAAAAAGACCGATCACCTTTGATTCCATCGTACATCAACAATATTGTTGATGTACTTTTTTTTTACATTTCACAGGAAAAAACATTAAAAATTCACTTCATGTTCACTTCTATATTCTACAATAGCGATAACATATTCGGATGAGGTGTTGGCATGAGAGGGAAACACATTTTCATTATTACTGCACTAATAAGTATATTAATGCTAGCTGCTTGCGGACAAAAAAACAGCTCGGCTACAGTCGCTACGGCAACAGACTCAACCATTACGAAGAGCGACTTCGAAAAGCAGTTGAAAGATCGTTACGGAAAAGACATGTTATACGAAATGATGGCACAAGACGTTATCACGAAAAAATATAAAGTATCTGACGATGATGTAGATAAAGAAGTACAAAAAGCAAAAAAGCAATACGGCGATCAATTCACAGCTGTACTAGAAAACAATCGTTTAAAAGATGAAGCTGATTTCAAAAATCAAATTAAATTCAAACTTGCTATGAATGAAGCGATTAAGAAAAGTGTTACAGAAAAAGACGTGAAAGATCACTATAAACCAGAAATTAAAGCGAGTCACATTTTAGTAAGTGACGAAAATGAAGCGAAAGAAATAAAGAAAAAATTAGATGCTGGTGCTTCATTTGAAGAATTAGCAAAACAAGAATCGCAAGATCTACTATCAAAAGATAAAGGCGGCGACCTTGGGTACTTCCATTCCGGTACAATGACACCTGAATTTGAAACAACTGCTTACAAACTAAAAATTGACCAAATTAGTGAGCCCGTCAAATCACCAAACGGCTATCACATTATTAAACTAACTGGTAAAAAAGATTTACAACCTTACGATGAAGTAAAAGACTCCATCCGCAAAAACTTAGAAGCAGAACGTATTGCCGATCCTATATTCAGCAAAAAACTATTACAAAACGAATTAAAAAAGGCAAATATTAAAATAAACGATAGTGACTTGGAAGATACATTTACTCTTGCGCGTGAGCAAGGGAATTAAAAAAGCACCGCCTTATTTTGTTATAACAAAATAAGGCGGTGCTTTTTATTTCATTTACTTCTTAAAATACGTCCAGCCTTCTTCTTGATAAATCTTTTCTTCTTTCATCAACTTACCAAGCGCACGCTTAAAGGCAGCTTTACTCATGTTGAAGCGTTCTTTAATGTCTTCTGGGTGGCTCTTATCCCAAAACGGCATTGCTCCGCCTCGTTCTTCCATATATGCATAAATTACAGCAGCATCGTCTTCCATTCCTTCTTCTTTACGAGGAAGAAGTGAAATGTTAATTGTACCGTCATCTTTTACGTCAATAATACGACCCGTTACACGTTCACCGATACGTACTTGTTCTTTTCTTTCAGTATGGTGTAAGAAAGCACGGAAATGCTCATCAGTTAGTATGAATGAACCAACTTGAAGTGAACGATACACACGTCCATTTACGTTTTTATTACGCATAGATGGCGTCGCATCTACGATAATTTCTTGCATATCACTATCTCTTGCCGGAAGAGCAATAAGACGATCACGATTCGTTAATTTTAACGTACAATATAATTCGTCTCCAACTTCTGGCCATACTGGCATGTAAATCGGGAACTCATCAGCTGGGATTAGTATATCTTTTGATACACCAATATCAACAAACACACCTAGACTAGGAATAACTTCTACAACTTTTACCCAGTTCCAATCAAAAGTTGTAATAAGTGGCTCCTTCATTGTTGCTGAAACACGATTTTGATGATCAAGGTATAAGAATACATCAATCGTATCGCCTTCTTCAATTTCTCCAACTAATTCGTTTTTATGTAGGAAAATTTCTTCTTCTTCATTCCCAACCATATATCCGATTTCCGTTTCACGTAAAACAGTTACCTGTTCAATCGCTCCTAATTGTAAATGCATATTTTTTAATTCCCTTCTCTATATAAAGTGAAACTTTAGTCAGTGGGGATTTTGTTCCTTCCCACTGATTGTCAACCCTCACCAATCAGGCGTTTACGGCAGTGGATCTCCCACTTGAACTTCTTTGCTCTAACTGAATGCCCGTTAATGCGGGATAAAATTATCTTTTTTATCATTCCAAACAAAAGTTAATTATAACACGATTTCCCCTTTATTTGTCCAACTGCCCAAAATTCACTATAATAAAATGAGGTTACATGATTATAAGTATGAAAACACTTAAGTCTAAGCTCGTTTTCAGCTATACTTTAGTATGTACAGTACATAAAAAGATTAGAAATTTATTTGGAGGTGCTAACTATGGCAAAAGATAGTTCTTTTGACATCGTTTCGAAAGTAGAATTACCTGAAGTAACAAACGCAATTAACATCGCATTAAAGGAAATCCAAAACCGATATGACTTTAAAGGAAGTAAAAGTGATATTAAATTAGAAAAAGAAGTACTAGTTTTAACTTCTGACGATGAGTTCAAATTAGACCAAGTAAAAGACGTTCTAATTTCTAAACTTGTAAAACGTAACGTTCCAATTAAAAACTTGGATTACGGAAAAGTTGAAGCTGCGACTGGCAACACTGTTCGCCAACGTGCAACACTTCAACAAGGTATCGATAAAGATAACGCGAAAAAAATTAACAACATCATTAAAGAAATGAAATTAAAAGTAAAAACACAAGTACAAGATGACCAAGTACGTGTTACAGCGAAAAGCCGTGATGACTTACAAGCAGTTATCGCTGCAGTTCGCAGTGCTGATTTACCGATTGACGTACAATTCATTAACTACCGCTAAAAAGAAAAACATCCTCTACACAGAGGATGTTTTTCTTTTTAGCGAGTAAGCAAACTCACAATCAGAGAGTTTGCCTAAATCAAAGAAGCCCTTTTGAAAATCGATGCAAGATCACCCTCCCGGCTCAAATGTAACAAATTATGAGTATAAGAATATTTTCCACCCTTTCATGTAATGTACAATTAGTAAGGAATTTATTTTATGAAAAATATTCATTAAAAAAGAGTTAGAAGTGGTTATTTGAAAAAATTAATACTATGGTTTTTATTAACTACATTCTGTCTACATATTGCAGGATGTTCTAATAATATGACTACACTCAAAGATAAATCTAAAACTTCAACACCAACGAAGCACAAACACATCAACAAAGCTTGGTATAAGAAACATATGTAATGCAATACTCGAATCATCTTAATTTTAATACTATATAGACGGAAATATAAATTATTAACAGGGATACAAACTTGATTCAAAAATGATTTTAGAATCAAGTTTGTAGAAAATAATAAGATGTTTATAAGCGTAAAACCTACAGAGATTTTTCCTGTGGGTTTTGTTCTATGTATAAGTAATTTTCAAGAATTTATAGATGTTTTTTTAAATATTTTTCTTTAATCCTTTTTATATAATGCTCTTTTTCTGTTAGTTCAAATATAAATAATGCTTTTTTCATGTTATCAACAACATCTTCTTCATTATGTTCTTTAATCCTTAATAAATTCCAGCCCTTTAAATAGTATAGTTCACCTAATAGGTATAACGTGTTTAAATTAATAGCTAATTTGATGCCCTTATCAAGGTATTTCATTGCCTCTTCATGTTGGTATGCCTCACCTAAACAGTTCGCTAAATTAAAAATGATTTTTAATTTAATTTCTCTATCTCTAGGAAAATCTAACTTATTAAAGTTAGTTAAACATTTTCTTAATATATCAATACTTTTTTCATATTCTTTGTTTTCCGCATAAAATATAGACATTGTCTGCATAATGTCTATTTCTCTTTCTGATAAAAAATCAGCATTAGTTAACGTTAGTTTTAATGCATTATTTAAAAGATCTAACGCCGTTTTTGTTGATCTATTCACCATAAATATAGCAATTGCTTCATGCCATAGTAGAAATTGTTTATCTTCTTTTGTCTGGAAAGCATTTTCATCTTTTTCTTTTTTTACTATCTCATAAAGTTCTGTATATTGTTTTTGCTTTATGCAATCTCTTATTACACATTTTACATTTTCTACATATTTCAATCTTTTATTTTGAGTTAGTGCAAATATATTATTCGGATCAATACCAAGTCTTTCAGATAGTTGATACAACAATATACTTGATGGAAAAATCATACCTTTTTCTATTTTACTAATTTGACTTTGTGAACATATTCCATGACACAATTCAGATTGCGATATATTCTTTTTCATTCTAAGTTCTTTAATGGTAATACCCAAATCGTAAAATTCCATTTTTCCTCCTCAAATGTGTAACTCTTAATGAGTATAAGACTATTTTTCATCCTTTAATGTAATGTAAAATTCGTATAGTTGCAATTATTGTTTTTTCTAACGGGCTTTTCACTTCTTTGGTCAGCTGAATTTCGAGGTGAGAGTCTTACTTCACACAAATAGTAGAATGAAATGAAAATGAACTTGCGGAACTAATCCTTCTATAGAGACTCATACATATTCATTACAAAAAAACAGGCTAGGGAGAAAGTCTTCTACTTAGCCTAGAAACCCCTCCCATTAGAGACGTTTTCGTACTTATTAAGAGCAACACATTATCGCTTTATCAAATGATTTTTCAGGAATATATACTTTATCATTTTCGATTTTGTATTATTTCTCTTTAGAATTGCTGTATCAACAGAATTAACACTATCGCCCCACGGAACAAATTCCCCATCATCACGGTTGTCCCAAAAATAAAAACTTACAAATGCGATAAAAACACATACACATAGAGCGAACCACTTCTTTTTCCGCAAAGACCTCACCACCTTAAACTGAAGAAGAACTACTAAAAAAACGTTACTCATTTCCGTCTCTTTTTAACCGCAACTAAAAACGCAATAAATAATACATTCACACCGACTATTAAGGAGATAAACAACCAATTCACACCTGTTTCCCCGTTAACTTTATACACATTTGATTCTTCTCGCTTTAAAACGAGATAAAACTTTCCGTTTTCTTCTCTTATAATTTCATCTTCTAACAATCCTCTTAACTCTTGTTTTTTACCAATTGCACTTACAGGTAAAGCAACTTTTTGCGTTTCTTTCGTATTATTAATCGCTACTACTGTCACTTCATCTTTGTACTTTCTCTTTAGTACACTCATTCCATCTTTATCGTATAGAAGCTCAAACGTACCCCTACGTAGAGATGGTCTCGATTGTCTAAGCTCACCGAGTTTCGTTATGTGCTGCATAAATTTTTCATCTGATTTAAAATCCATTAATCGTCTATTATCTGGCGTATCCCCTCCATCTAATGCAATTTCAGTCCCGTAATAAAAATTTGGAATACCCGGTGATGTTAATAAATATGTGAGAGCTAATTTCAAACGAGATGGCGGATAATTCATATACTCTTTCGCAATACGAGCAAACCTTTTTGTATTTTGATTATCTAAAAATATAATGGATTCCCCGTCTTTTTTACTCACATCATATAAAAGTTTCACCGATACGTCCGCTTTGGAAAACGATTCTACTATTTTTTCGTTATACCCACTTTTTTCCTCTGTCATAATACGAAAATCTTTCTTTATCGCTTGTATATCTTTTTGTACATCATCCCAAAAAGTATCCGACTTTTTTTCACTATGTATCACATAACTTCCATCTAAATCAACTTCTTTGATCCACCATTTCATCGCGTCGATGACTTGTTGTTCGTTTTCCTCAAGTGGAAATTGAAGTACCACTTTCATTCCTTTTGCGTGCGCTGTTTGCACAAGTTCTTTCACATCATTTTCTGTTCCGAAATGTTCATTTACCTTTTGAAAATCGCGCACATCTACCCCATCATACTTTCCACTTTCAAAAAGCGGAGAAAGCATAACAGCGGTAAAACCCATTTCTTTTATGTAATCCAGTCTTTTTATAATCCCTCTTATATCTCCGCCCTGATATCCTTCCAAATTGCCAACTTCTAACTGTTTGTCATTTTTCGGTTCTCCATTATTGAAGCGATCAATCATAATGGAATATATAACTTCATCTCGCCACTCTCTTTTTTCATCCGCAAACGTATGTATTGGTACAAACAATACGACGGCTAAACAAAAACAAATGAATAGTTTCCTAGTCCATATTTTTCCCACATGCATCCCCCATGTTTTTTAATTGTAAGAATATTATACCAATTATCAGAACAAATCGCATACGTTGATTTCTTTCTCCCTAAAATACTTCATGTTAGATTTTCTAACATCAACTAAAAAGTTTTCTGAATTTTTAGTTGATTTTTCATTTTGTTTCGAATATGATATGAAACATAACAAGTTGATGTTATTTTTTCTAACATTATAGGAGGAGAGAGAATGAATACAGGAGATACGGTTTTTATGTTTGTAACGACAGTAATGGTCATGTTAATGACACCAGGATTGGCACTTTTTTATGGGGGCATGGTTCGCAGTAAAAACGTACTCAGTACAACAATGCATAGTTATAGCGCAATGGCTATCGTTTCGATTCAATGGATTGTGATCGGCTATTCTTTATCATTTGGACCAGATTGGCACGGACTTATCGGTACACTCGATTGGTTCGGTTTAAACGGCGTTACCTACGCACCAAATCCAGACTACTCATCTACTATTCCTCACAACTTATTTATGATGTTCCAACTCATGTTCGCCATTTTAACTCCCGCTTTAATTTCAGGTGCATTCGCCGAAAGAATGCGATTTTCTGCTTTCCTTATTTTCATCCTTCTATGGACAACAATCGTTTACAATCCTGTCGCTCATTGGGTATGGGGCGTCGGCGGGTGGCTAAGAGAACTTGGGGCGTTAGACTTCGCTGGTGGTAATGTCGTTCATATTACATCTGGCGTGGCCGGCCTTGTATTAGCTATTTTTCTCGGAAAACGAAAAAACATAAACGGCACTTCTCCTCACCATTTACCATTCACAATGTTAGGCGCCGGTCTACTATGGTTCGGCTGGTTCGGTTTTAATGTCGGAAGTGCATTATCTTTAAATGATGTAGCTTTAACCGCATTTATTAATACAAATATAGCCGCAGCTGCCTCCGCATTAACTTGGATGCTTTCAGAATGGTTCTTCCAATCGAAACCGACCGCGATGGGAGCTGCTTGTGGAGTTGTTTCCGGCCTAGTCGCTATTACACCAGCTTGTGGATTCGTTACACCTTTCTCCGCTCTTCTTATCGGAGCAATTGGCGGCGTATTATGCTTCGGAGCAGTCTTTTTCTTAAAAACAAAATTCGGATACGATGATACACTCGATGCATTCGGATGTCACGGTATCGGCGGCACTTGGGGCGGTATTGCGACAGGGCTATTTGCAACTACTGCTGTAAACAGTGATGGCGCTAACGGATTATTTTACGGAAATGCCGCTTTACTGCTTAAACAACTTGTAGCAATCGGCGCAACATATGCATTCACGATCATCATGACGTACGCCATTATTAAAGTGATTAACTTCTTCCTCCCTGTTCGGGTAGATGAGCATGAGGAACATATGGGACTTGATATTTCGATGCACGGGGAGAAAGCTTATGAGTACACGGAGCGAGTGAACTAAAAAAGAGATGCAATCTATTGGTAGTAGATTGCATCTCTTTTTATTGTGCTTGTTGGCGGTATACCCCACCTAGTATTCTAGTGAGTATATCGGCGATTCTCCGGATATATCAATTTGTCAATAAACCCCAACATAACGAACCTGAAGAATACCCCGGTATAACTTACGAATCACCATACTTACTTTTATTCAAACTTAATATAATAAGAAATGCAATCGCTATTACAGCTAAAAATCGAACTGGATTAAACGGTGTTCCTACCGTTTCATTAAAACGATGATAAATAAAGGGAATCATCTCCAGTACCATTAGCCCCATCGCTATTTTAAATGTCTCAGCCATCGCTTTGTTTTTTATAAACGTAGCACGCTCATCACCTTGTTTCCCAATCGCTCTAAACATTTTTATAATAGCAAACACTACAAATAAAAAGACACTTAACGCAATAACAAAAATCAAAACATCCATTAAAATACACCCCTTATATGTAAAACTTATTTGACACGAGTATAGCATCTTTCACCTCGCATGCAAAACATCTTTTACATGCGAAAAAGACGACCGGTTAACAGTCGTCTTTTCCTATTTATTTCGGAGCATTCCCTACATATTGCGTAATATCAACATTTAAAGACTGCGCTAAACGCATTCCATACTCTTGATCTGCACGGAAGAAGTTACAAACAGCTAGTAATTTCGTGCGCTCATTTACGTCTTTTAAGTCATTTGTTAAGTTTGCAATTAAGTTGTCTTGCTCTTCTTTAGAGAATGAACGGTAACGCTCACCTGCTTGTTTGAAGTCATTTGGTTTGTCAATTTTTTCACGAGATACATAGCCTTCTACTTTCATAGTTGAATCGCGGTAAGTCAGGTCTTCAACTGGATTTTCAGCATGGCGGCTCGGTTCGTAGTTGATTGTAGATGGATTTTGATTGATTTGCATCGCACCATCACGTTGTTGGTTATGAACAGCTGCGTACGGGCAGTTTACTGGAATTTGCAAGTAGTTTGCACCAAGACGATAACGCTGTGTATCTGGATAAGAGAATAAACGACCTTGTAATAATTTATCTTCAGATGGTTCAATACCATTTACAGTTGCACTTGGAGAGAACGCCACTTGCTCTACTTCTGCGAAGAAGTTTTTCGGGTTACGATTTAACGTCATTGTCCCTACTTCAATTAATGGGAAGCGATCTTCTGGCCATACTTTCGTCGGATCTAATGGATCGAAATCTAAAGAATCCGTTTCTTCTAGTTGCATCACTTGTACGTGTAAATCCCACTTCGGATAGTTTCCTTTTTCGATTGCATCGAACAAGTCACGAGTTGCATGGTTGAAGTCTTTTCCTTGTACTTCTTGCACTTCTTTTGCACTTAAGTTACGTACACTTTGCTGTGGTTTCCAGTGATATTTAATGTAGACGATTTTACCTTCTGCATTAATCCATTTAAATGAATGGACACCGAAACCTTCCATTTCGCGATAGCTTGCTGGTGTACCGTAATCAGAGAACACCCATGTCATCATATGTGTAGATTCTGGACTTAACGTCATGAAATCCCAGTAACGATCTGGCGTTTGAATATTTGTATCAGGTGCTGGTTTTAAAGAATGCACCATATCAGGGAATTTAATTGCATCACGAATGAAGAAGACCGGTAAATGGTTACCTACAATATCGTAATTTCCTTCTTCTGTATAAAATTTGACAGCAAACCCGCGTGGGTCACGAGCTGTTTCTGGAGAACCTTGACCATGAATAACCGTTGAGAAACGAACAAATACAGGCGTTTCAGTTCCTTCATTTTGTAAAAACGCTGCCTTTGTATATTGCTTCATGCTGTTTTTCGTTACGAATACACCGTGAGCACCTGCACCACGTGCATGTACAACGCGTTCTGGAATACGTTCACGATCAAAGTGAGCCAGTTTTTCTACTAAATGATAGTCTTCTAATAATACCGGTCCACGGCGACCAGCTGTACGAGAATTTTGGTTATCTCCAACCGGAGCACCTTGGTTTGTTGTTAAGCGATTATTTGGATTCATCAGGGGGATCCTCCTCTTTATCTTTTAGGAATTATTATTTATTTAAAATTATTATAAATTAATTATTATTCAAAACTAAGTTCTTGTCAACTATTTTCTTCATTTTTTTGGAAACAATTTCAGCTAAGCAATCGATAAATACAGATTTTGAATTTGGCATATTTGGTCTAAAATATGCCACGTTTAATTCATCAGTTACAACTTTACACTCGTAATCGTTGTCATATAAAACTTCTAAATGCTCTGCCACAAAGCCAACTGGGCAATATATGAAAGATTCATATCTATGCTCTTCAAATAAATCTCTCGTTAAATCTTGTACATCCGGTCCAATCCATGGATCCGGTGTATTTCCGGCACTTTGCCAACCAATTGTATAGTTTTGAATATTTGCAGCTGCTGCGATTAAATCCGCTGTATGTTGCAATTGCTCTACATAAGGGTCACCTGCTGCAATAATTTTCTCCGGTAAACTATGCGCTGAAAAAATTACGATAGCTTTCTCTTTATCTTCAATATTTGTAAATGTTTCTTTTATTTGCTCTGCCCAATACGAAATAAATTTCGGTTCATCGTACCATTGTTCAATTGGTTCAATAACAGGGCCACCGATTTCTTCTGAAAGACAAATAGCACGGTCATTATACGCTTTAATACTAAATGTAGAATAGTGCGGTGCTAATACGATACTAATCGCCTGCTCAATTCCATCTTTCTTCATCTCTTCTACTGCATCTTCTATAAATGGAGCTGTATGTTTTAATCCTAAATAACAAGTAAATTCATACTCTGTAAATATATTATTCATTGAATCTGTTAATTTATGCGCCTGCTCTTTCGTAATTTTTGCAAGTGGTGAAATTCCGCCAATCGCTTTATAGCGCTCGATTAAGTCTTGGAGTGCTTCTTCTGAAGGTTTACGCCCGTGGCGAATATGTGTATAGTACGCTTCTACATCATCTAATGATTCTGGCGTTCCATACGCCATTACGAGTAAACCTATTTTTTTCTTTGTCATCTATATAACACCTCAATTTCATAAATGAGAATCTTTTTCAAGAACATTTGTTTCCAATTATAACAACTAATAATAAGTACGTCAAAATAATTATTCTAAATAAGTATTATTTCTAATATGATTTTAAATTTTATTTGACACTTTATTTAATAAAAAGCGACTTACATAAAAGTAAGTCGCTTTTCTTCTATTCTTTAATATTTACCCCATACTCTTTAAACCAAACATGAATTTGCGCTAAATGAGCTAAAAGCTGAGGTCCAGTCATTAATTGACCGAACCAAGGCGATTGAAATGCACTGCCGCCTGACTCAATTAATCCACTTAACTGCTCTTTATCAAATAACTCGTGCAAAATTGAGCCTTTATCCGTTAATAAATCTTGTAGCCATACTGTGACTGCTTTCGTATAGTGCGGATTATGCGTTTTCGGATATGGGCTCTTCTTTCTATATAAGATGTCATTTGGAAGTAACCCTTCTAACGCTTTACGCAATAGACCTTTTTCGCGGTTTTTATACATTTTCATTTCCCAAGGAATATTCCACGCATATTCGACAAGTCGGTGGTCTGCAAACGGAACGCGTACTTCTAAGCTTGCCCCCATACTCATACGGTCTTTTCTGTCTAATAATGTTGTCATAAACCATACCATGTTCAAGTAAAATAGTTGTCGTCTCTTTGCTTCAATTGGGCTTTCTCCCTCTAAAATAGGAACTTCTTGAATGGATTCTTCATAGCGCTGCTGTACATATTGTTGTAAATTTAATTTATTTCTCCATTCTTTCTTTAGTAGTTGTTCACGTGCTTCTGTAGAGCGCATCCACGGAAAGGCACTCGATTGCAAATCATCTTCTCTATAAAACCACGGATAACCACCAAATATTTCGTCTGCACATTCCCCAGATAAACCGACGACAAAATCTTGTTTAATTTCACGGCAAAACCATAATAATGACGAATCGATATCTGCCATACCAGGCAAGTCACGAACGAGTACTGCTTCTGTTAAATACTGTGCTAATTGTTCATTTGAAATGACGCAACGATGGTGGATTGTTTGAAACGTCTCCGTCATTAAATGAATAAATGGTGCATCTGAATTTGGCTGAAACGCATTCGCTTTAAAGTATTTGTCATTATCTTCATAATCAACAGAATATGTGTGTAATTGCCCTTTTCCTGACCTTGCATATTCTTTCGCAGCAATTGCTGTAATTGCGCTCGAATCTACACCGCCTGATAAAAAAGTACATAGTGGTACATCAGAAACGAGCTGCCTTGTAATCGCATCTTGTAATAAAAAGCGTGTTTTCTCTACTGTTTCTTCAAAGGAATCTTCATGTTTTTTGCTTTCCACATTCCAATATCTCCATATACATAGACCGTTCTTTGAAAATGTCATCGCATGACCTGGACGTAATTCTTTTATACCAGCATAAATGCCATGACCAGGTGTTCTCGATGGTCCAAGACCGAATATTTCAGATAATCCTTCTAACGTTACTTCCGCCTTCACATCTGGATGAGCCAATATCGCTTTTAACTCTGAACCAAATAGTAATCGCCCACTATCATATTTAAAAAATAGCGGTTTTACACCTAGTCGATCTCGCGCAATAAATACTTGTTCTTTCTGTTCATCCCATACGGCAAACGCATATATACCGTTTAAATGATCGACACATTCTTCTTTCCATTCGATATACGACGCTAATAGCACCTCCGTATCAGAATGGCCTTTGAACGTATATCCTCTTCTTAATAATTCCTTTCGAATATCTTCCGTGTTATACAGTTCACCGTTATAGCAAATCGCATAATTCGTTTCATCTTTTAAACAAGTCATCGGTTGTTTCCCGCCCTCAGGATCAACAACGATTAACCGTTTGTGCCCAAATGCAACATTGCCTTTAATCCAAACTTTATTATCATCTGGGCCACGCTTTGCTAACGTCTCAGCCATCTTCGTAACGACGTCTCGCTCTCCTTCTAATGAGCGTTTATAATCCACCCATCCTGTAATCCCGCACATATAAATCATCCTTCCATCCTATTTCTTTTCCTAAACGAGCAGTAATCCCCACCCTACAAGGTGCGGATCAAAAAAGCGAAAAACTTGACGATAACCTACTATCCACATATGGAATAGCATTTTCACTCAGTAAAACGTGTTTTATTGTATGCCCACCTATGTCTAGATGTGTCTAGTTATAAAGAATGCGCGAACTGTCTATAACAGAAATAACTACTTTTCATAAAGGAGAAATCGTGTATGATACAACGTAACCATATTTTATATAACCAGCCTCGTGCTCATACGGTCGGTAATGTAGAATATATAAACAATGAATGGGTATTCTTTGATGATGAAAATGATGAAGCATTTTTATTAGAAGATATTGCCGAAGATGGCTTTGAGATTTTATATAACAACAACTGGCTACCAGCTCGTTTCTATGAACAAGATGTATTACAAATCGCCAACGAACAGCACCACCTGCAAAACGGAGAAATGATACGAATTCGAAAGAAATTACTTCTTAGCTATACGGAATGGCTTGAGGAGTTACCTGACTCTGTCTTTACGTTATTAACTGAATCATTGCAATCCCTTCACTACTCTTTATATGATTGCATGTATTGTCATAATTATTTATCTTTCTTACCGAAAGAAGAAGCATGCGAAGGAGTAAATATTCTTTTGTTCGATAACGAAGAGATGATTTGTACACTGCAGCATCATTTCGTTCGTCACGCTGCGTCAAATAAAAACATGTTTCGTTTTACGAAAGTAAACGGAGAAGAGTTGCATATCGATGCGACATAACGTAAAAAAACCACCTTATCTCCCAAGTCTTTGAGATTATAAGGTGGTTTTATTTTTTATTAGAATACTTGCCAACCAATCGGTAATTTCAGTCCAAGGTAAAATACTGCTACTAGTGCAACAATAAATAATCCCCAAAATGCCCCTGTTGCTTTGTTCTTGCTCATTTTCACAAGAACCATTTCCATTCCAGCGATTACTAATATACCAGCTAACATTTTTAGACCGTACCACATGTGATAGCTCTTATCGACTATAGTTTGATCTAGGTATAACCAAACGCCTGTCACAATAATGATAATGTACATAAGACGAAGCCCCATATGTACACCTTTACCTTTTCTTCCTGCTGAATAAAGTGAATACGCAACGAAGAATAAAATTAAACCTAACGCCCATGCTGTAATATGCATATGTACCATCGTATCCCTTACCTCCTCTTTTCAGACTTTTTCACTCTATATGATAACATGTTCATTTATTTTCAGGAAATGTTTCGCTTTTTTACATTTAAATGATATAATATTTAGAGTATTTACAAACTTCTTGTAATAACAAAAGGGGGAACAATCATGATTCAAACTAAGGATATTATCGAACTTACAGACACATACGGGGCAAATAACTATCACCCACTTCCAATCGTTATTTCTAAAGCAGAAGGCGTTTGGGTAGAAGATCCTGAAGGAAACCGCTATATGGACTTATTAAGTGCATATTCTGCTGTAAACCAAGGTCATCGTCACCCAAAAATTATTAACGCTTTAATTGACCAAGCTAATCGTGTTACGTTAACTTCTCGTGCTTTCCATAGCGATCAATTAGGTCCTTGGTACGAAAAAGTTGCGAAACTAACTAATAAAGAAATGGTACTTCCAATGAATACAGGTGCAGAAGCTGTTGAAACTGCAATTAAAACAGCTCGCCGCTGGGCTTATGACGTGAAGAAAGTAGAAGCAAATCGTGCTGAAATCATCGTTTGTGAAGATAACTTCCACGGACGTACGATGGGTGCTGTTTCTATGTCTTCAAACGAAGAGTACAAGCGCGGATTCGGTCCAATGCTTCCTGGCATTATCGTAATTCCTTACGGTGATTTAGAAGCGTTAAAAGCTGCTATTACACCAAATACAGCTGCATTCATTTTAGAGCCAATCCAAGGTGAAGCAGGAATTAACATCCCACCAGCTGGTTACTTAAAAGAAGCTCTTGAAGTATGTAAAAAAGAAAACGTTTTATTTGTAGCAGATGAAATCCAAACTGGCTTAGGCCGTACTGGTAAAGTATTTGCTTGTGATTGGGACAATGTAACTCCTGACATGTACATACTTGGTAAAGCACTTGGCGGCGGCGTATTCCCAATCTCTTGTGTAGCAGCAAACCGCGACATTTTAGGCGTATTCGAGCCAGGTTCTCACGGTTCTACATTTGGTGGTAACCCACTTGCATGTGCTGTTTCTATCGCAGCTCTTGAAGTGTTAGAAGAAGAAAAATTAACAGAGCGTTCTCTTCAATTAGGTGAAAAATTAGTTGGGCAATTAAAAGAGATTGATAACCCAATGATCACTGAAGTTCGTGGTAAAGGTTTATTCATCGGTATCGAATTAAACGAGCCAGCTCGTCCTTACTGTGAACAACTAAAAGCAGCTGGTCTATTATGTAAAGAAACACACGAAAATGTAATTCGTATCGCACCACCTCTAGTAATCTCTGAAGAAGATTTAGAGTGGGCATTCCAAAAAATTAAAGCGGTATTATCGTAATAATAGAGAGGTTGTCCTACATGTTGGGACAACCTCTTTCTTTTTATATTGATTTATACTAAAATAAAGTTGTAATTTTCTGCCTTTTAAAATTGTAAAGGAGATTCGATATGTTATTAAGGTACGGCAAACACATTAACTATTTGGCTACATCTTTTATTTTAGTTACGTTCTTTGGCTTCCTACTTTCCACAACATTGCTTATTAACTACTCAACTTCTACTACATTCACACTACTGAAAGCATCATTTTGGACTGCTGTTATTCTTACTATCATTGGTTTTGGACGAGAAAAAAGTGCACTTACCGTTATACTATTTGGCATTTGTACACTTGCATTCATTGGTCTTTACATTTTTTCGGTTATTGATTACCTCTATAACCCAAGACCATAAAAAAGAGCTATCTTCGATAAGATAGCTCTTTTTTCATTTCACTACATTTCGCAAAGTACCAATGCCTTCTACTGTAATGACAACTTCATCACCAGCATGTAAAAACTTCGGTGGTGTGAAACCTTTTCCGACTCCAGACGGCGTTCCTGTTGCTATAATATCCCCTGGTTCTAACGTCATGCCTTTACTTATCGTTGAAATAATTTCTTCTATTGAAAAAATCATTTTATTTGTATTTGAAGTTTGCCTTACTTCCCCATTTACTACCGTTTCAATGTGTAACGCATTTGGCGTTTCAACCATTGATTTATGAATTAAATACGGTCCCATCGGACAAAATGTATCGAAACTTTCCCCAAGGAAAAATTGTTTATGCTTCCTTTGAATGTCGCGAGCGGTTATATCATTTATAATGGTGTAGCCAAACACATGCTCAAGCGCTTTTTCTTTTTTTATTTGTTTCCCTCGCTTACCGATAATGATAGCTAGTTCTCCTTCATAGTCTAGTTCATTCGTAGCGTGGGGATGACTATTAATTTTTTCATCCATTCCAATAACTGTCGTTGGTGCTTTCGTAAAGATCATTATATTTTCCGGAATGGATTCTACTCCGCCCATTTCTATCGCATGCTCACGATAGTTTTTTCCAACGCATAGAATATTCTTCCTTGGCCTTGGAATTGGTGCTAATATTTTCACCTCAGTTAACGGATAATACGCGGTTTCCCCATGCTCTTTTGCCCAATTTACAATTTCACATACTTTCTCAAAGCATGTGGTCCCTCTTTCAATATACTCTAGCATTGTAATGGGGATTGTAACCTTTTCCCCCTTTTGCCTTTGCGCTTCTCTTAAGTGCAATACCTTTTTTCTTCTTCATCCACAATACCTACAAATACCTTTTCATCTTTTTTTGCCGT
This sequence comes from Bacillus cereus group sp. TH152-1LC, assembly GCF_027710505.1. Classification (NCBI taxonomy): domain Bacteria; kingdom Bacillati; phylum Bacillota; class Bacilli; order Caryophanales; family Bacillaceae; genus Bacillus; species Bacillus cereus group sp. TH152-1LC. Next base: position 156,646 of record NZ_JAQFNK010000008.1, on the reverse strand, counting down.
TACCAAACGCAATATTTCCACTCTCCATCCTAAAACTCATACCATTTAATTGTATTCGCATCCGTAAGAAAAAAACCTTCTCATGCGCGCTAATTTTTACAATATTCTTCACCTATCCTATTCGTTACTCCTTTACATTTGACATAAAATGTAGAAAATTTACTTTTTTTGGCGAAAGCATTTCTTTTTTATGGGGTTTTTGTATAATATGTACTACATATATACTAAAAATTTCATTTAGAGATGGAGCCGATTTCAATGTTTGAGCAAGCGATTGAAAAAAAACGTGAAAAAATGATTTATTTTGCTGAACGCTACGGAATGACTTCTCAAAAAACAGTGGATTGTAGCCAAGAACTGGACAGGCTCTTAAATGTAATTTGGCATGTACATACGGATTTTCACCCTAATCAAACACTCGATACACACACGCAATAACGCGTGTGTTTCTTTTATTTCAAAAAAACACACATTTTATTGAAAACGCCCATACAATAGTAGAAAAGAAAATTTTAAAAACGAAAGGTGTTTTGTATGCCAGCTATGGTCGGACATATTCGTATCGTTAATATTGGATCAAGTGGTATTTTTCATATTGGAGATGTATTTGCGATTAGGCCTATTAGTTATTCACGCGCTTTTGCTGGGGCCGGCTCTTTTAATGTTGGAGATAACGTTTCTGTCTACAATTATCAAAGCGCAACGACTGTTAATGACTCCGATGTAATTGATCAGGCGATAATTGGTTCAACTTAGAGGAGGCGATTGTATTGAATTTTTACGTAAATCAAAGCATCATCATTAACAGCATTAAAATTGATAGCATTACAACCTCTTCTGTATTTCAAATTGGTACTGCTGGAAGTATTAAAGCTCTATCTAAATTCTCAAATAGTGGTGGCTTTACAGAGCCCCTTCGCCCCTTACAAGCGAAAGGACAAATTATTTCTATCAAACCATCAACTAGTTCTTCTTAAGACATCCTTGTCATAAATATATAGCAGGAATATATTTACCCTCCCTATTGAAAAGGAGGTTTCACAAATGAATCAAGATATATATACTTACTTACACCAACTTCAACAAGCTCTTCAAATACAACAAGCATCCATCCTGAATTTAGAAGAACAAGTGCGCCAACTCCAAGAAGAGCTTAACGAATTAAAAAATCGCCCCTCCTCTTCTGTAGGAAAAGTGGAATACAAATTCGATCAATTAAAAGTAGAGAACTTAAATGGCACTTTAAATATTGGTTTAAACCCATTTTCAGCAAAAGGACAGCAAATTGAAGATTTCCAAGTGGATACAGAAACTTTGAAGGTCAATCCTGAGACTGACACAAATCCAGACTTTTACCAAGGGATTCTTCAAGAAATGCATCGTTACTTAGATGAAGAAGCATATAATCGAATTCTCCATTTTGAACAAGAAGAGAGAACGCCGCTCGATGAAATGTATCGACAAATGATGGTTGATGACATAAAAAAACAGATGGAGCACAGACTTCCTTATTATTTAACACAAGCGCAATCATATGAAGGGATTTCAACAGATCCAGATTATTTACGAGATATTATTATTCAAGCAATGAAGCATGATATCGACAAAGCTTTCCTCTCTTTTATTCAACACATACCGGGCAATTTCCGAAAGGAGTAAGTATGTATGAATCTTAACGTTGTAAATCGTGAATTAAAGGTCGGCCAGATTAAAATGAACGGTGTATCGTCATCTGCACTCTTTTTAATTGGGGATGCGAATCTCCTCATTCTATCTTCTATTCTTGATACACCATTTGAAACTGTAACAGAGGGTCCGTTTGTACCGTTAGTAACAGATGTCCCTCCTACTCCAGGTTAAGGAGACTGAGAAATTATGTTACATCATGTGTCTGTTGTCCAAAATGTTTCTATTATTTCTTTAGGGATTACTGCCGTGTTTCAAGTTGGAGATGCAAATCAAATGGAGTTAAAAAGTAGGGCTCTTGCCGTCCACCGGGAAATTCCTTGTTATATAAAAGGCGAAGGTCGCTTAGATGCATTTGAAATTTTTACAGATGAACATGTCACAATCCCAAAACGAACGACAGATGTAAAATTAAACATTGTAAATGAATGTCCTTTTATTGAAGTGAATGACGTTGAATTACGAACACTCTTAAATTCTGGTTGCTTTCAAATCGGAAATGTTGATTATGCTTTCAATAACTCTCGTATTATGCAAATTCGCCAATATATTACTGATGAACCTTCCGCTCAATAATTCATATAGTAATTAAAAGGCTTAGTAAAGTAGGTGGATGGTATGCCTTCTGTTGTTGGAAATCTCGTCGTTCAAAACAGTAATGGTTCTTTTAATTTAGGGGATTTTTATAACGTATCTCCGAAAGAAAATACGAAAGCTTATAATGGATCCGGAGCTTCCAATGTTGGATTTGTCGTGAATACTTTTAGTGGTGTTAGTGCAACAAATACGTTTGATTCTGATGTGGCGGATCAAGATCAGATTGGAACAGCGTAAAAAAAGTAGGAGAATATCTCCTACTTTTTTCTTTTATCTCATTCAAGATTATGAAAAGACTCCACTGTTTACTGCTTCATTTTATTGAAATGATAACCCAGCTTCCTCCAAAGCCTTTCTAAGCTTCGGCATAGACGCTGGCCCCATACCATGCAGTTTTAAAATTTCTTTCTCACTATACTTTGATAGTTCTTCTATCGTGTGAATTCCATGATGCTCTAGCGCATTTCGTGCTGGTGATGAAAGAAGTGAAAGAAATCCTGTTGTTGGTTTCTTTTCTTTCTCACAATCTGGGCAAGTTGGACAATCGCTACTTTTATAGTATTCATGTCCTTTTTCACACGTTCTTAACGTTTTTTCCGTTGCCATTTTCAAGTCCCTCTATTCTTCAATTTTTACAATATGATTGCCATCAAAGAAGTATAAGCATTTCTCTTTCACAGGATGTTGCAAGCTTTTTTCAAGTGCCTTTGCATACAACGAAAGCTGCACTTTGTATCGATCTTCTAAAATTGGTTTCGCTTGATCAAATCCACCTGGGAACTTTCCTTCAATCGTATCTGTTTTAAAGTCGATTAATGTAATACCGTCTTCCTCTTCAATTATGCAGTCGATAACCCCTTGGACAAGTATTGATTCCCCGCTCTGCCCTTGCCAATCTTGATATGCTTCTTCTGCTGCAAGCATCATCGTAAATGGTACTTCACGCTCAACACTTTTCGCCGCTAATACCCTTTTACCTAGATCACTGTCAAAGAATGAAATCACTTTTTCGATTGCTATTTCTTCGGCTTGTTCGAATGTTAATAGTTCTTTATTAACCATGCCACTAATTTGCTCCCGAATCACTTCTTCTGTAATCGGCTTTTTCAAATCAACATGCTGCATAACAGCATGAACTGCCGTACCTCTTTCAGCGTATGTTAATCCTTTTTTCTCCATAAAACGAGGGCGTGTTTTAATTGGCGCACGCATTTTTTTAATAAAGGCGTTATCGCTACCTTCTTCAGATTGATAATTTCTCTTTATTTCCGTAACAGATTGTTTCGCACGGTGAGATGTTGCTTCCTCATATCCATACTTCCACATTAATCTGTCGTACACTTCATCTTTTCGTTCACTTTGCAGGGGAACAGCTTTTTTCTCACGAAGTGCTTCTAGTAATTCTTGTTTCTCTTCTTGAACCGGTTCTGGCGCAAGTAACGTGCTGCCGTCTACAACTTCGACTTTCCAGCTCGCACTATATCCATAAATTTCAGCTGGAATACTACCTTGTCCTAATTCAAGAAGCATTTCACTATCACGATGTCTATATAACGAAGGTGCAATCCAGTCTAAATAACAAGACGCCCCAGCACGTATATGGTCTGGTAATAACCACTCACTATGCTCCCTCGCATCAAGCCATTTTTCCATTTCCTTATTTGCATCCTTAACCGTTCCGATTAAAATTAACTTCTCTTTTGCACGCGTTAACGCTACGTATAATACGCGCATTTCTTCCGCGATTAATTCCATTTTCATTTTACGCTTAATTGCTAGTTGCGATAATGTCGTATATTTAATACGTTTACGTGGATCGATAAATTGCGAACCGAAACCGAAGTCTTTATGCAGTAAGAAACGTTTCATTAAATCTTGTGTATTAAAACGGCGACCAAGCCCCGCTACGAATACCACTGGGAACTCTAATCCTTTACTTTTATGAATCGTCATAATACGAACGACATCTTCTTGTTCACCTAAAGCTCTCGCCGTACCCATATCATCACCGCGTTCTAAAATACGCTCAATAAAGCGCAAGAAGCGGAATAATCCTCTAAACGATGTTGCTTCATATTGCCTTGCGCGGTCATAAAGTACACGCAGGTTTGCTTGCCTTTGCTTTCCAGCTGGTAAACCGACAACAAAGTCGTAATAACCTGTCTCACCGTACACTTTCCAAATTAAATCAGAAAGTGACTGTTGACGCGCAAATTCACGCCATCCTTGCAGTAAGTTATAGAACCACTCTAATTTATCATGAAGTTCTTGTTCTTCCTCAAGCGGTGCCCCTTTTAAGAATGAGCTCATTACTTCATAAAACGATCCTTTCTTCCCATGAGCACGAAGCGTCGCAAGTTCCTCATCATTTAACCCAACGATTGGTGAACGAAGCACTGCGGCAAGTGGAATATCTTGCATCGGATTATCGATCACACGGAATACGTTCATCATAATATTTACTTCTGTCGCTTCAAAGTAACCAGTCGCAAGATCAGCGTATACTGGAATTCCTTGCAGCTTTAACTCTTCCATAATTTGTGGTGCCCACGGCATCGAGCGAAGTAAAATAACGAAATCGCGGTATTGTACAGGGCGCATACTATCCGTTTTACGATCGTACACTTCATAACCTGAATCAACCATCGCTTTAATGCGCTGCGCCATAAGACGAGCTTCAAGTTGCGCTTTTTCGACTTCCGCACCTTCTTCTCCGTCTTGCACTTCTTCTTCCGTTTGCTGAATGCATAGTAGTTCTGCCGCTACATCTTCACCTTCTGGATAGCTAGCACCTAACTTTAATTCAGCGTCTGCATCGTAGTCGATTTCTCCGACTTCTTCACCCATAATTTGTTTGAAAATAAAGTTCGTACCTGCTAACACTTCATGACGACTACGGAAGTTTTTCGCTAAATCTATCTTCATTCCGCCGCCCGATCCTTCTGGTGTGAAGCGTTTATACTTTCCTAGGAATAAACCTGGTTCTGCTAGTCGGAAACGATAAATCGACTGTTTTACGTCACCTACCATGAACAAGTTTCCTTCACTCTCAGAATCTTTCGTTACGAATTTAATAATGGATTCCTGTACGAAGTTCGTATCTTGATATTCATCAACTAGTACTTCAGCAAATTTATTGCGATATTGAAGCGCTACTGCTGATGGCTTCATCTCACCATTTTCACTTTGTTCACTTAAAATTTGTAAACAGAAATGCTCTAAATCTGTGAAATCGACCATCCCTTTATCTCGTTTCATCGCTTGGAAACGCTCTGTAAATACTTTTACAAGTTGAACAAGCTTTTCTAATACAGGATGCATATCTTGAAAATCTCGTAAGAAACTTTCAGGTTTACGGCTAAATAGCTCTTCTTGTAATTTCTTCACTTCATCTTTCGCTTTATTACGAAGAGAGTCTACTTGTTTTACAACATCTTCGTTGTAATCACTTTTCTTAATACGCTTTAATGTTTGCCACGATACGTTTTGCATCGCTTCATAAACGCTTGTCCACGATTCACAAGCAGCTGATGATAACGTTCCGAGTAACGCTGCATCAGCTTGCAAGGTTTCAACGCGAGGCGCTGGACCGTCAGGAAGCATTGCGAGTTCGGTCGCTTTACAAATATGCTGTTCTGCTGTTTCAAGCTGGAATTTCACATCTTCTAATAAGTAAGAAGCATACACTAAATCTTCAATTGTCTTTCCTTCCACGTCGTATGCTTCTACTAATTTATCGAGCCATTTTTCCGGATTTGGATGCGCTCTTGATTCTGTATGAAGCGCTAAAATCATACGCTGTAAGTCATCATCACTACGATCACTCGTATAACGATCAACGAGTTCAAAGAATATCGTATTATCTTCAATTCCATACTCTGCTTCTAATATGTCATCTAACACTTCTTCTTTTAATAATTCGTTTTCTGTTTGATTCGCAATGCGGAAACGAGGATCAACATCAAGCATGTAGTAGTATCCTCTAATTACTTGTAAACAAAAGGAATGGATCGTCGAAATAGAAGCTTTATTTAATAAGCTCAGCTGCTTTCTTACGTGCTGAGAGGCCGGCTCATCAATTAATACTTTTTCTAACGCTTCCCCAATTCTGTTTTTCATCTCTTGCGCCGCTGCATTCGTAAATGTTACAACGAGCAGGCGGTCGACATCGACTGGATTTTCTTCACTTATAATCTTTTTAATAATACGTTCAACTAATACTGCTGTTTTCCCTGATCCAGCTGCTGCTGCGACTAAAATATCACGTCCGTTCGCTACAACCGCTTTCCACTGATCATCTGTCCACTGACTACCTTCTGGTTTTTCAGGCCAATTTTCAATCATTCTCCGCCAACCTCCTCTCTAATTTTCTCCATCGCTTCGCTATCTTTCATATCTTTTAGCGTACGGAATTGATTATCTTCAAGTGATTCATCGAACTGACAAACAGATTTGAAGTTACAGAACGTACATGCCGCTTTGTTCCCCTTTTTGTAAGGAGCAATATCGATTACGCCTTCTGTAATGTCTTTTCCGATATTTTCAAACGTATGGTGTACGTATTTTTGCAATACGTTAAACTCTTGTTCACTTGCAATACTTGAACGCGCACTAAAGCTACCGTCTTTTTTCAGACCCGCAGAAATAATATCAGAGCTTCCTGTTGAAAGTTTGTTATCCATTAAACGAACAACGTCAGCATCGCCTAGCACGAGTCCTTTCATTTTAAATTTCTTTAAAATTTCTTTCTCAATTTCTGCTTCAGATGCGTCACCTTTCATCTCAACGATTGGGTTATGAATATGGAAGTACAGTACACCAGCCGGTGATGCCGTGCCGCCTTTTTTCATCCACGTATGTGCATTCGAAGTAACAACATCTAAATACGTTAACATTTGAAGTGCCAATCCGTAATACACTTCCGTTAAGTCTAACGATTTTGAGCTTGATTTATAGTCAATAATACGTAGGAACGTACCACTTTCATCTTCTGCCTTATCAACACGGTCAATACGGCCAACTACTTCCATCTTCACGCCATTTGGTAATGAGAATTCCATTGGCGGAAGTGATCCTGTACCGCCCATACCGAACGGCACTTCTAAATCAACGGGTACGAAACCACTTGATTTCGCATGTTCACGAAGAATAATTGACGTACGGAAAATGATTTGTTGTAGTTTTTGTTTTAAATAGAAATGACGGTTTGAACTTAATAAAATTTGTCTTTGTAATAACGGTGCAATCTCTTCTATTACTACAGCAGAAAGATGCTCACACTCTTTTATTGATAAATCTGCCCAAGTACGATTTTCACGTAATAGCCTGTCTGCAATTCTCTTCAGCGCTGCATGGAATAATTCCCCGATATCTGGCGCATCCAGTTTGAAAATATCACGCTCTCTTAATGATAAACCGTGCTGCGCGAAATGAGCATATGCGCAACGGTTAAATAGTTCCATACGAGAGACGCTTCCTTTTATTGTGTCTCCGTATAAATCTCTACTTACAACTGAACTTAGCTTTTGCGCACGATTTCGGTAGAATAAACTTGATAATACACGGCTACTTTTTTGCTTCCATTCATCTGAAGTAACGTAGAAATTATATACGTCCCACCAAAAGTCTAAATTCCCTTCAAATCCATATCGCTTCCACGTTTGCAGTTGCTGCATAACATATGACAACGTTACTTCTGGCGTTGCTACGTACGAAATTTGTTCCAAGCGTGATAAATCATTTACGTCATTCGTAATAAATGTATCTTTCACATCAGGGAACATTCTTTTTATTTTCTTAATAAAGCTAGACGCAAGTAACGTCTTTCCTTCCTCATCTGCTAGCGGACAAGAAATATATAATTTCTCAGTCGCTCTCGTTACCATTTGGTACATAACGAACTGTTCTTCTAGTAAAGTTTGTCTCGTCGTTGGTGCTAATTCGATACCTGTAGCACTAAGAACATCTCTTTCTTCATCAGAAAGCATACCTTCATCCATCGGTGCTGCTGGAATCACTCCTTCATTTACGCCAATAACAAACGTTGCTTTCACATTCGATAATCTAGAACGATCAATATTTGCAATTAACACTTGGTCTAATGAAGGCGGAATGTTTGCGAATTGAAGCGCCTCAAGACCTGTCGACATAACGTCTGTGAACATAGAAAGTGACATTTTCTCTTCACCAAGCATCTCAACGAACGTATCAAGAAGACTCATTACTTCTTCCCATACTTGCTCATGATCTGTTGCGAATAAGAAATCTCCACTCTCTTCTGCACGAATACGTAATGCTTCTAGCTTTTTCGGAACATCAAGCTCTTCTAAAAATAAGTAAACAGCTTCGCACATTTGCATAACTGTTCCCGCACGCTTCAACCTTTTTTGCATACGAATAACAGGCGTTCTTACAACGTCGCGTAGTCGATTTATTTTCTCTTCCATTTCACGTTCACTGTCTGTAATCATCCCGTCCGTATCGTCAAGAGAACGATAACGACGGTACATCCACGGATCTTCTGAAGTCCATCTCTTCCCTTGTACACCGTACGCTAAACAGTAGTTTTCAAACTCATCCATCTCTTCACGCATCATTTCTTTTCTTACGTCTAATGGATATAAAAGCTCTGTTTTCACGCAGCGAAACACTGCATCATAACGCCAATTCCCACTAATAATCTCTAGTGCAGAACGAATACATTCTACTAGCGGATGATGTGACATTGGGCGTTTTTCATCGATGAAGTGTGGGATATTATAATCCGTAAATAACGTTCGCATTACATCGTAATAACTTTCCCCATTACGAAGAAGGACCGCAATATCTCGGTAACGGTAGTCTTCATCCGCCACAAGTCTACGAATTTCACGAGCAACACCTTCTACTTCAGCTCGTAAATTCGCTGCTGTATGAATCGTTACACTTGCTTCCCCGTGAAACTTTTCATTCGGACGCGCTTCATAATGCGTTTCTAAATGCGCTAATGCTTGCGAATGAAAACGTGGTTGTTCCATAAGTGGAATCGTTTTTTCAATTTCTATCTTCTCTTCACGCGCCACTTGCTTTATTTTTTCATACGTTAACGTCGTTTCATAAAATAAATCTAGTTCATTTACTGGCTGTGCTAACGTTTTTTCATCTATCGTTAACGTGATTGTAACTCTCGCTCCGCAAATCATAAGCTGTCTTACAATTTCTAGTTCTTGCGGCAAGAACGAATGGAATCCATCTATATAAATTTCAGCTCCATTTACATATTCAGATTGCGGAAGCTTTTCCACTAGTAATTGCAGGTAGTCTTCTGAATCTAAATATTTTCCGATTAAAGCACGTTCGAAATCATCATATAATAGTTGTAGATCATACACTTTATTCGCTAATAACTTTTGCTCTGCACTGCTACTATGCGCATCTAATTGTTGCCACATTTCATATATGTTAGATGGCGTCACATTGTAACGTTTAAACTCCGCAATCATGCTACCAAGATGTTCAAAGAAACCGTTTTGCTCCGCTGCTTTTTGGAACACTGATAATCCATCTTTACGAGACTCTACAATTTTACGAAGTAGCATATGTACACCCGCTTCATCAATGTGAAGACGACTCGCTCCACCCACTTCTTGCAGCACCTTCCACGCTAACCGTGAAAAACTAAAAACTTGTGCCCGAATAGAACCTCTAACATCCTCACTACCAATTAACGCCTGCTGCGTTTGGAATGTCATCTGTTCTGGCACAAGATATAATATTGTTTCCCCTCTTGGGCGCTGCTTTAACTCTTCTTGCACTTCGTGTAAACAAAGTGTACTTTTTCCACTTCCCGCTCTACCAATCACAAATCGAAGTGACATGTAACCCCACCTTTCACTTACATAACGAACGTTAGTTTGCTACTATAATTGTATTATAGGACACGAAAAAAGACAAACGGAGTAGTTTGTCTTTTTCTATACTTTTACCTATTATATCAACCTTTTGAAAAATTCGTTTGTACCTCTTGAATTGGCCAATATCGTAAATCAACTTTACCGACAACTGTATCAGCTTTTACAAATCCAAAGTGTCTACTATCCCAGCTCCCGAGGCGGTTATCACCTACTACAAAAATATATCCAGGTGGCACCGACTTTTCTTTCGTTAACTCTTCTAGTTTAAAATCACCTGTTAGTTGTCGTCCATTTATCTCTTTCTTATACGTCTCTAAATAAGGTTCATCCACGAATTGTCCGTTTATATATAGTTTATCATGCTTATATTCAATTTGATCCCCAGGTAAACCGATAATTCGTTTTACGTAGTCCTCTTTTTTATTCGCATGAAACACAACAACATCAAATCTATTCAAGTCCCCCACTTGATAACTCACCTTATTTACAACGAGCATATTGCCATCTTGCAATGTCGGCATCATTGACTTCCCCTCTACAACGTACGTTGAAAAGAAAAACGTTCGAAAAAATACAGCTAATAATACACCAATTAAAATTGTTCGTATCCACTCTATGCCTTCTTTTTTCAAAGTTTTCTTCATCCGCTTCTCCCCTTATCCTTTAATAATGAAGCTTTCCTTTACCAAGAAGACTATTCTTAATGTAGTTCTAACTTTACTTCGATTTTCTTACCGACATACCATAAAATAAAAATACCAATCACTACAATGACTGATTTCACCGGATTATGAATAAATGACATTAAATCATGACCGATATACGTTAAAATAAAGATCATCACAAGCTTTCCGAACGCGAGCGCAAGTCCAAACTGCTTTACACTAATGCGAGATAAACCAGCGACAACATTTATAAGCGCAGACGGTGTAAACGGAAAACAAAATATGACGAAAATCGGTGCGAATCCTTTCCTTTCAATCCATCCCATTGCCTTTCGTACTCTCTCATGCTTATTTACAAAAGAAAAGAAACGACTTCTGCCAAAATGGCGGATAATGAAAAAGACAAGTAAGGCGCCCATTACTGATCCAAGCCAAGAATAAAGAAAACCGAGCCAAAATCCAAATGCAACAGCATTTGCCAGTACAAATACGATGAGTGGCAATGCCGGAATCAACGCTTCTATCATCGGCAAACCAATACCAAGCAGTGGTCCGAACGCTTTATAGCTTTCAACAATATGATCCATATTTTCTGGTGAAAAATACTCTTTGATTGTCTGAAAATCCATTCTACACTTTACCCCTTTACTCTAAGTACTACCTCTACTGTATCATTGCTTATATGAAAGAGGAAATGGTGGATACGACATATGGAGATGTAATTATTAAGTTTCCATACCTTTCACAAGAATTCCTTCATTATTACGCTATGATAATCTATCAATATTCGACAGGTCGTGTCGCGATTTTGGAAGTGGTTCTTTTGTTTTAGTAGCAACTTCCTAAGTAACTGAAATTATATCGGCGATTTTCTGAATATATCGACCGTAAATCGCTTTTTATCAGCGATTTCTCGAATATATCGCCTCACTGACAAAAACTGACAAATAAAAGGATGGGGGTTCCCCCCATCCTCTCACACTTCGCCTTCCTTAACAAAATACACTTTCTCATATGCTGGTTTCAGTCTAGATTCTTCCGTTTTATCAATCTCTTTAAAACAAGGGTTTCCTTGTTTTTTTCTACAATCTTCATATTCAGTACGCAATTTCGCTGTACGATTTTGTTGATTTTCAAAACTACTTTTTGATATTTCTAATTTCACAGCAAAGCCATTTATAAATCTAATAATAACATTTCCATCTTTTGACTCTTTATTACTTTCAATATAAAAATGAGACAACCAAGCACACTCTTTTCTAGAGTATGAATAAGTGGGGAAAAAATAAAGTTGATCTGCCGGACTAATGGCAATCGGTGCTTTATGTGTAATATGAGTTAACTCTTTCGTTCCTTCTTTTCTGCCTAAGAAACTAGAACCATGCTTGCGGCAACTTCTTTCTATAATATCTAGGGGCTTTTGAAATACGAAAAAGGAATCTTCCATCTCAACAACTCGTGTAACAATTTTCTTCTCACTTAGAATAACAGGAAGTAAGGCCATTGTATTTTTATTTACCACATAATTTTCAACATAGCGTTCTACTTTACTTTCCATATTCTACTGTCTCCTTTTTTTCTATTTATATTAGCAGCTGCATATATAATTCTAGCATCTATGTAAAGGAAATGGTTTACAGGTTCCGCTTTTTTACAATACTTTATCATTTATCAAACATCTTTTAAATTACAAAACAACACTATAGTGATTTAATAATAAAAAACCGATACAAAATCCATTTATACTACCTATAAATATTTACAACTGCTTCTTCATTTTTCATCATTATGACAATTAACTTTGCTATAATTAAAAGAAAAAATCCAATATATGGAGGTCCACTATGGAAGAAAAAGAAATGCAACCAACGATTCAAATGAAAAATAGCAGCATTGTGATCATAAAAAACTCAGCTAGCATTATATTCGGTTTATTTTTCATTCTACTATTTTTCGCAAAACCTTTTCGTAAATCGAAATGCCCTGAATGTAAGAAACGCGAAAAGAAAAAGATTGGAAAAGAAGAGTAAAAGGCCTTCCATTTTGGAAGGCCTTTTACTCTTCTTCGTTTTATATACTTTTTCATCGTATATTACAACAAAAAAAGGGATGGCAGCAGCCATCCCTTTTTTCCATAATAAACTATAAAATTATAGTTTGATTACGTTTTTAGCTTGAGGTCCACGGTTACCTTCTTCGATTTCGAAGCTAACTTTTTGACCTTCTTCTAAAGATTTGAAACCTTCAGTTTCGATTGCAGAGAAATGTACGAATACATCGTTTTCGCCTGGAACTTCGATGAAACCGAAGCCTTTTTCGTTGTTAAACCATTTTACTTGTCCTGTTACTGCCATGATTATTTCCTCCTAAGAAAATACAAATTTTAATTTTTTTAGTCTTCCTGTCTAAAAAAAGAATCCACACATTATCAAATACGAAACATAAACTAGTTCTCACATACTTTTTCTCGTTCGTTTTCAGCACTTGATAACATATGGATTGCTTAATTTAACTATTCAACTGGGACTATCATAGCACATTAAAATAAAATGTACAATCTTTTTTGAAAATAACTGACAAATCAAATGGATTGTACTTTCGTAAATAATTGATTTTAGTATGTGCGGATTTCATTTGAAAATGAACATACACATCATTTAAATACGATTACACCCCTTGTTCTGAAGTGTTACAATATAATTATATCGGAGGGGATTACATGTCAAACTACGCCAACGAAGAAAGGCTTACAGGGGGAAACGTCTCAAACGTATATCGTTCTGAAAATACTGTTCGGCGAGAATTAAAGTCAAGTAGCGCAAACATTCATACATTATTACAACACTTAGAAAATAAAGGGTTTCATCATGCTCCAAGGTTTTTAGGTGTAGATGAAAAAGATAGAGAAATTTTATCCTTTATTGAAGGAGAAGCTGGGAATTATCCGTTAAAAGAATATATGTGGTCTAATGCTGTTTTAAAAGAAATAGCAAAGATGCTGCGCCTGTACCATGATGCGGTAAGTGACTTTCCCTTATCAGATAAATGGCAACCGATGGATTGTACTCCAAATGACATTGAGGTTGTATGCCACAATGATTTTGCTATGTATAACATTATTTTTAATCAAGAAAAACCAGTAGGCATTATTGATTTTGATGTTGCTGCTCCTGGTCCAAGAATTTGGGATATCGCTTACACGCTGTATACTTGTGTACCTTTAAGTAGAACGTATTATACAGATAAGGCAGTTCATTACGACTCATCGCAACATGCTAGCCGGATGAAAGAAAGAGTGAAATTATTTGTCCAGTCCTACGGTAAAAGTATGGACGAAGATTACTTAGGAATGGTGTTACTACGATTAGAAGCTTTATGTACATATATGAAAAGAAAAGCACAAGAAGGCGATGTGAATTTCCAAAGAATGATTGATGAAGGACATTTAAAGCATTATGAAAAGGATATGGAGTTTATTCGTAAGCATAGAGCTGAGTGGATTTAATCATATTGTCTTTTTTGTCGGTAAGTCGATATATCGAAAAAATCTTTGATATATTTTCATTTACTCTCGAATCGTTTACAAAATAAAAGGAAGGGGCACCCTTCAAAGAGGTGCCCCTTCCTTTTATTTTGTAAACTGTGCTTCTTCTGTAGAGCCTTTTAACGCTGTCGTTGATGAAGTACCGCCTGTAATAACTTGTGCTACTTCATCAAAGTAACCTGTTCCTACTTCGCGTTGATGACGAGTTGCAGAGTAACCGTGTTTTTCTGCTGCGAATTCTGCTTGTTGTAGTTCAGAGTACGCTGCCATGCCGCGCTCTTTATAGCCACGTGCTAATTCAAACATGCCGTAGTTTAATGAGTGGAATCCAGCTAGTGTTACGAACTGAAACTTATAACCGTAAGATGCGATTTCTTTTTGGAAGCTCGCAATTGTTTTCTCATCTAGTTTTTGTTTCCAGTTGAATGAAGGCGAACAGTTATATGCAAGTAATTTCCCTGGATGCTCTTTATGAATTGCATCCGCAAATCGTTTTGCATCTTCTAAATTCGGTTCAGATGTTTCGCACCAAACGAGATCTGCATAAGGAGCGTATGCTAAACCACGTGCAATCGCTTGATCAAGACCTGCTTTCGTACGGTAAAATCCTTCTGGAGTTCTTTCTCCTGTAATAAATGCTTTATCAACCGGATCAATATCGCTCGTAATTAAATCTGCTGCATCCGCATCTGTTCTTGCAACAATAATGGTCGGCACTCCCATTACATCTGCCGCAAGGCGTGCCGAAATTAAATTACGTACCGCTGTTTGCGTCGGTAGTAATACTTTTCCGCCTAAATGGCCGCATTTTTTCTCTGAAGATAATTGATCTTCAAAGTGCACACCTGATGCACCTGCTTCAATCATACCTTTCATCAGTTCAAATACGTTTAATTGTCCGCCAAATCCAGCTTCTGCATCTGCTACAATCGGTACGAAATAATCTGTATCATCGCTTCCTTCCATATGCTGAATTTGATCCGCACGTTGCAGTGTTTGATTAATTCGTTTTACTACAGCAGGTACGCTGTTCGCTGGATATAAACTTTGGTCTGGATACATATGTCCAGAAAGGTTCGCATCCGCCGCTACTTGCCATCCACTTAAATAAATTGCTTTTAGTCCAGCTTTCACTTGTTGCATCGCTTGGTTCCCTGTTAATGCGCCAAGTGCGTTAATGTAATCTTCCGTATGAAGCGATGACCAAAGCTTTTCTGCACCGCGGCGCGCTAATGTATGTTCAATATCAATCGATCCGCGCAAGCGAATTACATCTTCTGCCGAATACGGACGTGTAATCCCTTTCCAGCGTGTATCTAATTCCCAGCTCTCTTGTAATTTCTCGATTCTTTCGTTTTTCATTTGTTCCATCCCCTTTTCAATTTTTATAAAATTTCATAACCCGGTAATGTTAAAAATGGTACGAATTCATCATTCCGAACGAGATTTGTAAACAACGTTGTCGCCTCTTGGAATCTCCCTTTCTTAAAGGCTTCTTTACCAATCTCTCTTTCTATTTTTGCTAGCTCTTCTTCTTTTAGCTCTTCCATCAATTCAAGCGTAATATTACGGCCGTCATTTAGCTTTCCACCTTCATGACGAATCCATTGCCATACTTGCGCTCTAGAAATTTCCGCTGTTGCCGCATCTTCCATTAAGTTATAAATTGGTGCTGCTCCCCGTCCGCTTAACCAAGATGCGATATATTGAATACCTACACTAATATTCAGACGAAGTCCCTCTTCTGTAATCGTTCCCACTGGCACTTCTAATAAATCCTTTTCTGTAACATGTATTTCTTCACGTTTTCTAAAAATTTGATTCGGAGTTTTCATAATGTGATTAAATACTTCCATCGCGACTGGTACAAGTCCCGGGTGGGCAACCCAAGTCCCGTCATGACCGTCTAAAGCTTCGCGCTCCTTATCTGCACGCACTTTTTCAAAAGCTGCTTCATTTGCTTCTGGATTATTTTTAATCGGAATTTGCGCTGCCATTCCTCCAATAGCTGGTGCATTACGGCGGTGACACGTTTGAATGACTTTCAAAGAATACGCGCGCATAAATGGCGCCGTCATCGTGACTTGCGCTCTATCTGGAAGTAAAAATTTATTATGCTTACGGAAACTCTTTAGAAAGCTGAAAATATAATCCCATCTTCCGCAATTTAATCCAGCAGAATGATCTTTAAGCTCATACAAAATTTCATCCATTTCAAACGAAGCGTGAATCGTTTCCAGTAGTACCGTTGCTTTGATTGTTCCGTTTGGAATACCGATATATTTTTGAGCAAATACGAAAACATCATTCCATAACCTTGCTTCTAAATGACTTTCCATTTTCGGTAAGTAAAAGTATGGACCGCTTTCTTTTGCTAAAAGAGCTTTCGCATTATGGAAAAAATAAAGTCCAAAATCTACTAAGCTACCAGACATATTCTTCCCATCAACTTGCATATGTTTTTCTTCTAAATGCCATCCTCTTGGACGCACAATTAATACTGCTGTTTTACTATTTAATCGATATTCTTTTCCGTTTTCATTTTTATGTGAAATCGTTCCCTGTACAGCATCTCGTAAGTTTATTTGTCCTTCAATTGCATTCTCCCAAGTTGGTGAATTCGAATCTTCAAAATCCGCCATAAAAAGATGTGCTCCTGAATTTAAAGCATTAATAACCATCTTTCTATCTACTGGTCCAGTAATCTCTACGCGGCGATCCTCTAAATCTTTTGGCAATTTGGCAATTGTCCAATCCGCTTCACGTATGTGCTTTGTTTCTTCTAAAAACTTCGGAAACTCTCCTGCATCAATTCTCTTTTGTTTCTCCGCACGTTTTTGTAAAAGTTCTATGCAGCGCTCATTGAAATTTTCATGTAGTTCCTTCAAAAAACTAAGCGCCTCAGGTGTCAATATTTCGTTGTACGCTGGTAACATTTCTCCGGTCAGTGTAACCCGTGAAGTTTGCGTCGACATATTAGCATCCCCTTCTTAAACTGTTTTATAACAGATTTGATTTTATGTTTTATATTATATAACAAATCTTCAGAAAAGGAAGTTTTTTTTGAAAATTTCATCGTTTTTTTATAAAACTGTATTCTTTCACCCGCATTACACACAAAAAAAGGACCAGTGTTATACAACACTGATCCCCTTTTTATTAAAGTGCTCTAAATAAGAACTGCGCATATTGTTCACGTGTTACTTTCATGTTCGGAGCGAAGTTACCCTTACCATCTCCTATTGAAATACCATTTGAACCTACTGCATTAATCGCATTTTCTGCCCAATGTCCCTTTGGTACATCTTTAAATCCTGCTGGTCCTTGTACCTTTAATCCAAATGCTCTCGTAAGAACTTGCGCCATTTCTGCACGTGTTAACGTATCTTTTGGCCTGAAGTTCCCTTTCTCGTCACCTGTAAAGATACCGAATTCTGTTACTGCTAATACTTCGAACGGAAACATCGTTGAGTTATCATCAACAATATCATTATATGGGCTTTCTAGTTCCTCATCTTCACCAAATTCTTCATCAAGATCAAGTGCACGATAAATTAAAGCTGCTACTTGTTCACGTGTTACGTTATGTCCAAAACCGAACATACCATTTCCATAACCACGCATAATGTCTTGTTCTGCTAAAGTTTGAATTGCTTCATAAGACCAATGTCCTGCTGGTACATCTTTAAAGATAGCTTGACTTGCTTGTTGTGGCTTTGCAGCTACTTCAGCTTTTGCTGTATTCCCCTCGGCACCAAATGCTACTCCACCCATAATTGTTAAAGCTGTTGCTACTTTTAGAATTTTTGTCTTCAAAGTATTCTCTCCCTAAAAACATATTTTTTTCTAATATAAAGAATTAATGAAAGCGTAACAATACAATTCCCATGTGATTTTTGTCTAATTTATGAACTATATTTCATATACTTTTATTTACACTCTATTAATAATAAAGTTACTAAATCGCATATTTAAGCAATAAAAAGTTACTTTATTCAATCTCTTCTTATCCACTAAATTCCAACAAATAAATTATGAACAGAAAATCGATATACTTATAAATAATATAAAACAAGAAAAAAGCGTGGGATTCCCGCGCTTTTTTCTTGTTTTATATTATATTGATATAACTTAAATATCCTTATATTTTAACTTTTATTCATAATTTTCATCTTTTACAGGAAAATAAAAAACAGCTCTATTTAAAAACGTTGCATATTGCTCACGTGTTACAACTGTATTCGGTTCAAATTTCCCATTTCCTGTTCCTACTATGACATGATTAGACTGCAGTGCACTAATTGCATTTTTTGCCCAATGATTATTTTGTACATCTTTAAATGTATGGTTCTTCTTCACCTCAAATGTAAATGCCTTCGTAAGAATTTGAGCCATTTCTGCACGTGTTACTGGTGCAGCTGGTCTAAAGTTTCCTTTTTCATCGCCGTTAAAAATACCATGCTTTGTTAATACTAAAATTTCATCTAAAAACATTGTTGCCCTCTCAGAAATATCTTTATATGGATTTTTTAAAGGTCCTTCTTTTTTCAAATTCAATGTACGATAAAGTACTGCTGCTACTTGTTCTCGTGTTACATTATCTCCTACACCAAACTTACCATTTCCATAGCCTAACATTACTTTATTGTATACTACGTCCATTATATCGTCATATGCCCAGTGGTTTACTGGAACATCATCAAACACAATCATTTCTGGATATTCTTCTGCTTTTACGTTTGGAACATTTGTACTTACAAACAAGCCGCCCATAATAGTTACCGTTGCCATTATACGTAACATGTTCTTCTTCATTGCCCTCTCCCCTTTATCTCCATTTGAAAAAACGGAAAATAATAGACTGAAATCCTTTCCAATATTACATATGTTGCCTTCGCACCCATTATGCAATATATTACATTTAAAAAATCTATTATTGTGAAAATCACTACTAAAGGAGAGCCAATTCGCTCTCAATTTCAATTTTTATGCCGAATTGTACGCAAATCATTTCCCTTTCCTATGGTCGTTTAAAGGTGTTTCTATACATTAAATATTCTACTTTCTAAAAAAGAAATCCTTCACATTTTAAAACTTCATTTTCTAGACAAAAAATGCAAATATATGTTGTTACTCTGTATATTTCGACGTTTCGACAAAGGATATCAACTGAACTACAAAATACGAAAATAATAACCTACCTAATTAATAAAAGCTCATAATGAGCAGAGGATGTCTCCTCTACAAATTATGAGCTTTCTCTTTATCTATTCCATTTTCCCTGAAGAATTATCAATTGATCGTTGTAAAAACTTCGCAAATTGCCCGCGTGTAACGAGCATTTCAGGCTCGAACTTGCCATTTCCCGTTCCAATCGCTACATTATTAGATTGCAATGCGCTAATTGCATCTCTTGCCCAATGGTTTTCTGGTATATCTGTAAATGTATGTGGACTCTTTGTTTTCAACTCATATGCTTTCGTTAAAATTTGTGCTAATTCTGCACGAGTCAGTGTATCTTTCGGACGGAAATTCCCATTTTCGTCACCTTTAAAAATACCGATACTCGTTAAATGTAAAATTTCGTAAGGGAACATTGTTGATTTCCCACTAATATCTCCATATGGGTTTTCATCAAACACACTACGCTTTAAATGAAGTGCACGATGCAATACTGCCGCTGCCTGTTCGCGTGTTATATTATCTTCTGTCCCAAACTTACCATTTCCATACCCATACATAATGCGATGATATACTAAATTCGTAATTTCATCATATGCCCAATGATCTGTTGCTACATCATCAAACTCTATCATAATATTAGGACTAGATTTTTCGATAACATCTGTATTTGCAGACACACCATTTGCACCTACAAATATTCCTCCCATTAAAGTTAACGATGTCGCTACCTTTACTAGCTTTTTCATCTCTCTCATCTACCTTTTCCTTTATTTTCCTACCTTTTATATTGTACAAAAAATAGAAAATTTTTCAATATAATATACCTATTTTTTTACAATTAAGAGCACAAGTTTTCTTTTACCGCTATTTTTTCATCCTTTGTTTTTCGAAAAGTAAATGCCATTCCTACAAATATAAGAACAATCCCTACTACTTGTATACTAGTCGGTCTAAAGCCGGTAAAGACTGTATCTAATAATATTGCAACCGCAGGATCTAAAAACACTAATACCGAGATTAATCTCGTCGATAAACCTCTTAAACTGTCAAAAAATAAGTAATATACAAATCCGGTATGTATAAGTCCTGTTGCTGTGATCATCATCCAGTTCATCTCTGTTAACCCTTGAAACTTGCCAAAATCTACGAATGGTAGCAATAAAAATATACCTAAAAACGTTTGTAAAAAGGTCATCGCATATGCGCTCGTATGCTGAATTCCTTTTCCTAATAAAGTGGTAAAAGCATAAAATACAGCTGCAAGAAGTGCCCATACCATTCCAGATGACATCAGTTTTTCGAGCGATAGACTTCCATCTACTCCAGCTACTAAAACTGTACCGATAAAACAAATGACAATGGACATAACCGCAAACACTGTAAGTCTCTCTTTAAATACAATACTACCAATCATTAATACGATAATGGGTGCAAGGTGATACACTGAAATCGCAATTGTAATCGACATAACTTCAAATGCTTTAAATAAAAATACCCAGTTAAAAACGAGAAATACACCGCATGCCAATATTTGCATTACTTCTTTTTTATTCCATTTTTCACTTTTATACTGTCCTGTTACGAGCCAACATAATGCTAAAAATATAGTCGCACAAATGCAACGAACGAATACTAATTCAAAAGACGGTAAACCTGTTTGAACAGAAAAAAATCCAATTGATCCGAAAATAGACATCGAAAGGATCATTTTTATAGCCGGCATTGATTTTTTATTGAACACCCTTTCTCTCCTCCTATAAACTATCTTTTACAAATGAAAAATCTCCAAAACATTACGTATTATTATATATTACAATCGGAAAATTGTAAAAAATTAGAATTTATTGAGTGATAGCTGCACAAAATTCCCATAAAAAAATCATCCTTTGTTATATAGGATGATTTCTTTATTTATTAAATGGAATTTTTCTATATTAAAACTTAAATATACTACTACTTTTGAAGAGTAAATTGGGCAACTATTTGTTTTAATCCTCCTGCTGCATTATGCATATGTTCAATTGAAACCGAGATCTCTTGAACAGATTTTTCTTGCTGTTGAATAGACTCTTTTACCCTATCAGTTCGGTCAGATGATCTTTGGGAAATTTGAGCCATGTCTTCTGCAGAAGCCGAAATCTCTTCACTACTCGCTGCAATTTCATCTGTAGACATAGATACCGTTTGAATTTGCTCAGATACTTGCTGTACTTTTTCTGTAATTTTTCCAAATACTTTTTCTGTATGCATTACTACTTGTGTACCTGCCTGTACCTCATTATCTACTTTCCCCATCATATGTACCGTATGGTTCGTTGTTCCCATAACTTGAGTAATAAGCTTCTCAATTTGTTTTGCAGAATCACTGGATTGTTCTGCTAATTTTCTTACTTCATCTGCCACAATTGCAAATCCTCTACCACTTTCCCCAGCACGTGCAGCCTCAATTGCGGCGTTTAATGCTAATAAGTTAATTTGAGAGGTAATACCTTGCATAACATCAATGATTTTAACAATTTCTTCTGATTGTTCTTTCATAGTCTCTACTTGGTTCACACCGTTATGTACTGAATTTTGGATTGTATCCATCTGTTGAATCATTTGTTTCATTAATTTGTTACCACTCTCTGCATCTAATGCTGATTGAGCAGACAATTCATTTACAGAGGATGATGTATTCACTATACTCTGCATTCCTTGTGTCAACTCTTCCATCGCACCCGCAGTTTGCTCCATTGCTTGCATTTGACTCTCTGCGCCATTTGCAACTTCTTCAATATCTATAGTGATTTTCTTCGCTGCACCACTAGATACTTCCGATGCAGATACTACTCCGTCTGCATGTTGGAATAAAAGCTGAATATTATTCTCTACTTCTTGCATATTTGTTCTTAGCCCTGCAATCATTTCGTTAAAATCACTTACTAATACACCTAATTCATCCTTAGCATTATACTCACCATGTACAGTTAAATCCCCATCTTTTGCTCTTTCCATCATAAGACTAACCGTTTGTAAAGGGGCAACTATAAGCTTGCTAATAATATAACTTACTATACATATAATGACTGTAGTAACTACTACAAGAATGATAAAAGTAATAACAGACCGCTCTATCATTTTTTGAGAATCTTTAAATACTTGGTCAGCTAAATTTGAAACATACGCTTCTAGATCTACAGCATAACTAGCTAACTCTACTCCCTTCGGTTTTAATTCCTTATGAAATTCGTTTACCATTTGAGATTCATTTGTTAGCTTCGCTTTATCAAACAACTTCTTATATGTATCCATATAACTTGGCAAAGATTTCTTCATCTTCTGAAACAGTTCATCCTCTTGCTTACTTAAATTGAAGCCATCATCATATTCTTTTAATAAAGAATCATATTTTTCAAGATCCTTTTCAATATTACCAATAATCCCCTCTTTATTTGTCGCCTCATTTGGTGACGCTGTAATTAATTCTAGTAAGTTATACTCTAGTGAATTTTGTGTACGAAGCATTCCTTCTAATAAAACTACAGAATGTTGATAATCATCTACTACAACCTCTGTATCATGCTTAATCTTGTTAATAGAATTAATTGCTACGCAGCTCATAATTACCATGCTCAATACTGCTAATGAAATAAGCGATAATAATTTATATTTCACTTTTAAATTTTTTAAAAAATACATTTTTTCACCTTTATTCCTTTATATATAGATTTTTAGAATTTTATAGCTTATTATTTACAAAATCGCAATAAAAAGCAATGATAAATATTCCCAATATAAAACTTATATCTCTAAAAAAGAAGTAGCATAATCGCTACTTCTTTTTGCTTTGTTTCTCATATTGTTCAAACGTATGAATTCTTTCAAAAATTGGTGGATGTGTGTATAGGAAAAACTTCACTAGCGCAGGCGGATTTACTTGGCTTAAACTCGTTTTTGATAAATATTGAAACGTTTTTACACCAGATGCCCCATCTTTTGTCATGTCTAAAGCATATTGATCTGCCGCTCGTTCTTCTATACGAGAAACATAGTTTGTTGCTGGCTGCGATGCAAAAGAGAGTACAGAAGAAATTAAGAAAAATAAAGGTAAAATTGAGAAACATGCTACTTTTGAAATTTGCAGCGTATCTCCCCATTTTCGAATACACATATTGATAATACGACTAATGAGAAACATCCCTATAAACGATAGCAACACATAACTCGCAACGCCCCAATATATATGTTTCATAACATAATGCCCCATTTCATGGGCCATTATAAATAAAATTTCTTTATCTTTTAATTGCTGAAGCGTTGTATCCCACATTACAATGCGCAGGTTTTTTCCAAGCCCCGTTACGTATGCATTTAACGCATTCGTTTTCTCTGACATATTCACTTCATATACGTGTTCAGATGGAATATCAGCTTTATCTGCAAGTGCTAAAATTTTCGTTTCTAATTCTTTATTTTGTAGCGTCGAGAAGTCATTATAAAGTGGGTCAATAACAACCGGCTGCACAAATGTTAAAAAGATTGTAAATGGTACAGAGAGCGCCCATCCTGCTAGCCACCATCGCTTCGGAAATTTACGAATCAGCCATAACAAAACAGTAACAATGAGTAACATCGTCGCATAATTCACCCAAAAATCGATAACGTGATCTTTTATCCAGCTTTGTGTACTTTGCGTTGAAATGCCGTAATCAACGGACACTTTTCGGCTAATCCATTGCATCGGTAGGGCAAGAACTGTTGTGAGTAGTGATAAATAAAAGAAATAAATCGCAACTTGCAGGACACTTATTTTCGTCGTTTCCTTCGACCATTTCTCAAACTTTCTTGAAACACCGAGCACAAGTACAAATAATAAAATAATCCATTCCAGAGGCGTCGCTAAAAAGTACAGTAAGTTTTTCACGCGCGAATAATCTTGGCTTAGCGTAAGCTCCCTTGCATTCATAAACGTTTCTGGATCTGCCTTTGTTCCTTTATACATGTCCGGAATCAGTTCATGATTCCATCCAAATAAATACCAATATATAAGCAACGCAAACCCAACGTACAAAAAAAGCGACCACCCAATAACCTTCCTCACGCTATTCCCTCCTCTATGCTGCCTGTCTATTATTATTGTAAGTTCGTACATGCTAAATTAGAACAAGCTTATTACACGAATTGTTCAAGAGCCTTCTATTTATATAAAAAAACTCTTCTACAAAAAGAAGAGTTTTACCTACCTTTAGACACTTTCTTCGGTTCATACTCTGGGATAAGAAACGTACTTACAACCCAACATATTAAACCAGCGCCTTTTATATAGCGTATATATTCATAGTCTTGAAAAAATAAAGTCGTTACAATAAGCGTAAAAAATCCAATTAAAACTAGTACGTATCCTATTTGCTTCTTAGATAACATAACGCGCCCCCCTTAAGGAAGTACATCCACTAATAAACTAAAATCTTGTAAAGAAAAAGAACTATATTTCATAATACCTTGTACAGCTAAAAGTAAAATAAGACCTGTCACACACATATAATTAACGCTTTCTTCACTCTTTTTTTCAGCAACTATTCCGCCGCTTATACATAATATTCCTAACAAATGGAGTGCTAAATACATAAAGAAATAAGCTTCCTCCCAGCGAAGAATAACATTGACTGTCGTTATCAGCACTATACTAAGCAAAATCAAATAAAAAAACTTATTTGATGATATTGTTTCATTCATATAATTTTATACATCCCTTTCAAATTTAGAATTAATGATGTTTCAAAGCTATAAAGTAAATAATTGTTTTCATACTATAAAACAAAAGGAAAGCCACCATTACTTTCTCGAATATTTTATGAACCCACATATACTTCTCTTCATTTCTTCTGAAGATGCGCTTCATCATTTCTTCTACAATTAGACCAAATATTAATAAAACCCCTAACACAATAAGAAGAGAAATAATATTTTCTTTTACATGAGTACTAGAAAATAAGTAATACTCTGGAAACACAATCGTATCTACTACAGGTTGCACCCAATGACACACGCTTTTATCACACATATCTGTAAGTGACGTAGCATCTATAATGTCTTTCAATATTTTTTCAATTGTCTTCTTCATCTTATTTACTCTCCACTACGTCTGAAAAACTCTTTTCTTGCTCTACATATATAGCTGGCATTTCTTTATTCCAATATTTGCGGTTAACAAATAAAAAGATGAGTACTAAGTTTAATCCTGTTATAAAAATAATAAGCCCTGGAAAGAACGTCGTATAATTTGAGAAATCTGCAAAACTCATGATCTCTTCTTTATTTATTAAAAAAGAAGCACCGATTACAAATGCATTGTTTAACATGTGAATAGCAATTGGCATAAGTAAACTATTCGTACGAATATATACGATTGATAGTACAACGCTAAATACAACTGCGCCTAGGAAATCAACGTGTAACAACGCAAACAATATTGCTACTACAATAATTGCTATACTCGTTCCCCATTTTGCCGCAAAACGTTGCAGTAAAAATCCCCGAAAAACAAATTCACCAATAATTGGTGCGATGAACACGACCATAATAAACTGATATACAAATCCCCCTGTGCTATCTATAATCGGTTCACGTAACGCGTTCATAATAAATTCCGGTGTAATCCAAGCAAAGCTATACATGTACAAAATAAGATATCCATAACTAAACACGGCTAACATAAGTGCAATGTATAAAACTTGCACCAGGTTAAATGTTTCATTTTTATTAATAAATAATGAAAATGAAACACGGTGTTTTCTATACTCAAAAAAAATCCACGTAAACGGAAGGATATAGAATATAAGAATATTTATAAAAGTAGAATTTTGCATATGAAATGTATTTTCTATCAATTCATTACTGACTCTTGCAACTAAAGTTAATAGTGCAAATACAATTAAAAAATATCTAGCTCGCATCGTTTGAAACGGATTCACACTCATCTCCTCCCCTATGTTACTTTTATCATATCATTTGATTCTTAATTTTTTGCGAAAGAAAACCTTAAAATTTCCTTAAAAATTCCATAAGTTATAGAAAGATGATATGATATTCGAGGAAATTAGGAGGGATTTTTATGTATGAAGCAAATATTTTGCTCGTTGATGATGAAACAGCAATTTTACAATTACTAACTACCATTCTTGAAAAAGAAGGTTTTTCTCATATTACAACTGCAACATCCGCTGAAATAGCGTTATCTCTCACTGAGCAAAACGATTACGATTTAATTATTTTAGATGTCATGCTTCCTGGACAATCTGGTTTTGATATTTGTCCGATCATTCGCCAAAAAACAGATTGCCCTATCTTCTTCCTCACAGCTAAAACATCTGATTTAGATAAAATATCCGGATTTTCACATGGTGCAGATGATTATATTACGAAGCCATTTAATCCACTTGAAGTAGTAGCTCGTATGAAAGCACAACTCCGTAGACATATGAAACAAGCAGTACCCAATGAACAAAAAGCACACTCCAGTTCATTTGGCAGATTTGAAATTGATCGATATTCCGCAGAACTTACAGTAGGTGGACAGGTTGTCGAATGTTCCGCCCAGCTATTTCAGCTATTACTCTTCTTTTGCGAGAATCCGAACTACGTATTTTCGAAAGAAGAAATATACGAAAAAGTTTGGGGAGCACCTGCCTACAATGGCGATGACAATACCGTTATGGTCCACATTCGAAAACTACGTGAAAAAATTGAACAAGATCCAAGTAAACCAGAATATATAAAAACTGTTCGCGGACTTGGCTATAAGTTCATTACAAAGTAGGGTGACGATATGAACTTTAATAAACGACTTATTATCCAGTTTATTATGCAACACGTATTTGTTTTGGTTACACTACTAATTGCTGTAGTAGCTGCTTTCACTTATTTAATTTTTCTTGTTACGAGTACTTCATACGAACCGAACATTCCAGACTCTGATAATTTTGTGATTGCAAGATATATCTCTTCAGAAGATGGCGATATTTCATTAAAAGCTGAAGTAAAAGACTTAATTAAAGAGAAAAATGATTGGATTCAAGTTGTAGAGGAAAACGGAAAAGTTCTCTATCACTTTAATACGCCAAATGACGTACCGACATCTTATACGAAAACATCTTTATTCTCATATATACAGAATCACATAGAAAGCCCTTATACATTTACATATTGGGAAATTGAATTAGAAGAAAAAACGTACTTGTTATTTACGGCGGTACGTTAAAAAGCAATGAATTACTGAAATCAATCCAGAAAGAGCACCCTTCTGTATCTACGGGTACATTCACATTAACAGAAGAAGAAAAACAGTTACTTTCTAAAGAAAAAGCAACGCTTCAAATCTTTAATAGTGGCGGCGAAGAAGTATTCTCCTATCCAAATGGAAAGAAAAAAACGTTTTCTGCCATACAAGCTGCTCTTAACGCAAAAGAACCGTGGAATCATAAAGAAAACACGTCTAGCTTTTACGACACAAATAGCAATCATCTTCTCGTTGTAACTGCCAAAAATGAGCACTACTACCCAGATGATGAAATAGAAGATGTATTTGCTAAAAAGTTTCTAATCGGATGCGGATTAATCCTGCTTATCGTATTTGTTTATTTAGTCATTCTTTCTATTTGGTACGGTAATAAATTTGGAAAACCGTTATTGCATGCGATGCGCTGGCTTAAGAATATAGCTGGTGGAAAGTACGAAGAACCTGTTAGTAAAAAAGGGAAACCTGTCAGGTTCCGGCGATCCGGTAAAGAAAAATGGTCATTCCGCTTATTTAGTGATGTGACAAATTCACTAGAGCATCTTTCTATTACACTTAAAAAAAATGATGCAATGAGGCAAGTATTGCAGCAAACACGTGAAGAATGGATTACCGGTCTCACGCATGATTTAAAAACGCCACTTAGCTCTATATATGGCTACGCATTATTACTAGAATCACAGCAGTACAACTGGACTGATCGTGACATTCAACAATTTGGCAGCGTTATGAAAGAGAAATCTCAATATATGACGACATTAATTGATGACTTAAGTTTAACGTATCAATTAAAAAATAACAGTCTTCCTGCGCAGCACGTAAATATTGAAATGAATCAATTCGTCCAAAAAGTATTATTACAATTCATTAATAATCCGACACTTCAAAATCAAAATATTGAATTCGTACCAAGCTCAAACAAAATTCAATATTTCATTGAAGAAAAATGGTTCCAGCGTATTATCGAAAACTTACTCGTAAACGCTGTAAAACATAATAATGAAACGACAAATGTCAGCGTAAAACTTTCCCAAAACGCTACTTCATTTACACTCTCTATTTCAGATAACGGAAAAGGAATGGATGATAAAACGAAAGAGCTTCTCTTTGAGCGCTATTACAGAGGAACAAATACAGAAGAAAGTAACATTGGAACAGGACTTGGCCTCGCCATTACGAAACAGCTCGTTCATGCTCATAATGGAACGATTTCGATTGATAGCGAACTTGGAAAAGGAACGACGATTATACTTGTGTTCCCGTTTCATTCGTAGAAAAGGCGCTATGTGGCGTCTTTTCTTTTTGCGTAGTTCAGCGGTAAATGAAATGCAATGATATAAGCGATTTTCAATATATATCGACTTACCGACAAAAATCGTCAAATATAGGTTGCGATATTAGAAAAGCGAACCACGCAGTGGTTCGCTTTTCCTTCTATTACTTCTTCTTCACCGGTATCCAAAGTTCAATTTGAGCGAACTCACTTTTATCTGCATGGGAACGCTCATCGTATAGCTCAAACTCATTAACGCCGCAATGTTCGTATCCTGAATGCGGGAACCATTCTGAGAATACGGCATTCCACGTTTGGTGGATAGACGATACCATCTCTTCATGAGGAACTTTCGGTGTTGTAAACACGGCGTATGTCGCTGCCGGGAAAGTACGCTTCGCAACTTCATTTGGTACATTTTCAAAGCCTGTAACTTCCATTCCAATTATATAAGTGAAGTCCCCTGTTTCTAAATTAAAATCAGTACATAATCCAAGCTCTACCCATTGACTCGTATCTTTACGATTCGGAATCGTTGTTCCAAGATCTTTCTGTAAATATTCTTGCCAAAATGCTGGGATGTCTTGATGGTTTTTCCCTTCTTTACTTGTCGTCTTCAGTTCATAACCCGCCACTAAAAATTCTGGTTTATTTACAATACGATATTCCATTTGTATGCCTCCTAAATACGGATTTAATTTTCTTTGCTTTACATTCACGCTGTAATACATCGGTGTTTCAATTTCTTGTTTTCGATATTCACTCGGTGTCATTTGAAATAATTTTTTAAAGGCTCTCGTGAACGTTTCATGAGATTGAAAGCCATGCTCAAACGCGATATCAATAACTTTTTCATCCGTATGAGAAAGTTGATAAGCTGCCCGGGCTAACCTCCTCTTTCGAACATACTCCATTACTGTATCGCCTACTAACGCCTGAAATACACGATGAAAATGCGACTCAGAAAAACCTGCAATCCGCGCTAAATTACGCAGCGTCTGTTTTTCCATTACATCTTCTTCAATATAATCAATTGACCTTTGAATTTGTGTTTCATAGCTTTCCATCTCTGTTCACCCGCCTTATATGTATTATGATAAAAGAGAATCCTATCCAATTCTTGACGTTTTTTACTATAATTTTAAAAACAAATGTAACTTTTTTATATGTATTTCGTTGTTATGTATGAAGGGAGGGAAATGTAGTGAAACGCAAACAATCATTAGAAGAAATTTACTCCGAACATATGCAAGATTTATTTCGCTATCTTCTCTCCCTAACCGGAGATTCCCACTACGCGGAAGATCTCATGCAAGAAACATTTTACCGAATGCTCGTCCATATTGATTATTATAAAGGAGAAGAGATTAGGCCGTGGTTATTTACGATTGCCTACAACGCCTTTATCGATTGGTATCGAAAAGAAAAAAGATATAAAACAACGACAGTTGAAGAATTCCATTTACCAAACGTACCAAGTACAGAGCACTCTTATTTTATAAAACACGAGATTGCTAGTTGGTTAGACAGTTTATCTTCGCTTCCCCTTGAAAGACGAAATGTCCTACTACTACGAGATTACTACGGATTCTCTTATAAGGAAATAGCAGAGATGACCGGTCTCTCACTAGCGAAAGTAAAAATTGAATTACACCGAGGACGAAAAGAAACGAAAAGCATAAAGGAGTGATAGTCATGGGTTGTACAGCGTTTAAAAAACTATGGGGGAAGTACGAAAACGGAACGCTCACGCAGGATGAACAAGAAGAGTTAGAAAGTCATATCGAGACTTGCGAAGAGTGTGAAGCACATTTGGATGAATTGCTCGCAAAAACAGAACCAGTTAAGAAAAAATTATCGCCAAAAGATCTTCAAGTTCCTTTTTGGAGAATTAAGTGGAAACATCGATTACAGACGCTTGGTTTCATCCTATCCATTTGTATCGTCATATATATAATCGGCGGAATATTATCCGCCTTTTATTTCCAATCTAATAACGATAAAAGGTTAGAAGAAATAAGAAGTGTTCCTTCTCTTGCACTTGAAGCGACTATGCCAAATAGCCGCGTTATGGGCGGTGGAACAAGTGTAGAAGCTTTTTTCCGTACGAACAGCCACTTTGATGTAGTAAAAACGGTCGGTAAAAAAGAAATACCACTCGGGACATTAGAAACGAGTAGCTTCTTATCATCTGTAAATGTCCTAAATAACTCTTGGATGAATACATTCTATCAGCCAAAGCTCTTCTTTGTTCACCCAAAAACAGAACAGGGTGATTATTTAAAGGAATCTTCAAAGAAGGTATGGGATACACTTGCAAAAGTACATGAAGGAACCGTTGCAGAAATAGCAATTTCTTTTGACAAAGCTTACACTTTAAAGGAGCTAGAACCACTTTTATATAACGTATTTGAAGCACAAGAACTCCCTCCAACTCCTTTATGGTACGCTTTAGATACGGGACAAGAAAAAACAAATGTAGAAGACCACATCCTACATGGCGGAGAAGCTATAGGCTTTCCAGAACATATAAGATTCCTAGATAGTGATACAGAGAATCAGAAAACGCCAGAAGATAAAGTTATCGAAATGATGCGTATTCTTTCTACACATACGGAAACGGTAAGTAAAATAGCTATAATTCCTGAGAAAGAACTAAAATTAGATAAGCGCTACCAGTATGTAAAAGATAATGGCGTTAAAGTATACGGCATGGTCATTACTGGCCCGTCAAAAGAGTTATTAAAATTACAAAACTCACCGAATGTGCGTTATGCGACTCTTGGGGATATTGAGGATTGGAATTGGTTTGATTATTAATGAGGAAAAGGAGAGCAAAGATATGCTCTCCTTTTTAATTCGAAATCACTTTCACATACATCCCTCCCACCGCTTTTTCATAAGCAATTTCGCTCATCTGCCTTATGTTTTCTGATACGACAGACGATGAAACAATTTCACCTTCATGAAGTAATGGCGGATCAATGAGTCGGACTTTATTTTTCTGATACAAATCATAATCGTTTCTATCTTCTATTACTTTTACATTTGGATGGACTTTACTTAATAAAGCATGTACTTCTCGATCGTTACATTGCTGCAATTTTGAAATAAGCGACTCATCTTCAAGAAGGAAATCATCTGCATGAATAACCTTTTTATGAAGAGCTAACTTTAACGTCTTAGCTAACATGTCGTTTCCGTAAATATTCATTGGGTTCATAAAGAAATCGATTACTTCTTTGTAATACGTTTCTGTAAACCATTCTGCCATTTCGACACTTTGAACAACCATTTTCCCATCTACAGCGATGACATCTTCTAAAAAACTGTGAACTTCTTCTAAAGAAACATACCCATATGTATACATATCTCGTAACGTATAATCCACTCGGTCTGCACATAATTCTGGTGCTGACCTTTCCAGTAATGTCCACTTCGAATCATCTAATAAAATATCTTCATAGTTATAACCATACTTTGAAAGAATCGCTGGAATTTCTGAGTTTTTCACGACAGAACTAAATATCTCTTCATGATAACTTTCACCCTCATTATGAAAAACGTAATCAATCACGTGGGAAAAAGCAGTATGTGATACGTCATGCAGTAAACCTGCAATTTGTTCTTCTACTGAACCACCTAGTTTTTTCACTAACAACATAACACCAACTGAATGATCAAAGCGCGTTACATTCCATTTCTCGCTCATTAAATAACTTGCACCGTTTTGATGGATGCCTTTCAACCTTTGCACAGGCTTGCTTAAAATTAACTCTTCTACTACTTGATCCACTTTAAACTCACCGTAAATAACATCTGATATAACCACTTATAATCCCCCTTTATTTCAGCAGAGTCTTCTAATCGTACCTCTTTTATGAAATCGACATCAACAAAAATATTAAATCTAAATATTTTTATATAATTTTATAATTATTATATATTATACATGTCTGTTATTTCTTTTAATTCATTTGAATTGCGAACATTACGTTAGAAATAGGAGCATACATATTCCAGCGAGAAAAAGGATAAGATTGCCAGTTTTATTGTTTTTTGATTTAATACAGGTATGGCCGTCAAGGAAAAGAGGGGAAACATGAAAAAGATTTTCTTCACCATTCTATTCATCATTATTGTATTAATTAGTTTAGGATATTGGAAGTTCTTTACTTTATCTGGGGTTTCAGGCGGTGAAAAAATTCAATCCATACACTCCCCAGATAAAACGTATACTTTACATATATACAGGCATAATGGCGGTGCAACGACTAGCTTTGCTATAAGAGGAGAGCTTGTAGCAAATAATAAAAAATTTATGAACACGAAAAATATATACTGGAATTATCGTGAAGAAGATGCAACTGCACAGTGGTTAGACAATCATACAGTAATGATTAATAAACATAAATTACATGTAGAGACGGATACGTATGATTTTAGAAAAAACTAGTTTTACAGTTATAGTACGAAAGGTCGGGAATCTATGGACAGTTATTTTCCAAAAATGGGGAAGTTAATTGGTGGATTATGTGTACTTGTCATTTTGCTTTCATCGCTTTGGCTTATATGGATTGGCGAAACAAATATTCGTTATAGTGGAGATCATACGGGCACGATGCCTTTTTGGCACAAGTGGATCCCTGTTATAATCGGTATACTTCTTGTCCGTTTCTTACCGTTTTATCATAAAAACTATAATCCTCTTCGACAGTTTGAACAAAGGCGCATCATGATTCAAGCTATTGTCTTGTTCTTGAGCGGATCCCTCTTCACAATTAGTCTTCTCACCACAAACTTTGAAGGGATGGCATTACAATTTTGGTTTATGATATTTAAAATCATTTTATTATTATTCACGCCATTCATGCTTCTTTTGTTTTATAAAAGTAATCCCCAAAAAGAGAAACTAAAATCTATGAAATCAATAGAGAATCATAAATGGTATCGTTTTACACCACTTATTGTCATTATAATATGGGGATACTTCAACTTCTTTTCTACATTCTCTACACCATTTGTTCCGGCTAAAATGGAACCCATGGTTTTAATATTAATTTTACTTGTAGGCTTTCTTATAAATAGTTTACTGGAAGAGTTTTTTTATAGGGTTTGGTTGCAAACACGTTTGGAATTATTACTAGGCACTTGGCCGGCTATTCTTCTTACCTCATTGTTATGGGCGAGCTGGCATATTGCATTACACGGCTCTGGTCATTGGGATATTGATACCGCTACGGTTATTGTGAACCTTGGTATCGTAGGTCTATTTCTTGGATATTTGTGGGCACGTTATCGTAAAGTATGGGCAATTATTATTGTCCATGGACTAATTAATGCACATCCACTACAACTAATTGAAATTTTATTCAAGTAACGGGCGCGATTGCGAAACAAAAAAGGATTATACATATGAGTCATGTATAATCCTTTTTTTACAATTCAAATCCTAGTAACGGATGAAAATTTCAGCTTACTGCGTATGTGATTCTACTTCTAAATAAGTAAAATTTTATAACACTACTCAAACGTAACTTCCACCTGTACAATCTCTGACCTACTTCCAAGTCGAAGCGGTGGTCCCCAGAATCCGAAACCAGAAGAAACAATCGCGTGGAATGTGCCTTTTTGTACGTATCCCCAGTCTAATTCGTACATTCTTCTCGTTACAATATGATTCGGTGCCATTTGTCCGCGGTGCGTGTGGCCGGATAATAGTAAATCGACGCCAGCATCCGCCGCTTGTTTCAACTCGAATGGTTGGTGATCCATTGCGATTACTGGCATAGATTTATTTACCGTACTCATTAAACTTTCAAAGCTTTGGCGATCTCGCTCTGTTTTATCTCTTCTTCCAACGAGATAAAAATGATCTTCAATTGTAATCACTTCATCTAACAGAATACGAATATCAATCTTATCCATCTCTTGTAAAAATTCAGGAACCGCTCGTCCGTAATATTCGTGGTTTCCTAGCACACCATATACGCCTAATGGAGCTTTCATTTGTTTCATAATTGGTCCCATATTTTTTTGAATGAACACACCTGGATGATCATCAATAATATCACCTGGCAGTAAAATAATATCAGGCTCCATCTCATTTATATGACGGACAAGTCTTTTTAAATGCGAAACACCAGATAATTTACCGAAATGCATATCCGAAGCCATCGCAATACGTAAGCTTTTACGTCCCTCTACTTTTTTCGGGATGTGCACCTCGTACTTTCTTACTACTGGGCTATATGCGTTGAATACCCCATATGCAAAAATAAAGATAAACGCAAGTAACACGGCCGCTCCTGTCCAAATAATTGCCGCTTCTTTCTCTACTGAAAACTGTAAAAGAAAGACTGTGATATCAGCAATTGGCAACAACATCAGCGCGTATTGGATAACCGCAAACCAAATCGAACCAATCGTTCGTAGGAATGGAAGGAACTTAAACACTTGCACGAGAATGTACGCATATGAAATAAATCCGACTACGAAAGCGTAATATCCCCAAGACTCCCAGCCAAATACCGCATGAAGCCAAACCCAGCCGTTCCAGCCGATGTAAAACATGAGTAGTGTGTATACAATTAAAATAGTGAATATATTGAGATAACGAAAATTTTTCACTGATAGCCTCCTTATTGATTTCTTCTATTATATCTTGTTATGCACGTTTAACGTAAATATTAAGCACAGCAATCTTCACAATAAAAACCTCTAACTGCTAGATGCAAACCTAACAATTAGAGGTGCCATTCAAAACAAAATTACTTTTACAGATTTTCGTTATAGAAACTTGTTAATTTTTCAACTGCAATTTTTACTGGTTCTGGTTGGTCGTATAAATCGTAATGACTCGTATCTTCCACAACAAGTAAATCTTTTTTCTCTGAAGCTGCTTTCTCATACAGCTCATGACCATCTTTATAAGAACCGAATGCACCTTGCTTACTGCCGACAATAATTTGTAACGGCTGTGTTAATAGTGTATCTGTTAAATGGAACGCATCAAAGCCAATTACCGATCCCATGCTCGTAAAGTTTAACTTATTTGGCGAGTTAACACTTTGCCCTCGCGGTGTTGTATAATACTCAACTGCTTCTACAATATCTATATCCGTCATACTTGCTGCCTTTAATTCCTCCTCATTTTTAGGAATCCAGTTTGTAATCATCGCTTCTGCTCCGCGTGCTTCAGCAGTACGTTGTTTACCAATCGCCTCTAACACCCCAATCGGATCAGCTTCACGGTTTAATCGGCCGATATTTGCACCAACAACTGTGCCAACTGCTTTAATACGGCGCTCCGTCATTGCGGCATTTACCGTATAACCACCGCCTGCACAAACGCCTAACACACCGATACGTTCTTCATCTACATAAGGAAGAGTAGTTACATAATCTACCGCTGAGCGAATATCTTCAACGCGCGCAGCTGGTTCTTCCATATATCTCGGCGCCCCTTCACTTTCACCTTGATATGATGTATCAAACGCAAGCGTTACATAACCTTGTTCTGCTAATTTCTCCGCATATAATCCTGCTGTTTGATCTTTACAGCTACTACCTGGATGCACACAAACAATCGCTGCATTTTGTTTCTTTTCCTCAGCACCTACAGGAATATTTAAAACACCTGCAACTTGTAATCCTCTTGCATAAAAATGAACATTTCTCTTCGTAACTGCCATATATAAAACCACCCTTACTTTATTTTTAATTTACACTTGTGAGAGTTAATACTCACGTGTATATTTATAATAAAGCGAGCAACCACTTGTTTCAATGACCACATTTACGCATTTGGGTGATAATACACACATAAAGAAATATGTGTATCAATAACGGAGGAACATCATATGGAGAAAATCGATAGAAGAATTATAAAATCACAAAACGCCATTCAATCCGCATTTATAGAAATGTTAATTGAAGATGGCTTTGACGAAATTACAGTAAAAAACATTACAGAAAAAGCGAACATCGGAAGAAAAACTTTCTACCTACACTACCTAGATAAATACAATTTATTAGACAAAATTGTGGACGACCATTTAAATCAATTAAGAGAAATATGCGATATAAAACAAACAAAAGGCTATATAGAAGGAACTGTCATATGGTTTGAATACTTCAAAGAACACAAACCATTTTTCGCAGCGTTATTTAGAAGCAACAGCACATTATCATTTCAGAAAAAGTTCCTAACGTTCATCATGGGTGAACTAGAAAAAAAATTAAACACAAATACATCCGTAAATAAAAATATTGATAAACATATCGTTTTAAAATTTTTAGGAACAGCTGTCATGGGCATTTTGGAATCTTACGTATTGGATGAAATTGATAATGATGTTGAGTATGTTGCGACGCAAGTTGGGGAATTGATGGGGAGGAATATATAACGGTTATGAAAAAGTGCACCCGAATTGTTGGGTGCACTTTCATTCTCAACGTAAAAACTTTTATAGCTTTTATTTTAATAATCCGTTCTTTTGCATAACAAACAAATACTGACTTTTCCGAACATAAAGATACTATATAGTACTCGTCTTCAAAATGACCTACTATATACTCCCATCGATATCAAAAACTTGTAAAATATCTTGCTCTAACTTTATTGCATTAAAATCAGACTTCGCCTTTTCCCCTAGTATTCTAATAGATTGAATAATGTTTTTTAGTATTAATATTTTCCTCGCGGAATAATTTGCCGTTGAAAATGTTTCATAGTCAATCCTTAATCGAAAGTCTGCTACTTTACTCTTCTTTTTAAAAAGCTTTCTTTAAAGAAACCCGCAGCTTCATATTTCGGAGTTATTTTAACCACTATAGGAATTATAGATATTTTTTCTACCTCACTCCCATAATTATTATTATTTAATTTTTCAAGTTCACTGCTTATTTCTGAAATAATATTTATAAATTCTTCAGCAATGTCACCTTCTAATTCACCACTTAAAAAAATCTCATAATCACTCGTCCTTTTCAATAATCGCTTTTATTTAGCGGGGGACGTTTCCCATTATTTTTCTTTTTATATGATAAAATCTTTTTATATTGCTATTCGCATCATACATTAACGATTTGTTTCTAAATTTTACAAGTTAATTTCCGTCATCACTCTAATTTTATCAATCAAGAAATTCAATTCACCCAATCTTCATATAATACTAACGTATGAGACTTTAAAAATATCACTCAACTTAAAATCTAAATTCTCGAAATCATATGTAGAAAAAGAAGAGCCACTCTCAGCTCTTCTTTTTTTAAAAATCCTTATATTATCATCAATAATTATTTTCTTCTTAATCTCTCAAGTACTTAGACACTAAGTTATAATAAAATGAAACTTTAATCAGTGGGGGTTTTCTTCATCCCCCACTGATTATTAGTTGAACCAATCGGACTTTTATGGGCAGTTGATCCCCCACCTAAATTCTTTGATTTCGCTGAATTTTGAGGGGGGGCTTACTGCCCATTAAAGCGTGATAAATTATTATCCAAAATAACTATATACATCATAAAAAATCGAATATAATATAGCTGCCCCTACACCGATCGAAAATATCTTAAACAAATAAAAACTGAAAGACAGTACGATTGGGAATGGTGTTAATAAAGAAAATAACAGTGAGTTAACACGCTGCTTTTTAAAAGTTTCTTTATCTATTATAATTCCAAAAATTATAATTCCACAGGCTATAAAAAAACACAGTACCATAAAAAAAATGTCTTCCATATATCTCTCCTACTTTATGATTTTTTAAAGGACCTTATCCATTAAGTGAAAAATATATTTTCACTTTAATAAATATTATTCATAAACATTCATCTTACTCATAATAATAAAATAACTTCTAACTAATATACTAACCTCAATTTTCTATTAAAAACTATCTTCGCCTTTTTTTAGCAGCCTTTTTATTACTTTTTGTATTTTTCTTCTTACTACTTATATTTTTAGTAGAACGATTATCACGATATGCAGTCGCAAAGGTTAATCCTAAATAACCTTTACTTCCAGTCATAGAATATGCTACATCTCGAGCCATACCTTTTCCACTATAACCACTTTGTCCTTTTCTTTTTACACCACTTCCAGCATTCGCTACAGCGTATCCAGGTACCGCTGTATGAGTACTAACAAATAAACGAGCCCCTTTTCCTAAATGCCTAGCAACATGACCTCCTGATCCTCCTATAATACCACCGGCAACTCCCCAAAGGAAATCCTTACCCATTCTTTTATAATTCATTCCTTTTAAAGTTTTATGTTTTGCATAATGCCCTACTACATAACTGCCCACATTAGCAATTCCGCCAACAGCTCCAGAAGCGACCCACCATGCAAGGTGCCCATCCGGATCCACCTTCATCACCGGATTATTATCAGCATACGTATACCCATTCATTGTAACCGGGTCATCTTCATCACCCGGATCAGGATCCACCGATAAGAACACACCATGCTCTGGGCTATAATATCTTGCAATTAAGTAATACATGCCAATTTCTTTATCGTACATGTATCCCGCATATCCAAATGGATTATCTGCTGCGATACCTTTCGTATCACTCTTTAATACGTTACCCCACGAGTCATATTCATACGTTGCTACAACTTCTTTGTTTTGATCTGTCATCGCCACCACGTCACCACGAGGGTTATAGTGATAATATAACGTTTGTCCATTCGATTTCATAGTCAAACGTACACCATCTACAGAGTACACATATTGACGAAGTACTTTTCCACTTCCATCCGTCTCATACAACGGATTAATACTATCTCCATCATAGAAGTAACGTATTACTTGACCATTTACACTCTTTTCGATACGACGGTTATTCTCATCGTATTTATAAGTTGCGAATGCATTGCTCTCACCTTGTTTTGTGATAGCTACAATTTGGTCATTTTCATTCCATGTATACTTGTACTTTCCGTCTGATGTACGATTTCCATTCGCATCATACGTTAACGATTCATTTCCGAATTTTACAAGTTGATTTCCTTCATTAAATGTTGCTGCTATAGACTTTGTTTCTTTGCCATTTTCTACAACTTTCACACTCGTACGGTTTCCAAATCCATCATATGTGTATGATTTAGTTGTTCCGTTTGGTAGTGCTTCATTTAATAATTGGTTAATCGGGTCATATACAAAGTTTGTTTCTGTTACTTTTCCGCCCGCACCTTCATGTTTAATTTTCGTACGGTTACCTGATTGGTCATATTCATATCGTTCAGAAAGTAGAATACTATTTGACGTACCTACTACTAAATCTTTAATTTTGTTCGCATGGTCGTAGTTGAAGGTAGAACCTGAACCATTTCCAGCTGTATACGTACGAACATTTCCTTGATCGTCATAATCAAATCGATACGTTTGCGAGCCATCTGTCACACGAATGTTTTGATCTAACGTGTTGTAGTCGTACGATACTTTATTTGTGTATCCACCTTGTGTTACTGTTTGTTCTTTTAATTTTTCTGTCTTACTGTTTGCTTTGTCGTGATATGCCCAGTCAATTTTTCCGCCTCGGCTATCTGTTGCGCTTGTGACGCGGTCTGCCTTGTCGTATGTTTTTGTTCGTTCTACGCCATTGACAAGATCTTTTACTTTCGTAACTTGTCCATTTTGATCACGTTCAAATGTAAATGAATCTTTTCCATTACGTTTTTCACCAATGACACGGTCTGCTGTATCATATACAGATTCTAAAATCGAACCATTTGGCATTGTTGTTTTAATCTTGTTTGCATTTTCATCGTACGTATTTTCAATACGACGGTTTAATGCATCGATATACACTGTATTTTTATTATCTACATCATATTCATATTTGTGTGTTTGTGTCTTTCCACCAAACATGACAGATTTCTCTGTTGTATTTCCATTATGATCATAACGATAATTTACAGAAGTACCATTTTTTAATGTAACCTTCGTTAATAGATTATCTTTGTTGTAATCATATAGTTTTGTATTTCCTTTTTCATCTGTCTCGCTCTTTTTATTTCCTGATGCATCGTATGTGAATGTATTCTTCTGTCCTTCTTCATCATACGTCGCAACAACATTTCCGTCGTTATCGTACTCGTTTTTAATAAGGGCGTTACCTTCTAGTAAACGAATATTATCGAACCAAACTTTTCCTTTATTCTCTCTTCTAAATAGAAGGTAGACTTCCATACGCTTAATTGGTTTCGTGGCAGGAATGACAACCGCACTACGATTCCAATCATTTGTACCACTTGGGAATTTCGCCTGATAGTTCGTACCACTACCATCTTGATAATACACATCTGCCCAAATAGAGTAATCTCGTGAGAGCTTATCTGGTGCAGTATTTTCTACATTCTGAGATTTAGACATCCCTGTTAATGTAATTGTCTCTGCTTTTTGTTGGTTTAAATGTATATGTGCACCATAGCCTACATCTGAACCGCCATATTGGCTACGTTCTAATACAATAGACGAATCTCCTGTAAAGCTTTCCTCATGGGAAGTATCTTTCGGATCACAACTTGACCCATTACCTCGAATCCATCCTGGAATACAACCTTTCTCCGTCATATTCTCTACACTACTATTTTCAATTGGATTAAAGCTAGAAGAAACTTCTCCTTTTTCAAGTTGCATCTTATCAAACCATGCAGAACCACTTGAATCCGCTCGATTATAATCAACTTGTAGATAGATTCTAACTTTTTTCGTTTGGCCTGTCGTCTTAAAAGTTACTTGGCGATTCGTCCAATCTTTCTCGCCCTCTATCCTGTTATGACGTGTATCAAACCAATTATTCCCACCATCAAGAGGATTTCCGTCTTCTTTTAACAACTGAACATTAAAGAATGCACCAGCATGCGTTAATGCTGTTTTCATCATCCCACTTAATGTATATGTTGTATTTGGTTCTACTACAATATCCTGAATCGCACTATGGTAGCCCCAACCAGCATTTTGTGCTTTTACTATCATTTGTAAAGATGAAGCTCCACCCAATCCACCAGGTGCAAAGATTGCATCTTTTTTCAAAGCCCCTTGACTATTGCCTTTTTCTTCTTTCCATCCATTCGTTATATCCGTCTCAAAGCTTGGATTTTTAATCAGGTTTTCCCCTGTCCCTAGCTCTCTAGTTGTTTCAATTGGGTTTCCAAATTGATCATACTGCATGAAAGATGATGTATTTGCTGCTTGATCTGTTTCAGATACTTCTGTGTTTGCTCCTTTATAAGCAACTGTTGTTTCACGATTCTCATTATCTGTCGCTTTAACAATCCCATTATCTTTATTGTATTCAAATTTCTCAGTTCCCATTTCATCAGTAACAGAAGTTACATTCCCATTACCATCATAGGTTGCTGTTTCTGTTTGATTTTTAGGAGTTGTTGTTTTCACTAAATTGTTCGCATTATATTCAGACGATGTCGTTAAATTCAGACGTCCCACATCTTCAACTGTTTTCACTGGATTTCCAGCATCGTTATACGTATAAACCGTCTTACGTCCTTTAGGGTTCGTTAACGTAACTTCCTTCGAACCTGTATTATATGCTAATGTCGTAGCTTTTCCTAATGGATCCGTCACTTTTACTAATCTATCATTCTCATATGCATACGATGTTTTATATGGTTTGGCATCTGTATGTTGTGGATCATAAATAGATGTTAGTACCCCATTATCATATCCATATTTATATACTTTTCCTTCTGGTGTTGTAGAAGAAACGAGTAAATCTCCATCATAATTAAAGGTAAGGGTCTTGTTATCTGGACCGATTACTCTTGCTACTTTTTTATTATTACCGTCATATTGTACGACTAATTCTTTACCAGAAGCATTCTTTACTTTTGATAAACGGGATGCACCATCATACTCATATGTCGTCGTGTTTCCATATTTATCTTTTGTATACTCAATACGCCCCTGGGCATCACCAGATTTATAGAATGTAACAGTTTGATCTTTATCTTTTATTTCATATCCGCCTGATACTTGCTTAATCTCTAAATATATACCAGTAGGAGCTTGATACTTATTATCTCCAGTTTTAGTAAATGTAACATTTGCTCCGTCAGCAGAAATTAACAGTAAGTTTCCATTTCCGTCGGCCCAAATTCTTTCCTCTAATCCACTCGACCAACCCGTACCAAATAAACCTACCTTCTTACTTTGACTATTATACGTTCTTTCTACTGATACGTCTGGCCCGCGCCCTGATAATGTAATATCTTTCTCACTCATGATAAAGTTACCATTTGTAGCATTCACTTTACCATTTAACACCGGAACTGATGCCCAGTAATCAAACATCCCCATAAATCCAAAGTCTTGAGAGAATTTAGGGACAAATTCATGCGAAATTTCACTTTCAGCATGCCCCGCTGTACTATACGCTGTTACGCGGAACCAATAGTTTTGTGCACCTGCATAGATTCCACCAGAATTCTTATACACAGGTGATGGATCAACTGCTAATTCTGTCCCTTTTTTATCATGATGAAGTAAATATTGACCTTTTGCGATTTCATCTTTCGTTGGCCAAATCTTCTCATTTTGCGTTGTCCAATTCGTTTTATTTCCGACATCGAACGCTTCATAATCTTTTCCGTTATAAATCCAAACTTTATATCCAGATGCTTCAGGAACCGGATCCCATTTCAATGTCACATATCCTGTTGCCTTATCGGTCGCATTAATATATGCTGAACCATCTGGCTTTTTCACTTGTTCTAATGGAATAGTTGGAACTACTTCATCTGAAAGCGGACTATCGCCAAATGGATATGTCGCAACAACACGAATCCAATAACCACGTCTCCCGCTATAATCTCCATATGGGCTGCCTGCTAAATGAGCATTTTTATAAATTGGCCCTGGATTAACTGGTGCTTCTCCACCACCTGCACCATCTGTATGGAACTCAAATTCCCCTTGTGCAATTTCAGCTGGCGTCGGGAAGATTTTTTTATCTTTTGTCGTCCAACTCGTCACATTCCCAACAGGAATATATTCATAATCATACCCATTAAAAATAGCAACTTTATAACCTGTTGCTCCTGGAACTGCATCCCATTGTACATTGAAGTGACCTGAACCACTACCACTACCATTTGAGTAAGTTTGTACTCTTGGCTTATTCGGTTTTGCGTAAGAATATTTCACTTCTAAGTACGGTGCATTTGCTCCGTTTTCAGCTGCAATAAATTTCTTCCAATGGTTTTGTCCATTTCCGTTTGCATGTAGCTTAAAACCGTTATTTTGTTTTGTGCCTTCCACCCATGCTTTTACTGTATTTGTTACGTTAAATTTTGCCCATTGTCCTCTTGTTACATCAGCATGCGCAATATTTGCAGAGTTCGGTTTATTATTCCAGTTCACTCCGCCAACATTCCAACTACCAGTAACTTCATCTAACCAAACACCATTTGGTTGATTCGCATAATAATGCCAAACTGTATAGGCATGGAATGTTGCACCTTCAATCTTTGCACCTTTTAAATTTGAAACATTCGGTTTAACAAATGCAAAGTTTGTTCCAGATGATCCATCATAATACCCTACTTTTAACGTGTAGGCATTTTGACCAGAATCCCAAAGTTTTCCTCCTGAATAGTTAACAGTTGGATAGGC
The DNA here is from genome assembly GCF_027710505.1 of Bacillus cereus group sp. TH152-1LC. Classification (NCBI taxonomy): domain Bacteria; kingdom Bacillati; phylum Bacillota; class Bacilli; order Caryophanales; family Bacillaceae; genus Bacillus; species Bacillus cereus group sp. TH152-1LC. The sequence continues at coordinate 111,880 of NZ_JAQFNK010000008.1, read as the reverse complement.
ACTTGCAGCGTAAGCATTTTCAAAGTTACCTAGTTCAACAGAAGGATCTACATATACCGGATATTTTCGCTCTGGTGCTTGTAACCACTGCGGGTCTGCGGTAACAGTTAATGTATATGTTTTTTCATCTGCCTTCTCAATATTGTAACGAACCGCATCTGACGTTACAGCCTCACCTGATTGTTGATCCACATTTGAATCATTCATATACGGTTTCGGTAATGTGAAGACTTTTTCTTTTTTCTCATTTTGGAAGTCGATTGAACCATCTTCCTGTATATTCGGTGTTAAATCTGTTTCTAATGCAAATGTAAAAATATGATGTCCTGTATACTCGCGTAATACAAAATCTTCTTTTACATTTTCGTTAAACGTCGTACTCTTTAAATCTATATTTGGGAAAATCCCTTTATACCAGACTGTATTATTTTCATGTGTTGCAGTGACCGGTGACGGCTTCACTTCACCTTTTTCACCATTTGCACTCATTAATTTATACTGAATCGTATGATCTTTTACTTTAAATTGAACGTACTTTCCATCTTGTGCTGCCTTTTCAAATTCTGGTTCTAATGTTGTATTTTCTGTTACAATTTTTTCATTTGGTGCTTCTACTAATTTCGGTGAAACCTCTTCTAACTTTCCATCTTTCTCAATATGAATCGGTTCCGTATATACCTTTTTCGTATATGTACCATCATTATTATCGAAAACTTTTTCGGTTTCCGTTCTTTCCTCTACAATCTCAGTCGGACTCGCTTGCGCTTTAGCCTGATCCTTCTTTAACTGATCTGGATGTGGAGCTGGTAACTCCTTTTCCTCTTTCTTTTCTACTTCTGGACTTTGTTCTGAATTTGGAGATGGTGTAAACGGTGGTGCCGTTTCCGCCAATCCATTCAGTGGTACGGAAGTAACGATTAATGCAACTACGATAAGTTGTATTAAGTACCTATACCATTTCTTTGCTTCCATAAACTCACCTCGCTGAAATATTTTTAACACATATAATGTTACATATCACAATGTAAACAAATGAAAGAGTAAAGTAAATATAGTTTTAAAGTTTTGAAGATTTCGTGCACAAAATCCGACAAATTAACAACATTTTCACAAATATTATTGCAGATAACTATTTTTATTATATAATTTAAGATTAACAATAATTGATACGATTATTGTTTACTAACAACATGATATGAACCTCATTCAACTAACCTTTTATTTTCACTTTCCATTTTGTTCTAATATTCAATGAAGCTAGTACAATGAGCTTCATATTCCTGGGATAAATATGGTTCCTCTAACTGTAATACCTTTATTTATAGCAGGTAATTAGAATATCTTCCTCGCTATTCATACCAAATAACTGTTTGAACGCGTTCCCCCTCTTCTTATGATATCTATAGTTTTCCCCACTACATTTCGCACACGAAGAACTATCACTACAAACAAAGAGGAAGCCTCCAAAAATATATTTTTGGAGGCTTCCTCTTATTAATAGACTGCTGATTTTAACTCTCTTAAATAACAAAATCCTCTGGAATAAACACCTTCGCTTCTTTCGGCTGTACGTATACAACATCACCTGCTTGAATGCTGAGCTGTTTGAACTGTTCTTTACTAATTTCTGCTTCTAAATACTCATCTGTTCCGTCTCGTTTTAATTCTACATATACGACAGGGCCAACTGCGTGAGAGTATGATACTTTTGCAGGGATTGCATCTACGCTTTGTTTCGTACGGGAGATGGATAAGTGATGCGGCCTTACGTAGGCTACTCCGTCTACGTTTGAAACGTGCTTATGCTCTGGTGCTTCTAGTTCCACTGATCCTACATTCAGCTTACCTTTATGGACGCGGCCGTGAAATAAATTTACATTCCCTAAAAAGTCATACACGAACGGGCTTGCTGGGTTTTCATATACTTCTTCCGGTGTTCCCATTTGTTCAATGCGACCCTCATTCATTACAACGATGCGGTCCGCAACGTCTAGTGCTTCTTCTTGGTCATGCGTTACGAATACGCTCGTTATTTGAAATTCGTCATGTAGTTTCCGGAGCCATCTTCGTAATTCTTTTCTCACTTTTGCATCAAGTGCCCCGAACGGTTCATCGAGTAATAAAATTTTCGGTTCAACTGCAAGTGCCCGCGCTAGCGCGATACGCTGTCGTTGTCCGCCAGATAGTTGCGCTGGGTAACGTTTGGCGAAACCATCCATCTTTACTAGTTTCAATAGTTCTGTTACTTTTTCTTCTATCACTTCTGCTGACGGTCTTAAGCTTTTCTTTCTTACCTTTAAGCCGAAAGCGACATTTTCAAATACATCCATATGTTTAAAGAGCGCATAATGCTGGAAGACGAAGCCGACTTGCCGATTTTTCACATGAATGCTCGTTAAGTCTTCCCCATCAAATGATATAGAGCCGTCATCCGCTTCTTCTAATCCGGCAATAATTCGTAATAACGTCGTTTTCCCAGAACCTGACGGGCCTAATAAGGCGACAAGTTCGCCTTTTGGAATATCCAAATGAATGTCTGTTAACGCCTGAAATGCACCATATTGTTTTGATACATTTTGAATTTGAATACTCACCATAATCCCCCTTATTGTCGTTTTTCCATTCTCCATTCAATCCAGTTTTTTATAACGAGCGTAAGAACAGCGATGAGTGACATTAAAGTCGCCACAGCGAACGCTGCTGAAAATTGATATTCATTGTACAAAATTTCAATGTGAAGCGGCATCGTATTCGTAACACCGCGTACGTGACCTGATACAACAGAAACTGCTCCGAACTCACCGATAGCCCGGGCATTACATAGGATCATGCCGTATAAAAGACCCCATTTTATATTGGGAAGTGTAACGCGCCAAAACATTTTCCAGCCACTTGCGCCAAGTGATAGAGCTGCCTCTTCTTCACTTTTCCCTTGCGCTTGCATAATCGGAATTAGTTCACGTGCAACAAAAGGAAACGTTACAAAAATCGTTGCGATAATAATGCCTGGGACAGAGAAAATGAGTTTGATCCCATGCTCGAGTAACCATCCGCCAAGAGCAGCCCTCGGTGTAAAAAGTAAAACGAATACTAATCCTGCGATAACTGGTGACACAGCAAATGGCAATTCAATAAGAGAAAGCAATATTTGTTTTCCTTTAAACTGAAATTTAGTAATAAGCCATGCAGCCGCTATCCCGAATATCGTATTAAGCGGTACGACGATACATGCAACGAGAAGCGTTAACCGAATTGCCGAAAATGCTTCTTGATCTGTTACGGCTGCAACGTATACATCAATCCCTCGTTCGAAAGCCTTTAGAAAAATTGTTATAAGCGGCAGTAATAGAAAGAGAGATAAAAATAAAACTGTAATCGTAATAAATACAATTGGTACAAACTTAGATTCTTTTTTAGGTGATTTGCTTTTTACTATTTTCTTTTCTAGTAATGTTGGTTCCATTTTCTCCCCTCCTATTCGCTTTTCAGTTCATGCCTTCTACTCCAGCTTTGAATCATATTGATAAGAAGAAGGAAAAGGAGAGAAACAATAAGCATTACAGTCGCTACAGCTGTTGCGCCCGCATAATCATATTGTTCTAGTTTTGTCATAATCATCAGTGGTGCAATTTCTGTTTTCATCGGCATATTCCCTGCGATGAAAACGACAGATCCGTATTCTCCTAATGCTCGTGCAAATGCGAGTGAAAAACCCGCCAGAAGAGCGGGAAAGATTTCTGGTAAAATGATTTTCACAAATATTTGAAAGCGTGATGCCCCTAAACTCGAGGCCGCTTCTTCTATTTCTTTATCAATATTTTGCAGTACCGGTTGCACCATCCGGACGACAAATGGTAAACCGATAAAAGTAAGCGCAACGATTATTCCAAGTTGTGTGAATGCTACTTTTATATGAAACACGCTTAATATTTTTCCAATCCAGCCATTTTCCGCATATAAAGTGGTAAGTGTAATACCAGCTACGGCTGTAGGCAGGGCAAACGGTAAATCAATGAGTCCATCTAATAATCGTTTCCCTGGAAATGTGTAGCGAACGAGTACCCAAGCAATTAATAAGCCGAAAATGGCATTTACAACCGCCGCTGCAAATGAAGTTGTCAAGCTAACTTGATAGGAATGTAACACACGCTCGTTCGTTATAACCCCAGCAAACTTCTTCCAACCTAACTGTGAAGTTTGAATAAATACGATAGAAAGTGGTATAAGTACGAATAAACTCATATACAGCATTGTAAACCCAAGAGATAATCCAAACCCTGGTAAAACACGTTTCTTTCTCATCTTCTTTCACCTCATCCCCCTTTAGCAGCGCCCATTATTTTTGATACATTTTATCGAATACGCCGCCGTCATTAAAGTGTTTTTCCTGTGCCTTTTTCCAACCACCAAATAGTTCATCTACTGTAAATAATTGAATCTTCGGAAATTGAGATGCGTATTTTTCTGCTACTTTTTCATTACGAGGACGATAAAAATTTTTCGCCGCAATTTCCTGCCCTTTTTCTGAGTACAAATATTCCAGATATCCTTCTGCTACTTTTTTCGTTCCTTTTTTATCAACGACTTTATCTACAACCGCTACTGGTGGTTCCGCAAGTACACTAATAGACGGTGTTACAATTTCAAATTTATCTTTTCCAAGTTCTTTTTGTGATAACAACGCTTCATTTTCCCACGCGATTAATACGTCTCCAATTCCTTTTTCAACAAATGTTGTCGTTGCTCCGCGTGCTCCTGAATCAAGTACTTCCACGTTTTTATAAATTTGCCCAACAAATTCTTTCGCCTTATCTTCACTGTTATTATATTTTTTCAGTGCGTATCCCCACGCCGCTAAATAGTTCCAACGTGCTCCGCCTGATGTTTTCGGATTTGGCGTAATGACAGACACACCTTTTTTCGTTAAATCATCCCAGTCTTTAATTCCTTTCGGGTTGCCCTTTCGCACTAGAAATACAATTGTTGATGTGTACGGAGTTGAATTATCCGCAAATCGCTTTTGCCAGTCTTCTGCTAACTGTTTCTTCTTGCTAATCGCATCAATATCATAAGCAAGCGCTAGCGTAACAACATCTGCTTCTAAACCATCAATAACAGAACGCGCCTGACTTCCAGACCCTCCGTGTGATTGTTTTACATTTACCGTTTGCCCATTTTTCTCTTTCCAATACTTCGCAAATTCTTTATTGAAGTCTTGATATAATTCCCTAGTTGGATCATATGAAACATTTAAAAGCTCAACTGTTTTTTTATCTCCACTTCCTTCAGAATTATTAGTGGATGTTGCCGAACCACATCCTGATAAAAGCACAACTGCTGATAATAAAATACCTGTACTTTTCATAAACGCTGTCTTACCCCACTTTTTCATTGTTAAGCCCCCTTAGTTTATATAATAGAAAAAGGCACACAATATATTCACAAAAGTGAACATTGTGCGCCTTCAGTTTATCTGATTAGCTTCTAATGCATTTTATTCGATTTCTTTTCATTTTAATTCCGTAATTCATATGTGTCAACTTGGATTTTGTTTTTTCTTCCTAAATAAAAATCAGTGAGGATCGTCCCTCACTGATTACAGTTTCAATTTATTTCTTTAACTTATCCGTCTTCGCAATAAATTGCGCTGCTTCCGCACGGCTTACCGCTTTATCTGGAGCCCAGCCATTATCTGTTCCAATTGAAATGTTTTCTTGGATTAAAATATTGGCATACTTCGCACCCCAATGATTGTTTAAGTCAGCAAATTCTTTTGGTAGTTTCATATTTTCATTTCTTTCTAATTTATATGCATTTACTAGCATAGAAGCCATTGATGCACGGTTAATTAACCCGCTTGGATTAAAGTTACCTTTCTCATCACCTTTTACAATACCTGCTTTTTCAACTGCTGCGATGTATGGTGTAGCCCAGTGATTTTGTGCATCAGGGAATGATGGCTTTGCATCTTTCTTAATTTCTAAACCTAGAACAGTTGCTAATATTTTCGCAGCTGAGCCACGATCGATATTTTCAGCCGGAGCAAATGTACCATCTGGCTTACCGTGCACTGCTTCTTTATCTACTAAATATTGAACTGATTCTTGTGCCCAGGCCGGTACATCTGAGAATTTAGGCTTCTGTTCAATTGCACTTGCATCAATTTCAAACTGTAGTTGATATTTATGATCATATTTAATTGCTGGAATTAATATATGCATTTGCATATTATATTTTTTCGAGAACTCACCGATTTCAAATCGAACAACTTTCGTGCCATTATTCGCTTTATCTTCGGAGATTACTTTTACATCATGGAATGTCCCTATTTTATTTGGATCTTCTACTCTAAGATACTGAAAATAGCTACTATCTTGAACTGTTAACGTAACGATTTTTTTATCACCTTGAATCGTTACTTTTGGATTTTTTAAATATGTAGATGCAACTGATGTATCATTCGTTTGATCTTTATAAGTCTTTAAAATAACGTCATATGTGCCATCTGCTAGTTTGCTAGTTGCTTTCATTTCTACTGCCGCTTCTGCTTTCGCAATCGGTGCCATAATACCACTAAATGGAACTGCTAAAGTTGCTGCTATAACGAACGCATTAACATATTTTTTCTTAATCATTATCAACATGACCTCTCTCTTTATATGATTATACCCAACATAACCATCATATTGATAATGATTATCAATGTCAAATAAAAAATATCATTTCCTGCACAAATATGCCTTTCGCTCATTTTTAAACAGTAAATAATGTGCCGTATGAACTTTTCTTTCCAAATAATCAATAGAATACGAGCTTGATGGATCGACTAAATCACCTATCGCACCTGAAAGATGATCAATGACTTGTTGCAGTATTTCTAAGTTTTTCTTTTCACTTTCCGCGTTCATTTCATCCATAATGTCACAAATAAGGTATTGAACTCTCCGTAAACGTAATTCCTTTTGCTCCACGTATATCTCCTCCTTATTAGTCATATTACGGTCTAAATATATGGCACCATAGCTTAACCAATGCTAAAAAATACAAAGGCAACCACCTTCATAAAGATGGTTGCCCCTATTTTTATACTTGCATCGCTTTCTCTTTTAACGCCCTTCTTAACAATTTACCCGTCGTATTCTTTGGTAATTCTGTTAAAAACTCGATACTCACCGGCACTTTATATTTTGCTAAATGTAACGTGCAATAATGCATAAGCTCCTCTTCTGTTACTTGAGCTTGTTTCAGAACGACGTAAGCTCGCACTGCTTCTCCTAAGTTTTCATCAGGAACGCCAATTACGACAACTTCTGCTACAGATTCGTGTGTGTATAATACTTCCTCTACTTCACGAGGATATACGTTATAACCGCCAACTAAGACGATATCTTTTTTACGATCAACGATATAGAAGTAACCTTCTTCATCCATTTTCGCTAAGTCTCCTGTATACAGCCAGCCGTCTTTCAATGTCGCAGCTGTATCTTCTGGCGCGTTATAATATCCTTTCATAACGTTAGGTCCGCGAACAATTAATTCGCCAACTGCACCAACAGGTACTTCTTCCCCAAGTTCGTTCACAATTTTATTTTCTACATGCCAAATATTTGTACCAATCGACCCTGGTTTACGCGGACGATCTAGCGGGTTAAAACAAGTAACTGGTGATGCTTCTGATAAACCGTATCCTTCTGAAACGATAACGTCAAAACGTTTTTCAAAGTTTTGCAGAAGAGCAACAGGCATTGATGCACCACCTGAAATACAAAGGCGAAGCGTCTTCACATCTTCTGCGCTTGCTTCTTCGAATAAATATAAATAATTGTACATCGTCGGTACACCAGCAAAAATCGTCGGTTCGTACGTACGACAAATACGGAATACTTCTTTCGGACTAAATTTCGGTAACATTAAAATAGTCGCTCCGTTCACAATTGGCGCATTGACCGCCACTGTTAAGCAAAATACATGGAACATCGGTAAGGCGGCAACGACGCGATCATCGGCAGTATATTGTAAATACGACGCCACGTCGCTCGCATTACTATATAAATTTTTATGTGTTAACATAGCGCCTTTCGGTTTTCCAGTCGTGCCTGAAGTGTATAGAATAACCGCTACATCTTCTTCATCTAGCTCTGGGCCTTCGTAAGTTAAATCTCCAGCCCCTACCATTGTCGTAAACGTTTTCATTTTTTCGGTTTCTGTATGTTTAAAATCTGATGAGGTTTCGCATATGATGATGTTTTCAAGTGAAGGAAGTCTTGTTGTAAGAGATTGTATAACAGGTAGAAGGACGTCGAGTACGATGATTGTTTTTACATCTCCATTTTGTAAAATGTAATGCATTTCGTCTGCTGTATAAATTGGATTAACCGGAATGACAGTTGCTCCAGCTTTCATTGTTCCGTATAAACCGACCAAAAAATGTGGTGAGTTTCCAACAACTAATGCGACATTGTCCCCTTTTCCAATGCCCATCGCTGCTAAATTGCTAGAAAACCTTGTGACCATTTTATTTAATTGGTCATACGAGACCGACTGATCCATAAATATATAAGCCGGTTTATCCCCCTTCTTTTTCGCCGTTTCAGCCAAAGATTGAACGAGATTCACACAAACCCCACCTTTATAAAATTTAGAATATTTAAAAATTCTAAATTAATTATATTAAAAGAAAATTAAAGTAGCAAGTGATATTCCATTAATTGCATATACAACGATCACCTCCTGTTGATTCACTTTGGAAGGATACGGGAATTTCGTGTGTTAATAAATTATGAAACGAAGGCTAAAATCATTTCAGGATAATATGCACTCATCTTTTCACTAAGTTTTTCTAGTTCCTCTTTATTCAAGCTCGTATACTCCCCATACAAGTTGATTGCATCCGCTCCATTTTCATGAAAGAACAATGTAACATATAACGTTGGCATTCCTTTATTGTCCTCGTCTATCGACAAGACAAGATCTGGCGTTTTATTCACCGTACTAAACGCTCCATTTCTTTTCCATTCCTTATTTTGAAACATAGTTCGTATATCATCTATCTTTCGCCTGTTATCTGTATGTGTAAAATATATGACATTATCTTTCGCTGGTTTTCCAATAGATAAAAGTGTGCGACTTGAGGACGTTTCATCGTTACACGCTGTCATTCCGATGACGAAACTGAGTAGTAATACGACGTACATTACCCTTTTCATTTCGATCCGCCTCCTTTTAAATATATATATATTCCTTTATAAGGGGGAAATGTCCTGTGATTGTATGGTGAGTGAAATTGTATCGACTTACCGAAAATTTACGCAAAAAAAAGAGGCTGCCAGTTACGGCAGCCTCCCTCATTTTTAGAAGAATAAATGTAAGAAATCTTCTGTTGTAATATTACCGAAGTAACGTGCGATATCTACGCCTTCTAAAGCTACAGTGAATGCATCTTTATCAAATTGTACACCTGTTAGACGCTCTTCAATGTCATGTACATCTAGTGAGCCGAAGAAGTCACCGTAAATTTTACATTCTGTTACTGTTCCTTTTTTCACTTCAAGACGAACGTCAACTTGGCCAACTGGGAAGCGGTGTGAATGTTGTAAGTTGAACTTTGGAGATTTTCCGTAGTTCCAATCCCAATTTTGATAACGTTCTTCAGAAAGTTTATGGATTTCTTTCCAATCATTTTCTGTTAATTCGTACATCGGAATGTCTATTTCACCTTCGAAAATTGTTTCTAGAAGAAGTTGTCTAAACTCTTCTGTCGTCATTTTTTCATTTAAAAACTCTGTAATATTCGCAACGCGGCTACGGATTGATTTGATTCCTTTTGATTGGATCTTATCCATTTTTACTTTTAACGCTGATACGACGTGATCGATTTCAGAGTCAAATAGTAACGTACCGTGACTGAACATACGACCTTTCGTTGAGAACTGCGCGTTACCTGAAATTTTTCTACCTTCAGCTAAAATGTCGTTACGACCACTTAGTTCTGCATTTACGCCTAATTTACCAAGAGCTTTCGTTACAGGCTCTGTGAATTTTTTGAAGTTGCTGAAACTGTCTCCATCATCTTTCGTAATAAAGCTGAAGTTTAAGTTTCCTAAATCGTGATATACTGCGCCTCCGCCTGATAGACGACGAACGACATGAATACCTTTTTCTTTTACGTAATCTGCATTAATTTCTTCTACTGTGTTTTGGTTTTTACCAATGATAATGGAAGGTTCGTTAATGTAGAACAGTAAATATGTTTCGTTAATATCTAAATTCTTCACACAATATTCTTCAATTGCTAAGTTTATTCTAGGATCTGTAATTCCTTTATTATCAATAAATAACATCATATCACCTCATGAGTTCCATACGTAGCCACTATGCGCTAGCGTAATATAGCCACTGAAAATTTGTTTTGCTTCTGTTACTAAATCAGATGTGTTGCCTGTATGCGGTAAATGCGTTAATAAAAGTTCTTTTACATTCGCATCTTTCGCAATACTTGCTACTTCTGTACTATTCATATGTCCTGCTTTTGCCGCTTCTTGATGTGCATACATATTACACTCACAAATGAAAAGATCAGCATCTTTTGTGAATGGAATGAATTCAGGAATATAACTGGAATCCGCGCTATATACTACAGCGTCACTACCAGCTGTAATACGCATCGCAAAGCATGTAACAGGATGAACAGTTTTTAAGAATGAAATCGAGAACGGTCCAACTTGAAGTGTTTCTTCTGGGTTGTATGCGATTCCTTTCGTATGTGGTTCATGTGTTAAAGAATGGAATCCATTCTCGTCAAACGTATGACCGTATATTGGTAATTCCGGTAGTTGCCCCTTTGTCGCACTCGTAATTAATCTCGCATATTGCAATACCCCAATGTCTGCAACATGATCGTGATGATAATGCGAAAGTACAACTGCATCTATATCAGACGGTGTTATATATTTTTGAAGCTGTGCTAGTACACCACTACCACAGTCTACAAGTAAACGAAAACCATCGTGTTCAAACAAATACCCCGACGTTGCTTCTCCCGCTTCTGGAAAGCCGCCCCAAAAGCCGACAACAGTCATTTTCATATGTATCCATCCTTTCTAAAAACCGAGTAGGAATGCATGTTTCACTTACATCCTACATTGTTAACTATAATCCATTTCCTAAACTTTTTCATTAATTTTCAATTTTGTTATAAAACAGTTGTTGACTTTTGTTTTTTGTACTAATACAATGATAGTAAGAAATGGAAATGGAGGGATTGACATGATCGATCAACCAATGGAGTTTTTCAGAAATTTACCGACGAAAACTTGTGCGCACTGCGGGAAAGAAATTGATGAGCAGCACGAAGCGTACCATAACAAATGTGATGACTGCGTTCACGAAGAATAGTAGTTTATGAACATAAAAAAACCTAGCAGACATAGTCTACTAGGCTAATAACATCGTATCTTTCTTCATCGTTGAACCTTTCACCAAGAGCTCCAGTTCAAACTCATACAATTCTTTTTGTCGATAATTTTTCGTATGGATTTTATCCATCATCAGGTCGACAACTTTTCGGGCCATCTCATCGATTGGCTGTTCAATTGTCGTAATACCTGGCTCTGTAATCTGTGATAATATTTGATTATCAAAACCGATAACAGCGAGATCATCTGGAATGCTCCAGTCATGGCGTTTTGCCTCTGAAATAATTCCAGCTGCAACCTCGTCGCCTCCTGCCAAAATCGCGGTAGGATTTTTTTTGTCCTTTAATACTTCATGGAATATTCTCTTTCCATCGTCCCAAGAGAAAGCGTTTTCAAGAAAATCGATCGCTTCTACTTGGCGGCTCTTCTCCGTGATGGCACGTAAAAAGCCCATTTTTCGCTGTTGGCTAACCACTTTGGTTTCGTTACCACGACAAAAAATAAGATTACGATATCCTTGTTCTAACACATGCTTAGCAGCTATGTATGCTCCTTGTGCATGATCAAACTTCACTGTTGGAACATTTGCTTCCTCAATATATTCATTACATAACACGATTGGACCGTGCTGTAAGTATGGCTCTACATCTTCCCACGGATTTTCTAGTGAACATAGAATAATCCCATCTACTTGTTTCGTAGATAATAATTGTAAATACTCCATCTCTTTTTCCGGTAAATATCTTGTTTGACAAATAATCAGTTTATATTTATGTTCAGAAGCAGCAATCTCGATTGCTTCGATAAATCTACTGAAGAAAGGATTTGTAATCCTTGGAACGAGCACCGCAATTGTTTCCGTCTTTTGTTTACGAAGCCTTCTCGCCGCAGAATTAGGAACAAAGCCTAAATGCTTCATTGCTAATTGAACCCTTTTTTTCTTCTCATCTGAAACATATGGATGATTATTAATCACCCTAGAAACCGTTGTCCTTGATAACCCCGCTAATTTCGCCACGTCCTCTATAGTCGACACGAAATTCTCCCCCTTTGCATGAAAACGTTTTCTTAAATTGATTATATAGTATATTATTGGAAACTGCAATATGGGTTGTTATGATTTTACTATATTAATATTATACATAGGAAAAAGTCTGTTAATAGGAGGGAAATTTATATTAGTTTTAGAAGTTTACAGTAGGCATATTTATAAAAGATACAGGGGGATACTTCATGAATCGGACGGATCGTTTATTAGCTATATTAATTGAATTACAAAGAAGACAAACTGTTACAGCACAAAGCTTAGCTGAAAAATTTGAGACAAGTATAAGAACGATTTATAGAGATATGGATGCACTTGGTGAATCTGGCGTCCCACTTTTCGCCACGCCTGGCCAAGGTTATTCATTAATGGATGGCTATTTCTTACCACCCATTCAGCTTACGTCTGAAGAGGCTGTTACTCTTTTATTAGGCGGTGATTATATCGAGAAAACTTTCACTTCTTCTTTCTCTGTACATGCAAAATCGGCAAAAGAAAAACTTGAGGTTGTCCTCCCTACTGATCAACAAAAGAAATCCCGAGAGTTACGAGGGACTTTCCGTTTCCTTTCTCCTATATTTTCACACAAACAATCTGAACAAGAAAACCTTGAAAAACAACTTATCCTGTTGCAAGAATCTATCCAAAAAGAACAGGCTATCTCTTTTTCTTATCGTAAACCAAGAGAAACTACAAAAATAAAACGGACCGTTCATCCTTACGGCTTAGTCAATATTTCAGGAATTTGGTATGTCGTTGCCCATTGTTTACTGCGAGAACAAATACGTAATTTCCGCTTAGATCGAATGGAGGAATTACAGCGAGAACAAGAATTCTTTACAAAACCCGAAGACTTTTCTTTGCAAGAATATCAGCCTGAAAGCAACCGTACTGTGATGATTCATTTATTATTCCCAGCCCATATTGCACATAAAATTATTGAATCACGATACTTCTTCATAGATTCATACGAGCATAGAGACAATGGTTTTCACGTCTTTTTGAAATCGAGAAACATAGACGAAGTATTTCAATGGGTATTAAGCTGGGGAAGCCAAGTGCAAGTACTTGAACCAAACGTTCTATCTGAGAAAATCCGTGATGAAGCAAGGAAAATGTTAAAACTTTAATTGTTGCATTTCACTACTGACATAATGTTGTCAGCATTACTTCTTTATAGTAGGGAGTAACAAATACATTTTCATAAAAAGGAGTTAGTGATATGAAGAATTTTGAAGAGTTAGCAACGTACTACATAGAGGAATTAGAAAAGTACTCTATAGAACAATTTAGGATGAAGCCTTCTCATGAGGAATGGTCTCTCGGTCAAATGTATAATCACTTAATTTCAGCTACACACATGCAGTTAGATGCAATCGCGAAATGCAGAACTGAAGCGCCTTCTGTAACTAATAAAAAAACGGATATGGGAGAAAAGGTATATATGATGGGAGCTTTCCCAGACATAAAAATCAAATTACCAGATCATCCTGGATATACGCCTGAAAACCCAGCTAATAAAGAAGACGTACAGAAACAGCTTCTAGACTTAATTACAATTGTTAAAGACATTGAGCCAACACTTTCTTCTATCCCAAGTGATTGTAAAGTCGAACATCCTGGGCTTGGTTACTTACATGCAGCAGAATGGTTCCAGCTTATTTCTATGCATTTTGCACATCATCTTCGTCAGAAAGAGCGATTGGAACTTAAGGCTTGCTAAGTGTAAACCTTCCACTAAAAAGAGACTGCCAATATTGGCAGTCTTATCACTAAAATATGCACCGTCTATATGATGACTCATAAAGTCTCACTTACTATCAATAGAAAACTCCTTTATTTTATTCAATATAAAGCCCCATCAATACGTCATCTCCATAAGATCCATCTTCATATTTAATTTGCTTTATTTGTCTTCCTTCTTCTATAAATCCCATACGTTTATACACCTTAATCGCCCTATCATTAATAGAAACTACGCCTAAGCAAATTTTCTCTAAACCTTCCTGTCCTTTAGCCCAGCTAATAAGAAATTCAATTAGTTTCGTACCAATGCCTTGATTACAGTACGCCTCTCTAATCCCCATTCCCATTGTGCCTGCATGTCGTAAGCGGTCTAATTCATATCGATTGAAAATTAAAAAGCCAGCCACTTTTTTATCTACTTCATAAACTATGTAAAGATTACCCTTTTCATTGCCTTTCCCTATCTTTTCTTTTTCTGCATCAATATCATTGGGCAGTTTAGTTGGAGATACTATAAAAAACTTAGTAGTAGTTTCCGATAATATAATTTCTTTTCTAATATTCATAATGGATTCTGCATCAATCTCTTTTGCTAATCGTATCACTGAATCACCTCATACCTTTTTCTAAAAACTACAAAGAAGAATAGATAACGTGAGGATTCCCTTTCTAATTCATTATTTTAACTCCTCCCACTTCGTCCAAACTTCTCTCCCGTTTATATGGTACATATTATCCTCTCGCTCCATAAACCCGTGCACAATAAACTCACGTCTAATCGTACAAAAATCATCGTGATATTGTTTTATGAATGTATTAATTTCTTTTTCTGTATATTGATTTTCAGCATTTAATTTGCTAGTTAAATGCTCTAACAATACTAGTTTTTTCTTCTTTTGACCTGGAATCGATTTTAGGCGGTCCTCTTTATCGAAAAAGTTACGAATCGTCGTATCTCTGAATTTCATTTCATTTTCGGTCATTTTGTTATCCTCCATCGGTTTTTTAATACTACAACTTTATTGTTCGTCCTTATTATTTTTCTTCATTCTTTTACTTACAACATCCATAAAGTAATATCCGCTAATTAGCACATAGTAAACTAAAAGTATTCCTAGTGCATCTTTCATATTTATATATTTTTCTTTATGAAACAAGATAGGTGAAAGGGCGTAAACAAGAAAGATGATTAGCGGATTTAAGATAAAATAATAAGTAAGATTTCCTTTCATCATATCAACTCCTCTATTCTAGTTTTCTCTGTAAATTGTTGTAAACCCTTTTCTTTCGTCTCTATAGCTTTTAAAAAGATTCATATATAAACTATAGAAAAGATGCCTACATTAAAATAAAAAAAGCACCAGAAAGGTGCTTTTTTCTACGCTTCAATCGATTGATTTTCAGCAATATTTCTAAATTGTCGTTTGTGCATCCAAGTTAAGGATGCAATTGTTCCAAGTGATAATACAACAATGAAAATCATGAGCACCCCTACGTTTTGCCACATGAAATTAAAGTCTCCGCTTGATACGACTGCTTTCAGTCCTGATACAGAATATGTCATCGGTAACCAAGCGTTGAATGGTTGTAAAAACTTCGGAATCAATTCTAGTGGGAATGTTCCCGCACTTGTTGTAAGCTGAATAATTAATGTGATGATGGCGATGAAACGCCCTGCATCACCAAATGCCGTTACTAAACATTGAATTAATGCGATAAATGCTAAACTTGTAACGATGCTAAAGAGTATGAAATACGGAATACTTTGTACTTCTACACCTAAGCCGAATAGTAATATAATATCTGCTACAATCGCTTGAATAATACCGACTGATAGTAACACGCCGAACTTACTAATAAACCAACTAAATCCAGATTTCGGAACGCCAACTGTATCGCGTAATGGATAAACGATTGATAATAATAACGCCCCAACAAATAAACCGAGTGATAAGAAATACGGTGTAAATCCAGTTCCGTAGTTAGGAACTTCCGCCATTTTCTCCGTCTTCACTTTTACAGGACTTGCAAACATATCATACGTTTTATCCGTCCCTTTCACTTCACCAGTTTTCTCTGCTCCTTCGCCAAGTTTCTCAGCAAGTTCACCGGAACCATCATTTACTTTTACGAGGCCGTCCGTTACTTTTCCGGATCCGTCTGCTAGTTTATTTACGCCGTCGATTAGCTGGGTTGAGCCGGTTGATAATGTACTTAATCCTGTTGTTACTTGGCCAGAGCCATTTGCTAACTTGTTTACTCCATCAACTAATTGACCTGTTCCTCCTGATAATGTGCCTAAGCCTGTTGTCACTTGGCCGGAACCGTCTGCTAACTTATTTACTCCATCGACTAATTGGTTTGTTCCCCCTGATAATGTGCCTAAGCCTGTTGTCACTTGACCCGAACCATTGGTTAGCTGTCCTAAACCACTTGTTACTTTATTAGAACCGTCCGCTAACTTATTCGCTCCCAGCGTTAACTGCTCTGACCCTGTTGATAATTTATTTAACCCGCCATTTATCTTATTTGAACCAGCTGTTAATTCATTTAATCCGTTTATAAGTTTCGGGCCATTTTCAGCTAATTTACTTATTCCTCCATCTAACAGCTGACTACCTTCTTCAATTTTTATAGCCCCAGATTTTACTTCATCTAAACCTTTACCGAATTCCTGGAATTTAGTAACAAAAACGTTCTGTCCATTCGTTAACTTTTCAACACCCATAGCTAGTTCTTTTAAAACTTGAGGATTCGGTAATTCCGTTTGTAATCCATTAACGGTTTCACTTACATTCTCTTTTAAATTTGATACTTCAGTTTTTAAATGACCTGTAGTACCTGCTACTCCTGCTGAATTCTTTTGAACAACAGCAGTACTATTTGTAGCATTCATAATAAAAGGCTTTAATTTTTCTTGGTATTCTTCCGGTAAGCTCTTAATCTGTTCTTGTAAAGCCGCTACATCTTGCATTGCTTTATTTGAATTCTCTACATTCAACTGCGCAGCTGAATCTAATTGTTTTATATTACTTTCAGCTCCATTTATCTTGTCATTTACTTGTTTCAATGAACCTGTTACATTTGGCTTCACGTTCAATGATCCAGTTTTAAAACCTTCCAATTGATTATTTAAATTTTGTAAACCTTGTTGAATATTTTGAGCTCCTTGCGCTAGGTTACCTTGTGCGCTATCCAGCGTTTTCATCCCATTTGAAAGGTTAGTAGCACCTTTTTTCAAATCACTAGATCCGAGAGAAGCATCATGTAAACCATTATTAAATGTTATAAATCGGCCAGTTAAATCGTTTAATCCCCCATATAATTGACCTGATCCAATTGAAAGGTCATCCACCCCTTTTTGTAATTCACCCGTTTTATTTGCAAATGTATTTAAA
Organism: Bacillus cereus group sp. TH152-1LC; assembly: GCF_027710505.1. Lineage (NCBI taxonomy): Bacteria > Bacillati > Bacillota > Bacilli > Caryophanales > Bacillaceae > Bacillus > Bacillus cereus group sp. TH152-1LC. The sequence goes on along the minus strand of NZ_JAQFNK010000008.1, from coordinate 94,277 downwards.
TTATTTGTTAATTGGCTTGAACCATCTGTTAATTTACTTACTCCATTTGTCACTTCACTGGATCCATTTAATAACTTAGCAATGCCTGTTGTCATCTCTCCTGAATTTCCTTGCAAAGTATGCAAACCAGCTGTTACCTGACCAGATCCATCTAACAGCTTATTAATACCACTTGTCATTTCGCCTGATTTTCCTTGCAACGTATAAAGACCCTCCGTTACTTTCCCAGATCCATCTGCTAATTTCCCCACTCCATCCTTCATCTCTCCAGACTTCCCTTGAAGTGTATGAAGGCCATCCGTCACTTTACTTGAACCATCATGTAGCTCACTTAATCCGTCGTGTAGTTTATTTGCTCCTTCCGCCCCATCTGCTAATCCTTTTGAGACGTCTTGAATGGAATCAAACATTTTCTCTGCATATGTTTTCGTTAACGTACTTGATACTTCACCTTTAATTTTTTCAATCGCTGTTCCGCCAATTTGTGAAGATAAGAAGTTTAAACTTTCGTTTGGAATATATTCTAAGTTTAATGGTTTTGGATCATCTTTTAATAACGTTGTAGCGTTACTTGAGAAGTCATCTGGAATGCGTACTAACATGTAATACTTTCTACCTTCCATTCCTTTTTTCGCTTCTTTTTCACTGACAAATTCCCATTTGAAACTTGTATTATCTTTTAAGTTGTCAACAAGCCCTTTTCCGACCTCAATTGGTTTCCCATCAAATACTGCACCTTTATCTAAATTGACTACCGCCACTGGTAAATCATCTAACTGTTTATACGGATCCCAAAAGGCCCATAAAAACATACCTGCATATAAAATTGGTACGAATAAAACCGCGATAATTGGAATTAATATTTTTTTACTTTTTATAATTTCAGTAAACTCTTTACGAAGTAACTGATTCCATTTCATCATTTCTCCCCCTTTTCTAAATGACCAAATTGTTCATTTGGTCATTTCCTCCCAAATAAAAAGGCTATACCTATTCATACATATGCCTTATCCCCGAATTTATACTATGCAACTGTTTCTTCATATGAAGTGAATATTTCTATTATCCCTCCCTAAAATAAACGTATGACCGTTTTGTTCAAACGGTCATTTTTTATAATAATAAAAGGATTATCTTAGTTTGACAATCCTTTTAATAAATAAAGTTCAAATAATTCTGCGATTTTCTCTTTTTCTAGCGGTTCATGATTTTTTTCCCAATCAAAAATAAGCGATACGTATAAGCGAAGCATAATAAATGCTGTAATTTCTGGATCACATTTGCCAATCTCACCTTTTTCAATCGCAATCTTTAAATACGATTGAATGACAGAAACGATTTCCACATCTACTTGTTGCATCACTTCTTGTACTTCTTTCGTTCCCATATCGCGCTCTTCTTGAATTAACTTAATCATGAGCTGATGTTCTTTTCTGAATTCTAATATGCTATATAATGCTCTATGTACATTTTCAAAAAATGAAACATCTGAACGAATTGCATTTTCTGCAACTTGCTTCATCTCTGTAATTAAATTAGAAATAATTTCACCAAATAGCTCTTCTTTATTTTTGAAAAAAGTATAAATCGTTCCTTTTCCTACATTCGCTAACTTCGCTACTTGATCCATCGTTGTTGCTTTATAACCGAACGCTGAAAAAGACTTTGTTGCAGCATCAATAATAGAACGTTTTCGATCTATCGCCACATCGTCACCTCCAAAAATGACCAATTGGATAATATAGTCAATCAGTACATCTTTGATATTACCACACGCTTACATTCTATACAAGTTCTCTTTTTTATTATTTCCAGTATTAAAAAATTCCAGTCAAGTTATATAACACTGTCCATAGTGTATCAAAAAGAATGCTTATATGAAAAACTAGAATATCTTCATAATAATTTCTTTATTTCACTCAATTTTTTTGTAATTGAATCCTTCTGTTACGGATGTTTTCTTCTTCTAACAGTAAAGAATCTGCATGATTTTTAAGTTTAGCTACTACTTCATCTATTAGTTTCTTATCCCCACATCCTAATAAACCTTTCAGCTCAAATAGTAGTTGAATGTCTTTCAGGCTCAACCCCATCTCTTTTAATTCAATAATAACTTGAAAGTCTACTATTTCTTTTTCACTATACCCTTTTCTATTATTTGTTCGATTTGGAACAATTAAATTTAAATCTTCATAGTGCCGAACTGTATCTTTTGTAGTATGTAATAGCGTAACAAATTCTCCGATTCGCATTTTTTTCACTTCCTTAACATTATTTATTGACAGGGGGTTAACCCCGCATATTTTAATGAAATCATATTTTAGCAATATACAAGGAGGAAGTATTTTGAATATCTTTTCATGGAGTAGTAGTATTTTAGCTATCTTTTATGCTTCTCTTCTCATCTTAGCTGGGTTAACTCAATATAAACAGAAACGTATACCTACTTACTCTGCTGTCGGAATTACTGTGTCCGGAATAATTATGCTTGTATCTAGCATTTTAATTTTTTTCATCCCCTCTATATTATTTCTATTAATTGTCACTCTCACTACTGTACACGTATTAACAATAAGGAATGGCTATTATCTTCACGACAAAATTCATATACATCACCATCTAATACGAGGGTGTATTTCTTTCATAATCATATTACCTTATATCATTTAACTGTAAAAAAGTGTTCCAAATGTAAGCAATTCAGGAACACTTTTTTTATTTCAACATAGTATTTCATCATCTGTTCTAATTATTATTATACAACGCTATTTCTCCTAACTTATCTAAACTACGATTAATAATTACCAATGTATTTTAGAAACCAGATTTTATTAACTCATAAATAAACCTTACTTAACGACAACGAATTTCTCTTTTTTCAAATAATCAAATAAAAAAACAAGAAAATCTTTACATTTAATAGTAATATAGAAAATAGACAAGTTTATCAAAATAGTGGAGGCTTTTTCAGTCATGATGCGTGCGCTTCGTTTAAATATAAAGCAAGCTTTTGGTAGTCGTATTTCTTTAATTATGATGTTTAGTGGATTCGTTCTTATTTGCATTTATCACTATTACTATGTCATTCGTTATTTAGGAGACGCAGCGAATGGTCCTATATCAACAGATTTAAAATGGATTGGATTCCGCGACAATGAAATGGATGTTTATTTATTATTAATGCCAGTTATTGCGAGTTTCCCCTTTAGTACAAGTTACAATTCGGATAAGTCAGATGGTTTTAAACCGTTCGTGAGTAAGGGAATTTCTATATTTCCTTATTCAGTAACGAAATATATCGTTACGTTTTTTTGCGGAGGGTTTCTTTATACGCTTCCATTCATCTTATCGTTATTATTTTGCAAATTAACCATTCCAGACGGAACACCTACGATTGGTTCAGGTATCATAAATGCTGATGGAATGTTCGCAAACCTATATTTCGATGCGCCTCTCACTTATATTACTGTATATATCGGAATTAATTTTTTATTCGCAGGTTTAATGGCCCTTTTAGGACTTGCTGCATCTGTATGGTCACAAAAAGACTATATGGCGATTCTCTTTCCATTCGCAGTTGCCTCCATTCCGTACGTCCTGCTAAATACAATATTCCCTACAATAGGTGGAGCACCTTTTCACTTGTATGACCCAAAGCAACCATTACAAGGCATGTCACCGTACATTTTAACGATGCAATGTACTTTCTTCCTTCTCGTTAGCTTATTCATGTATATACAAGGAGTAAAGCGGGATAGAAAAAAATATAGAAGAAGACTGCAAAAAAGAGATCGGTGTAGAAAAGCGTTTCAAGCAATTTCAGACTAGATCATTGAACGAATAAGAGCGTAATTACCTAAGTTAGCTTAGATAATTACGCTCTTATTATCATTACTCATATAATCATCCTCCCCTTTACGGCGTACCTGCCAATCCCCATAAAATAACGAACAGCGCAAAATAAATCGCTTTAATACCTACAACTGAACATAGTAAAATAATTGCATATTTACTTAATTCTCTCCTTGCACCTATTAAAGTAAAAACGACTGCCAAACTAAACGTTATATAGGACGATGCTGTATGTATTAAGTTATACGTAAGGTCTAAATTTTGAGTAAGTCCTGTTACCTCAGCTACAAATTGAAACATAACGATTGTACTAAAAAAAATCGCTAACTGATTCATTAATTTCCCATTTATTTGTGCTGGCATCGTTGCCCTCCTTCCGAAAACTAAATATTCAATTAATTTTATCACCAGATTACAAAAAAAGGAATCGCCTCGTACCATTCTATGACGCTACAAAAACAAAAAAGGACGCTTAGTTGCCTAAGCGTTCCCCTCATTTAAGAAGCTTTCTTCAAATCAATTTGAGCAAGTACTGGATCGTGGTCACTTACACGTCCATGTTCTTTCATAATGTTTGAGTTTAAGTGTACTGGATCTACAATTGTATGTGGTGCGATGTTATTTGTTACTAAAATATGATCTAACACTTGTGCATTTCCTTCATGAATGTACGTGTAGCGGTTCTCTTTCGGCACTGTGTTTAACATATTTTTTAAGTTTGTTCCTTCTAGTGCTTTTAGTGGTTTAGCAAACTCAAAATCGTTCATATCCCCTAACACAACAACTGGTGCATTCGTGTTCTTTTTCTGAATTCCTTGTACGAATTGATTTACTTCTTGCGCTAACTGAATTCGTTTTTCTTCACTCTTTAATACGAGCGGCTGCACTTTTCCAAATGGCGTTGCATCTCCTATTTTTGAGTTTAAGTGATTTGCAACGACAACAACGTTCTGTCCTTGGAACGTAAATTCTGCCGCAAGCGGTTTACGTGTACTTTCAAATAATGGGTTTTCGTCTCCAATACGAACAACATTTTTATCAAGTAACTTCGGTACTGCTGCTAATTTCACGCGTGATGGGTTGTAGAAGAAACCAACGCGAATATTCGCTCCTGGCGCTCCTCCGTCTAGATTATTATGCGGAGCGATTTCTACATACTCATACTTTGGTCCGCGAATTTCTAGAACTGCATCAATGATACGTTTTGCGCTTAAAGAAGCATCTGTTGTACCGTCATTAATTGATCCATTATTATCTTGCATTTCCTCTACACCGATAATATCTGGCATTTTTAAATTGTATTTAATAGAATACGCTAACGCTTTTACTTTTTCATCTGTTGTTTCTTTTTTATTCGCCGAGAAGTTTTCAATGTTATATGTAGCAACTGTTAACTTATCAAGACGAGGCTGAATATTCGCCCCTACTTGCTTAAATCCACCGTCCACTACAGATGGTAATTCCGTTATTGGCGAAATGCGGAACGAACCGTAATCATATCCGACTACCCCTGTTATATCTCCAGTGAAAGTATCTCCTACTTTTGCTACATAATCACGAGGTACTTTCACAGAAAGACGCTCTGGGTTTAATTGATTTTCATCTAATACAGGTGTGCCATATTTCGTTACGACTTTATTTCCGCCATTTTCTACTGTGACATATAAATTCCCATTTTTCTGAGGTGCAATAATTTTTGGCGTTGGCATCGTAACGCGCATACCTTCTATACTTTCATAAAAGTCGATTGCATCTTCATTTGGATCAAATAAACCGAATGCATCATTATCAATAATTTGATCAGGGATTTTCACACCGTTTTCTCCAAGTACAATCGGTGCTGGTAAAGGTTGATCTTTTGCTATTACAGCAACACGGCTCGCCTTAATTTCCGTCGTCGTTAAATCTGTGTCAAACCTTTCTGCATATCCAGGACCAACATATTCTTCTACTTCTCCATCAACTTGAATAAGGTCTCCTACCGCTACATTCGCATCTTTTTTGTATACATACATACCTTCTGAAGTAGCTGGATCATTATCCGGCTGATTATCTTCTATATAAAAACCATTTTTATCAAGCGCTGTTACAACGCCTTCCACATTGTATACTTTCTTCCCTTTGTAAGGAGAGACATGTGATTTCCCTTGAATATCATGAATACGTACTGGTTCATGATTTACGATAATAAATGAAAATGTTGAAATCGCTGAAGAGGTAAGTCCTTCTTTCTCTGCGATTGCTTTAATTACACTATTTTCATTCACTACAATTTGTCCGTTATAACGAACGCTCTTATTTGTAGGGTTAGAGCCATCTAACGTATAGTAGATTGTTGCTCCTTCTGTATTCGTTGTTAATGTTACTGCTGTTCCCTTCGCAACTTCTCCGCCACCAGGTGAAGCTACTACATCGCTAACACGGTTTTGTCCTTCCCCTTGAAACTTATGAGCGGTTACTGATTTTAAACCTGGGCTACTAAAATATAATTCAAGTGTCCCTGTTAAACTAACTTTCTTCCCGATATTTTCAGGATGATCTTTCACATTTACTGCCGCTCTCACATCGCCTTTTGGCAACTGAACTGGCATGATTTTATCTGGATTCGTTTCATTTGGCGAATCCGCAATTGCTACGTTTGTATCATCAAACTTAGCCGGATCTTTCGTGTATTTAGAAGGACTTTGCGTATATCCAACGATATATCCTTCCACCATCCCCTTCGTTTTACCTTGCTGTTTAAATACTTGAATTGCTTTTTCTACTGACATAGAAGTCGTTTCTTCTGCTTGTACTAAAGTTCCAGTAAATGAAAGCAATAGTATGAATGATAAAAAGACACTTAACAATTTCTTCACAGCCATTTTCCTCTCCCTATTTCATATTTTCTCAACATTTCTATCATATCAAATGATTCGTTATATAGAATGCTATTTCGACAAGTTTTACAAAAAATTTATTTAATTTACAAGCTTTCAAACTATAATACAAAATAATAATTTTACACCTTCTACGAATGCACTCTATAATGTTAGAGAGAAAACAGAAAATATCGAAAGTTCATTGGCATGTAAAATGGATTCATTTGAATAGGAGTGATTGGATGGAAGTACAAACAGAAACATACCGCGCAGCTATGAATGGAACATTAGAACGTCATTTTTCAGATATGATTGCCGTTATACCAACTAGAATTACAATTGAACAGTTAAAACAGCGGTTAGAGACTATCTCTACCAAAGTTGATGAATTAAAAGTTGTTTACAGTGATGAGACAAGCCTTATTGTTGAATTACATATGGATGAAACAATCATACCGTATGAACTGCATATTGATGAAGCAAATGACCCAGAAGAATATAAAATGTACAATAGAGAAGATTCTACAATCGTAGATCGTCATTTTGAAGATGCTGCTTATGGCACTGAAATTTTCGCTCGTACGCTATTTGTAGGTGATGTGCTGGACTGCTTTTTCCAGCAATTACAGTTTTTATGGAACCTCGCTCCAGATTTATTATTTGTAATCGATTCAAGCGCAGCAATGAAAGTGATATCTAGAAGCTATATTGAATATCACGTTGAAAATGAATTGTTACCTGACATTCCTGATTTATACGTTATTCATTCCGTTTATGAAGACGATAAAGACGGTGAGCCTACGCAATATTGGTTTCATACACATGGCCTTTTAAGAGCAGGCGTAACAGAGATAGAATTAATTATTCCCAATCGCATTTCTTCCTATTACGGCATTGGCGATCTTTTTCAAACATTTGCTAATAATGCCGTTGAGAACGGACAAGTCCCTATGAATGAGCCTATCGTTATCGCGCATAGTCAGCAAGGTTCTATACATACAGTAGCTATTCCATGGGAAAAGGGATTATCTTATATTGGACATAAAACGAGGATGGATCAATTATCTTCAATCGAGGATGAAGAAGTGAAACTACAACCAATAGATGCACAAAACACATTCTTAGGCGGGATGGATGCCCGAGATGAATACCATCAATCTCCATCCGTTCTCTTATTCAAATATAATACTTCGGAAGAATATATTGAAAGCTTTTTCCAAGAACACGAGGAGGCTACAGGGCTTATGTTCTATAAAACAAATAGTGAAACCGATCGTATGGCTTACAATGCAAAGAATACTTTCGGATATTTCAGCAACATTTTTCACATTGAACAATCGAATGAAGATTTTCGTTTCCTCGCTAAGTTTGGTGTCTCCTACGAAGAAGGAAAAAGTGAACATATGTGGTTTGAAATGCAAAACATTACGGAAGACTTCATTCAAGGAATACTTATTAACGAACCGTATTTTATAAAAGATATGAGTGAAGGAAATAGTTACCATTTAGATTTTGATAACTTAACAGAGTGGATTATTTATGCGGGAGATGCCGTTATAAAGCCCAATAACTTATATATGTTTATTGGTGAATAAGTAACAAAACGCCTTCAATCTGATTGAAGGCGTTTCACTTTATTGTGCAATTGATTCCATATCCATTACTTTCTCCAAATGAGATAGTACACGTTTCGCCGCTAACTCACCTTGATCAATACAGTCCGGAAGACCAGAACCAGCGTAAGAACTACCTGCCAAGTATATACCTGGCAACTCTTTCTCCATAAATGTTGTGAGTTTCTTCATTCGCTCGTTATGACCTACTGTATATTGGGGCATCGCTTCTTTCCAGCGGCTTACGACTGTAAACTCTGGATCCTCAGTAATATCCATCGTCTTTCGTAAATCTTCTAGTACGAGCTGAACGAGTTCCTCTTCTGTTTGTTCTACAACTGCTTCATCACCAGGGCGTCCAACGTAACAACGAAGAAGCATTTTTCCTTCTGGCGTTGTATGTGGCCACTTTTTATGTGTCCACGTACATGCTGTAATTGTGTAATCGCTATTTCGAGATACGACAAATCCTGTTCCATCAATATCGCGCTGAATGGCTGATTTTGGGAAAGCCATTGCTACATTCGCAACTGATGTAGACGGAATGTTGCGGAAGAAACGAAACTGCTTGTACTGCGCAAACATAGATGGCAATACTTTATGTGAGCTTGCCACTACGACCGCATCCGCTTCTATTTCTTTTCCGTTACTAAGAGTAATCGTATAACCATCACCAAGTTTTGCAATTTTTTCAATGCGAGTTCCCTTTATTATCGTACCTTCATGCATCTTCACTTCGAGAGATTCTACGATAGATTCTAAACCTGTTTTCACTGTTTGGAAGATTCCCTTTTTCGGTTCAGATGTCTCTTTTTTCGGGGCAAGTGTACGCATACCGAGTGAAATACTGCGATGTTTCTGCTCAATTTGATACATTTGCGGGAATGTTGACATTAAGCTCATTTCATCAATATCCCCTGCATAAATACCCGATAGTAATGGTTCGATTAAATTTTCAACCACTTCGTTGCCGAGGCGATGTCTGAAAAACTGCCCGAGTGATTGGTCAGATACTGGCTTTGATCTTGGCATTAACAGATCAAAGCCAGCTCTTAATTTACCAATTGGAGAGAGCAGCCTGGAAAATAGAAACGGCGTAATTTGCGTTGGAATTCCCATCATTGATCCGCTCGGCATTTTATGTAACCGATTGTTTACGAGGATAAATGATTGACCGGCCTTATTATTTACAAGTTCATCGCCAAGACCTAATTCTCTCGCTAATCTTGCTGCACTTTCTTTTCGTGCTAAGAAAGAATCCGGTCCGCGTTCAATTGTAAATCCATCTTTTCGAACGGTTTGAATTTTCCCGCCAAGTTTACCCGATGCTTCTATCAGTAATGTATCGATCGGCAAGTTGTTGTCACGAATTTCTTTTTGCAAGTTATACATTGTTGTTAATCCTGTGATGCCACCGCCGATGATTACAACTTTTTTCCTCAAGCAGGCTCCCCCTTTCTTCTTACAATACAGATTCTTTTTTCTTTAATACAACATCTGTTAAACAATCAATAAATGCGTCCGATGCATTTGGCATTTCTGGACGATAATACTTCGCGCCAATTTCATCTGTTACAACTTTACACTCAAAGTCGTTGTCATATAGAACTTCTAAATGTTCCGCAACAAATCCAACTGGTGCGTATACGAATGAAGTATAACCGTACTTTTCATTTAATTCTCTCGTTAAATCTTGTACATCTGGACCAATCCAAGGATCTGGTGTGTTTCCTGCACTTTGCCAACCTACTGCATAGTTTGCTACTTCAGCGCCTCTTGCAATATAATCAGCTGTTTCATTTAATTGATCTGGATATGGATCGCCAAGTGCGATAATTTTTTCTGGTAAGCTATGAGCAGATACGATTAATACTGCTTTTTCACGCTCTGCTTCTGCCATACCGTTATATATACCTTTCACTGCATCAACCCAGTACTGGATGAATTTCGGTTCTTTATACCAGCTATCAATGCCGTGAATTGTTAAGTTTCCAAGTTTCTCTGCTTCTTCTTGTGCTCGTCCTACATACGATTTCACGCTAAATGTAGAATAGTGCGGCGCAAGAACAAGTGCGATTGCATCTTGTATACCGTCGTTATGCATATCTTTTACTGCATCTTCAATGAACGGTTCGATATGTTTTAAGCCAAGATACATATGGTACTCTACTTCATCTTGTACTTCATTTAAACGCTTCTCTAACTTTTTAGCTTGCTCTAATGTAATAGTAGCTAAAGGAGAAATACCACCAATTGCACGGTAACGCTCTGTTAAATCTTCTAGCATTTCAGGACTTGGCTTTCTTCCTCTGCGAATATGTGTATAGTAACGTTCAATATCTTCTTCTTTATATGGCGTTCCGTATGCCATTACAAGCAAACCAATTTTCTTTTTCATACAGCAATTCTCCTTTACTTCGCTAACTGCCCTTTAGAGTATTCATGAATAAATGTAGTTAAACGTTTTAATGTATCTGGATTTACTTCTGGGAATACACCGTGTCCTAAGTTAAAGATATAACCTGGCTGCTTCATCCCTTGATCTAAAATACCTTTTACATGTTCTTCAATAACAGACCATGGCGCAAGTAAGAATGAAGGGTCCATATTACCTTGTACCGCCTTATAAACGCCACGCGTGCGTGCCTCTTCGATCGGTAAGCGCCAATCTAAGCCTACTACATCAAGCGGTAAGTCGTGCCATTCATTTACTAAATGTGCAGCTCCTACGCCATGCATAATCATCGGTACACCCATCGGACGAACTTCTGCAAAAATACGCTCCATTGCTGGTTTAATAAATACGCGATAATCTGCTACATTTACTGTTCCAACCCAAGAATCGAAAATTTGAACTGCTTTTGCTCCTGCGTTAATTTGCGCTTTTAAATATGTAATAACCATATCTGCTAGCTTATCCATTAAAGCGAACCAAGCTTTCGGCTCTGCATACATGAACGCTTTCGTATTATGATAATTACGAGATGGACCGCCTTCAATCATATAGCTCGCTAATGTAAACGGAGCTCCTGAAAAACCGATTAACGGTACGTCTAACATTTCTGTCGTTAATAAACGAATCGTATCTAATATGTACGGCACGTCATCTTCTGGATTGATGTCCCCTAGCTTTTCTACGTCTTGTAAAGAACGAATTGGGTTATCAATAACTGGGCCAATACCCGATTTAATTTCTACATCCACACCAATTGCAGGTAGTGGTGACATGATATCTTTATAAAGAATTGCTGCGTCTACGTTATATTGATCAACTGGCAACTTTGTAACGTAAGCACATAACTCTGGATTATGTGTAATTTCAAATAAAGAATACTTTTCTTTTATCTTTCTATACTCCGGCTGTGAACGACCTGCTTGACGCATATACCATGCTGGTACATAATCAGTACGTTCCCCCCTACATGCTTTTAAAAATGTCTCATTTATATTTCTTACCAAGACCCTTGCTCCCTTCCTTACCAATGCTTCGAATACGTTCGATATTTATCTTTTTTTACTATACAGCTTGTAAAAACAAAATGCATAATATTATGTACGTTGTTCATTAAATTGACACAAACATTCTTAAAAACGCTTACTATTTTCACAACATTCTTATTATAACACAGAGAAAAACTATGGTTTAGCTACTTTTGACTTTTCTCCCTCGCGATTCGTTTGTGTGTTATATGGCACAACGTAAAAACTCGGTTTTGAAAAGATGTTAACGAACTTTTCTTCATATTCTCCTGCACCATTTACAGTTGCTACAAGCGTATGAACTCCGTTTTCCACTCTATAAATCCGATACATAATTCTATCATCTGGAAGTGGTGTCCAGCTTAATTTCGCTTTAAATAAACCGAAAGGGCTAAACGCTAATTTTATTTTCACATCTTCAATCTTGCGCAGCCGAATTGGAGCACCGATTGTTTCCACACCTTCTGGTTTCATAAACTGCTCTTTCTGTTCTATATTTGCCTTCGTTAAAATTTTCTTAAACAATTTCGTTGCTGACACACTTTCTCCTTGCAACTGATGCTCTTTATCCGTACGGTCATAACCAATCCAAACAGCTCCTACTAAATTTGGCGTATAGCCAACGAACCACATATCTCTCGCTCCATTATCGTCATTTGGTAAGGAAGTTGTACCTGTTTTCCCAGCTAGCGCCCCGTTATATACACCTGCTTTCGCTGTCCCTTCCTTCACAACTCCTTCAAGCATTTTCGTCATATACCATGCCGTTTGTTTCGAGAAAATTTTCGTTTCTACTTTTGGTGATTCTCCAATAACTGCGCCGTGTCTATTGAACACTTTATCAATCACGTGCGGCTCAATAATAGCGCCATTTGCTAAAAACGCACGATACATTTTCACAAGTTCAAATGTTGAAACACCGTTTTTCAATCCGCCAAGCGCTGTACTTAAACCAGCATCGGCAATGTGAACATTACCTTTCTCTAAATATTGCTTTCCTTCTTCTACCCCTAACTCATTTAATAAAGAAACTGCCGGTACATTTGCTGACTCTAAAATCGCATCGTACATCGTCATTTCTTTCGAATACGTATGGTTGTAATTTCGAGGTTCATAGCCTTCAAATGAATTTCTTTCATTCGTTAATAAAGAATACGGATTATACTTTTTCGTTTCGAGTGCTGGCGCATAGACGATAAGTGGTTTTAGCACAGAACCGGGCTGTCTTTTTGCGAAAACACGATTAAAGCCTCTCGGGACGTACTTTCTTCCGCCAATCGCCGCTTTAATTCCGCCCGTACGATTATCCATTAATAAAAAAGCACCTTGCGCCCCCTCTTCTTTACCAGGGAAATTCCTCGCATCTTGAAACTGGTTATACGCTACCTTTTGAATCTTTTCATCCATCGGAACGACAAACGTATATCCTCCGCGAAGTACTTCTTGATGAGACAATCCATATAAACGAGCTGCTTCATCTATAACCATATCAATATACGGCATATATGCGAGCTCATTCTCATCTAAGTTTTTATATAGCGCAATCGTCTTCCCTTGATAACGTACGCTTTCTTCGGCAGTCAAATAGCCTTGTTTATGCATAAGTGACAATACGAGATCGCGGCGCTCCTTACTTTTCTCTGGAGAGAAATACGGTGAATATCCGTTTGGCGACTTCGGAAGACCTGCAAGCATTGCCCCTTCTTCTACTGTTAAATCTTCTACATTTTTATTAAAATACAACTTTGCTGCCGCTTGAATACCGTAAGCCCCATGCCCAAAATAAATATGATTCATATACATTTCAAGAATTTGTTGCTTCGTATATTTTTGCTCTAATTGAAGGGAAATTGCGACTTCCTTCAATTTACGCGTAACTGTTTTTTCACGAGTTAAAAAAACGTTTTTAGCGAGTTGCTGCGTAATCGTACTACCGCCCTCTACCTTTTCTCCTGCTAACGTATCTTTATAAAGAGCCCGGAATATAGACGGGTAATCAATTCCTTGATGCTCATAAAAACGAGAATCTTCCACCGCAATAAATGACTGCTGCACGTATTTTGGAATTTGCTCGATTGGTACGAGGTCTCTATTTTCTACATATAATTTCGTAATTTCTTTCCCTTTCTGGTCAACGATACGTGATGAAGAGTGGAAAACGAGCTGCTTTTCATCCATCATATAGCCACCAGCTAACACAATAAGTTTATAAAGTACAATCGCTAATACAAGCGTCGCTAATCCACCTAATAAAGTCCATTTTACTTTCTTCATACATCGGCCTTCTTTCCAAATGATGGTACATTTATTATTTGAAAAAGAAGTATCTTTATGTATATAATCTTCGAAGTTTTTTAAGAGAGTTGATATAATAGATACAAACAATTAAAGGGGGCATTAAAATGAAGGCTATTATTTCATACGAAACACCTCTAGAACAAGCACATTTCACTGCAAAAAATAATGAAAAAGATATGTTTTATAAAGAAAATACAGAAGAATCTGTAGAAGGCTCACTTAGCTATGACGTACTAGACGCTGTTGGCGAATTTAAAGGACAACCTGGTTATATCGTTTGTAACAACATTTCTGTCACAGACGAAGGTCGCCCAGTATTTGAAAACCGTTTTAAAAACCGTGCAGGCCTTATTGAAAACGAACCAGGCTTCCAAGCAATTCGCGTTCTACGCCCATTAAGTAACGATACATATGTCATCTTAACGATGTGGGAAACAGAGCAAAACTTTAAAGACTGGACAGAATCACGTTCATTCGAAAACGCTCACAAAAAACGCCCTGCACAAGCAGAAGGACAAGCTCAGACTCAAGCACATCCACATGCAGAGCAGCAAAAAAGTATTTTCTCTCGTCCGTCATTTGTAACTACTTTTGATGTGTTAGTTTAAGGGTTTTGTACGGTAGTCCTCCAAGGATTCAGTACATGAAATTATATCGGCGATTTTTGAGATATATCGACTTATTGACAAATCACGACACAAAAAAGGAAACACCGTTACGTACCGGTGTTTCCTTTTTCTTTGTACCAATTATATATGCGAAGCGCATCTTCTTTTTGCATATGCTTCACTTTATATTTATGCCCCGCTACTGATACGGCAGCTGTACATAGCTCGTCTTTCTTTTGAAAATACGATTGATTGTATCCTACTGCTTGAACATGCCTTCTTCGCATGATTCCTGTATATTTTGCAAGGCCTCGGTATACCATGACTAACTGATTGTCTCGTATCATATATCCACCACTTGTATACCGGGCGTATGAGAGTAACGTAAATATGATAAATAGTGGGATTAAAGTGAATAACGCCATATTTTGCTTAAAATATATACTCGCACCGATGATCGGCACTGCGAGTATGGTACTTGTAATCCAACCCATTATTATGTAACGGCGTAATGCAGCTTTCGGTAAATGAACGATTTCTTCTTCCGTTTCATACGGTAACTTCAAATACGTAAGTAACTGCTGGACATCTTTTTTCTTCATAAAAGGATGTAACATCACTTCATGCCCTGCTGCTTCTATACTTTGAATAACTTCCACTTCGACAGAGCAATAACCGAACGGCTGGCGAAGAATTCCTTCTTTCACCGTAATTGCTTGAATGCGGTGTAGTTTTAAAACAAACTCTTTCTTATCAAATAACCCTTGCACGATGCGAATTTCATTTCTATTTCGCTCAATTTTAAAGTTCGCATATTTTAACGCATAACCAGCTGTCGAAACGACCCACGAAACCGCCATTAAAATCGCAGCCATAACAATTAATTCATATACACCGTTATCCATCACATACGCTTCTACTTTATTGATGAGCCATTCTGGTAGAAATTGATTAAACTCTGAGTAAATAAGAAGTAATCCAGAAAACACTAATCCGAATCTACCAGACGTAATGGAAGCTGCTAAAATCTCTTTCACCGTTAACTGATAAACTGTCTTATTTTCTGCTGTTGCGGACTCTTCTTCAGTCACAACGCTTCTTTCTTTATGTAATAAAGCAATCAGTTCCTTCGCTTCCTCTTCTCTAATACCAGCTAACATCACTTCTGGTTCAGTACCGCCGCCCGCTACTTCAATATTTAATTTCGTCAGTCCGAGCAGCTGATAAATGATGTTAGAAGACGTACTAATATTTTGCACACGTTCTTTATTTAAGTAACTTTCCTTCTTAACGAACACACCGTGCTTTATATGTACAATATTATTTTCAACCCAGTACACTTTGAAATACCATTTTATCGCTGAGAAAATTGCCATAATAAATAATATGGCCAAAAGAACGAGATGAAAGAAATACCAAGGTTTTACTTGGCCATCTGATTTAAATAGAACAAGAAAAATAAAAGGCAACAAAGTCGCAACTCGAATACCTAATAAAATCGTGATCGGATGTTGCCTTTTATACATCCTCCTCACTCACTTTCGCAAGTTCTCCAATTTGTCTTTTCAGTTGCTCTGCTTCTTCCTTCGTTAAGCCTGAAATACTATGAGAAGTGGCCGCTGTTGAAATATGTAATTCTGCTAAATTATACTTTCTCATAATCGGGCCCTGTTCAATCGTTACGTGCTGCACACGGATCATCGGAATGAGTACGCGTTTTACAACGAACATTCCCTTTTGAATCTCAATCTCTTCTTCATTTAATCTGTAACTATAATAACGTTGACGTAAATTTGGAAACACAAAATAATCAAGCGGGATAAATGTAATAGCGCCTGTTACTAATAAGCCAAACAACCAACCCCACCAGTTAAAACTAATCATAAAAAAGAAATACGCAATTACGACTGCTAGTATAACTGCCGCCCCAATTAAAGCGTGAATTCGCCACACTTTCAGCATATTAGAATGAATCTCCCTTTCTAACGGCTGCATCTCATCACTCCAATTATATGAATTTATTAATTATATATTAGTTGGTATATACATTTTTGTAAAATTATAGTTCCTCTACATCGTATCAATCATTTCTTTAAAATTCCCTTCATTAATCGAATACACTTGAAACTGAATATAATCTATGTCGTTCGTATTCGGACGGGCATATGGCAAAATGTTAAATTTAGAAGCTGATCTTCCTAACATATCTATAATCATTAGAGAAACGTCAATATATTCGAAATCTACACGGAATACTACTGCTTCTCCCGTAAATTCATAATCTTTAATCGCATCATAAGATTTATTCGCACTAATTAACGTTATTTTTAATAGTTGGTTCAAATTTTCTGGTTTAAAATTCATCATATACCCAGCTCCTTTTTCAATAAAACACTATGAAAATAGTGTAATCTTACACTTTCATAGCTTTACACTTCAATTATATAAAAAATAAAGCTAGTTTTTTATATATTTTTTGATATAATTACATACGGGAAACGGGAAGAATTTTGTCTTCCCTTGTGTTTTTATTTGCATCTAGTACTTTTGCTAGATGCCTTTTTTTATGCTAAAAAAGGTACCCTCATATACTTTGAGGATACCTTTTCCATCAATTTAGTGCAGTTCAACGATTGTACCATCTTCGAATACTTTGAATACGCCAGTAAACCCTGCTCCAGCTGCGCCTTCTATTTTATATGTTGTACGCACTCTAATTTGATAATATTTCTTTCCATTCTCTACTTGCGTATTCTCTAGCGTGTAATCATAGTCTTCTTTATATTCATTTTTGATATATTCTTTTGCTTTCTCAAAAGTAAATGCATTTTGATTCTTTTCTGCTTCTACCTTTTGATTCGTTACTACATTTGTTTTTTGTGCTTTCGTCGCCGCTTCACTCTTTGCAGTTTTTTCCTCTTCATTCATTTTAGTAACTAATCCTACTGCTTTTTTATTATATTCTTCAAGGTTCTTGTTATCTTTTGTTTCTGCAACTAGCTTATTTACTATCTCTTTCGCTTCTGTATAATTTTTCTTACTGATTAACTCTTCACTTTTCGTCAGTTGCTCGCTATACTTCTTTTTTTGCTCTAATACAGCTAGTAATGCTGTTCGTTCTTCCTTTGCCTGCTTTATAAGTGTATTATTCCCATCCTTCATGTTCTCTACTTTTTCAAATGACTTGATGGATTCTTCTACCTTTGTTTCTTCTTTTAACTTCACTGCTTCAATCATTATTTTCGTTTGTTCTACAAGCACTATTACATCTGAATCGTCTTTTTTCTCATCTAGCGCTCGCTCAAATGATGATAAGGCATTTTTATATTCTTTATTCGTTAACGCTGTCTTCCCTGCATCCATTTCCTTTTCAAAATCTCCATTACTACATCCAGCTAACATTAAAAATGTAAGTCCAATTACCGTTAATAACTTCCTCATTCTTTCTCCCCCTATGTGTTCCTAAAACAATAACTTCATATGTATAAAGGTCTGTGTAGTAATTAGACTGAAAATAAAGATGTACTTTGTGTGTGGGAAAGGAAGTACATTTCATTTACTATCATTACTTAAAACTCCTAAATAGTTGGTAGTTGGTTTTCTTCTTCTTTTAAAGACAGAAAGGAATTTTAATCATGTGCGTAAAGTTCTCACCAGGCTCTTTACTACACACACTCTTATACACATAGAATAACTATTTTTAGTTTGTTATTTTTTTAACTTTACATATCCTCGATTTGTAACATACCGAAAAACAAAAAGAAAACAAACCGTAACATAAGTTACCGTTTGTAACTATCTTGTAACACAAATGCAACATAAGGATTTTAAACATACAATAGTTTTTTTACATTATTTTCCCCCGCTCATTATCATTAAGCCAAAAAGTAAACAGTACTCTGAAACAAAAATTCCTTACACTAATAAAAAAAGCCTACTAATGAAAGTAGACTTAAAATAATGCCGAATACATTTTACAACTAAAAACTTTTTAAGAGTATCAAATTAATAATTTGTCAGTTCATTCTCAGGAGTTTGAATAATAACAGGATTTTTCCCGGGATCAATCCATCTTAAAATATCAATCACATTTTGTTTATCTACACCTGTACATCCTTCTGTCCATGAAGTAGAGACATGGAAGAAGATTGCGCTTCCTTTGTATGGTGTACGTGATTCCGTATTATAATTAATTACGAATCCATAATCATACGCTGGGATATACATATTTTCAGCTGACTTCCATCGACCTCTTACAGGCTTTTCCTGCAGGGTATTATAGTATGGGGATGTAGAATCATCTACCCAGACATGATTTGGTGTTAAATGAATAAAGGGAAGTTTCGTACCAGGATTCCCTTGCCTACCGAAAGCTGAGCCAATTGTGTATTTTCCTCTTGGCGAACTCATACCACTTTCACTCATCTCAACTGCAAAACCTTTTTTCCCAATATATCCACTTATATTCTTTTGCTCTCTCCATTTCCCATTTGAATTTTCAAATGTACGAATCTGAGCTTGATTCGTATTATAGCCTTTTGTTGTGACTAAAATAACCTGTTGATTATTTTGAATCGTTTTTAGGTTGTCGATTACTGTTCTAGATTCATTCGTATTCATCCATTGTAGACCAGAACCAGTTTTTATACGTAACCACGTACCTCTTTCTTCCACTACTGTCACCGTTTGCGCTGTATATTTTAACAGTACATTCGCTGAGTCTGCTGGATAATCATATGTGAAAAAGTCTCTATTAATATGAATTCTTTTCTCGTTTAATAAGATCCATTTGAACCCTTGATATGTATGAATTTTAACCCAACCATCTCCTCTTTCTTCATACACTGCTACATTTTGTGGTGTACATTCAAAAGCGATTCCTGAAGATAATGAGGCATCGTGATAAGCAAAGAAATCTTTGGACATCTGAATTTGTTTACGCTTGAACTCTTTATCTTTTGAAGTATCAGTTCGAGCGACTAAACTTACAGTTTCAGCACGAGTAATCGTTTGATCAGGCTTCCAATTATCATGACCGTATCCATTTGAAATACCTAATTCAACCAAGATGTTTACATATTTCTCGCTCCAATGCCCTTTTAAGTCGTTAAATACTGTCGGAGGATTCCCTATCACTTTCTCTTGTAATTTATATGCATTTACTAACATAGAAGCCATTGCGCCTCTCGTTAGCTTTCCATTAGGATTAAACTTCCCGTTCCCATCCCCTTTAATAACACCCGCTTTTTCTATAACCGCAATATACGGCGCTGCCCAGTTCCTTTTTGAGTCCTCAAAAGAAGGCGTTGCCGATTGATCGACAGGAAGATTTAATATTTTCGCCATCATTTTGGCAGCTGAGCCTCTATCTATCTCTAAATTTGGTGAAAATGTGCCATCAGGCATACCTGACAATACATTTTTACTTATAAGATAATCTACTGATGGCTTTACCCAACCTGGAACATCCGGGAAACTACTTGGAGCTGCTTGCACTTCATTCTTCGTTACGTTTTCCATTTCAGCTAAAGAGCTTGAAGAAATAGAAAGAGATCCTACCGCAATCATACCTATCGCTGCTATTTTTATAAGCCTCATATTTATATATGTCCCCTCTTCTTAATTAAACTAACTCATAGTACTATTGTGATTCGTTTCACAAAAACTATCATAATGACAGATCACACAAATGTTAATTATAACCTTTTATCCTAAATATTCCAATTAAAATATAAAAAGAAATACTATACTACCAGTTTACTGTTTATATTAGAAGCGAAAAAATAAAGCTAGCTTTTTCTATACTTGATATAATCATATATAGAAAACCGAAGATTTTTATTTGTATCTAGTTCTATTGCTACATGCCATTTTACATAGTATCGGGGGATAATAATGAAGAAATTTACTATTAGCTATATAGCATGTTTACTAGTTTTCTCTATTGGTATGAATGTTTTACCATATGCAAGCATTCCAAATTATGCGGATTCATGGGGACCGATTTGGGTATCTATTATTGCGGTTTCAATTCTTGGAAGCATTCCTGTTCTTATCGGTTGTTTAATAGGTGAATTTTGTTATAGAAAAATAAAAGGAATTCACGAATTAAAAATCGGTATTCCATTATTTATATTGTTAGGTATTTCTTACAATCATTTACTCTTTATGTGGTTTAACAAAAGAGATTTTCTATCCTTTTATTTAGAAGCTTTTCTGGATACTGGCCTTCCGATTACTGTATCATCTTTAATCTTTTATCTTATAAGACGGCCTTAATTCTTGATTCACTACATAAAAAAATGTTATTACTCCTGTTACATCGAGTAATAACATTTTTATTTTAATCTATTTAACAAATTTGCTTCCAACTAGCATCCTTCACATCTTCACTAGTCGGCTTTCTAACTGATTTCACAAAACATTCCTCGCAAGCACCAAATGCAATGAAGTTTTTTTGTGCTTGTCTTAACGAGACTTCATTCGCTCCGCCTTCAAATTCAGGATCATTAAACTGAACCTCATCATCTTCCCAATAACATATATTACAAATTCCATATGTACCTGGTGGTTTTTCTTCTAGTGTTTTATATCCGCAGCACGGACATGTGTATTTCATTATTTCACTCCATTGTTAACTTGTTTTTTCTCCCATATATTCCGCCCCATAAAGAATGTAACAGCACAAATCATAGTTATTACCATGAAAGTAGTATTAGAATCTTCATATGTAGTTGGAATTCCAACCGTTACGGAAACAATACTACAAGCTAAAAGTAAATATAATAATAAAGATATAATATAGCTTAGTTTAAATCGTACAATGATACCTCTAAACAATAACTCACCCAGTAGACAGCCACCTAAAATAATAGGTACTCCGAAATACAATGTAAGGACTCCCATTTGCGCAGTAGATTGAATTATCTTTCCAATTATGTTCGGCGAAGTCATCTCATCATTTCTTCCCATCCTATCGAATAAATCAAGTGCCGTTACTGAAATAAAGAAACTTAATATAGAAAATGAATACGGTATTAAAAATTTGCTCACTCTCATTCACCTCACTTTTCCTTCCCTATATATTATTCATTATTTTTACATAAAGTGAAACTTTAATCAGTGGGGGATTTTTCATTCCCCACTGATTATCAGCCCTCACCAATCGGGCTTTTACGGGCAGTTGATCCCGCACCTAACGTCTTTGCTTTTGCTGAATTTTGAGGTGGGAATCTTACTGCCCGTTAATGCGGGATAAAAAAATAGCCCGCCTTCCGCAAAAGACGAGCTGTTTTATTTAATTCTCACTTAATTTCTTCTTATACCAATCCTGCATTCTCTCCGCATCTTCTACTCTCGTATGCTCTAATTTGTAATTCGATGATGCATTAGAGAATTTATACGTACATAGATTTGCACGGCGCTGGAAATATGATTGTGTCTTTTCCATTGATTGAACGTGTCTTCTTCTAACAAGTCCTGTATATTTTCCAACGCTGCGATATACAAGCGTAATTTGCTCTCCGTTTACACTGTAACCATTTGTTTTAAATGTTGCGTATCCAAGTGTAAAGATGAGAATCGCGAGCGGAATTAATGCCCACATGATGAAGTGCTTTTCAAAGTATATACTTATCCCAGTAAGCGGGATTGCTAGCATTGCGAAAAAGATGAAACTATCAATGAGATAGCGGCGTAATGCTGCTTTTGGTAATGAAATAATGTTTGTATTCAGTTCGTATGGTAATTGTAAATGTGCGAGTAACTGTTGTACGCGATCTTTTCGAATGATAGGATGCAATGTAACTTTTTCTTTCTCGTCACCCAATCCTTTACCTTGAATAACTTCTACTTGCACAGCACAATAACCGAATGGCTGACGTAACATACTTTCTTTTATCGTAATACCTTGAATACGGTGCAATTTTAGGACGAGTTCTTTTTTCTCAAGTAACCCTTGAGCAATGCGGACCTCATCATTTCTTCGATTTACTGTGAAATTACCATGTTTTAACGCGTAACCAATTGTCGATATAATCCACGAAAGGACGATCAAAATGGCTACCATGAAAATCCAACCATATATATCATGTTCCATTATATATGACTTTACGCCATTCTCTATCCATTTCGGAATGTACTCATCTACTTGGTGATACACGAAAAAGATTAATGAGAATAATAGTCCAAACTGACCAGATGTAACAGAGGCTAATAAAATCTCTTTCCAAGTTAACTTGTATTCTGTCGATTGTTTTTCCTCTGTAACGATTTCTTTTTCTACTGTGTTTTCTGCTGTTTCATCTAGCGTTTCTTCTGCTTTCACTTCTGGCGTTGGCTCATTTAGCATTGCAATAAGTTCTGTTGCTTCTTCTACTGTAATACCAGCTAAGCTAACTTCTGCATCGTCGCCCCCACCAGCTGTTTCGATTTGAATTTTCTTTAAGCCAAGCATTTGATATAACACGTTAGAACTTGTATTAATTGTTTGCACACGCTCTTTATTTAAGTAGCTCTCCTTCTTCACAAAGAGCCCTTGTTTCACATGTAATACGTTATTTTCAACCCAATATGTTGTGTAATACCATTTTTCAAATGCTGAAAAAACGGTGAGTAAACCGAATGCAGCGGGAATTAAATACCAAAACGGAAACTTCCCATTCAAACTAAACATAAAAATAATAAGTGGTATAAAATCTGTTATTTTTAATTCTAATAACATCGTGATTGGATGCTGCCTCTTATACATCCTCATCACTCACTTTCGCCAATTCTGCGATTTTCGTTTTCAACATTTCTGCTTCATACATCGTTAAGCCTGGAATGCTGTGAGAAGTTGCTGCTGTTGAAATGTGTAATTCTGCTAAGCCATATTTTCTCATAATCGGCCCTTGTTCAATCGTAACGTGCTGTACACGAATCATCGGTACTAATACACGCTTTACGACGAAAAGACCGTGCTGAATTTCAAGTTCTTCTTCATTTAGTTGATAGCTATAATAACGCTGACGAAGTTTCGGGAATACGAAGTACTCCAATGGCGCTAGTGCAACCGTTAAGCCGATTAACACGTACAAAATCCACGCCCACCAATCAAACTTTATCATGAGGAATAGGTAAGCTAAAATGACGAGAATACCGATTCCTTCTTCAATTACAGCACGAACTTTCCACACCTTGACCATGTCAGGGTGAATTTCATTTTTCAATGGATCCATGTAACCACTCCAAATCTAGTAATCTAATATATGAATACTCTCAATCTATATTTTACATAACTTTACATAAAATTGAAATTTTATTATTTATCCTCTTTTTTCTCCGGAATAAAATATCCGAACCAAAGTAACCAAATGAAACCGATTAGTTTCATCCAACTTCCATCCGCTTGAAAAGCTTCGATCATACCTGGTATTTTATAAATCCCAATGAATCCAAGAAAACCGAGCCACCAGTTTTTTTGCATTTTCACTTTTATTCCTCCTTCATTACGTTTTTCACATTTCGAATCCAAATTTCTTTGTACTTTAACTGGAATCCCATTAACATGTAATTACTCATATTATCGATCACGAGCGCTAACGTATGAGCATTTTCTTCTGTTGCATGTTGTGACACAACGTCAAGTTCCACACCTTTCTTCAATAAATCGTGGAAACCATTTAAGAAATCTTCTTGTATTTCAAATAAGCGTTTCTGATACTTTTCATTTCGCGATGCAGTTACGATAAATTCATTTATGACGCGTAATATTCCTTCTTGCCCTTCATATTCAGAGAGCATATGTAAACCATCTGAAATTAACTTTTCTGCAAAGTTTTCTTTCGTATATTGCTCTTTATCGAAATAACTCACGAAATGATACCCAGAAAAAATTTCTTCAAATAAAAAATCAACTAACGCTTCTTTAGAAGAAAAATGATAATAAATAGCCGGTTTTGAAATACCTACCTCTTTCGCAATCATAGAAAGGCTCATCTTCTCAATGCCGTGCTCTGCCATGAGTTTAAATGATGCCTCGACAATATTTTGCGATGTTTGTAAATTCTTTGTCATACTGTACCTCACTTATTTTTACTTACCGGTCGGTAAATAAATTGTAAAATAAAAAATCATCGTTTGCAAGTTTGATTCAAAACTGTATATTACTTTTTCAATCTACATTACGGATCTAGAATCATATTCCTTAATAATGACTACAATAATCTTGAATCCAGTTAAACTACAAAAAGCACCTTTGTGAGTGCTTCTTGTAATTTAATATTTAGGACCCATATAATCATAGCTTTGGTCCAGCGCTTTCAATAAATCAATCGCACCCTTTAACTCCCTTTTATCAGACTCTAATTCTTCCATCCTTCTTTCGATATCTTTTTTAAAAGATTCTAAATCGCTAATGGCTTTTTTCCCTACTCCAAGTTGCGACCAGCTTGATAAGAGTAAATTATGTACATTACTTACAACTCTTTTATTATGATTTAAGTCTTGAATCATATGGTCAAATTGTTGTATTGCTTGATTCAAAGCTTCTTCATTTAAGTAAATTCTCGGCATCCTAATCTTCTCCCTTAATATTGTTGATCCGTCTTCTTATAATCATCGGCTTTCTTCTCAATAAAATCTGAAATTTCCGTTGCTGTTCGTATGTACCAAAAACTTAAATGCTCTACATGTGCACGTATATTATTTACTTTAGCTTCTACCCGTCTACTTTCAGCCGTTTCTAATAATGTCATCATATTAGAAATTAACCTCGGTACTCTATCTTGAAATTCTTGCGCGTTTCGCTTCATATCTCTTACAGCCTTTTCCAAATCCTCTACAACTACACGAATCTCTCCCCCGCCTAATAACGCGCCTGGTGAATCATAAACTCTTTCATTCGTGTCTACATTTAACAAGTATTTATTGGATAAAGACCCATTCTCTCCAAACCGGAAGTTCTGATCTGTTTGATAATGATAACCAGGGCCACTTATCGAATTCAAAAATCGAGTAACCTCCATCCCAAGCTTTTGCTGTAATGATAGCTTTGACATCTCTTCTTTTGAAATTGGTGGTGTTACCGCATAAGTAGAGCCTATATGACTTTCATATGCACCAAATGGTCCATAGCCAATTGAATCATTTCCGTGAACAACACTTACAATTCTATTATTAAACTCACCATTATTTGCTCTTTCTTGTAAATCAGGTGGTAACAAATGTTTTGCACTCGGCGCATTCCATGACATACATCTTACATTGTCATTAGATGCCGCTGCATATTCCGCTAAAGCCCCCCTAACGAATGACCCGTCGTATATATCTCTACATCATCCCTGTCCTTGTATGTATCCGTTACTTGTTTCATGACCCTTTCAGCTTGTTCGAATTGATTATGTGTTTCCCAGCGCTGATTCTCTTCATTCCAATATTTCTTTGAACCTTCATTCTCAGTCCCTGCTACAGGAGGTGCTGCTGGTTCATGAACACCTTCTCGTAATACAAAATGATTGGTATCCGTTTTTAAATCCTTCATGCCTTCCCCTGGCTTCATCGGAATGCCTAAAGAGTTTTTCTCTATAATTTTATCCCCTTCTGTTCCTCGGAAAGATACCATAACTTGCTTTTTCCCATCGACATCTCGTTCAAAGACTACTGCGTCCATTCCGGTTTGTTTGTCGTGGAACGTCTCGCTTACTTCCCATTTTTGTAAAGGATTACCTTTGTTGTCGGTGACCTCAATACTGTTTCCTAACTTCTCATCACCACGATAAGCAAACCTTGACATTTGATAATAACTAGAATCTAAAACTTTATCATTTTCATTCAAAACATTTCCCCTCCCAGATAATTTAATATATTCTAAATATTGAATAACATTAATGGAGGGATTTTGATTGAAAAAATATGGTATAAGATTATTCATTATCCTTACACTTATACTTTTAGGGGGATGCAGTATGAATAATAAAACAAATGAAGAAAAAGAAATAGTAGCAAAGGCAGAAGAGATAACCATTAAATATTTTAAAGAAAGAGAGGAGCTAGATGTAGTAATTACAGGACATGAGTTCTCCCCCAATGATTTTCAAACTGTTTTTATAGATGGACATGTTAAAGGAGATGAAAGCAAAACGTTTGGAGTAGGTGTAGAATATGGGGGTGGAGAGTATAATATAAGTTCTAGATCATACTCTAAAAATCTAAAATTAAAAGAATAATTATTAGACACTCACTAGAGTGTCTTTTTTACGTAAAATATTTTAGCATATAAATTTTTTTATTAACAAAATGATTTGTATCTGTTTTTAAATCCCTCATACCTTCCCTAGCTTCATCGGAACGCCTACAGAGTTTTACTTTATAATTTTATCCCCTTCTGTTCCTCGGAAAGCTACCATAACTTGCTTTTCCCCATTCACATCTAATAAAAAGACTACTGCGCCCATTCCGGTTTATCGTGGAATGTTTCTCCTACTTTTCATGTCTGTAAAACTTTTTTTGATCTATATAATCCTTTATCTCATAATTTTCACCTAAATTATTCCTATAAGCTCCCTTTGCCAAATCATAATAAGTTTGATCTAAAACTGCACTTTCTTTCATTCTTTTACCCCTATAATAAATAGTTTATTATTAGAAGAGGGTGATTTTTTTGAAAAAAAAAGGGATTTTTGTTAATAGTAATTATAATAATACTTTTTATTGGAGGGTTGATGTATATGAACAAACAAAAAAATGATGAAGAAATAGCATTAAAAGAAAAAGCAACAAAGATCGCAATCCAACATTTTAAAGAGGATAAAAAACTAGATGTTACAGTGACAAAAGTCGAATTCGGCCCTGCAGATTTTGGAGTAATTTTTGTATCGGGTCATGTAACCAATAATCCAAATCGTAAAATAACTGCAGATATAAATTATAAAGATAAATATAAGGTTGAAAGTATTAGTTATGATGAGTGAAATTAATATAAAAATACAATATATTTTTGTTGGGAATTTATATTAATTCTAATTATTTCATGTGCATATAAGCTAGGATGACTATTCAATAAGGCTAACTCCCAACATTAAAAATTTAAAACTTAAAAACTAATAACCTTTTTACTTTAGAGTCCCGTTTCTTTATACCCAGCCACAACATATTCTGTGGATATACAATTTAGTGAAGAGGAATATAACGCAACATTCATGGAGTGATTATTCTTGAAAAAATATGCTATAAGATTATTCTTTACTTTCACACTTATCCTTTTAGGAGGATGTACGATAGATCAAAAAAATACTGAACAACAAATAGTTGAAAAGGCACAAGAAAGAACAATCCAATACTTCAAAGAAAAACAAGACTTAGATGTAGTAATCACTGATTATAGATTTGGTCCAAGTGATTTACAAGGTATCTTTATCTCCGGCTATATAAAAAATGATGAAAGCAAAACATTTAATATTACAATAGAATACGGTGGAGATGAATATACAATAGGTTCTATCTCTACAAGTGAAAATTTACATTTAAAATAATAAAGAAAAGGCACTCTTTTAAAGTGCCTTTTCTTTATACCTCACCACACAATGTTCAGTGAATATAAAATTTATTGAAGAGGAATATAACGCAACATTCATGGAGTGATTATTCGTGAAAAAATATGCTATAAGATTATTCTTTATCTTTACACTTATCCTTTTAGGAGGATGTACTATAGATCAAAAGAATGAGGAACAACAAATCATTAATAAAGCAACAGAAGAAACCATTCAGTATTTCAAAGAAAAAGAGAATTTAGAAGTGACTATTACAAATCATAGATTTCCTTCTAATGATATCGAAACTATTTTTATAACGGGTCATATCAAAGATGATACAAATAAGAAATTTACTACTTCAATTGATTATAAAGATGATTATAATATCGGTTCTATCTCTACCACTAATTTCAGCCTAAAACGCTGAAAAGACAATCTGAATTATACATTCTTCTTTTCAAGCATTAATCATGAAAACAAAAAAGCATCCTAACTCACAATTTAGGATGCTTTCTTTTTAATTCCTATTTAACAATCGCATACGATAACAATTCATCGTTACTTCGCCGAGCCTTTGCAGTAGTTGATAGTTCGCATAGGCGCCGACCGGGGCACCGATTATTGGTACGAGCTGAAGCGTTTTTGCTAAATCAATATAGTCTCGGTACTCTGTTTGGAACTTTTCCCAGTCCATATGATTTTCTTTTTCTGTATCCCACGTTTCGATTGCTTTCCATATTTCTTTTCGGTGGTCGTCACTTGAAAAGGCAAGCTGGAAAACGTGAAGGATGAAAAGACGCTCTTCTTTATCGCTCGTATCAAATCCGTACAACGTTGCTGCATCGAATAAAAATTTAATTTTAATGCCGAGTAAAAGCGGAAAGTCAGCAAGGCCAAGGAGAATACCGCCAGCTCCTGTCCCTGCTCCTTCTGCCGCTGCTATTTTTTTGTACTCATCCATTTTTTTACGTACTTCGTCGTCTCTTCTTTGCAATGACCAGTTCGTCTCTTTTAATTTCGGCTTTATAAAGTTTGATCCAGCACTAATCGTTTGCACCATCATCCGAATCGTTTCTGTTAATACTTTTTGCACTTTCGCCGGAATAAGCTGTTGTACTTTCGTCTGCACTTTCTTAGAGAACCGTGTCATCATAGAAGAATCTTTCATGAATGTAGCTTTCCACTGCTCCAATTCTTTTATAACCTTCTCTTCGTATGTAATCATAGGTTCATTCCCTTCAATTTAAACGCTCAATACGTTTCGCCCCGTATTGATAAACGAAACCGATACTAAATACTATGCTTACGACTAATAAAATGCCCGTCATCATGAAATCTTTCGTCGCAAGGGCGAATATAACTGTAAATATCACGCTACCGATAATAAGGATTGCATTTAATAAGACAAGAAAATCTTTCTTCTTCTCTTCTCCCCCGACCGGATACAAATCAAGCCAAATCTTCATGCGGTGATGTTTCCATAAAGTTAAGAGCTGATAACCGATTAAGTATAGGAAAATAAGGCTTACGATAAATCGTCCATATAAAAACGGAATGAAGTAAAGAATAACTCCGCCAAGAGCGAGCAGGCGCACATATAAGCCGAAATAGTTACCAGATCGTAAAAACGTTCTTGTATATAAATATAAATAGGTACGCTTTTCACCGATCATCGAAAGGATGAAATCAAGCCATTTTCTACGTGCTACTCTTTCTTTTAATGCTGGTACATCAACGAACATGTTCGCAATGCGATACAACAGCATCATTTTCTTACCTTCTTCAGAAATTAAATACTCCCAGTTTAGCGGCTTTCCCTTCACCATTTGATGCAGTACTACGAGGTATAACACCATGAGAAGGACGATTCCACCAATTAACATAACCGAAGTACGTTCTACAAGGAAATACACAAATAAGCCGTTTAAAATAAAACGAATGAACCAATCCGCTCTTTGTATATTTTGATCTGTTAAAAATGACTTTTCCCACGCAACAAATAAGTTCCACGCTTTTACAATAACAAACGCGAGTACAATCCATATGTAAGCCGCTCCTGTTTGCTTCATTTGCTGGAAGTATAACGGGGCAAGCGCTGCCGCTACGATTGCGATTATGTATAACTGAATCATAAACGTAAAGAGAAATGCCTTTGTGAAGTATGGTTTTAACTTTTCTTCAACTGGCAGTAAGTAAACGAGATCTGCTTCTTTTAATAACGTTTGAATGGATCCGGCCGTTAATACGAGACCGAGTAACACTGCCATAACAAGGGCCGCCTGAAACGAAGGCGTTAACGTTTGTAACCATTGCTGGTAATAGTACGCTCCTGCGCCGATGATAAATACGAAAATAAATTTCAAATGATCATTAAATACGTATTTACTATATGTACGAACTTCTTTTAGAAAGTGACGAAATCGTTCTTTCCATAATGCTGTGCTATTCATAATCTTCTTCCTTCGTTAATGCAATATAAATATCATCTAGCGTTGCACCCGGCATATTAAACTGTGATTGCAGTTCAGATAATGTTCCCATCGCTCTTACTTCACCTTGATGCAAAATAATGAACGAATCACAATAACGCTCTGCCGTCGCTAAAATATGTGTACTCATTAAAATACCTGCACCACTCTTTTTCATTTGATCCATCATTTGAAGGAGTGATTGAATTGCTAACGGATCAAGTCCAACGAATGGTTCGTCCACAATGTAAAGAGATGGCTCCACTAAAAACGCACTCATAATCATTACTTTTTGTTTCATCCCTTTTGAGAAATGAGATGGAAACCACTTTAAACGATTTTTCATGCGAAATTCTTGTAATAGTTGTCCTACACGTTCTTCGTATTGTTTTTCATCCACACCGTACGCCATCGCTGTTAACTTCAAATGTTCTTCTAGCGTTAGCTCGTCATATAATACTGGTGTTTCTGGGATGAACGAAAAACTAGAACGGTACGCTGTCATATCATCACGAATTGTTTTCCCATTAATTGTGACAGTTCCTTTTTTCGGTTCCATTAAGCCGATAATATGTTTAATCGTCGTACTTTTACCCGCTCCATTTAAACCGATTAAGCCGACAAGTTCACCTTTATTCACAGAGAACGAAACATCTTTTAGTACAGGTCGTTTCGTATATCCTCCTGTAACATTTTCTACACGCAATAACTCGCTCATACGACACCACTTTCTTCATTAGTATTCATTCTATATTCATCTTACCAAAAATAGCGCTGTACTACATAGTATCGATGCCCTCAAAAAAAATTTAAATTTGTTGGCATATATTTTTACAAAAGCGGACATCATAATTAGTGAAGAAGGAACACATTGAAAAAGCAACCACCAATTGATGAGTACAACAACATAGTGAAGTCATCATGAAATGGGGTGTCCATGTTGGACAAAGAAATTTACACATAACCAGATTATTTGTTTCATTTTAGAAACGGGGTGTCTCCGAAAGAGCATATACTGTTTTAAAAAATAAACAATTTCCCTTTATAAAGATTGCAATTCATTTCACTTGAAAATGAGGTGTCTACGGCAGAAACTTTAGCCGATTTACCGTGCATTTCTTAAATAAATGAGGTGTCTGCGAAACGTAAATTACGATAATGCTTTTTCAATCCCTCTTCAGAAAACAGGAAGCTGAGTCAGCTTCCTGTTTTTCGTGTTTGTTCTCTTATGTAATTATGGTAAAATACGGCTAAGGATATTTGAAAGGATGAGATCAATGAATCATACAGCGGACAATTGTATTTTTTGTAAAATTATTGATGGGCAAATCCCTTGCTCAAAAGTATACGAAGATGAACATGTGCTTGCATTTTTAGATATTAGTCAAGTAACAAAAGGACATACCCTTGTTATTCCAAAAGTTCACAAACAAGACATTTTTGCGTTAACGCCAGAAATCGCATCACACATTTTTTCTGTCGTTCCGAAAATCTCAAATGCGATTAAAACAGAGTTTAATCCAGTTGGCTTTAACCTACTTAACAATAACGGTGAAAAAGCTGGACAAACTGTGTTCCACTTCCACCTTCATTTAATTCCACGCTACGGTGAAAACGATGGTTTCGGTGCTGTTTGGAAATCACATCAAAATGAATACACAATGGAAAATTTACAAAACATCGCAAGTACAATTGCAAATAGTGTGAAATAGTGACACTATAATAAGAAGTAATACATAACAAGCCACTTTCCTAAAGTGATTACATATTGCACGGCTTGTTTCTCCACTCAAGATGCCGGGGACTGTGCATTGCACACTTTTCTTTCCCTTGTCTTAAAGATATGCATATTTTTTCACATCATGAATACGAACAAAAAATAAGGAGGTTTCCTTTTATGTCAAAAGCTAAATCCTTTATTACAGGTGTCATTTGCGGCGGAGCAGTTGCTGGACTAGCTGTTCTTTTCTCTACTCCTTCTTCTGGTAAAGCTATGCGCGGTAAGCTGAAAGAAAAAGGAACTGATATTAAAAAGACTTTAGCTGATATTACAGCTGATACAAAATTATTAAAACGTCAAATCGTTGAAACTGCTTCAGAAGGTAAAGAAGTGTTTCAAGAATTAAAAGACGATATGCAAGACACGCTTTCGAACTGGAAGCAAGATATTTCTCAAAACAAGCGCCATATTGAGAAAGAAATTTTGGACATTCAAAAATCAATTGAGAAACTACAAGAAGCTGTTCCGGAAAAAGCGTAAACAAATTCCTGCTTAGTTTTTTGCATATAACAAATATTTTTATATAAATTGACCTTATCACGGCATATCACACAGATATGCCGTGTTTTTATGCATTTACAATATATGTTATCACTTAACATGTAAGGACAACACATGTATTCACGACTCATAAAACGCTTCCATAGTTATGCATGATTTGTATAGAATGTCATTTTTCCGAAAAATTTTCACAATTCTCACAAAAAGACTTTATTAATTTTTACTTTACTGGCATAATAGATAGTAATGAAAAAGAATGTTAAAGTGGGTGAGTAAATGAAAAGTGGAGAAAAAGATTACTCGGTAAAAGAAGCGATGATTTTCAGCCAACGCATTGCTCAATTATCGAAAGCGTTATGGAAATGTGTAGAGAAAGATTGGCAACAGTGGATTAAGCCTTACGATTTAAACATTAATGAGCATCATATTTTATCAATCGCTTATCATTTAAAAGGGGCTTCTATTTCTGAGATTGCTAAGTTTGGGGTTATGCACGTATCAACGGCGTTTAACTTCTCGAAAAAGCTGGAAGAACGCGGCTATCTTGTATTCTCGAAAAAAGAAGATGATAAACGAAATAC
Source organism: Bacillus cereus group sp. TH152-1LC (assembly GCF_027710505.1). Lineage (NCBI taxonomy): Bacteria > Bacillati > Bacillota > Bacilli > Caryophanales > Bacillaceae > Bacillus > Bacillus cereus group sp. TH152-1LC. Next base: position 60,721 of record NZ_JAQFNK010000008.1, on the reverse strand, counting down.
GTACATTGAGATTACAGACAAAGGGGAAGAATTACTACTTCGCTTAATGGAGGAGTATGATCCTGAAAATAACTCTGTATTTAATGGGGCTCTTGCACTTCGTAATTTCTATGGTAAGTTCCCAGAAAATATCGAACTTATCGCTATCTTGCGCAACATTTACGGACAAGACTTCATCGATATTTTTGAGAAATCATTAGAGAATATTGAGGAGAATTTTACGGAATCCGATCAGAAGTTAGTTAAGAAGTAATCTATTTATTTTTTCGCAATCATGCTTAAGAATTCATTCATAAGCGGGTTAAATAAACCTTGTTTTGCTAGCGCTTCCGCAGTTTCGTGTACTTCGAGCTGATGTGGAAGCGCTTTTTCAAATTGATCTAACAGCGCATCGAACAAAAGAAGCCCTTCTGCTTTTTCCACTACATATTGCTCGTTCAGTATTTCACAAAGTTGTAGTATACGTTCAATATCTTTTTTGCGAGCTTTTTTCTTTATGATCAAAGAATAAAATGGACACTTTTCTTCATCAATCATTTTAAATAGTAGGTCTACGTAGTATTCAGCTTGTTCTAATCTTCTAACAACGTCCATTTTCTCCCTCACTTTCTAACACAAAGTCTTCTATTTCTGAATTTTATAACACGAACAAAATATCGTATGATACAATATATAAAGTATATGTATTTTAGCCAAAAGGAGGTCTCGCCTCATGACACTTATAACAGTTGTTTTTGTCGCATTCGCACTTCTTGTTATATTTTACACGAATTTTATGACACATACACTGTGTGAACGAAAACAAATAGCTGCGAGCCGCCAACCCAGTGTCTTTCGGGTTATTAATGTATGTATAACAATTTTATTAATTTCTAGTTATATAGAAATTATATTTCATGGAAAGTGAGGAAGGAAGCCCCTTCCTCACTTTTTTCCTCTATAAGCAAATTATACCTACTATAACCAATAAAATAAACAGTACAAGTAATAAAATAAGTTGAGAATTCATCCCCATCCCCTCCTCTTTTCTGTATATGCGACATACGCCCAATATGGAACACCTTCAAAATCTGACACATACTGGTTAAATTTTCTTTATCAATATGAAATCGAGTCGAAATATGATATATTAAATTTTGTACATATTGCTTATACTATGAAATAACTGACACGCATCTTAACTTTATCCTAAAGCCTCGGTAAGCCCTGTTAAGCGCGCTTTACCAATACAAAAGCAAAAGTATCAGTGAGACTTAATCGGGCTCTTATGAACTAAAATTCATTGGGTAGGATAAATTAAAAATACATAATAGTAGGAGTGTTTATCGAATGAAGAAAGCTATGCTTGCCTTAGCCGCAACAAGTGTAATCGCATTATCAGCATGTGGAACAGGATCATCATCAGACAAAATCGTTACATCTAAAGCTGGTGACATTACAAAAGACGAGTTCTACAATCAAATGAAGACACAAGCTGGTAAACAAGTACTAAACAACATGGTTATGGAAAAAGTACTTATTAAAAACTACAAAGTTGAAGACAAAGAAGTAGACAAAAAGTACGATGAAATGAAAAAACAATACGGTGATCAATTCGATACACTATTAAAACAACAAGGTATTAAAGAAGAAACTTTAAAAACTGGTGTGCGTGCTCAATTAGCGCAAGAAAAAGCTATCGAGAAAACAATCACTGATAAAGAATTAAAAGATAACTACAAGCCTGAAGTTAAAGCAAGCCACATTCTTGTAAAAGATGAAGCGACTGCGAAAAAAGTTAAAGAGGAACTTGGACAAGGTAAATCTTTCGAAGAGTTAGCGAAACAATACTCTGAAGATACTGGTTCAAAAGAAAAAGGTGGCGACTTAGGATTCTTCGAACATGGTAAAATGGTTAAAGAATTCGAAGATGCTGCTTATAAACTGAAAAAAGATGAAGTAAGCGAACCTGTAAAAACACAATTCGGTTACCACATCATTAAAGTTACAGACATTAAAGAGCCAGAAAAATCATTCGAGCAATCAAAAGCTGACCTGAAAAAAGAGTTAGTTGCGAAGAAAGCACAAGACGCTGAATTCATGAACGATCTTATGATGAAAGAAATCAAAAAAGCTGACGTAAAAGTTGACGATAAAGATTTAAAAGATCTTTTCGAAGAGAAAAAAGCTGACGCTAAAAAAGACGAAAAGAAATAATGAAGTAAAAAAAGCTTGGGCTTCGGCCTAAGCTTTTTTGTTTGCTCTCTCTTTACGATACATTACGTGCAAATTCGGTAAATGAAATTATATAATTACTTCCCCGATTCTCCAAAAAAGATAACGTCTTTTTCGTTTTATGGATCGTGTAAAATCTTAGTTACTTATATTTACATAATCTTCGTTAACAGAAATTAATTTTGTCATTCATTTAACTAAAACCATTTTTTATGCATTTCCTTTAAAAATGTTTCTGTAATTTTAAACCCAGAACTTTCTCCGATAATAGAGTCAATCCCACAATGCGGACAAACTGCTGTGTTATCATCATCCCACCACTCTGTAATTTTTTCTGGATTAAAAATTTCCAAACAATAAAAACAACCACATACAGCATCTTTTTCTAAGTGCTTTCTATTACGAGAACAAAAACGATGTGCTTCCTCAAAATATTTTTCCATCAGCATCCCCCTATTCCTCATTTTCTTCTACGCTTTACTTAAATTCTCCTCGGCAAAATTGCAATTCTTTCTTAAAGAAAAACAACAAAAAACCTTGATTCCATCACACACGGAACCAAGGTTTATCTTATTATCATTGATTAAATGAAAAAACTATGTTAAATTAGTACAGAAACACGTTTTCAAAAATATTCAGAACGTATTTATCCGTATCTTAATTGTACACCAAAACACATCTTCAGTCAACCTCTATTTTTCACTTTTAAAGGAGTGCTTACGTATGAACAAAAAACTTGATTTAGAGCAAAAACGATTGGATACCGTAATAGAAACGATTACGGAGCAAATTGATAAACTGGAAAACGAAACTGGCAGACGCCGGGCAGAAGTAATCCATATTCGTAAACACTTTTGGGATGACGTGAAAGTGAATACTGATACTTTCGATGATTATCTTGAAACAGTTATCAACTTAAGACAACAAGCTCAGTCACTAGCTGTCACACAAATTACCCATAAGCACACCTTTAATCGACTTGCCGCATTAAGACGCATGCATAAAGCACCTTACTTCGGGCGAATTGATTTCAAAGAAGAAGGAGAATCTACTGCGGATCAAATTTATATCGGCGTAGCTACACTTACTGATGCAAGCGGAGAAAACTTTCTTATATATGACTGGCGCGCACCCATTTCGAGTGTGTACTACGATTATCCACCAGGACCGGCTGAATACAGTACACCAGGTGGCGTAATCCACGGTAATGTGGAGAAAAAATTACAATACATTATTCAAAATAGCGAGATTGATTCTATGTTCGATACGAGCCTTACAATTGGTGATGAAATCTTGCAACAAGCGCTCGGAAAAGGTACGAACAAACATATGCAGAGCATCGTTGCTACAATTCAGCGCGAGCAAAATGAAATTATCCGTCACGATGAAGGCCGACTCCTTATCGTGCAAGGAGCTGCTGGTAGTGGTAAAACGTCAGCTGCCCTGCAACGAATCGCCTACTTACTATATAAATATCGCGAATGGTTAAAAGCCGATCAAATTATTCTCTTCTCCCCTAACTCTATGTTCAACAGCTACGTATCTAACGTACTACCTGAACTCGGTGAAGAAAATATGCAGCAAGTGACGTTCCAAGAATATTTAAACCATAGACTAAGCAAGTCATTTGACGTTGAAGATCCTTATGAACAATTAGAATATATGTTAACGGAAACGGATAACCCTACCTATAAAACGAGAAATGCGAGCATTCGATTTAAAGCATCTACTCAATTTTTCGAGATGATTAGAACGTACAGACAATCTCTTGAATCGTCTGGCATGCTATTTAGAGGAATGAAATTCAGAGGGAAATTAATTGTTTCTGCTAAAGAAATTACAGAACAATTTTACAACACTGACTCCTCCCTCCGTTTCCATAATCGAATTGAAAAGTTAACGGATTGGCTAAATAAACAAATAGATGCAATTGAAAAAGCAGAACTGAAAAAGCCTTGGGTAGAAGAAGAAATTGAATTACTGAGTAAAGATGAATACCAAAAGGCTTATAAATATTTACAGAAAAAAGGCGAGTTTGACGACAACTCCTTTCATGATTTTGACAAAGAAACGAAAGTACTTGGACGTATGATTGTCCGTAAAAGATTGAAACCACTTCGTAAAGGCGTTCAAACATTGCGTTTCATCAATTTCACAGGCATATATAAACAGCTCTTCACAGATGCATCATGGGTTACTGGAGAAAAACCGAAAGAATGGGATGACATTTGCTCCTTAACAGTAAACATGCTTGATGAAGGAAAGCTATATTACGAGGATGCGACGCCATTTTTACTTTTAAAAGAGTTAATTGAAGGCTTCCAAACGAATAGATCGATTAAACACGTACTCGTAGATGAAGCGCAAGATTATTCGCCGTTTCAGTTTGAGTTTTTAAAACGTCTCTTCCCTGCTGCAAGAATGACTGTACTCGGGGACTTTAACCAAGCGATATTTTCCCACGCGAGTGAAGCAGTGAATTTCAACACACTTACTAGCTTATACGGACCAGATGAAACGAACGGCATCAACTTAACTCGTAGCTATCGCTCAACAAAACCGATCATTGAATTTACACGCTCTCTCGTACCGGAAGGAGAGCACATTCACGCCTTTGAACGTGATGGCGAGAAACCTACAGTGACGAAAGTATCGAATGACAGCGAACTGCATGAGCATATTACTGCCAAAGTTGCTGACCTACAAAAAGAGCAGCATAATACAATCGCAATTATATGTAAATCTGCAGCTGAAAGTGCCGCTGCCTACGAAGCACTTCGTCATATCGACAATATTAAACTTGTGAAGAGTAACTCAGCCGAGTATGAGCAAGGTATTGTCGTGATCCCTGCTTACTTAGCGAAAGGTATCGAATTTGATGCTGTTATTATTTACGATGCTTCTAAAGATGTATACAGTGATGAGAGCGTTCGTAGATTGTTCTACACTGCTTGTACGCGCGCAATGCATGAGTTACAACTTTATAGCGTTGGCGAGGTTAGTCCTTTTATACTTGGGGCTAATTCGGAGAGTTTTGAGCTTATAACGAAAACACCTTGATTGTTCAAGGTGTTTCTTTTTTATGCAGGATTTACACCTTAAAAATAGAATATATCAGTTTAGAACAAGCTAAGGAGTGACAAGATGAACCATTATTTTATTGCTATTTATGACGGCGTGTTTCCTACCGAAAAATTACATAACATTTTACAATCTAATCCTACTTTTACCACCCTAAACGTCCGTCCTCTCGAAATCTCATCACCAAGACCTTTTACATTATTAGTTGGCGCAGAACACGATGCACTTACAACCGGCCTTACAGATACATACCATTTATTAACGAAAGAATTGCAAAAACTAGAAGAACAAGAAAAGTACTATTACGTATACGATTATAAAATTAGAAAGACCATCGATAACCCGACCGAAAAATGTTTTCCATTAGCCAAAATTAATATAAGTGTTACGAAATTCCATAAGATGATTCAAAAAGTAAAAGATTTAAAACGACCAGTATTTGCAGGTTATAATATCACTTCTCATGATGCAGACATACTTACACTTGATGTACTTCTATCTTCACCTTTATTAGATCCTAATACTTCCGAAAAAGATGCGGAAGAATACACTTATTTACAACAACTAGCTGAATCGATATCTCGTTCTGAATTATGTATTTCTATTAAAGCGAGTGCACTTATTTAAACAAGAAAAGAGGGTTATTTATCATAACCCTCTTCCACTATCTATTTTCGTTTGTACTTGATCATAATAATGAATTCTTTTAGCATCAAGGTGTTTTTCTCATACTAAATGAAATATCCTTACGCCGATATACACTCAGCACGATCCCCATTATAAGCGCATGAAATACAGTCGGCGTTAATCCGTAACTAATAAAAGGTAAAGATATAGCAGTAATCGGTAATAAACCTAAGATCATACCAACGTTATAAAGAAATTGAACTACGAAAAGAGTCATTCCTCCAATGAGAAGCAATTTACCATACCGGTCATTTATTGTATAAGATATGAACATTAACCGTGCTACAAAAAGAGAAAGAATTAAGACAAGGACCAGTGCAAGTACATATCCATAATAATAAGTCAAACTTGCAAATACAAAATCAGTATCTGGATTAGGGATGAGCTTTACATCTCCATATGTACCAAACCAACCTGCTGACGACATTACCTCTTTTAAACGTATATACATAAATCCTGCACCCTGTGCATCACGCTCTGGATTCAAATACCCTAAAAATCTATCCAAATAAACTCCTTTTACTGTGGGCCAGGAAAAAGAGGCCCCTATAATCAATAAACAGATTGGTACAATTGTAATAATTAATGCCGTTTTCTTTCCTAATTTACTCCACCAAAGCATAACAAAGATCATTGCGATATAAATAAACATTGTTGAAAAAGCGGATCCAATTAAGAATAAATAGAGAGAAAATAAATACAAAGCGACAAGATACCTAACTTTTAACCTACTATTATTGAAAAAAGAAGCCCAAGCTAGAAAAAAGAACGGCACCGCCATTAAACGACTAATTGCAACGGGACCAATTTTTATTAACGGTTCTCCAGCCACCAAAACGCTCGGAAAACAATATAATATTAACAAGATAAGTACACCAATTGTGTAAAACAGCCACCCTAACCTCTCTAATTTCCGGTAATCAGTCAGCATCATCACTGCAACTGTTGCACTACCTAGAATAACAGATATCACCTTATTCATTAGTAAGTCATCCATATATCCAAAAGCTATAACCGGCAAAAAACCTAACCCCATAGCAGCCACTAATAAAATAAGTAAAAACCAATCCACCTTTGGCTTATGCAGTTTATTAAGTTCCTGGCCAAGTTTAATTGGACTTCCCATTTGTTCCACCGCTTTATTTTCAGCAACTTCCTCACTTAACCCTTTTTCTATCCATGTGTTCTTTGCTTGTTTTAAGTGAAAATCTAGTTCAGTTGCTACAAAGCTCTTTGCTTCTTTTGATTTAATATGGCTCGTAACTTCGCTTACAAAACGATCCCTTTTTTTATTCAATTTCGCCTCACTCCTGTACTAAGCCTTTTAATATAAATTGCACCTTTGTAGCATTTTTTTCTGCCTTTCGTAGCATCTTTCTTCCTTTATCGTTTAATTGATAATATTTCGCTCCTGCATGATCCCAGCTTGATTGAATAAAACGATTCTGTTCTAGACGATGTAATACGGTATATAAAAACCCTTCATTTCCTTCAAATTTTCGAATCCCTCTCCCTCGTAGTAGCTGCGACAATTCGTACCCTGTTTTTTCATTACTGAGGAGTTGTAAAATCGCTAAAGAGATGTCCTCTTCCTTTTCGTTTGAAGCATTGATTTTTTCGCGCACCTGCTTTCGATGTTGATCGGAAAAGCTCAAATGTTTAAACGTTGTATTCTCCATTGATTTTCGCAGGCCTTTTAATCGATCTTCCATTTGATTATTCCTCCAATCCTTTCTTCAAAAGCTCCTTCGCTTTTTTCAGTCTCGTTTTTATCGTGTTTTCTTTCACGTCTATTACAATAGCAATCTCTTTAATTGATAATTCTTTATAATAAAATAGATAAATGACTTCTCGATATTTTATCGGTAAATTCATTACCGCAGAAGCGAGCTCACGGTCCTCCGCATTTTGAATGACAGTTTGTTCGACACTATCATTTTGAACCCCCATATAAGCAGAGTCATCCTCTGTCACGATCACCTTTTTGTTATACCAACTTTTTATATAGTCCTTACATTGATTAATCGCAATTCTCCATAACCACGTTTTCACATTCGACTTCCCTTTGTATGTATGAAGAGATTTATAACATTTCACAAATATATCTTGCGTTACATCCTCAGCAATCTCTTTATTGTTTACATATGAATACACAAGCTGCAGCACTTCTTGTCCATACTTGTTCATAATTTCATCGATAAGGAGTTCCTTATCTTCTATTTCAAACGCTTCTACCGTTAATTCATCCACAATCATTTCCTCCTTCCCATATATTAGACGACGTACCGTATAGAAAAGTTTTATAAATTTATGAAAAAATTCGGTTGGCAATGTCCGTACCGTTTTGTTTACCCTTAATTTCATAAAGTGAAACTATAATCAGTGGGGGTTTTGTTCATCCCCACTGATTATTAGTTGAACCAATCGGACGTTTACGGGCAGCCCGACTCCCACCTAACTTCTTTGCTCCAAGTGAATTTTGAGGTGGGAGTTTTACTGCCTGTTAATGCGGGATAAAATCCATATAGCCCTTTAAAATCCGCATAGGAAACAGCCACTTATTTATAAGTACTACTCCATCTCCCTCTAAAGTTCAAGCTCATTTTCACTTCCACATAATATTTTTAATCGCGCTTATACTCTATCTATAACTTAAATTCACTTTCTCATGGTATAATTTCATTTCTCTAGACATTCAAATATCATAATACGAAACATATACTATACGGAGGCCAGAAATAATAATGCCAAAGAAAAAAATCATAACTTTAGTAACCACCTTAACATTAGCTTGCGGATGTACAGTATCACTAGATTCACCCAACCAAACTAGTACTGCCGCTCTAAAAACGGAGACTTTCACGGGATATGTTATTTCAATTGACACTGTATACATACTGGTTGCAGATACCCCTACAAAAAAGGAAGCCCTTTCCTACTCAGAGATGGAAGCAATGAAATTTATTCCAAATAAACTATTAAAACTTCCCATAGAAAAAAATAAGAATTATCAATTAGGGGATAAACTCGTTATATCCTTCGGAGTAACGACTAAATCTACACCACCAATCGCAACTGATGCGACCATTGAAAAAATACGTGATTAATTAACCAGCAACCCTAGGAACCCTTAATCCCATCCGTTGCCCTATCTTTTGAAAGTAACATTTTTTATAAAGCACTTCCGCAACAACTTACATATAATAAACCGAATAGTCGTTACAATACATTCACCTAAAGAGCGCCTCTCTCCCAAGGCGCTCTTTACGTTTGCAATAAGGGGGGTGTCTTAGTTTTCTATCGCCAAGATTCCCCTCATCGCTACATTAAAAAGAGAACCGATTTAATCGAATCCTCCTTCTTTCCAACACTCACTTAAAGGGTCTAATATTTCATGACCATACAAAGATGGCTTGATTATATAAATAACACAAAAAACCACCTAAAGGCTCCCCTTCAGGTGGTTTCTATTTTACGCTAACGCAGCTGCCTGCTCTTGTTGATCTACAGGAATGACAGCATCTGTTAATGCTTTTTCTAGTTCTGCTGTGTATTTCATTTGCTCTTCTTTGCTCCAGCCTAGTTTCGCAGCCATGTAGTTGATTACTGCTTCTTTCCACTCGTATACCCAGTGGATATTGAAGAATACAGCGCCTCTGCGGCGTACGAAGAAGTCAACTGGTTTCGCTGTCATTTCGTAATCCATTGCGTATACAAGTGGGATTAGAACGTCTAGCGGCATGTTGTATTCTTTCGCTTCGTCTTTATGTTTTTTCGCTAAGTCGAACAGTACGTCAACGTTAGAGCCGTAGAATTTCGCGAATTCTTCTGCTTGCGCTTTCGTTAAACCAGATTTCGTACCTTCGTCTGCTTTTTTCGCAACGAATGCTGGGAATCCTTGTGAACCACTTACATGTCCACCAGAGATTGGCATATGTTTCGTGTCGCTCTTCGCATATGCACTATGACCTTCTTTTTGTAATAGATTCGTTACGTAGTCTACTACCATTTCAGCCATTTTGCGGTATCCTGTTAATTTACCACCTGCGATTGTAATTAAACCAGATTCAGAAGTCCAAATTTCATCTTTACGAGAAATTTCAGATGCATTCTTACCTTCTTCATAAATTAGCGGACGTACACCAGCCCAGCTTGATTCTACATCTTTTTCTGTAATTTTTACACTTGGGAACATGTAGTTAATCGCATTAATGATGTATGTGCGATCTTCTGTTGTCATGTGCGGTACAGCTGCGTCTTTATCATAGAACGTATCTGTTGTACCTACGTATGTTTTTCCGCCGCGAGGAATCGCGAACACCATACGTTTATCTGGTGTATCGAAGTAAATCGCTTGACCTAATGGGAAACGTTTTTGGTCAATTACTAAGTGAACACCTTTTGATAACTGAAGTACTTTCCCTTTTTTCGAGTTATCTTTTTCACGAAGTGTATCTACCCAAGGACCAGCTGCGTTTACAATTTTCTTACCGTACACTTCATATACTTCACCGTCTAGTAAATCGATTACACGTACACCACATACTTTTCCATCTTTATATAAGAAACCGTCTACTTTTGCGTAGTTAACAGCTTTTGCACCGTGTTCAATTGCTTCTTTCATTACTTCAATTGTAAGACGCGCATCGTCTGTACGATATTCTACGTAGTAACCGCCGCCTTTTAATCCTTCTTTTTTTACAAGAGGCTCTTTGTTTAATGTTTCTTCACGGTTAAACATTTTTCTGCGCTCGCTTCGTTTTACGCCTGCTAAGAAGTCGTATACACGAAGACCAATTGATGTACTGAATGATCCGAACGTACCGCCTGTATGGAACGGAAGTAACATCCACTCTGGTGTTGTTACATGGGGACCGTTCTCATATACGATCGCACGCTCTTTCCCCACCTCTGCTACCATTTTCACTTCAAGTTGTTTTAAATAACGTAGACCACCGTGTACAAGCTTCGTTGAACGACTTGATGTACCTGCTGCAAAGTCCTGCATTTCAAACACAATTGTTGATAACCCGCGTGTTGCTCCATCTAATGCAATACCAGAACCAGTAATACCTCCACCAATTACGATCACATCTAACTCTTGTTTATTTACTCCGTTTAATACGTCTTTACGTTGTTTACTTGAAAATTTCATGGTAATTCCTCCCTTTGATAACGAAAAAAGAGACCACAAACTCCGCTATAGATTTCGCCTCTATAGCGCGTTGTGGTCTCTCCAAATCTCCTACCGAATTATTAACTTGTCACCATTATAACACTGTTTATGATTATTTGAAAGCTTTTGTTGCTTCAATTGCTTTTTTCCATCCAGCATATAGCTCTTCGCTTGTTTCCGCTTCCATCGTTGGTTCAAAGCGTTTGTCCATATGCCACTGTTCTTTAATTTCATCTTGGTTTTTCCAATATCCAACCGCAAGACCAGCTAAATACGCTGCGCCTAAAGCTGTCGTTTCGTTGATCACTGGACGCTCTACAGGAACATCTAAAATATCACTTTGGAACTTCATTAAGAAGTTATTTTTAACAGCTCCGCCATCTACGCGTAATGTGTTCAGTTCAATACCTGAATCTGCTTCCATGGCACATAATACATCTTTCGTTTGGTAAGCTAAAGATTCTAGTGTTGCACGAATGAAATGCTCTTTCGTCGTACCGCGCGTTACACCAAACATAGCGCCGCGTACTTCACTATCCCAGTACGGTGTACCTAAACCTACGAATGCTGGTACAACGTATACACCTTCAGTTGATGCAACGCGTGATGCGTACACTTCACTCTCACTTGCATCTTTAAACATGCGCATTCCGTCACGTAACCACTGAATTGCAGAACCAGCTACGAAAATACTTCCTTCTAATGCATAATTTACTTTACCATCTATTCCCCATGCAATTGTTGTTAATAGGCCATGCTCAGAAGCTACTGCTTTTTCACCTGTGTTCATTAACATGAAGCAACCAGTTCCGTAAGTGTTCTTCGCCATACCTTCACCGAAACAAGCTTGTCCAAATAATGCTGCTTGCTGGTCACCAGCTACACCTGCAATCGGTACATTTTGACCGAAGAAGTGATAGTCAATTGTTTCTCCGTAAATTTCAGATGATGGACGTACTTCTGGAAGCATACTCTTTGGCACTGTTAACATATCTAGAAGCTCATCATCCCACTGTAAGTCGTGAATGTTAAACATTAATGTACGTGATGCATTTGAGTAATCTGTTACGTGCGCTTTACCGCCAGATAGTTTCCATACAAGCCACGTATCAATTGTTCCGAATAATAGATCGCCGTTTTCTGCTTTTTCTCTTGCACCTTCAACGTTATCTAAAATCCATTTTACTTTCGTACCAGAGAAGTATGCGTCAATTAAAAGACCTGTTTTTTCGCGAACCGTTCCGCTATAACCTTTTTCTTTTAACTCGTCACAAATTTCAACTGTTTGACGAGATTGCCATACGATTGCGTTGTAAATTGGTTTTCCAGTCGTTTTATCCCAAACAACCGCTGTTTCACGTTGATTCGTAATACCGATACCAGCGATTTGTTCTGGTTTTACATCTGCTTCGCTTAAGCAAGTTGCGATAACTGCTAAAATAGATCCCCAAATTTCTTGTGCGTTATGCTCTACCCAACCTGGCTTTGGAAAATGTTGTGTAAACTCTTTTTGAGCTGAATGAACAATTTCACCTTTTTTATTGAACAGAATTGCGCGTGAGCTAGTTGTCCCTTGGTCTAAAGAAAGAATATATTTTTTCATATCGGTTTCCCCCTATGCTACTTTTCTACTATTTGTATTGCTTTCACTTTTTTTACTTGTCATATAAGAGATTGCTAGTACAATCACAGTTGCAATAATCACATAAATAAGTGCTACATTTTGTTTTCCTTCAAATACAACTTGATGGAATAATCCTGCAAGTGATCCACCTAGAATTGGACCAACTACTGGAATCCATGCATACTTCCAGTTTGAACCGCCTTTTCCTGCAATCGGAAGGAAGAAGTGTGCGATACGCGGACCTAAATCACGAGCCGGGTTAATCGCGTATCCTGTTGTTCCACCTAATGATAAACCAATACTTACGATTAAGAAACCTACGATAAATGGATTTAAACCATCTGCAAATTTATTTGCTCCAATTGCTAATATACCAAATACTAAAACGAATGTTCCAATCATTTCACTCAAAAGGTTTGTAAATGTGTTCGGAATTGCTGGACCTGTTGCAAATACACCTAATTTTGTTCCTGGATCTTCTGTTTCTTTCCAGTGTGGTAAGTAATGTAAATATACAAGAACTGCCCCGATAATTGCCCCAATCATTTGTGCTGCGATATAACCTGGTACGTCACTCCATGGGAACGCTCCCTTAAATGCTAATCCTATCGTTAATGCTGGATTTAAATGTGCCCCACTAATTGATCCAACCGCATACGCTGCAACCGCTACCGCTAAGCCCCAGCCCATTGTAATGACAATCCAACCAGAATCTTTCGCAAACGACTTCTTTAAACTTACACCAGCACAAACGCCGCCACCAAGTAAGATTAACAACGCAGTCCCTATTAACTCTCCTAAAAATGCTGACATAGTATCCCTCCACAATCAATTTAAACGCTTCCAAATGTGATAGAGGTAAAATGAATGGCCATTCGTTTTTGTCAAAAGAAAAAGACCCACAGCTTTGCACGCTTCTATATAAATTTATATAGAAACAATGAAATGTGGATCTCTTCTTTTCTCCGTCACGTTTATTAACTTGTCTATAATGTTAACCTTTCGTGAAAGCGGTGTCAACAGAATTTTTTCACATTTTCGTCACTTTTTTTGGTAATGTTTCCATAGTTCGCGTTTTGATGTCGTAATTGCTGTCGCACCAGCATTTAAAGCTCTTTCAACATCTTCCACAGTACGAATGAAACCACCCGCTAAAATCGGGACACCAGTACGCTCTTTCACTTCAGCAATCACATCCGTTAGCGCACCCGGAAGCACCTCTATATAATCCGGCTTCGTCTTTTCTAGCAAATTACAGCTCTTTTCCATCGCGCTAGAATCAATTAAAAAGATGCGTTGAATGGAGACGACACCCTTTTGCTTCGCCTTCATAATCACGCTCGCCTTTGTCGAAAGTAACCCGTACGGTCTAAACTCTTGGCATAAATACTCCGTCGCATGCCCATCACTCTGCAAGCCATGAATTAAATCCACATGTAAAAATACCTTCTTACAATATTGCTTCGCAAGTGACACGACACTCTTCAATTGACCGACATGAATATCTAAAATAACGATATACTCATACGAACTATGTAATAGCTTTTCCAAATCTTTAATTTGCCTCACTGCCGGCAAAATCTTCTGTTCATGAAATTCCATTCTAAATGTCCCCTTCTTTATGTCATCCTATCCTTTATAGTACACAATTTGAGTAGAAAGAACAGCTAGTGCGGGGAATTATTTCCTCTATCTACATATTTTCTTCAACTTATCAGATCCCATACCACCTATGACCATTAATATGAGAGGTAAAAAATTCATTACATACGGCGCGTCCGCTACAATTGTAATGCTCGCTCCGGCAAACTTATTTAACATCCATACAACGATTTTGGTAAGAAACAAAAATACTCCTAGCATGAATAGACTATCGAAAAACACCTTCCATTTTGGATATGCTAACTGTTTACTATCTTCAATTACTTTTTGCGTCAACTCTTCATCACTCCTTAGCAGTTCATCAATCGTAATACCGAACAGATCGCTTAAATGAATAATAATTTCAATGCTCGGATAGTTCTTTCCCGTCTCCCATTTCGAAACAGACTGCCTACTTACATGAATTTTTTCAGCCAAATCATGTTGCGACCAATTTCGTTTTTCTCGTTCTTGTTTTAAACGTTCACTAAAAATCATACTGTGTTTATCACCTCTCTATGCCTAGTATGGGCAAATAACTGATGAAGAGTAAAGCGAGTTGTCGTTGCGTAGGTGGTGCAACTTGTGCGTTACATCTAAAAATGAAGCTATGTGGTATGTCGATTTCATATATTTTTCTTCTATAATAATTTCCCGAACAATAATACAACGAACAGATACTAGTTAAGACTAGATTAAGCATAAAAATACGCCATCCTTTCTTATCATTCTCCAGAAGGAATAACGTAAAGTTTCATTTTTAAACATTTTCATCAAAAAGAAAAGAAGCTAGCAATAAATCGTTAACTTCTCAGCTGAAAATAAAATATTATCTTTCCTTATCTTCTAATATCTAGGTTGTGATTGAATATTTGTAAGATGAACATCAAACATATCAATGATTTCAAGAAATCTATCAGCTTCACGGAAAACATGGTCTGCTAATAATGGATGAATGATACTCTTTATTTTACATTGCTCAATTAAATCACGTGCTGTTTTCTTAAAATCCCGAAGAGATGTAACCGACACACGATTTTGATCTAAAAATTGATCTAAAAGAGGAACCGTTTGAGATTGTGGCTTCATCGATTCTAAGTCAATTGCTTGATACATCAATTCATCAAAATCATTGCTAAAATTCCGTGCTGTATCTACAAGCTTTCTTTCCGATGGATCAAGAAGATGCCCAATAAATTTAGCGTGATCTGCCATAATCCTTAAAAAGAAAACATTTTCTTTAATAATAGCATCAGGAAGAGCATCTAATTTCCCTTCATTTAATTGTATTAAACGTTTTCTAAAATAATCAGCTTCCCTACTTGTATGGTCAACCAAAAGTGGAAAGTTATTTTGTCCTGGCAATTTACATGTGAGAATTAATCCTAAAATTTTTCGTTTAAATCCCCAAATATTAGTTGCGGCTTGTTGTACTTCTGCATTAAATCTTTTTATTTGCTCAGGATCTGTTTCATTTGTATAGGAATGCGCTATTTGTTCAATATGTTCAAACAATCGATAAAATTGATTCGCCTCTTCGATTAGTTGCGTATCCTCGCATCTAAACCCTAAGCGAAGAAAAAAAGAATGCTCCTTCATGATTCTAGACCAAAAACGAATTTCATTTAATGAACGCTCAACAAACATTACAGACGTAACACCCGTATCAGGATGTAATGATGTTTCATCCCTATGCATTGTTAATCCCCCCCAGTAAATATCACGCTAGTTCCATTCTTATGAGAAAAAAAATATATAAATACCATCAGTAAAGATTCATGCTGAATTTCGTATACATGCTCCCAAAAAGAAAAAAGGCTACCACCTAGATGTAAAGTTCTACTAGGTGGTAGCCTTTCAAAATTTCTATTAAAGCAATACCGAATCTTTATCACTATCCTGATTCCGCTTCTCTCGCTCTTCTTCTAAACGCTTCATATACACTTCGCCTTCTTTTTCGATAAACTCATTATCCATCTCTTGCTCTTTTTTCGAAGTATATAAAACCATGTAGCCACTTAATACGATCCCGACGATTACAAGATACACCCACCATGGTAAAGTTTCCACTGTACTTCATTCCTTTCCTTAGACAAGCCTTATTAGTTTCACTGTATGAGGAAAGAAGTGGATTTATGCTTAAATTTTATTGTGGATTCTTTGCGAAGAACGCTTGTACATATTCCATAAACTCTATTGGTTCCTGACGAAACGGCGCGTGGTATCCTTTTTCAATGATATGGAACGTACTATTCGCAAATAGCTCATGATACAGTTCACCATTTTTCCAAGAAACGCTCTTATCGTGACGTCCCCATATAATTAAAGTCGGCACCTTAATTTTGTCTGCTTCCATCGCGATGCGGCGCTCCCTCATTTTCGTAAGCTGATCATAATGCTCTTTATCATCGCGACTATTTTTCACTGCATTTTTATTATAATCCGTAATCTCTGTTACAGTTTGTAAGTCTGTCGATAGCGGCGGCACTTCATAACTTTCTTTTTGCTGGAAAGACTCAATTCCTGTAGAATCTGCCAAAACGAGATGTGTTACTGCATCCGGATATAAATACGCTAAATTTAGAGACATCTCTCCGCCCATCGAATGACCAAGTACTGCGAATTGATCGTATCCTAGCTTCTTCATTAACTTATAATATAAATTCACTTGCGCAGGAAACGAATACTGAAAATCAACCGGCTTAGAAGAACGTCCAAATCCTAAAATATCAACCGCAATAATTGTATGGTCCTTTACAAGTTCTGGATAAATATCACTAAATCCATCTGAAGAACCACCAAACCCGTGCAGCATAAGTAAAGGCGGTTTCCCCTCACCAATTTGCTTAAAATAAATCGTCTGCCCATCAATCTGCGCCATACTCTCTTTCGTATGCAGCTTCATCATAACAGTATTTTTCACTTCTCCAACCTTCGCAATCGGCTTATCAACGAAGTTACATACAATTAACAAAACGAGCACAATACCGCTAATGAAATAAAATTTAAACCGTTTCAATATTCCCTTCTCCTTTCTCTTGTTGCTATTTAAAGTTTTTACATTATTTGGTTGTTTTATGATTAATTTTAATTGTAACCATTACGGTTACAATTATACTAAAAAAATATTACTCACTGCCATTACTAACGGTTACTTTGTAACCGTTATAGTTACACATTTAAAGTAAGTCAATTATTTTATTCCATATAATAAAAAGAGCACTGAACAAACATCAGCACTCTTCCTCATCATCCTCGTTATTTACACACAGTTGTTCCACTATTTCTTGTACCCGTTCCATCGTTATTCCTTCTCTAAACTCCACTGCTAGAGGATGATCTGTCGGCTCTAGTTCAATATAAGGACGAATGCCATCGGCTCTCGGATGAACCATCGTTTTTAAATTTACTGTTTCCAACTCATATGGTAAATCTGTAGAAAGCCACCCAAACATCGGCTCTAAAAGTTCTTGTTTATCCCAGAATTCATTTACCTTATCAAAATTCGCCTCACTCAACGAAACCCATACACCCCAGAGAAAGTGCTCATCTGTACCAACGATAGGAATTTCAATAATTCCTCGAATGAAAAAATGTTCTCCATCCATTACACATAAGTCATCACTCATCTCAAACCTAGCTTCTCGCTCTTCAGGTTCAGCATCATAATAATAAGCTGGAGCTTGGTACCCATAACTTATTGGAAGTTCTTCATGATATGTACCGCAGCACCTACAAGTATACCCACTTATTTTCGTCATTCTATTCCTCCATCAGTTTTACATTCATTTTAGCAAAATACTTATAAAGCGAAAACAAAAAAACAAGCAGTTCCAGCACTCAGCTAAAACTACTTGCTCTCCTACCTATTATCTCTATTGTTACTCTTTAATAAATTCCTTCGTACTTCTCACTGTATCAATTGGACGAACTAATTTTTCAATTTCTTCACGTTTTGGCTCTAGGAACGGAGGTAATGATAATTTTTCGCCAAGTGTTTCGTATGGCTCATCTCCCATAAATCCTGGGCCGTCTGTTGCAAATTCAAATAAAATTTGCGGTGCTACTCTTGCGTATAATGACTCGAAGAAGTGACGATCTACATATCCAGATGACGGAAGGCCAACGCTACCGATTCTCTCAATCCATTCTTCTAATACAGCACGATTTTCTACGCGGAATGCAGCATGGTGCACTGTACCAAATCCTTGTTGTGCTTCAGGAAGAACCGTATTATGTTCTACAATAACAGAAGCACCGTTTCCGCCTTCGTTTACTTCAAATAAATAGAATTCTCCTTCTTGCGCAATCTCTTTAAATAATAGAACTTTTTCTAACACTTCTTTGAAGAAACTAAAGTTTGCGATGCGGATAAATACAGGTCCTAAGCCAGTAATTGCATATTCTAATGGAACTGGACCGTTTTGCCACGGTGTACCTGATTCTATCCCGTTATCTAATTCATCTGAGATTAATTGATAATGTTGATCGTCAAAATCAACGAAAGAAAGAGTTTTCTTACCAAATTGCTCTTTAATTCCTATATGCTCCACTTCAAGACGGTCAAAACGGTTCACCCAATACGCTAATGCTACATCAGTTGGAACGCGGAATGAAGTTTTTGAAATTTCATTTGTACCGTGTACTCCTTTAGGAATACCTGGGAAGTCAAAGAATGTCATATCTGTTCCTGCACTACCTTTATCATCTGCAAAGAATAAATGGTACGTTTGGATATCGTCTTGGTTTACTGTTTTTTTAACTAAACGCATTCCTAAAACGTGAGTGAAAAACTCATAGTTCTTTTCTGCACTACTTGTAATTGCTGTAACGTGGTGAATTCCTTTTAATTGGTTCATTTTATATTCCCCCAGTGGTTTTAAATTTTATTTTCTCTTCTATTATTTCTCTTCAATAGGTGCTAATTCCGCTTCAATTTCTGCTCGCTTTTCTTCTAAGAACGGCGGTAAATCAAGTTTTTCTCCTAAATGCTCTACATCTCCATCAACTGTAAATCCTGGTCCATCTGTCGCAATTTCAAATAGGATTCCGTTTGATTCGCGGAAGTATAAGCTTTTAAAGTAGAAACGGTCAATAATGCCTGAAGAATGGAAACCTTTTTGTATCACCTGTTCTTCCCAATAAGCTAGCTCTGCATCGTTTTTTACACGAATTGCTAAATGATGAATGCTACCACGGCCCGGCTTTTCAGTAGGACCATCCAAATATTTCACAACGATTTCTCCGAAGGCTTCTCCTTTAATAGACTGGAAAATCGCTTCTTCGTCACTTCGGCTAACTTCTGTATAACCAAATATATCTGTTAATGTACTCGCCAGTTTATCAAGTCTACGCACTGTCATTTCCACTGAACCCATTCCTTGAATTTGATGTTGTGCAGGAACTTCTGATTTCTCCCACGTTTCCCAGTGCTCCACTTTTTCTCCGTTTGAAACGAGTAGTACGAGGCGAAGACCTTCCGCATCCTCAAATTGCAAAGCAGGACGATTTGCATATGTTGTTATTTCAGTATGTTTTACACCAAACTTCTCAAATCGTTCTTTCCAGTAATGTAAACTTTCCTCTGACGGAACGAGTAATCCGATTCGCGTAATTGCATTCGTACCACGGTACGTTTTTCCTACTAAAGGAATTTCAAAAAATGATAGTTCTGTACCTGGACTTCCTGTTTTATCTCCGTAAAATAAGTGATACATGGACGGATCATCTTGGTTTACTGTCATTTTCACACGGCGTAAACCAAGTACATTTTTATAAAAATGGTTATTCTCACTCGCATTTTTTGTAACCATTGAAATGTGATGATGCCCTTTAATTTCATACATTGATAATTCCTCCGTTTCATTTTACTAGTCAAGTGATAATTAAAAAATAATATACTTCTTAGCTTTTCAATTTATTCTCATTATGTTTTTGTAAATTCATCTTAGTTTTTACTGAATAAGTTACTTCGTTTTTTTTAATCGAAAGCAACTGGGTGTATGTTTTTCATATGACTCAATCGCTTTCGTTACTATCACTTTACAACTCAAGTGATTAAAAAGCAAGTGATTTATCTCAGATTCGAGATATTTTTTATAAAGTCTTATGTACTTCCTATAAAAACAGCTGTGCAGAAATAATATAGTTGTTTAAAAATCCTTATTCCACGAACGGAGCAGGTTCGTGAAATCTATGGTAATTAGGTTTGGCTGGGAATTTTGTCGATGATATTAAAAAAGACACCGAAGTGTCTTTTTTTTTTTCAAATTAAGCATACCGATAAATTAAAATTTAATGACTTAACATTATGCTTATCTTAGGAGCGAGGTATTTTATCGGTGAGTGTATACAAACCATGTAATGCTTGCTGTTAATAATGTTGACGAAATCAAAGCTGTAAGAACACTACATGTTTGCCAAATAAGTAGTGTTTCCCAATCGAAAGCACAGCACAGTATACCCAGGGCAATCGTAGCGGTCAGGAAAATAACTGTTACGGTTATTCTCTTTTTTGTCATTGGCTGCTGATTATTCGTTTTCCTTCTGCGTAATCCTAAGAGAAATAGCAAAACAGCCAATAGGAAAAGAATAATTGTGATAGACGACAAAATGATATCCAAAAGCTGTGTGCCGCTTATTTCATATGACTGAGTTAGATTGCCTTCTAATATATCTTTAACTTTTAGTACTATGTTTGTATTGGTATTTGCGCCGTTGCTCAGCAAGGAGACGGCTGTTCGTTCATTTGGCAGTATGACTACTTCGGTTCTGAAATTTGGATTGCCCCCAGTGTGTTCTATAATCGTTTGTTCGGCGTTTACGGACCAGCCTGCCGCATAATACATACCGTTGACAGCCGACACAGACATATCACCCCTATGTGATTTTTCGATAACCATGTGAAATATTTCGGGTATGTCCTGCACGATCCCCATCTGTATGCCCATCCAACGCGCCATATCTTTTGTATTAGAAATGATGTAGCCTGCGGGTTTATTCCCAGCATAATCCGGAGCTTTAAATGGAGTTGTCATAAAAAAGGAAGAACGGTAGCCCTGTGCCAACTGTCCAGTGGCTTGAGTATCTTCTTTATAAACATATGTCTGGTGAAGACCTAACGGCTGAAATACCTGTTCCTTCATAAAGTCTTCATAGCTTTGTCGCGACACAACCTCAATAACCAAACCCAATACGTCATAATTAACGGTTCCATAGTTATACTGTTCACCGGGAGGGAACGCCAATTCAGCATCAACGAGCATTTCCACAGTCTTTTGCAACATATCCGGTGTATTGCCTTGTGGAATATTTTGAAGATGCCTAATATTTGTTAGACCACTGGTATGGTGAAGAAAGTTATTTAGTGTAAGACTTTGCATATCAACAGGTTTCCCTTGATACTTTAATGTAAACCAAGGTAAATATTTTTGGACAGGGTCAGTCATTGAAAGCAGCCCTTGCTCTTCCAATAGCATAATACCCATACCGGTAAAAGCTTTACTGACCGAGGCTAACTCATAGAGTGTATTTTCACTTGCAGACAATCCCTTTTCACGGTCTGCATAACCTGAAGAAAAGTAGAACACTTCATCATCAGCAAGTATTGAGATTGACATTCCCGGCACACCTGATATACGACAGGCATCATCTAGCAACGCTTGTATTGCCGCAGATTGCGAATCTGACAACGCATAACTTTGTGTTGCAAATCCTGAGAATAATATAAATATCGTTAATACAAAAACAATAATCTTTTTCATAAACTCTCCTTTTTGGAAAATTATAAGAGAATAATATAAATAACCTCCTTTTACAACTACGAAACTAAATTTTAATGTATCTTTCTATTCACCTGTATAATATCAAACAATTGCGAATAGTTACACTTGAACGAACAGATGGATGTAATTTGAAACAACTTTAAAGAGCCTTGCTACGTAGAATGTAGTAAGGCTCTTAGCTTTTAATAATCAAAATTCAATAACTTTATTATCATTATACAACAGCCCCACTAAGCGTATTAACACTTAATGAGGCCATTTGATTCACATTATTAATTATGGAACGTCGGTTTATAGAACGAACGATTATCAAGTGCAAAGACACGCTCAGTATATTCGCCTGGTTTTGTGCGTCCTAATGCGCGGTCCATCATATTCATTTTTGCATCTAAGTTATCGATGTAGTGCAGAATTTCTGCTTCTTTTACTAACGGTGGTTTTGGGCTACCCCATTCTGCTTTTCCGTGGTGAGAAAGGACGATGTGTTGAAGAATTAATACTTCTTCTGCATCGATGTTCAGCTCATCTGCGGCTTTACCAATTTCGTTCACCATAATAGAAATGTGGCCTAATAAATTTCCTTCTAACGTGTATGTTGTAGAAATTGGGCCAGATAATTCGATTACTTTACCAAGGTCGTGTAAAATAACACCCGCATATAGTAAGTCTTTATCTAAAGATGGGTATAGATTTGAGATAGCTTTCGCTAAATCAAGCATCGATACGACGTGATAAGCTAATCCAGATACGAATTCGTGATGATTCTTTGTCGCTGCTGGATATTCTAAAAATTCATTTTGATGCTTATTTAATAAATGTCTTGTTAGACGTTGAATATTTGGATTTCTCATTTCAAATATGTATTGCGTAATCTTCTCGACCATATCTTCTTTTTTCACTGGCGCTTTTTCTACGAAGTCTGAGATGTCCGTTACTTCATTTTCATTCGCAACTCGGATTTGTTTCACACGTAATTGAATACGGCCTTTGTAGTTTAGAATGTCACCAGCTACTTTAACGATTGTTTCCGCTACATATTGTTTCTCAACTTCTGGTGATACGTCCCATAGCTTCGCTTCAATATCTCCACTTGGATCTTGTAAGATTACTGTTAAAAACGGCTTTCCATTGCTTGCTAGACCTTTTGTCGCTGTTTTAATTAACAAGAAAACATCGACTTGTTCACCAACTTCATATTCTGCAATTTTCTTTTTCATTCGAATTCCTCCACCATATCAGTTACTTTTAGTATAGCACACTACAACTCATTTTCTTTACGCTTACGCACTAATTTTATAATCTGTTTTTCTGTAAAATACGTTAGTAAATGCGCATGACAGGTAAAGAAGATCACTTGCCTATCTTTCGCAATTTCCTTTATGAGTTCAATCGTACGATTCGTCCTTACCGCATCAAAATGCACGAAACTATCATCAATAATGAAAGGATAATCATGCTCAAATGTTTTCGCTAACGCAAATCTCAGCGATAGATATAACTGCTCTGCTGTCGCTTGGCTTAGTTCATGACTGTAAAAACGCATACCATCGTTACGCTCGACAATGAACGGCTCTGCCTCTGACGGTGAAAAGATTTTACTATATCGTCCGCCTGTTAAATACACAAAGTACTCTTCTGATTTTTGTAAAATACGAGGAAGATGTACTTCGTGATAATATTGCTTCGTTTTCGTTAACACTGTCTTTGCGGCCGCATACGCAGCCCACTTCTTCACTTGTTCACGCACTTGCGCTTTTTTCATTTCCCATTCATGTAGTAAATCACCGTACGTATTTCCTTCTTCTAAATTCGCAATTTCCATACGATGCTTCGCAATGCGCTCTGTCAGTTCTTTTTCCTTTGTAAGACAGTTTTGCGCGGCTGTCATTTCTTGCTTTAATTTCTCATCATAACCGTCAGCCTCATAATGTTCAGCTAATGACAAACTCGTTAAACGCTGTTCTAATAGATCAATTTGCGGTAATAAACGCCCTACTTGCTTCTCAGCATCTTCACGTTTTTCGGCTAGTTTACCCGCTTCTAAAAACATCTCTTCATCTGTAGAATGTGCGATATGCCATAAACTATCTCGTTCTACTAACAGTTGTTTCAATTGCTCTTGCATAAACTCATACTCTTCTTGCCATTCCGTGAGCTTCTCTTTTAGCTGCTTACAAGTTTGGCGTTTTTCTTTCTCATTTTGCATACGGATTTGCGCCTCGTGCAGCTTACTATACTCTGCACTACCGATAACAGTTTCTAGTTTATGTTCAAAATGCGAAATCATTTCATACAATGAAGATTTGCGCTCACTTTTCTTCTCTAAATCACGATATAATTGCTGCATTTTTTCCATACGCTCAAACGCCGGCAATATGTGTGCATACGTATAAAACTCAGGGAACGTATAGCGCATTTTATACACATTTACTTGTTCGCTCATGCGGAACGTTTCTCGTTCCCATTCCTCATACGATGAAACGACTTTATCATACGCTCGCTCCATTTGCTGTAACTTATACGATTCGCGCTCAAATAGCTTACGAATCTCTTCATCTTTTTCTAACGCATAGCGCACAGACATCGCTTCTTCACTTTGTCTTCCGCCAGCACTTTGCTGAAGAGTAAGGAGCTCCTCTTGTAATCCACTTGACGGATCTTTATATAAAACAAGGGCAAGAACAATCCCTACAAAAATAATGACACTAATAAATAAGAGCGGGCGATTGTCTATAAATAAGCTTGTGAATAAAACGACTGTGTTAATAAGAAGTAACAGAAGACAAACTCTTTGCCACTGCTTTTTCTTTTGCACTGCTGCTCCTACTTTTTCTTCATACTTGCGCTTCATTCTCTCTGCGCCCATACCGATAAACGCCGCATCTTGGAACGACTTCTCTTTCTCAACTAATGCACTTCGCTCTTCATCCGCTAACATTTGTTGCTTAATTTGTCTTATGTTTTCTTCTTGTTCCTCTAATTGATCCTGCGCTACTTTAAAACGATCATCGAGCTGTGCTTTTTGCGTTTCTAATTCGCGCGCCTTTTGCACTGCTTGCGTAATTAACTCTTTCGTTGCCAAACTCATATCAAACGAAAGAACTGTTTCTTTTTCAAAAGTAGCACCAATTTGTTGCTCTAATTCTGCCAGTTCTTCTTTTATATTCGTAATCGTTCCTGTCATATCGCGCATTTCTTGTCGTGCACTTTCATAAGACATGTGCTGCATACGAAGTTCTTCTACATAACTTTCTTTTTGCAAAAACACTTCATCTATTTGAATCGATTCCATTTCCAATTGCACATTCTCAATTTTTTTATGAAGCGAATCCACTTGTAATTGAAGCGGCTCCATCTTCGCCTTAATCGCTTCATAACGCGCCATTCCGTTTACAGGAAATTGCCCGCTCTCGTTTTCTAACACTTTCTCGTGCGCACGCTTTTCAATAACGAGAGGTTCAAGCGCTGCTAATATTTCATAATCTTGCTTTCGTTTTTCTGCACTCTCTTTTTCCAAGCGAACAGTAGCAAGTTTCTCTTCACTTTCTTTTAACTGCTCCACTTGCTTTTCATACGTGCCAATTTTCCCTTGCCACTCTTTCATCTTCTCTTCAAGCTTCTTCATTTCTTGCAGTGACACGTTAATTTCTGGTTTACGCCCACTCGGCTTAAAGCGCTGATCCATTTCTTTTTCTAGCTTTTTATCTAGCTGTAATAACGCATCACTTCCGACTGCGCTTGCTGAAAATAAATAATTTCCGATATCCGCTTCGCCGAGCTGATGAATGTTTTGAAGACCGTGCATATCAAATGAAAAGACAGATTCAAATAAACTTTCATTCATCCCGCTTAATATATCGTGTAAAATTTCCTCGCCGGCCGTTTTCCCGTCTTCAAAATAAACGATCACCTCGCCAGCTGCTGTCTTTGGCAATCGTTCAATTTTCAAACGACCATACTTCTCTGTTTGCACAATCATCGCACCGCCGTACTTGCCGCCTTCTTTCGGCTCATAACGACGTTGTCCTCTCGTCGGAAAACCGAATAAAATACTTTTCATAAATGAGCGAATTGTCGATTTCCCCGCTTCATTTTCACCATATAAAACAGTCAGCAATGAAAGATCCATTTCCACATTTTCTAATTTTCCGTACCCATAAATATGGAGTTTTTCAATTCTCATTTTTTATCCCTCTCTTGCTGGAATAATTGCTCTAAAATAATATTTTCTGCTTCCTTTTGAATCTCTTTCTTCTCTTCTTCTGTAAAAGATTCAATACTATTACGTGCTACAGGAGATGTCCAAATACTGCGCAATACTCCGTCCATATTGGTGAAAGCTTCTAACTCTTTCAGCACACTACCGACGAAATGATTTTCCTCTTTCAAACGCTCGATTTCCGCAAACGAAACCGTCTCATTTTTCCACTTCATCGCATATACGAAGTCTTTTCTCTCTTCTCCAGCTGCTAAAATATGAAAAATCTCTTCTACACGTTTTTCATCACGTAAATAAGGAGAAAGTGGTCCCTGCCCTGTAAATACGACAGTTAAAAGCGTCCCTTCTTCTTCTCTTCGGCATTCATTCATCGCACTTGATATCACAGTCATAAGTTCATCGACAGTTTCAAGTCCATCGATATTCACTTCTATCTCATCCCACACAACATCCGCCGTATGGAAAAATGAACATTGAGTTCCTTGTTTCGTAAGTTCAATAAGATACGCACCCTTTTCGCCCGTTTCCTTACGATGACGCCCCTGTATATTACCTGGATAAATAATACACGGCCCTTCTGATAAAATTTCACGTTTATGTATATGACCCAGAGCCCAATAATCAAACTGCTTTTCTTTTAGCTCACGAATTTGAAACGGTGCATAGCGATTATGCACTGCATCCCCTTCCACACTTCCGTGAAGCATACCAATATGAAAAGGCGCATCACTCATTTTCGTATACTGCGCTGTCATATTATCCGTTACCGCTTGCTGTAAATAACTAAACCCGTAAATAGAAGCTACTAGCTCACCATTTTTATAAAATGATTTCTCTTCTACATAAGGCTCCGTAAACACATGAACATTTTCCGGAAACTCAATTGCTGCCCAGCTTCCCCCTAAATGATCATGGTTACCGTGAATAATAAAAACAGGGATATCATACTGCGACAGTCTCTTCATTTGCTCGCGCACAAACACTTGCGCCCTCAAACTTCTCGTCTCCGCATCATACAAATCCCCGGCTAGTAATACGAAATCAACGCGCTCTTGAATCGCTTTATCAACAATACGTTCGAACGATTCAAACGTACTCTGCTTCATTCTCTCCCAAACAGACTGCGCAACATTCATCTCCATCCCTTTAAACGGACTATCCAAATGCAAATCAGCCGCATGTATAAACTTCACTTGTTTCACAAATAACGATCCTTTCTATCTTTCAAAAGTTTCATTTTATCAATATTAAAATTGCTGAAAACTTTAATAAGTAGGAATGAATAGACACCCCCGCTTATTAAAGTTTCACTTTACCCCGTATTAACGGGCAGTAGACAAAGAAGCTTATCTGAAAGTTAACTGCCCATAAATACCCGATTGGTTCAACTAATAATAAGCAGGGGATGAAAAAACTCCCCCGCTTATTAAAGTTTCACTTTATTGTAACACGCAATGTCATATATTTCTTTGCATATTCTAGTGATTTATGCCAAAATAGTTATAAGATTCTGATTTTTATTATTGGAGGGAATTTTCATGGGAGTATACGTTCTAACAGTCTTTGAAAAAGATGGTTCAAAAGCATTAGACGAATCATTCGAGGCGGCAACTGAAAAAGAAGCGAAAGCAAAAGGTGAATCTATTTTACAAGAAAAAGGATTGTATGAAAAAACACATCGCTGCACATCTTCTGCAGGTAAGCTCGTTTTATTCCAGCGCTAAAAAAAGAAGCGTCATCCGCTTCTTTTTACTCTACTATATCTTCGTCACACCACGTAAACGCCACATCTAGAATGCGATTACCGATACGTACGCGCTTATTCCATTTTCCTGTTTGGATCTGATGTTGCAATTCTGCTTTCATCTTTTCCGTCCAGTCGTGAATCGTTTCACTACCGTTGTACGGATATACGCTTGGAAACTCTTCCTGCAGTAGATGTAAGCTCTCTGCATCAAAATGAAAATGGAAGAAGTAGTTTGCTGTAAGCGATGATTCTTGCAATCGTAAAAAATGATCATCAACTTGCTTTCTATTTCTATAGAAAGTAAAGATATTCACTTTACCGCTCGTAATTTGGTCAATTTGAATTTCGTGCTTCTCTATAATCACGTCTTGCCCACCTCGTTATATACTATCCTTAGTATATATGTCTTTTGCAACAAAGTTAACCATTTTCGCGCGAAATTCATTTCCTTCATTATATTACCTGTACCTCCAAGTACAATCAGAACAAATAAAAACAAAGTTGAAGGGGAGCGATTACATGTATTTCGGAAGCAAAGGTTGGTATGTAAAAGAACTTAAAAAATTAGGTATTCGTACTTATGAAGGTAAAAAACTAGAATCATATCGTACGCATGTGTTATCTAGTTTACTTGAGAGAATGAAGAGAGCTTCGGCTTAATTGATGTAGGAAGCAACTACGGTTGCTTCCTTTTTATTTAGCTGAAAAAAGAAATAATCCTATCTTATTTACCATTATACTCTCTTGATAAAAACCACCCATTATCAACTGAATCTCTAGTACCAAATACTCTTCCAGATAATCATTTGTATATATTTTAAATTCTCCATACTTATTAACTCGTCCGCTTCCAACATACATATCACCACTTGTTATGATAATTGTTGAATGAGGTTCTGCACGGCCCCATATACGATTATTACTATATTCCAAAGCATCCACATTTATTTTTTGATGAATATTATTAACTGAATCTCTACATTTATTTTCACACAAATTAACATTGCTTTCTTCTGCCCTCGAAAGTGCTCGATTTCTGCTAGTCTTTTCTGAAGAGAAAGCAACATTCCCCAGCCAACTAAACCTATCAAATATAGTAATAGGTAGAAACATCTACGTTAACTCCCCCATTCTTCCAATACTTCCTTCTCATTTTTTTATCAACTACAGTCTTTTAATGAGCTTACAGCAATACGTTTTATGTTGGGATAAAAGAAAACAGCTTTGATTTCCTATTCAATTTCGCACTGTTAATTTGTACAGAACACATAGAATACTGGTTTTCACCCCAGATGTAATGACAACACTACACAAAAGAAACCACGGTCCATTAAATGTAAATCCATCTTCAAATATATTAATAATAATTATGTTGCCAATTATTAAGAGAATCCATGAAATGGAAAACTGTTTTCCATTTGTAATATATAAAATTTCATCCTCATAACAGACTGTAATTCCCCCACCTTGCCAAACACCAATAGCGAAAGAAACAAGCGTAACTGCCAGTAACTCTGCTTGTAAATCCCTAGTCATTGGATGCGGCGCCATATAAGTAATAATCCCTATCATCATGAGAAAAGCTATAATATCTATCCAGTTTAATTTTCTTTGTTTGCTTTGCAGCCAAATAAAGAAAATTAATACAGGAATTAAAAGCAAAGTTTCCATTTACTTATTCTTCTTCCTTTCCTACATTAGAAACGTCTATAATTGTAATGCAATTAGATTGTTCTTAAATCTCTCATACTTTCTGAAGCATAACATGAGAAAGAAATAAAAAAATCGTACAAAAGGGCAAGCCTTTCATGTACGATTGGGCATATATAATGTTTTAAAAATGAATCAACTTCCTTTCAATAGATACAGCTACTGCTTCTGACCGTGAATTAACACCTAATTTATTGTATATATTTGTTAAATATGCTTTTACCGTTCGCTCAGCTATTCCCATATCAAATGCAATTTCTTTATTCTTATATCCCCGCGCAATAGCTTTCAGCACAAACAATTCTTTAACCGTTAAGTTATTTTCTACAACCTTATCAGCATGTACTTCTTTCCTTTTATACTTCACTATCTTTTCCATAATATTTGGTTGTAGTAAAATCTCACCTCGAATAGCCGCTTCCAATGTTCGAAACAAATTCTCTCGATCCGTATCTTTTAGCAAATATCCTTTTGCCCCTAACTCAATTCCCTTTAACATTAATTCATCTTCATTATAAGTAGTTAATATAATAATCGGCGTATGGTTTTGTTTTTCATTCAAAGCCTCAATTGTTTCTAAACCACTCATTTTAGGCATATTCAAATCCATTAAAATGACATCAGGTTTCTTCTTTTCTATGAAAGAAATGGCTTCTTCTCCGTTTGCAGCCTCACCTATAATTTGAAATAAATCACTCGTTTCTATTATTAATTTCAGACCTTCTCTTACAACGAAATGATCATCTACAATTAATACATTATGCTTCATGGCTATCTCCTTCTTTATTTATAGGCACTTGAATATACACTTTCGTACCTTTCATCTTTTCACTCAATATATGTATTTCTCCCTTAATCAATCGAACACGCTCATTTAGACCAATTAAACCATAATGTCCAGGATTCTTACCGATATATCTAGTGTCAAAACCAATTCCATTATCTTCAACTTCAATAGTAAGTTTTTCAAGATCATCGATATATTCAACATTTAAATTTACATCTGCTGCCTGTGAATGTTTTGCGATATTTGTTAAACATTCACTAATTACATATAAGCAGTGCTCTTTTACTACGCTTGAAATATACGGTGGACTTTGGATAGTACATCTCACATGTATAGACGTAGCTTCAGAAAAACGTTGAACCTCTTCTTTTACTGCTCCATTAAATGAATTAGTAGTATGACGCAAATCATCAATAACCAACCTTGCATCATGTAAAGTTTGTCTCGCTCTTATCATAGTTTGTTTCATAATCTCTTGAGATCGTCCTGTATTCCCTTTTTGCATATGGGCATCTATCGCTTCCAATTGCATAATTAAGCTTGCTAAACCTTGCGCTAACGTATCGTGTAAATCTCTTGCCATACGCTGCCTTTCATTAGCTAATGTCAATTCTTCCACTCTCATATATGCAGACTCTAACTCTTGAATATAGCTCTGTATACGATTACGTGCATCAAATTGCTGCTTATTAATATAAGAAAAAGGAATAATAATTGCTAACACTAAAAGAAACATAGAAATAAGAATAGCTAATTTATTCACACCATAATTGATACTAATTGCAGCACAAAATATTGCATACATAAGAGTAAAAACTGCCATTACTTTAAATATATTGTTATAAACATATAAACTTTGAGCGATTAAAATAGGAGTTAATCCAACAAAAATCGCTATCGAAGCATTTGTTGCAATAAACGCAGCCAAAAACACAATGAAAAGTTGTACAAAAAAGAAGTACAACAATTGCCTATTTTTTAATGAACTCGCATACCAATGAAAAATAGTATGAATAACAATGACTATTGTAAAGAAAAAACTATCCATAGAGAAAATATTATTACGAAATTCTAAAAGTATTGAAGCTATATATACGAGTGTAATCCATAAAATAATAAACCTTCTTGGAATAAATACCACTTCCAATACATTTGTATCCAAATCTATATTTAAACTAATTTTTTTCATATCTGACCTCCACCATTACATTATACAAGATGCAACTTACATTTTGATAAAGTGAAGGCTTTTACATATAGCCCGACTCCCACAAATAGCGGGATAAGTCACTTATTCCTCTTCATCCTCATTACCAAATACAAATATGAATTATTGTATATCGAAATGCATTGATGTTTATGTAAGATTATTATTCAGCAATCCATACAATGCTACATAATTAATGTATATTTTAAAAGTTTGCACAATCAAAATCTCCTCAAAGTATAAACGTCGACTTTCTGGTCCCTTTTACTTAGTGCTAATGAAATAATCATTTAAATTGAAAATGCTATAATAAACCCAATCAAACTAAGGGGGCACATTTATCTTGCACGGAAAACACATTCAATTTCACAAGTTCGGCAACCCAAAAGATGTATTACAAGTGGAATATAAAAATATAGAACCATTAAAAGAGAATGAAGTTTTAGTCCGTATGTTAGTTAGACCGATTAATCCATCTGACTTAATTCCCGTTACGGGAGCGTACGCTCATAGAATTCCGTTACCTAACATACCTGGCTATGAAGGTGTTGGTATTGTAGAAGATGTAGGTGCTGGCGTTACGAGAGAGCTTATCGGTAAACGTGTTTTACCGTTACGCGGGGAAGGTACTTGGCAAGAGTATGTGAAGACATCAGCTGATTTTGTAGTCCCAATTCCAGATTCCATTGATGATTTCACAGCGGCGCAAATGTATATTAATCCTCTTACGGCGTGGGTTACTTGTACAGAAACGTTAAACTTACAGAGTAATGACGTTTTATTAGTGAATGCTTGTGGGTCCGCTATTGGACATCTATTTGCACAGTTATCACAAATTTTAAACTTCCGATTAATTGCTGTTACACGAAATAATAAGCATACAGAAGAATTACTGCGCCTTGGTGCTGCACATGTAATTGATACTTCCACTGCCCCTCTTTATGAAACAGTTATGGAATTAACAAACGGGATTGGTGCAGATGCTGCGATTGACTCTATCGGAGGACCAGATGGAAATGCATTAGCTTTCTCCTTACGTCCAAACGGGCACTTTTTAACGATCGGGCTTCTATCAGGAATACAAGTGAACTGGGCAGAGATTGTCACGAAAGCAAAAGTACACGCGAACATATTTCATTTACGACATTGGAATAATGAAGTGTCATCATATACATGGCAAGAAACGTTTCGTCACTTAATTCGCTTAGTGGAAAATAAGCAATTACGTTTTATGACGGTACATTCTACGTATGACTTAGCGGATGTGAAAGCAGCAGTTGATGTTGTGCAGTCTGCTGAAAAAACGAAAGGGAAAGTGTTTTTGACGAGTTATTAAATGCAATTGAAGGATCTATTTTGATTGATTTTTTCAAAATAGATTTTTTTATGTCTTATAAACCCTATTTTAGTATCCTGGCTTCAACTACCTAAAAAATAACATTGTCAACTGAACTTAAATTGGTTATCATAAAAGCGAATATAACAGGAGATGAGCAGATGAATATGAACGAAAAGAAATCTTTTTCAAAAGTTTCTCGGCGGAAATTAGTCGATGAAGTGCTAGAACGTCTACAAGAGAAAATCTTTTCTGGCGAGTATGAAGTTGGCGATCGCCTTCCTACAGAGCCGCAATTAATGGAAGAGTTAGGGGTAGGACGTTCAACGCTGAGAGAAAGCATAAAGATATTAGTACATGCTGGCATATTAGAAGTTCGACAAGGACAAGGTACTCGTATTGTCTCACTCAATACAACGCAAGATTCATTTGAAAAACGACTGCAAGCAGCTAATATACATCATGTGTATGAAGCACGAAATATGTTAGATAAGGAAGTAGCAATGTTAGCGGCACAGCGCCGAAGTGACGAGGATCTTTTATACTTAAAAGGACATTTGAGTAAAAGAAAAAATGCCCTTCAAGAAGGAAATTATGTAGCATACATAGATGCAGACATTCAGTTTCATCTAGCCATTGCAAAGGCGAGTAAAAACGAAGTTCTACTTGATTTGTATCAATCTTTCGTACCTGCCCTTCGTCACATTTTAAGCCAATTCATATTAAATACCGCGAACTATGAAGATAACTCTGACATTCATGAAAAGTTATTTCAAGCGATTTTAAAACAAAATACTGAAGAGGCACGAACATACGCTATTCAAAATTTGGAGCTGAAATAAGCTCCTTATCTATTACACACAAACATCAGATGATATACCCAATAACATCTGATGTTTAAGAGAGGAGAAAATAAAATTGAAACATCAAGAACGAACTTATTTGTATATACTAGCACTATTTTTTGTTTCCATTAATTTACGTATCGGAATTACATCTGTTTCACCTTTATTAGAAACAATCCGACAAGACTTACACATAAGCAATTTCTCCGTTAGTTTTTTAACAGCTATTCCTGTTTTTTGTATGGGGACATTTGCCTTACTGACTGGGAAGGTAATTAAGAAATACGGGGCAGAAAAATCAATTATGGCTTGTCTTATTTTAATTGGCTTGGCAACATGTATGAGGGTTTTTACCTTTTCCATTTCAACATTATTCATGAGCGCTTTATTTATCGGTATTGGAATTGCACTTGCAGGTCCGTTACTATCAGGTTTTATTAAAGAAAAATTCCCTACGAAAATCGGCTTAATGATTGGCATATATTCAGTTGGTATGGGAACTGGGGCTTCTTTAAGTGCAGGGTTAACGATTCCTTTACAACATGTATTAAAAGGATCTTGGAATATGGCACTCGCTTTTTGGGGTGTACTTACGATTATCGCCATTATATTTTGGTATCCTGTTATGAAACGAAAAAAGAATACGAGTACACAAAATAAAAAGAATAATAGCTTACCTTTAAAAAATAAAAAAGCATGGTTATTTACAATCTTTTTCGGATTACAATCAGGAATATTTTACTCTATTACGACTTGGCTTGCGCCGGCAAATCAAAGTATGGGTGTAAGTAGCGAGCAAGCGGGTACTCTTATAACTGTTTTTACAGTCATTCAAATGATATGTAGTTTTTTAATTCCAACATTAGCGGATATTTATAAAAACAGGACACTTTGGTTATTAGGGAGCATATGCTTTGTACTCGGAGGTTTATCGCTTATGATTTACCCATTAACTACACCATGGCTCCCTTCTATCCTACTAGGTATCGGGCTCGGCGGCGTATTTCCACTCGCTCTCATGCTGCCGCTATATGAAACAAAAACTTCAGAAGATGCGAGTGCATGGACTGCTATGATGCAGTCAGGAGGATATATTATGGGCGGATTCATTCCTGTCCTAGCAGGAATCGCTCGTGACTATTTTAATAGTTATACGCAAGTTTTTATTATAATGGCATTTTTAAGCTTCCTTTTATTCCTATTAACTTTAGTTATGAACAAAAGAAAAAGAAATGCAGAAGATCTTGTCTCCGCTTAAATTAAAAATGTTAATATATGGTATAATTTAGTTAAAAACGAAAAGAGCTTCTAACATGTGGTTCATTTCGGCAATCACGCCTGTTTTAATAGTTGGTGGAATTGTAGTATTTGTAATAAAAAGATTAGAGCATAAATATAAGAACGGCAAATTGGGTAAGAAAAAATCAAATGAGGCTCAAATTTTATTAGACAGTTTAATACCTATAGGAATGCTTGTTGGCTGTATAATCGTTTTGATTTTCGGTATGTTTTTCCCGGACTTCTCCCTGCTTCCAGTTAGTTTAGGATCTGGAATAGGCTATCTATTTGGTTATTTCGCCTATGAAATTTATAGTAAGACAGGAGATAACTTTTCATAATCCAAAAAGAATAATCAGGACATTACATAGTAGTCATATACAATATGTAATGTCCTTTATTTTTGCACCAATGCTATCACCCTACCTTCCACATCCTATACACCTTTTTGATTGATTTTCCTCTCCTCCCTCTTTTGTATATTCGCTTTTTTGTTTTCATTGGATCTATACCCATAGTAAAGTAGAGCGCATGTAATGACAGAACCTACAATGTATCCTAAAAAGCACCCTAACCAAAACATAATGTAATCGCCTCCAATCCTTTATAAATTTTATGTAATATAACTCTTTACATGCTCAATCGTTTATTTCTATCAACTATACACTCTCTAAAGCTATTCATACCATTTATTTCTCTTCTTACCTCAAATAACAATTTTATTATTTGTCATAAAATTAACAACTTCGTTAAACATATATAAAGATTGTTGTATTTTTTACTTTTCTCTTTGAAAACAATATATACTACATTTGAGATAAGCAAGTGTGTCTGCTTATTATCTAAATTCCCGTGCAATACCCCCTCACGAAATGCTAGGAGAGCACTCCTAGCATTTTTTACAATAACCCTTTTCCTATTTTCAACATATGCACAGTATAGTTTTTTTTCAGCTTATCATTTTAGCGAGTTAGTACATTCACTCTCATCTTATTTTTCATTTATAAAAATCCATCAGCTCTTCTTCATGTTAACTTTATTCATGAAACAAAAAACATCCCCTCAAAGCATAAACTTCAAGGGGTGAGCCTGTTTTTTATTTACTTATATACGTACAGCTGTACCACTTACAGCAACCATTAACATTCCATCACGAACAACCTCGTAATCTACGTCAATACCAACGATAGCGTTCGCACCTTTTTGTTTTGCAAGTTCTTTCATTTCATCCATTGCGATATCACGAGCTTCTTTTAGCTTGCTTTCATAAGAACCAGCACGACCACCGACAACATCACGAACAGAAGCGAATAAATCGCGGACAATATTTGCACCCATAATAGCTTCACCATTTACAATATCGATATACTCAATAATTTCTTTACCTTGAATTCCAGACGTTGTTGTTACAATCATGACTGACACTCTCCTAATAAGTTGTAGTTTGAATAAGCTTTCTTATGTCTTTATTATGACATGGAAAAAGTATCTAATCTATTGAATTACCTTACAGCAGTGTGACAATTTTGTAAGAATAAAACGCCCATTATGTTCAATAAAGCGCTTTTACATTTGGATACATAAATGATTCTCTATTTTCTTTCCAATCCTTTTCTACTTCTTTAAACGTTGGTCGCCCTACTTCTTCCTTGTTTTTCTGTTTACGAAACCATTTCTTCACATACTGATCTCCATTTTTATTTTGAACTGTACAAAGGAAACTATTACTACTATCCTTTACTATTTTTACAATCACGAAAAGGCACCTCTTTCCTTTTAAATACCAGAATAGAACTTGATCTTTTACTATAAGCCCTTCCTCTCTTATAGTCATACGACTCCTCGGCCGCGCCAAATTGGTAAGATCAAAAACGATATTCACTATGTTTAGTGATGTACATATTATTTAAAGAAATCAGAGTTATACGCATTATGCTTATCAAATATTTTATAGATTTCTAACTTATCATCTAATTTTGCATCTACTAAAATTAATATATTTCCATCGTAAATGTATTCTTCATATTTCTTAGCATGTTCCTCAGGGATTCCTAAGCCGATAAATGCTCCTATTAAAC
Organism: Bacillus cereus group sp. TH152-1LC; assembly: GCF_027710505.1. NCBI lineage: Bacteria > Bacillati > Bacillota > Bacilli > Caryophanales > Bacillaceae > Bacillus > Bacillus cereus group sp. TH152-1LC. The sequence continues at coordinate 23,307 of NZ_JAQFNK010000008.1, read as the reverse complement.
TTCCAGCTCCTCCGCCAATACCGGCTCCTCCAATAGCTGCTGCGATAGGTCCTGCCGCTACGATTGGACCCATTCCAGAAATAGCAAGTATACCAAGACCTGTTAATAAACCCCCGAGTCCGCCTGCTACTCCTCCTGCCACAAGCCCTGTTGCTGAAAAGATATCCGCTTTATGTGCGGTTTCATGATTCACTTTTTCACCCGATTTTTCTTCCAGATGTTCAATTTCCTTTTGATCCTTTGCAATAGCTGAAATATTATCAGCTGGATATCCTTTACCTTTTAATTCATTAATAACACATGCCGCATCATCGATTGTTCTAAAAACACCTACTATTTTTCTATCTACATTCATAACTATTAACCTCCTAAAGTTTTATATAATGTATCTTTATCTTTCTTCATTTCTGTATACACTAATCTTCTTATTAACATAACCATTTATGAAAAAAGCGAATAGTAAAAGCATTACAAGCGAACTACTTAACAAGTAAATTAAATCAAATGTAATATCAATCATCAGTTCATTCATGTATACCAGACTCCTTTTTATTTAAAGTAAAAGTATATTTTTATAGACTAGAAATCTTACAATTCATCTTCAGTCAATCTCTTTGTAGTTTATGTATACCCTCCGTAACCCTTTCTAAACATAAAAAACTATAATTATATTTTTTCTTATTTATATGTTTAACATTTTTTAAAACGGGTATGTTTATATTGTTATGCTTACTATATGGAAAGGAATATTTCAATGAATGCAATCCAATCTACTACTATTCTTTATAATGAAACACCTACAATAACGCAGATTCATCATTTTTATGCTTTGATGACAACATTTCAAACAACTTTATTTATAGGTAAACACGGAACACTTACTTCTATTAAAAACTTAAGCACATTAGTATCTTTTTTCCTTACTGTCAAAAAGAAAGAACTTGTATTATTTATCTTTGAAGGAATAGATGCAAAAAAAGCTTTAAGAACACTCTTTCCTTCTTAAAAGTTTTATGATTCCCCTATTCCCTCGATTGTTACTTTTCATATATGTTTTTATATTTCAAAATGAGCTCCTCAATTCAAAACGAGACCCCCTAATACAATAGGGGGATTTCTAGTTTGGCCTTACGAAAACTGATATAATATATATTACGTTTTTCATTCTTTACGATTGAAAACTCTTAATAACCTTGAAGGTAGGAATTTTTAATGAACTCGAAAGCAAAATTTAGTATTCGCTACAAAATTATGGCTGGTTATTTAGTTATCATTTTGTTCTTACTTATTTCTTTCATTATGCTAAACAATGAGATTTCTAATTTACAAAAATCTCGTAATTTTATTATTGATCACGATTTTAAAGTTCTTAATTTAACGAATCAAGTAGAAAAAGAATTGCTAACAATTGAAAATAAAGCGAAAGGATTTATCACTTCTAATGATGCAAATTACGTTCAATCCCTTAACGCTGCGGAAAAGGATTACGAAAAACATTATCAAGATCTTTTTGCTCTATTAGCGGATAACCCCTCTCAGCAAGAAAAGTTAAAACAGATTAATGAAAACATTACTAGTTGGATTAATAAAGAGATTCACCCACTTATTACAAATAGCAATAGTAATAACGTACAAGCAATCGACACAACTCAAATTCAGTCACTACAATCGCAGGTAACGAACTTCCGTAGTGTTGAGGAGCAACTAACGAAGAAAAGAGCTGCACAATTAGATACTGAAAATAATAAATTAGAGCTTTGGTTATACAGTTTATTGTTCTTACTTTCTTTTATTTCTATTATCATTTCACTCTATATTTCGAATTCCATTACAAAAACGATTAAAAATGTAATTCAAGCTATTAAATCCATTTCTTCTAAAGAAAAAATTACGGAAAGAATTCATGTAAATACGCGGGATGAAATAAAAGATTTGGCTCATACAACGAACCATCTACTAGACGAAATATCTAAAAGAGAATGGTTACAAACTGAGCTTGCAGAGTTAATTTTAAAGTATCAAGGTGTATCTTCTATCGAAATGTTAGGTAATAAAATTCTGAGCGGCATTATACAAAAAACGCAAACTTCTTGTGGTGCATTTTATGTACGTGAAGAAATTGAAGACACTGTTTACTATGTGAAGAAAGCTTCTTTCGCCGATCAAGGTTCTGATATTGGGAAACAATCCATTAAAATGGGTGAAGGTTTCATTGGGCAATGTGCTTTAGAAAAGCAAAGCTTTGTTCTTCGAGAAATACCAGAAGAATTTCGTTATGTCACTAGCGGCTTATTAGAAATACGCCCTCAAAACCTACTAGTTATCCCTATCTTATTTGAAGATGAAGTGATTGCAGTAATGGAGTTAGTAAGTGTAACTGAGATTTCAGACTTGCATCAAGATTTAATTCAACAAACTGTTGATAATCTAGGTTTAACAATCCATAGTATTATGGGACGTATGCGAATTCAAACTCTTTTACATGAATCACAAGCGATGACGGAAGAGTTGCAAGTTCAATCAGAAGAATTGCAAACGCAAGCTGAGGAACTACAAATGCAAGCCGAAGAATTAAGAACAACAAATGAACAATTAGAGTCTAGAACGGAAGAGGCGGAGCAAAAGACAGCTGACTTACAAATTACTAAATCAGAATTAGAAGAAAAAGCAAGTGAGTTATTACGTAGCTCAAAATACAAATCAGAATTCCTAGCAAATATGTCACATGAATTACGCACACCGTTAAATAGTATTTTACTATTATCTGAAATGTTAAAAGAAAATCATGATAATCATTTATCCGATGATGAAATTGAATTAGCAACTGTCATTCATTCATCAGGGAAAGATTTACTTACTTTAATTAATGACATACTAGATTTATCGAAAGTAGAAGCCGGGAAACTAGATGTGATTTTTGAAGCAACTAATATAAGTGACATGGCAGCAAGTATGCAGCAAAACTTTTTACATATCGCTGCACAAAAAAATGTCGAATTTACCGTTAAAGACAGTGATATGATTCCTGATCTGTTTTATACAGATGCAAAACGGATTGAACAAATTATTAAAAACTTATTATCCAATGCATTTAAATTCACAGAAAAAGGATCCGTCTCTTTACATTTTGATTCGATAGAAGCAACTCATTTGAGTCATGAAATGCAGTCTATAAGCAATGATTGGATGACAATTTCGGTAAAAGATACTGGTATTGGTATCGCTACAGAACAGCATCAACTTATTTTCGAAGCCTTTCAACAGGCAGATGGCGCAACGATTCGAAAATATGGTGGTACAGGCTTAGGATTATCTATTTGTAAAGAGTTTGCTAGATTGTTAGGTGGTTGGATTACGTTAGAGAGTCATGTAGGAGAAGGTAGTACTTTTACCGTATATATTCCTAACCTTCCAAATGGGTTAACTGATACACAAGTATCCAATTTAGAAGTTGCAGCAACGATAGAAGATGTTGTTCCTGCTGAAGTTGCTGAGGAAACTATTGTGACGCCAGAAACAAATAACGTCTTCCAAGAGAAAACTATTTTAATTGTCGATGATGATCACCGAAATATATTTGCATTACAAAATGCATTAAAAAAACAACATGCTAACATTATTACTGCACAAAACGGCATAGAGTGTTTGGACATACTAAAAAACAATACAAATATTGACCTTATTTTAATGGATATTATGATGCCGAATATGGACGGTTATGAAACGATGGAACATATCCGAATGAACTTAGGGTTACACGAAATACCTATTATCGCATTAACTGCGAAAGCAATGCCAAATGATAAAGAAAAATGTTTATCTGCTGGCGCTTCAGATTATATAAGTAAACCATTAAATTTACATCAACTCTATTCGGTAATGAGTGTATGGTTAATAAAATAAGTGAGGTTTAGTTTAAGTGGAAAATAAGTATTATAATTTTGATCCATCTGTAGATATGGATAAGCGTACGAACTTAGAAATTGAATTACTATTGGAAGCAGTATTTAAACTATCTGGCTTCGATTTCCGCCAATATGCTCGCACATCTATTTATAGAAGAATTTGTAATCGAATGCAGCTCTCTAATATCCCAACCATTTCAAGGTTAATTGAAAAAGTAATTCATGAGGAAGGGTTTTTAGAACAGTTATTAAATGATTTCTCCATTAATGTAACTGAAATGTTCCGTAACCCTAACTTTTTTAAAGCGCTCAGAGAGCATGTGATTCCTGAATTAAGAAAGCAGCCCGAAATTAGAATTTGGCACGCTGGATGCGCAACTGGTGAAGAAGTATTATCCATGTCCATCTTACTTCATGAAGAGGGATTAAGTGAAAAAGCTGTTATTTACGCAACAGACATGAATACAAATGTGTTAGAAAAAGCAAAACAGGGTATCCTTCCGTTAAATAAAATGCAAACTTATACGAAAAATTATTTACAAGCTGGCGGTACACAAGCATTTTCTAACTATTATTCAACAGATAATCGTTTCGCTTATTTTAATCCTTCTCTTTTACAAAACATTATTTTTGCTCAGCATAATTTAGTAACTGATCAATCTTTTAATGAATTTCATATTATACTTTGCCGTAACGTTTTAATTTACTTTACAAGTAAACTTCAAAACCAAGTACAGCAACTATTTTATGAAAGTTTAGGTCACAACGGATTCCTATGTTTAGGAAATAAAGAAACTCTCCGTTTTTCACATATAATGCCGCATTATATTCAATTTAATCCGAACGAACAAATCTATCAAAAAATACAATAAAAAGCGTATGAAATCCTCTTTTTGGATTTCATACGCTTTTTATTTCGCATTCGTTTGTATCATAATGAGGCACATATCATCTGATTGTGCTTTCTTCTGTTCTTCCTTGTAAAACCCTTCTATCTCTTCTTCTAAATCTCCCCATTTTCTTTCTGTAAAAGCACGTAATTTCTCTTCAGACTCAAATTCATCATGTGCAATTGCTTCAAGAACACCATCTGTAAACAATACAATTTGAGCGTTCTTCTCAAAAGATATAACTGTCTTTTCAACTTTTATTTCATCAAAAAATCCTACCGCACAACTCCCGCGATTTAGTTCCACTACATTCTCTTCATCAACTAAAACATATCCAGCAGGATGTCCTGCATTTACATATTCAATGGTTCTTTTTTCTGTATCAACTACTAAGTATATCGCTGTAAAATAATATGGAATATTGTCATTCTCATTATGTAAAAGAGTCATATATTTATTTAGGTCTTTAATGACAAGTTCCGGATCGATTAAACATTTAATCGTTTCACGTAATACAGACGAAATAAACATACAAACTAATGAAGCAGATATACCATGTCCCATCACATCTAATAATATAATACCGTAGCGGTTTTCATCGATTTTATACCAATAATACATATCTCCAGCTAGTTTGAATGAAGGTAAGTAACTTGCTTCAATTTTTATATGATCTTCTCGTAATGGGCTACTTAATAAGTTTCTTTGTACTTGTGTAGCTAAATCTAGTTCATTCCGAAGGTTTTCTTCTTGTTCTTTATGCCAATTTAATTCCGATTTCAAGCGTAATGCTACACGCATACGCGCTAACAATTCAACTTTATTTATTGGTTTCGTAATATAATCCATTGCGCCTATATCAAGCGCTTCAGCTAATTTATTCGCATCTTCTAAAGCTGTTACAAAAATAATAGGAATATCTTTAAACTTCTCCTCGTTTTGTAATCGCCTACAAACTTCAAGTCCATCAATTTCAGGCATCATGATATCTAATAGTATTAAATCAATTTCATTATGCCTGGAAGAATCTTTTCCAAAATGGATGTATTCGAAAAGCTCTTGTGCAGAATTAAGCGATACAAGATCCTGATATCCGGCTTGTTTCAAAATTTTTTCAATTACAAAGATGTTCACCGGATTATCATCGACAATTAAAATGGACACAAGTTATTTCCCCTTTTCTTATTTAAAATATAAATCGATTATCATTTTTCTATTTTTCTAGTATTGCACACTCAGTTATAAAATGAAAATTTCCTACTCAAACATATTTATACAGCAAAAGAACAAACCCCCTAGAAATGAGAGTTTGTTCTTTCACTCTATAAATTTTCACTATTAATTTAACACCATTGCTTTGTCACTTAAAAGACGATCTAATTCTTCCATATGATTTGTTTCATCTGCGATCATATCTTCTAACTTTACAACTAACTCTGTCATATTTAATTTCGCTGCCTGTTCTTTTCTCGTTTCATAGCGCTTAATTGTTTCATATTCTGATTGTCTAGCGTATTCTAACATTTCTCTAACATCTTCTACTTGTTTCACTGGTAAAGGGATTGTAGTAGGTGTACCACCTAACGTCTTAATTTTCTCCGCTAAATATAGGGCATGTCCTTATTCATCACTAATTTCAGATTCAAAGAAAGGTTTTTACACTTGTCTATATATACCAGAAACTGTAGCTGCATTATGGTTATACATAATAATTGCCGAGTATTCTCCTGCTAAATCTTCATTCAATCCTTCGATTAGTTCTTTCACATCGTGTGACATTTTTATATCTCCTCCTATACTTAATAACTACCCCGTTTCTCATGTTTTAAACATAATTCTTTTAAATTTTTATGTATCTAAAAATGCCGCTTGCTTCAATTTACTTATTGCTTGTCTTTTAATACGAGAAACGTGCATTTGTGAAATACCTAACCGTTCCCCTGTATCCTTTTGATTTAAATTTTCTCCAAATATATAATGAATGACACTCTTTTCGGTATCATTTAATACGTTAAAAATATCCTTTAAAACGAGACGTCTTTCTGTCTCTTCATATCCTTGCTCTACTTCACCTACAGATTCAATTCTCGCTACCGAACTTCCATCAGATGAATTTTCAACTACATCATCTAAGGAAGATACTCGATAATTATTTTTCGCATCCATAATTTCTAGCACTTCCTCTTCGGATAGTCCTAAATGATCTGCAATCTCTATAATCTTCGGTGAACGTTGCAAATGATCTGTTAGCTCCTCTATCGCAAGTTTAATCTTCCCGCCTAAATCTTTAATTCGCCTTGGAACATGAATACCCCAAGTTTTATCACGTAAATACTTCTTTATTTCGCCTACTATCGTAGGTATTGCAAACGGCTCAAAAGCATTTCCTATCGAATAATCATACCTTCTTATTGCGCCTAAGAGCCCTAACATCCCTACTTGTATAATATCCTCATGCATCGGTCCACCTTTTGAATAGCGATATGCAATGGAATGTACGAGATTTTTATAGTGATTAACTAATCTTTCCTGTGCTTCATCACATTGGTTTTGTTGGAACTCTGCAATTAGTTTAATAACGTCTTCTTTAGCAAGATTTGTAGGTTGAGATTGGATTTCCATCATTCTCCACCTGCTCTCTTTGTATATATTTTGTCATTAAAACTGTCATGCCCTCATCATGCATAATTTGTATATCATCCATTAACGTATTGATTAAATATAAACCTAAACCATTTTCTGGCAAATGTTCTACTGGTTTATTAATATCATACGGACCAACTTTCCTTTTTAAAGTGCTGAAATCAAAGCTAACCCCATTATCCGCAACCATAATTTCTAATCGATCTTCATATAAACCAAAGACAATTGTAATTTCTCCAACGTCTTCTTTATATGCATGTTGCACAATGTTTGTACAAGCTTCACTAATAGCAATTTTCATATCTTCTATATCGTCATAAGCAAAGCCCATTCGATTCGCAACACCAGCCATTGTTAAACGAATAATAGCTACATATTCTGCTTTTGCAGGAATTTTCATTTCTATCTTTTCAAATTTCTCCATCATCCCTAGTCACCTTCTTTCTACTTTTTCAAAATCGGAATTCAAATTTAATATTTCTGTTAGTCCTGTAATATCAAATAATCTTTTTAGTCTTTTAGATACACCAATAAACTCTAGCTTTCCATCATTTTTCTTAATCGCTTTTAATAGAGCTATAAACACGCCTAAACCTGTACTATCCATTTAATTATAAATAAATTTTCTACACCTTTCCCAGCTTCATGCTTAAAAAATGCTACCAAATGTTTAAACCTTGTAAATTTGTGTATGTATAATGTATAAACATTATTTTTAGGGGGATCTATCTATGGAAGAGCACAAGTTTAAAAAGGGAGATTTCGTTCAATTTTCTTATCGACACGATCATGCTACAAAATTAATTGGTTCCATTATTAACATACTAACGAATACAATTGTAGTTGATATAGGTAATGATGAGGACTTATCTCATATAGAACCAAGGCAAGTCGTAAGAATAAATAATTGTGAAAAAGTAACAATGGTTTAATACATAATAGAAAGTATAATTTTAATGAGTGGGGGTTCTTCATCCTCCACTCATTCCTATGCAGATTACATGAAAAAAGCATCCAAATTATTTTAATTGGATGCTTTTTTATGTATATTTATCAGTTTGTTAACCTTATAGCTATATATAATAAACTTAAGATTACTATTCATTATCATACTTACGCTTTCCGCAGCATTCTAGAAAAGAATGTAACGATTAAAATAAAGACGATTGCACCTAATAACGCTGGAAGAACGAAAATGCCTCCCCATTCAGGGCCCCAATGACCAAATAACGCACTACCTACCCAAGATCCGATTAATCCAGCAATCACATTACCAACTATACCTAAAGGAAAGTCTTTTCCTGTAATCATTCCAGCTAACGCACCAATAAGTCCACCTACAATACACGTAATAATAAGTCCCACTATTAACCCTCCTATATTCGTTTTATATTGGATTTATCAAGCTTTGGTATGTAACCAAAGCTTGATAAACATGTATTATTCTTTATTATCCAATCCATCACTTATCTTTTGTTTCACTTTTCCGACTTTTTCTTTTATAGTTCCTTTCGTCTTCTCCCACTTCCCTTCATTTTTCAACTCTCTATCCTCTGTAATTTCACCAATTCCTTCTTTTACTTGTCCCTTTGTCTTTTCAACCTTACCCGTAATTTGTTCTTTCAGCCCGCTCTCACTCATATTTCCCATCTCCTTTTCGTAATAGATTTATAGATTTAAAGAGTATACATGCATCTTCTTTCTTGTAACCATTCACCGACTCTTTCTAAATCCTTAACGAATAACAAGATTTTCCCTTCATCCAGTTTTTCTTCATAAAAGTTAGCTTCTTCCTCATTAAGTCCTAACTCTTGCATCTTATTTCTTAATTGATCTCCCGTTTTTTGAAAGACGTTAATGATGCTTGTCCCAAGTCCCTCCTCTTTTATCCCAATTGTATTCACGTCTGCATTGTCTGCAATTCTATCTGTCCTTTCTTTTTCATGTGTTAATACGTAAATATCTTTTTGGTCTATTCCTTTCTTCACTAGATCATTTGCCGCATTCATGACCTCTTTCTCCGTAATAAATTCATATACAAAAGGTTTACTATACTTCGTTTCCATCTTTAACTTCCTCCTCTAAAATGAATTATTTGTTATATTATATGTAGTACACCCATTTTCGAAATGTTAAACATAAAATTTGAAAAAAGTTGTTTGATTTTTTTCTATCCTAAAACTAGTAGAATAAATCTACTTACAATAACTACCTTAATTAACAGAAAATTGTTACAATTAAACATAAGGAGGGATACTATGAAAAAAATCATATCTATATGCGCTCTAACCGCTATATCTTTCACTTTAATAGGCTGTGCCAGTACCTCAGCTACAGACAAATCTCCACAAGCTAAACAAGAACAGAAGCAAAATGCCTTTCAATTAAACTCCGCAAATATTACAGATATTGAAATACTTAGCACAATAAATAACAACGTTTCAAAATCTCAAACAGATAACGAAGAAATAATACAATCAATCGTTTCAGCAGTTCAAAAAGGCACTCCTAAATCAATTACATTAGATCAAAAAAAGAAAGAGTCTGCGCATTCTACTATTACCGTTACATATAAAGATGACACGAAAGAAGAGTTTCTTGTGTGGGTTGATAATAAGGAGCAAATTACGATTGCTAAAGATGAGAAGAAAAATAAGGTTGAAGGTGTGGTAGTGAATATTAAAGATGCGAAAATGATGAAGGATTTCTTTTAAAATTCTAATATAATCGCAGTAAAAAAAGAGTAGAATTACATCCTACTCTTTTTTTAATCCTGTCCAATAAATAAACTTTAATCAGTGGGGGTTTTATTCATCCCCCACTGATTATTAGTTGAACCAATCGGACGTTTACGGACAGTTGATCTCCCACCTAACTTCTTTGCTCCAACTGAGTTTTGAGGTGGGAGTTTTACTGTCCGTTAACGCGGGATAAAATCTATTTAAGGTCTAATTTTGCTAAATCATGTTGTAAAACATTATTTCCTTCTTGTGGATTAAATACTATTGCACTAAGACCAAAAACATTCGTAACAACATCTCTATCTTTCGGACGAATGATTCTTACTTCATAAGCAAAAAGTCCTGGAGGAAGAGCTGCTGAACGAAAAGTAACATATCGATTAGGTGCCAATGTTTGTGTTGAAGGGTCTACTAATGGTAACAATACCGGAGAACCCGATGACCAATCAAACATTTCAACAGTTACTGTATGAGTATCATCTGGATCAACATTCATCGCTTCCACAGTAAGAAACAACGTAGCGGAATGTCTACGTAATATACCCGTTGATAAAGTTTCATTGTGATGTTTATAACATTTTCCAGGAGGATGACCATAGCCATAACTCATATCAATTCCCCCCTTTCATTTACAATTAAGGACAAGTATTCCTTATAATATATAATGCTAGTATTATTTTAATGAAAGGTATAAAAGCGGATTTCCATCTGTATTTTTGGATATTTTATTTTTCACTTATTCCCTCTTAATGAATAATATAGATTCTCCTATTTTGCCCTTGAACTCTTTCTAAGAATAAATAAATCTATTTTGGAAAGGACCTGCTCCATTCATTCGTAAAAGCATAAAGTAAATTGAATCCGTTAAAACACATGAGTGAACCTTTGGTTTTCCCCTCCTATTAAAAGGAGGAACTATGATGGGCTTTTGGGGTAGTTGTGGCGGCTGTGGCTTCGCCGGAGGATTTGCATTATTAGTTGTATTGTTTATTTTATTAATCATCGTTGGAGCTGCTTGCTTCTGCTAAAAAACTATCGGAAAGACACTCATGTGAGTGTCTTTTCTTTATATGTAAAAAAAGCCCACCTATTTCCGTAGGTGGGCCTTATCTTTATTACACAATATCAAAGTATACTCTCTTTTCCTCTGAATTTTTATGTAATTATACATATTTACAACAATACATGTAGTAATTTATAAATTGTGGGCATGCTCTATAAAGTTGCTTCTTTTGAAAGAAGTAACATATCAATTTTTAGTAACTTTAGCTATATAGGGTCACCCTACATAAAAATTAAAAAAGGAGTGAATTTTCACTCCTCTTTTTTACTTGTGGATTTTAACACTCATTAGATCGCTACTAGAATTTTGCTTCTCTACGCTTATATCTATTTTAAGTTTGTTTTTATTTATATCAAAATTACCTGTACGTGTATTAGAAGACACTATATTATCAATCTCTGTACTCAAATCTAAGTTTGGATTTATCATAGTGATCCACTTTTTCCCTAACTCTATTAACGCATTATTACCTTGACCTCTATCAATTACAAAATTAACAGTAAAGTTATTTTCATCATCACCCCTGACAGTGAAATTCCCATAAAATTCTGGAATCCCCTCTAATACCGGAGAGAATAAAACGACCTCTGAACCTGGACCACCTATCGCTGAATACTTTAATTCAGCATTATATTTTGTGTTAATTTGAGTAAGAAGATTTTGTGCTTCCTTAGATACAGATTTTTTCAGTACAGATGAGCTCTCCATCCAACCTTCATAATAATAAATATCATCGATTACTAAATCTTGTGGGATAACAATAGGCTTTGACTCAGGCTCTTTTTCTGGTTTTTCAGATTTAATAATTGCATTGTATAAGAATTGTGCATACTGCTCACGAGTTACGATACTGTTAGGCTCAAACATATTATCTCCCGTACCAACAGTAATTTTATTTTCTTGTAATGCGCTAATAGCGTCTGTTGCCCAGTAATTTTTATTTACATCTTTGAAAGTGGTAGTAGATGTCGCTTTTAAGTTAAAAGCCCTTGTTAATACAGCAGCCAATTGTTCGCGTGTTAAAAGATCATCCGGACCAAATTTACCGTCGCCGAATCCACTCATAATACCTGTTTTACTAAGACTTAAAATTTCTTTTTCAAACATATGACCTTTAATATCAGTAAAAGCGTTTGGTGCATTAGGTTCATCTGCTGGATTCAAATAAAGGTATATCATTCTAGCTACTTGTCCACGTGTAATACTATCGCCAAAACCAAACATTCCATTTCCATAACCAGCTACAATATTTCGCTCTTGTAAATTCATGATTGCTTTATAAGACCAGTGATTTACAGGAACATCTTTAAATCCTATCTTGTTTTCTGCTTGTACATTTGTTAGGGGTGTTAGTGTTGTTGATGCAATAACTGTCCCCGCCAATATTAGTTGTTTAAAATTCATAATTAAATCCCCTTATCCTTAATATAGTGTGTTCATAAAGAATATTACACACACCTTATTTAATATTAATATATAAAGATATTAAATACAGGTTAATTATGGATATTTTAAACATATTATTCCATTGGATACTATTTACAAAGTGATAATCATAATAACTTGTTTCCAATACGTATTCTTTTCCTTTACCCATTTTAAAAAGATACATTTACAAACTCAAAAAATCCCCTCAAAGCGTCAGCTTTAAGGAGATTTCTTCTATCATCTTCTCGCCTCATACAACCGATTTGCTTTATACGAGCAAATGAAAAACATACATGTCGCAACGGGGATAAACGTCCAAAACAGTCCTCTCATTAATGCAAATGGTGTTTCAAATAAGAATGACCATAGAAATGATACGCCTTGCTTATCCCATAATCCAGGCGTCAAGTATAGTTCTTTCGGATTTACAAATGCATCTACATTAATCGTGTTATTATACATAAATAGAAATAATATCGGCAAATAACAGATCACTAATTCTAAAAAGGTTTTAGATAGACGTTTATACTTCCCCGCTCGTGACATTTGATCTGAGAAAATGTCATCTTCACTTTCTTCATTTATCTTTTTAAAATAGTACGTACCTGACCACCGATTACCAGCTATATGCTCCCAGCCACTATCTTCAAATAACGTGCAGTAATTAATAAATTCACTTTTTCTACTAAATACTCTATGGTCTATTCTAATCGTCGCATCTTCCGGCTCTGTATATCTAAATGTATAACCAAATGTAGTACTTTCTAATTGATAGCCTTTCCAAGCCATCTCTTCTAACCATTTTTCCTCTTTCTCAAAGTCTAAAAAGAATTTCAATCTCCACATCATCATTTCCCCCTAACTATACGTGTAATAAACTCTTTGTAACCTCAATAATGTGCTGCATTCTCATAAAGTCTAAGTGCAATACTTCTTTCCCACGTCCCGTAATGACATACACTTTTCTTCGTTTATCTTCACTTTTTACCGATTCTATTAACCCTTGTTTTAATAAATTTTCAACCGCACCATACAATGTACCCGCTGCGATTTTCACTTGATGATTACTCAGTTCCTCCACCTTTTGCATAATTAAATATCCATGAGCTGGCTCTAATAAAGCTAAAAGAACGTAGTACGTTGTTTCCGTTAATGGTAAATTTTTATCTCTATTCATAAAGACCTCCAATGTAACGATAAATATATAGCTAAACTATATAGTCTAACTGTATAGTTTGATTTTATACAGTTTAACTTTATATGTCAAATTAAGTTAAAAAAAAAACAACCTAGATCCAACATGGAATCTAGGTTGCTTTTTTACATAAACGTAATCGTCACTAAAGAATATCCTTCTTTCGCATTATACGGCTCAGCTTTATAAGAAACACGATTTGCTCCTTGTGGATAACCGATTTCTCCAATTACTTTTTTCACATCTTGCAATGCGCCATCCATTGATTGTTTATAAAGAATTTCGATCTTTGGTGACTTTTCGTTATAACGTTGCTGCATTTTATTTTTGAACTCATTATAGTTATTTGCGATGTATTCATTTCCTAAATAATTTAACTTTGTATCTTTTAATATTTGCTGATATGCAGGGATCTTCGTACCACCTGCCGCAATTTTATTTGTTAGTGTACTATAATAATTTGTTGTAGCTTGCGGATAGTCCCCTCGGTTCCACTCATGATTTCTTGCGATTTGCTCATCTGATAAGTTGAAATAAGAATACGTTACACGCCCTTGTTCATCTGGCACCGGATCATCAAATGTTGTATCAAGGTGATACCATTTGTTTTCGATTTTCACCAAATTCCAAGCATGGGGCTGACCGTCTCCAGTTCCTACTACAAAATGATTCTCAATTCCAGCTTCTTTTAAATAGTGCGTAACCTTGGCAAACCGCAGAACGATTTACGAGTGCTTCATATGCTGTGTAAGCTTTATAAGACGTATCGTAAGAAATATGCTTTACGACATAATCATGAATCGCCTTCACTTTTTCGTGATCATCCATTCCAACTTGCGTAATCGAAGAAACGATTGCCTTCGCTTGCTTCATTACATATTCTGTTTGTTCTTTCGTTTCACGATATGTAATCTTTAACGTAAACGTATAATTTCCAGAAGATCCAGAAATTCCATATGAAACATTCGACCTATTATAATTTGTATACTCATTTTTACTTGCCACTTCTTTATAGGCGTTAAAAAGTGTATTCATTACTTCTTCCTGATTACTATTTTTCGTTTTATATGGAAGTGTAATATTCGTTTCATACGCATTAATACGCTTTTGCACTTCATCTTTGAATGCTGTTAATAATGCCGCATCTCCTGTATCTTGCACCGGAACTTCAGGCTGTTTATATTTCAAAGTATTATATAAAAACTGCGCATATTGTTCACGTTTTACCGTACTATATGGCTCAAACTTCCCTTCACCTGTACCAGAAGCAATCCCGTTTGATTGCACTGCACTTATCGCATTTTCACCCCAAAAACCACTCGGAACATCGTTAAATGTATGCTTTTGTTTTGCTGAAAGATGGAAAGCGTTTGTAAGAATTTGTGCCATTTCTGCGCGGCTAACAGAATCTTTCGGTCTAAAACCACCGTTTGCATCACCTTTAAAAACCCCTAATTTTGTTAACGTTAAAACCTCTTCTGGGAACAATGTTGATCCTGTGCGAATATCTCGATACGGATTGTTTAAAGTAGATCCATCTTGTAATACGTAACGAGCACCGTCATTACTAAACGTACCACCTTGCTTATTCGGTACTAACACACGATAAATTAAAGCTGCAACTTGCTCTCTCGTCGCAACATCTCCGAAACCAAACTTCCCATTTCCATAACCTGAAATAATATTTTTATTCGCTAAATCTTTAATCGCCGGATACGACCAATGCGACGTAGGCACATCAGAAAAAATACCCGCCTCAGCAGCTCTCACGTCACTGCCGTTTGTATACAATAAAGCACCACCAATAAGTGATAATGATGTAATTGATTTTAATAGTTTTGTGTACATAATTCCTTCTCCCAATACGTTCTCTATTTATGTTATTTTTTGTCGAAAAATCTAAAAGAATATGACAAAACATATTATACAATTAAAACTTTTTGAGGGATACAATAATTTTTGAAATATGCAAAAACTCATATTAGTATATTTTTTCGTATTAATATTATGTTGTTTTACTTGCGGATATATAAATAAAAAAGAAATACAACATACAAACAGCCCAAGCTCCTCACCGAAACTTGGGCTACTTCTTATACTTTTGTACAAAAACAATAAAAATTTGGCCATATGACCACTATTACTTTAACAAAGGTTTTCACTAGAACCTTCTATACTATTTAACTGACTCTACTTGTTTTTCTAATTCTCTTCCAAGGAATGTAGCAAGTTCAAGCATACCAAATTGATTCGCTACAGACTCTGCGTCAGAATTATAGTTTGTATTTGTATTAATATCATACGTATAAATTGTTCCATCCACACTGCGAATAAATTCAATACCAGCGACGGTAATTTCATTTTCTTTCAAAAACTCTTTGTATTGTTCAATAATTGGCTCGTGGAAGTCTGATATAATTTCAAATTTTGTTGGCGCTTCTGTCTTACTCTCTTCTCCTACTGGGCAGAAAGCATCTTGAATCGAGCACGCATCTGCTGGACAAAGTTCAAATCCTTCTGATGTATCTACTTTAACCGCATATACAAACTGACCGCCTACAAACTCACAACGTGTAATATATGGTTCGGGCGCTTCAATATATTGCTGAATTAAAGTAATTCCATCAATCGGTTCTTCAAACGCTGGACCATCCAAATATTGTTCTAAAGCATCAATGGAATGAAACAGTTGAACACCAAGGCCTTTACCTGCACGGTTATGCTTTGTAATGAACGGTACTTCCCCTAACTCCTTTGCCGCTTTTACTATATGATCACGGCCAACAGCACCAATTGTTTTCGGCACTTGTATCCCAAATTTTCTTAATGCTGCATATTGATTCAATTTACTTACTTCAAGGCGTAATGCATGAGATCCGTTAAATACTGTGCGCCCGTATCCCTCTAGCCAAGCAAGAACCCCTTCAGTTAATTCAGGTGCATATCGATGCCCTCTCGTATGTGAGGAGGCACTCATACGGCTATAAAAAACACCTTTGGGAGGTTCTTGTTCTAATGAAAGTGTTCCCTCATTTAAAAGCCATTCCTCATACGGTAACTCCAGTTCTTCCAACCTTTTTACTAAATGATCCGTCCATTCCTTATTCTCATGTAATATGTAAATTTTACTCATTTGTAATCAATTCCTTTCTTTTCGCTTCAACTAATGGCATCACTTTTTCAGAAAATCGTTTCATCTCTTCAAGCTGTGGTGAAAATTGTAAAAGTAATAACGTAACACCCACTTTTTCAAAAGCAAGTATCCTTTCTGCAATTTGTTCTGGTGTTCCGATTAAATTAGGACGTAACCCGCGATTCGATACGGAATAATCATTGAGCTTCACTTGCTGTTCCAACTGCGATTTACTCACAAAATCTTGGTAACCCGCGTAACCTAACGCATCATCTTTCACATCCGTTATGCGTTTCCATTCTTCTACTGCCTCTTCTTCTGTATCACGACAAATGACGTAAGCCGCAAGCCCGAATGACTGCAATGGCTCCTCTGTCACTTTCTTTCTACGATTCTTCATATCTTCTATTTTCACAGATACTTCTTCCACTGTTCCCCCGTGCATTACATATGCATCCGCGTGATTTACAATAACCTCTTTTCCTCTCTCACTCTCACCACCTGCATAAAGCTTAATTCCTTGTTTCTGCACAGGTTTTGGACTTAAATGTGTATGCTGAAGCTCATAAAAGTTCCCCTTATAAGAAAACTCGTCTTCTTTCCAAAGCCCCTTCAAAATTGTTACAAATTCCTCTGTGCGATCATACCTTTCATCATGTGCGGTAAATACTCCGCCATACTGTCTCGCTTCTTCTTCCCACCACGCTGAAACTACATTCAATGTAAAACGACCATTACTTAATTGATCGATATTCGCTGCCATTTTCGCTGTAACTGCTGGATTATGGAAGCCAGGTCTTACAGCCGTCATAATCTCTAATTTATCCGTCACTGCTGCAAGTGCTGCCGCAGTTGTCCACGCCTCTAAACTTGGTGCTGACACACCTTTTATATCATTTAAATTTAATTCTGCAATCAGTGTTGTTGAAAAACCTAATTGTTCTGCCGCTTGCGCTGTTTGCTTTGCATACTCAAACGTAGGTGGCATAGATTCATCATCTACATTTCGAAGCCATCCCCCAAAAACCGGTAACCAAAAACCATACTCCACTACCTATTCCCCCTTTAACTTTTAGCCATAAAAAAAGGCTACTCTTATCACAATAAGAGTAGCCTTCTTGACTAAGTGAACCGCTCTTATCTTTCAGGTGTTTTTTCACCTGCAGGATTTGGCACCTTTCGTCTAAAACGAGGTTGCCGAAGTTTCATAGGGCCCGTCCCTCCACTTCTCAGCATAAGAATTGTTTGATTTCCATTTATTATAATCATCTGAATAATAAAAATCAATATTTCAATACTTATTTTTCCGATACACATTAAATGATATGTAAAAAATCATATTATTATAGAGGTTTATAGGGGTATTATGTTGTTTTACTTGCGAATATATAAAGGGCTATGTTGTATCATGTCGAAAACATCATGTATAACCAAGTTGCTTTACTTCTATCTTAAAAATACAGAAAAAGAGGTGTTAGTAGCATGAAAAATATACGATGCGAGAATTGTGGTTCTACTACATTTAAAGAAGGAAGAGTTGGATTTGCTTATCATGCATATGTTTGTGAAAATGATTCTAGTAGGCTCTTTTCAGTGGGAAAACGTTCCAAACTATTAACTACATTTTGTTTAGAATGTGGTGAGGTGAAATCATTTAGAGTGGAGAAGCCGGAGATATTTAAGGAATAAAACACTAGAATCGAGATGTCCTTCATGTGGAAAAAAACTGATTTTCTTGATAGATGTGGTTGTAGTTAATACAAATACCATTCCGGTGGAGGCTCTTTTTTTAAGTCAGGAATAAATTTTTACTGCGGTACATATGAACATAAAACATCTGATTATAAAATAAAAAAAAACGCTCATTTGAGCGTTTCATCTATATACCTAATAATTACTTTTTCTTCCCTTTGATCTAATAACTCTTTATACTTCAATATTACGTCAACCCCACGGCTCTCCATGCGTATATTGTATAACGTTTGTTGTATTAACCTTTGATTGTTCTGTTGGAGCATTTACTCCATTTAATAGTATGACCGTAATTATTAATCCAATTGAACCGCTTATAATTCTTTTCATTTTAAAGCCCCCTTCTGAAAACCTTTTTCTTTTTCTTTATATCCTAAATAGAAGTATTCACTGGATTTTATTGAATTTCCTTCTTTATGATATTTAACCGCTAATTTTTCAGCATATTCCTGGACATATTGCCATAAACCTACTTCATTAAAGAAGGAAATTCCTTTAGAAATAGCTAACTCTAATTCTTCAGCAGAAACATTCTCATTCATTCCCTTTAGAATGGTAAAATGATGTTCATATTCTTTTTGTTCTAGTTCATTACAGATTACTAATCCTTTTTCAATTAAAGAGGCTGCAAGCTTTGTTTTTCCTAACTTTAAATTCTCTCTAGCTTCCAAAAAAATTGCTCTAAAGTGATTCGGGATTTTTTGTGATACTTCTGATAAATAACGAAGTGCTAAATCAGATAGGTTTTGCTCTGCATACATAACCCCTAAGCTATGTCGAACTCGTAACATTAGCTCTTCTTCATTCTGCTTTTTCAAAATATCCAGAGACGACATAAAATAAACTTCTGCCTGTTCAAATTCATTTAACTTTACACATGCTAAACCCAGAACATTGTCACATGCTGCAACCTTCCTGCTATATCCGTACAGCCCTTCAAATGTATTCCTTGCTCTAGTTGCATATTGAATGACTAAAATAGGCTGGCAAACATGATAATAATAGCTGGATAGCTTAAAGTTAAATTCTGCTTTTTCAATTGGATCCTGAATATTTTCCAACAAAGATTCTGCTATTCCATAATGCTTTTCAGCCACTTTAAAATCACCGTTTACCGTAGCATGAGAAGCCTTAAAGAAATGGTAATAATATAATAAAGATTCATCCGATGGCGCTTCATCTAACTTCATTTTTCTTAGATCATTCTTAGATATATCAGATTGATGTGGATAAAACTCTGCACTTAACATTTGAAATCTAAAATTTAAAAGTGCATAAAACTCTGTATTCTTTTGATTTTCTTCCATACTATTCATTTTTGTATCAATACTTTGTTTTAATTCCTTTGCCTTAACGAAATTCTGTGAACGAATTTCTCGATACCAATCATGTAAAAGTAAAGTGATTTCTTCCTTTTTTATTACGTGTACACTCATATAGCCCCTTCTCCTTTGTCTATAGATTACTAACATAATAACAAAAATAAACCTATAAAACATTTAATTTTCTGAATATTATTGTTTCAAAAAAATTTCTCAATACATTTTCACCATTTCAACTCTTTAAACTTATAATTTGTTCTGTCCCTTATTCGTTTCTATATATAAAATAACACTTCATTAGTAGTAATGATGAAATATGAAAGTCTATCCTTTCATAAGAAAGCCCCTTTTCTTTTTTCTCGATGATCGATATTACTTAACATGTAAAAAAAGATTTGGATAGGAGTTCAATACATATTATTAAAATTAGGATGGTTCAAGTCGGAGGAAGGCACCTTTGGGTGTCTTTTCTTTATTTCTCAATATAAAAACTTTAAGAATATGCTATTATTTTGATACAAATTCCCTTTTGTGCAATGAGATAGCAATAAAGATAAGACCCACCTATTTCCGTAGGTGGGTCTTATCTTTATTACACAATACCAAATTATGCTCTCATTTTTTTATAAACTTTATGCAATTATACATAGTTATAATAATTACACAAAATAAATATTACATGTAGTAAAATATAAATTGTGGATACATTCTATAAAGCAGATTCTTTTGAAAGGCGTAACATATCAATCATTGCAGAAGGTGTGGCGTCACTCTAATACTGATCTCAAATCTCTTGTATTTTGTAAACTAACAATCTGGTGTATATAGATGATTCTGTTTTATAGGATGTGTTTACATGTATAACAAAGGGATAATACGGATAGGTTTATATTAAATGAGCGTGGTTCAAGTCGGAGAAAGGCACCTTTAGGTGTCTTTTTTTTATGGAGGATCAGTTTAAAAACTAAAAATAAAAGAACCTCAATAAATGAGGTTCAAAAAATCTACTATTTTAAATTACCTTCGTAAAAAGCAACTCCATTTTGAACATGTTTTAAATACCACGTAATCGTTCCACCACAAACATTTTCATTAAAACTATTAGCATATACTCCATTTGAGTAATAAAGAGTTCTTTTGAATTTACCATTAGAATACTCATAAGGAATTGAGCATGTTGCTTGCTTCGGAGAGCTCACATCTTTTTGTATATCAGCTGAAGCTGCCCCAATTCCTCCTGTTAATGCAATACCAGTTGCCAATAGCCCTACTACTAATTTCTTAAACATAATAAATCCCCCTTTAATAGTTTTTATATCTTACAACTCAACTGTATCACTTTTGTAAATTATGTAAATATCTTGAATATGTAGAAATATTTATTTAACTTTTGGTAATATTGGGATTTTATTTTATCAAATAGAAAATAGAGGGAGTTAGAAAAGTATGTAACAATGCATAATAAATCAATCGGATATTATGATATACTCACAAAGAGCTGATACAAAATTTCTTTAGATTGGAAAACTAAAGTCTTATCTACCTAACAGGAAGGCGCCTAATGGCGTCTTTTCTATATTTTCAAAAGGACCTGCTCAATTCATTCTTTAAAACATAAGGTAAAGTGAACCCGTTAAAATCCATGGAATGAACCCTAGTTTTACCCTTTTATCTAAAGGAGGCACTATTGTTATGGGATATGGTGGTAGTTGCGGCGAAGGCTGCGGTTTCGCTGGAGGATTTGCTTTACTAGTTGTATTATTTATTCTATTAATCATTATCGGATGTAGTTGTTTCTGCTAAAAAACTATTAGAAAAGGTACCTATATATAGGTACCTTTTCTTTATGTGCCTTATTCATTATCTGGTTCCAAACTATTAACTACATTTTGTTTAGAATGTGGTGAGGTGAAATCATTTAGAGTGGAGAGGCCGGAGATATTTGAAGAATAAAATATATCGAAGACATTTTTAACAAATTCCATTACTATTTTCACCAAACTCATCCATTGAATTAACCGTTTTATTTCATTGATATAATTACATTTGAATCGTTATACAGGAGCAAAAATCAAGTACGAAAGAACACTGCAGAAACTGATATTTTCCCTATTTCTTTTTCTCTATATACAAGTCGTAAAAACAGAAACAGCTAAAAGTCCTCGTTGAATTGTTAAAGCAAACAATCCTGTAATTCAATATTATAAAACCATCAACTAAGATAGTGAATGTATTTACCCTATTACATTTCACATGTTGCTCTTAAAATACAAATTTTTCATCGTGATTTTATAAACGCCTTCCATTTAAACACGAAATAATTAAGGCAAAAATAAAAGGCATGCTCCCGGTAAAATACCGAGTCCATGCCTAAGAAGTTTTCTAATAAACTAACTATAACAATCTACAGCTTAAATTACAGTGAATAATCTAAATTTCTTTATTGTTTGATTCGTTGTCGAGCGAATAGAATTCCCCCTAAACCGAATAATACCATACCTACAAGAATTGAAATACTTTCTGTAGATGTTCCTCCTGTGTTAGGAAGTAATGTCGGCTTATCATTTTCTGTAATAGGTGGGGCTTTTGAATCGCTATTTTTTTCTGTATTTGCATTTTGATCTGTGCTTGGATCTTTTGGATCTGTATGTTGTTCGTCCTTGATTTTTGTATTTGTGATGTCATAACCATTCACTTCGGATTTATATCCCGCTACTGGTTGTTCTTTCACTTCATACTTATAAGCTAATCCGTTCGCATCATACACTTGTAGTTTTTCAAACGTGTACTTCCAGTTTGTTCCCACGCTTACTTCTTTCGTTTCAATAACTTTTCCATTCTGTAATAAGTCTACTTTGATGGATGCTGGGCGATCTATTGCATCGTTATCATTCCATACTTTCTTACCACTTACTTCTGTTTCATCCTTATTCTTGTAAGTATTTATAATTTTTGTTCCTTCTACTTTTGTTTCATAGTTTTTCACTTTTACTTCATCTACTGTGTACTCGTACTCTTTTCCTTGTTCATCGTACTTCGGTAGATCTTTAAAGCTAAAGTTCCAGTTTCCTTCTTTATCTGCTTTTACTTCTCCTGTTTTAAATTCTGTTCCATTTTGAAGCAATTGTACCTTAATGCTTTCTGGACGTGTGTTGAATTTATTGTCGTAGTCTTCCCATACTTTCTTACCATTTACTTCTGTTGTTTCTGTATTTTTGTACGTGTTCGTGATTGT
>NZ_JAQFNK010000007.1:0-245005 GCF_027710505.1 Bacillus cereus group sp. TH152-1LC | reverse complement strand
GAACGCTTGAAAATAGTAGACAGAGTTGCTTATTGGCAGGTGTGGCAATTTTATTGAAAAGATTTTAAACAGGTTCTAAGAAATATTTGTTTATATTCAATCGCAAAAACAGTATCAATATTCGGTACCTCTATGTATAGTTTCGCATTAAGTTTATATGTTTTACAAATAACTGGATCAGCGTTAAATTTCGCGATTACGCTCATATTAGGAACAATTCCAATGATTGTTATGAATCCATTTGCTGGTGTAATTGCTGATAAAGTTAATAAAAAGAAACTAGTTGTTTGTATGGATCTACTAAGTGGCTGCTTATTAATAGCTGTTTATATAGTAAGCAGCCATTATGGATTAAACTTATTCATCATTTATACTACGACCTTTCTAATGACGGTCTTTACAACCTTTTTTGGAATAGGATTAGAAGCTGCGAAACCGAATATCGTCTCTAAAGAGAGGCTTATGAGTATTAATTCTATAAGTAAAATTATTGATTCTGTATCTCTAATTCTTGGCCCCATGTTAGGTGGTATCATTTTTTCAGTATTTGATATTAAAACTTTTATCATTATAAACGGTATTTCATTTATTCTTTCAGGGATAGCATTACTATTTATTCACTTTAAACTGTTCGAGTGTAATATAAATGAGGAAAATTCAAAAAGAAGAGTTAATTTTATTAAAGATATAAAAGAGGGGTTTTCTTACTTACTTGATAAGGAAAGCTTAAAGAATACGTTTCATATTTTAATTTCGTTTAATTTCTTCTTAGGCTTTGCTGTTATCGTTCCATTGCCATACATTATTAACACAGTACTCAATCTTAGTTCTAAGCAATTTGGTATCATTCAAGGGACCTTTCCAGTAGGGATGATAATTGGTGCAATTGTAGTAAAAAAAATATCTGATCGTTTTTCTTACTCTTATCTTTTGAAAAAGCTAAGTTATATGTTGTCAGTTATTATGATTTTTTCAGGGGTTCCAGTTTTATTCAAAAGCTTTGAAGTGAATGATTTTGTATTCGTTATTACGTATTGTGTTGTTATGATCTTTTTAGGGCTTATTATAGCGCTAATTGATATTCCTTTAATCTATTTCATGCAAAAAGAGATCCCTAATGAATATAGGGGAAGAGTGCTTAGTATTGGATTAAGCTTAGGAAAAATGATGCAGCCAATAGCACTCGCAATATCAGGTCTATTATTAAATTATATTCCAGCCTACATCATTCCAATTGTAGGTGGAATCTTATATTTAATAGTAATTAAGATTTCATCAAATCGTTTCACGTTAGAAGTGCATTCAAAAGATTATAGTGCTTCGTAGAATCTTAGGTTATTTATAGAATGGATATTGCTACATCATTCAAGGTAAGAAAAGCAAATACTATAAAACGTATAGGCCTATTCTTAGTATTTGTTTTTGACTATATTCCAAAATCTGATGATTACTTACAAAACAAGTATGGGGAACAATTTACATTGTATAAACAGAAAACAAAAAAACTAATACCGTTTATTTGGTAAATCAACTTCATAAATTATAAAAAGCGCAGGAGGATGATCCTGCGCTTTTCTATCGTAATTCAGCTGTTTTTCTAATAACAATCTTATCAATATCATCTTCTTCATCACCGATAAATAACCCGCGTTCTTTTAAATACGCCTCAAAATATAAATCTGCTTCTGCACGTTCATCATACGGTTTTACAGATAGAACGAAACCTAATTTGTTTTGTTCCTCTAAATGAGAAGTGGAGATGTAGGCCGGTACATTGTGGCGTAAAAAGAGTTCTTTAACCGGAATAATCATATCTTTCATTAATTTCGTTAACATACCCATTTCAAACTCGAAATTAAAGCGATCTATGCTACATAAATCAGCGAATACTACACCGATAAAACCTGTATTAAATACTTCTTGATATTCTACATCTTCGTCATTACCGTAAAAATTCTTTTCGATTAAATAATTTATAAAGTAAGCAACACCGTCACTTTGTTCAAATGGTTTCGTTGAAAGAACAAAGCCAATTTTCTTTTGTTTATGTAAATACACACATGACATGTATGCTGAAATGTTATGTTCTTTAAATAGAGAACTTGTTGCCCCAGAGAGGCCATCAAGTACGTGATGAACAATTTGAAGTTTTTTACGAGCGAAATAATAGGATTTCTTTTGTAACTCCAATGTATCAATAAAGACAGAGCCGATAAAGCCTGTATTTGAAATGATAGGTGTTTGCTTTTTTCTTCCTCTGCGCTTTGCTTGAGCCATTGTAAAAATCATCCCTTCATGTACAATTAAAATAAAAAGAACGTTTGTTCGTATATTTATATTTTACTATTAAAACGCTATAAAGTAAAGGGTTTTTGACGAAAAAAACAACAAAAAAGACACCTGTAAAAGGTGCCTTAAACACTGTAGGGAAGAGGGTTCATCCCTACAATTTATATTATGATACAGAAACAATCTCTTCTGTATCTTCTACATCTAAATGACAGTCCATAGTACGAACATCTTGATCTTCATGACTTCCGAAATAAATAGTAATTTTCATATGTATCGCTCCTTTATTCTAGGAATACCTAAAATAATTACTAGTAATGTTAATATTTATTATATACCACTTTTTTCATTCCGACAACGTTATATCATTTTTAATTCTTTTAGGGTGAAAAGAGTGATGTATAGAGCTATTTTTATAGAAATAGGCATATTTCATATATGTTATATTTAATACTGAACGATTCGAATACGAATTTTTATGAAAGGAGAAAAAAGAATGAATTATAAACAGTTATTAATAGATAACTTCACATATAAAACGTCATATATTGCGCGACAGGTACGTGGAATGAATGTAAAAGAAACGAAGGATTATATTGCTGTAGACTGTGGTTTACCTGCAGATACATTTAATATCATTACTTTACTAAACAATGATGTAACGGAAGGTATTGAGAAAATATATAAAGTGGTAAGCACATATAATCAAAAGAAATTTCCAATGAGTATTTGGTTTTGGGATGATAGGCATGAGCAAACTATAAAAAACGAATTAATAAAACTTGGCTTAAAAGAAACAGAACAAAATATCGCGATGGTAGCAGACTTAAAGACAATTCAACCAACAATAAAAATGCCCGAAGGTTTTACGATACAAAGAGCATCTTCGTTAGGACAAATTAAAAAGTTTGGGGAAACGTTAGCTAATCTATTTGGTACATCAGAGGAAGGTACACATGTACAAGCATTCTACAATCAAACCACTTCTTCCGATTTATGGGATAACGGGAATATGAAACTATACTTAGGGATTTTTAAAAATGAAGTCGTATCGGTTGGTTCATTAGTATGTACAAAAGATAGTATTGGTATTTATGATATAGCAACGAAAGAAGAAATGAGAGGGCAAGGATTTGGCTCTACTATGTTTAATTACTTGCTGCAAGAAGCAAAAGAATTGAACGTTGCTCAATGTGTATTACAAGCTTCACCTGATGGAATTAATATTTATAAAAAGGCTGGCTTTCGATCTGTTGGGCAAATGGCTGTTTTTGAAAATCGACATTTATTTGAATAGATTATCCAAGCCGAATTGCTGTCGTGTAGGAGTTAATACATCATTATGAAAAAAATATATATCATTATAATCATTTGCACTTTTATAGTAATAGGTACTTTTGTTTTTCATAAAACAAATGAACTTAAGTACACGAAAGCTATTAATCAATTAAATCATATAAAAAATATTGCACATAGAGGTGCTTCTGCGTATGCGCCGGAACATACAATACCAGCTTATACATTAGGACAACAATTAAAAGGAGATTATATAGAAATTGATCTTCAAATGACAAAAGACGGACATTTAGTAGCTATGCATGATGAAACAGTAAATCGCACTACAAATGGTACGGGATTAGTTAAGGAACATACATTAGAAGAAATAACGAAACTAAATGCAGGTTCTTTTTTCAATGAAAAGCAACCAAGTTTAGCGAAGAAAGAATTTGAGGATACTAAAGTCCCAACACTAGAAGAAATTATTGAAACGTTCGGGCATGGTGCAAACTATTATATTGAAACAAAATCACCAGATGAATATCCTAGTATGGAAGAAAAGCTATTAGAAATTATAAAGCACTACGAAATAAGTGATAACGTTATTATTCAATCATTTAGTGAGGAAAGTCTGCAAAAAATTCATAGTTTAGATGTTACTATACCTCTAGTACAATTACTACCTTACAAAAAGGCAGTTCAATTAACTGAATTAGAGATAAAAAAGTATAAAACATACTGTATCGGTCTTGGGATGAACTATAAATATATTGATTCAGCATATGTAAAGCGAATTAAGAAACACGGATTAGAAGTTCATCCATTTACTGTAGATAATGAAACAGACATGAAAAAGTTACTTCTCTGGGGAGTTGACGGGATGTTTACGAATTACCCGGATCGTTTACATTCGTTACTACAATCTTAAACTATATTGGTGTAATTATCACTGAACCAATAAAACAAGTATCCACAAGTATACAAAGATAGTTTGTGGTCCAAATGGTAACATCATTGAATGCATAGAGCCGATATTGAAATGAAATCCGAAAAAAGAATCCAATATTTTTATTGGATTCTTTTTATTTAGCTCTAAGTGACGAACTTAAAGCGATATGAATTTGAATTTGTTAATAAAATATTACATTGAGTATGATTTTTTGTAATTACCATCAGAAAGTAACGAAATTGTAATGAATTTTAACTACGCTTTTTATATTTTTTTGATACACTGGCTACGAGAGGAATACCGATTAATGTAGGTAAAAACCAAAACCATATAGGTGGTAGTAAATTAACTATGGGAATATGAATACCGACATTTACTAATAGCGCGGTAACGGCACCAATATAAGAACCTAACATACCTCTAATATGGTGATGCAGCCAATTTTTTCAACGTTTTTTTCGTGCTAGGTAGCCATAAATCGCAAATGAATAAGATAAAATTGCTACATAAAATAAATATGCGATTTTATCCCAGTTAATAATGGATAATATAATTGCAGTAACGGTGATTACAACATAGGATGCATGATATATTTCACCCCACTCCGTGTGTTTTCCTTTCTTCTTTTGAGCAACCATCGCTACAATACCAGTGATTAAACATATTGTTCCAAATAATATGTGGATGGTTAAAAGAATGTTAAAAATGCTCATAATAATTCCTCCTTTTTTATTTTTATAGTATTGCAGTATAGGAGAAAAGTTGAAACATATTGTTTATTCACCTTAATATATTGAAATAAAGGTACTTCTAGAACACATTTAAACGGACAAATTTTTCTTGAATTTAGTGAGTCACGTATTACGTGAAATGAAGGAGAGACTTCCATGTTTACATCTATTACATATTTACAATCTGGGAATGAAAAGCAACAAAAAGTGTATGATGTTTTGAATAAATTAAACATAATGGAGGATTTAACTTTGTATAGTCCCGTTCTTTGCGGGACAATCCCTATAAGAATTGATACCCTTCAATCCGACTTAGATATAGTAATGGAAGTACATAACTTTTATGTTTTTGAACAGGAAATGAGATCTTTATATGGTTCTTATGAAGGATTTAAAATAAAAAAGAAAAAAATTAAAAATACAGAATCGATAAAGGTGAATTTTGAATTTGAAGGTTTTGAATTTGAATTATTTGCTCAGCCTAAGCCAGTACGTAACCAAAATGCATATAGACATATGATCGTAGAGCACATGTTATTAATGCAGCACCCCCATATTAGGGAAGAAATTCTTCGCTTAAAAGAGAACGGTTTAAAAACAGAACCTGCTTTTGCTCAAGTATTAAACATTGACGGAGATCCTTATGAAGAGCTTATTATGTTGGGGCAGGAAATGAGATTGTGGTAAATACGATACGCAAAAACTCCTCTATAAATAAAAGAGGAGTTCTTGTTATGTCATTAACTTACGGATTAATTCTCCTAACAATTTAATCCCGTTAGTCATTTGATCTGGAGAAGCATAGCCATATGATAAACGAATGTACTGATCTGATTCTTCTTCATATATACGTCCTGGGTTTAAAAGAATTCCTTTTGACAGTGCCTCTGAAAATAATTTTTTCATCGGAATGTTAGGCACAATCTTTAGCCATATAAATAATCCACCACTAGGAATATCCCACGATGCAACATCTGCACAGTACTTATTTAAAGACCGTATCATGATTTGTCTTCGTTCTTTTAATTGAATTCTTACGTTTGCAACATGTTCTTCATAAAAACCTTTATGTATCCATTCAGCAGCAACTCTTTGGGATAATGAACTCGATCCGTAGTCTGTTTGCATTTTTATATCTGACAATCTATCAATTACAGGTTCTGGTCCAATAATCCATCCAATTCTAAGACCAGGAGTAAGTGTTTTAGAGAGACTACCAACATATAATACATGTCCATGTTTATCTATCGACTTTAAAGGAGCTGGAGGTGGTTCATCAATCCATAATTCGCGGTAAATATCATCTTCAATAATAGGTAACTGTTCTTTTTCACATATTTTTAATATTTCTTTTCTGCGCTCTTGAGACATTAATATCCCTGTTGGATTTTGAAAACAAGGGATAGAATATAAAATATTTTTCTTTTGACTATATTTGATTCGTTTTAATAACTCGTTAGGTAAGATACCGTGATGATCCATACAGATACCAGCTAGATTTATATTTGCTGATTGAAACACATGAAGTGAATATAAGTAAGAAGGCTGCTCAAGTAAAACGGTTGATTCTCTATGCAATAGACCAATTGATATTAATTGCAATGCTTGTAACGCACCAGAAACGATTAATATAGAGTTAGGCGATGCATGTATTCCAAATGATTTTACGTAGTTACTAATTGCTTCACGTAACGGTAAAAACCCTTTTTGTTCTTCATATCCAATATAATCTAATTCGTCACTTACACTTTTCATAATGGACTGCATAGTTTTTAGTGGGAAAAGTTGAGGCGCAAGTTCACCTTTACTAAGGTGGATAAGTTCTTTATTTGCTTCTGCTTCATTTATGTCTCGTACCATTAACTTACTAGGCTTATGAATACCAGCCTTTACATATTCACTCCAATCCGGCGGGGGATTCGTCGCGAATAATGACCATGTATTATTCGTTACAATTATTCCTGCTCCAATTTTCCCTTGAATCAATCCATCTGCCATAAGTTCATCTAGTGCAGTTATTACAGTGCTACGATTTACTTGAAATAATTTTGCTAACTGCCTTTGACTAGGGATCTTACTTCCAATTGGCCATTCTCCATTTTCAATTTTTTCTTTCATATAATCTACTATCTGCCGATATTTAGGCAGTTTTTTATTAGTTGTCATAAAAAAACTCCCTCGTTCACTTTAAAAATGCCAAGTGGTTGGTTTATTAGGGAGGGAAAGATGACATGCAGAATAAAAAATGGAATTTACGCATCATATGTGCTCACGCTTTTACGATTTTAATATGGGGAACCGCTTTTCCGGCAATTCGTATGGGACTCGAATCTTATACACCAGAGCACCTTACTCTACTACGTTTATTAATTGCTTCATTTATACTTCTTTTGTTTTCCTTTATATATAAGTTGCGGCTACCAGATTTAAAGGATCTCCCAGCAATTTTTATATTTGGTGCTTTAGGGTTTACCATTTATCACATTGCATTAAACTACGGTGAAAAAACAGTAAATGCTGGATCTGCAAGTTTAATTGTTTCAGTCACACCTATCGTAACGGCTATTTTTGCTTCTGTTTTTTTAAACGAAAAAATGAAAGTAAATGGTTGGATTGGTGGTGTAATTAGTTTTATAGGAATTGCTTTCATATCATTCAGTCAAGGAGATGCTATCCAATTGAATAGCGGAGGATTATTTATATTATTAGCAGCGATTTCAGAAAGCCTATTTTTTGTTTTCCAAACTTCTTACTTGAAAAAATACGGCTTCTTGCCATTTACCATATATACAATTTTATCTAGTACTGTATGTATGCTTATTTTATTACCGGGAGTGTATACAGAAATACTAGCAGCTCCTCTTGAAGTGAACATGAGTGTTATATATTTAGGTTTATTTCCAACAGTACTCCCATATATCGCATTAGCTTATATCATATCTCATTCTGGTGCTGCTGAGGCAACAAGCTCTCTATATTTAACACCAGTAACTGCATGTTTTATTGCTTGGATATGGTTAGGTGAAGTACCGACTTTTGTTTCAATAATTGGCGGAGGAATCACTATACTTGGAGTATTAATTGCACATGTATCATTAAAGAAAGAAATGCAAAGTGCAGAGTACGGCAATACAGCAAGGTAGTTTGGTTAGTATTTGCAAGAGATATAATTGAACTGTTAATTAGAGTTCTTATTAGTAGAAGGATTAGCATCATGTTAATCCTTTTTATTTATACAATTCTTACTAGTAACATCCATATAAAATTGTATAGTTTAATTATTTTTTTACATATACATAATTATCATCTGCTATTTTCTATATGAAAGGAGATATCCTTTGGAAAAAGTATTATTTTTCGGAGACCCAGGTATTGATGACTCTTTTGCCATTATGTTTGGTTTACTGCATCCTGAAATTGAAATTGTCGGTATTGTAACTGGATATGGAAATGTTGAACATATACATGCTGCGCATAATGCAGCGTATATTTTACAGTTAGCAAATAGACAAGACATTCCTGTGATTAGCGGTGCAACAAAACCACTTACAGAAGAAATTACTACATATTATCCTGAAATTCATGGACCAGAAGGATTAGGGTCTATTCATGTGCCAGAAAGTGTATTGTCTATCCCGATATACAATTTTGGTAGTATTGCCTCGATTCTTGTAAAGTACGGAAAGGACTTAACAATTGTCGATGTAGGAAGATCTACCTCGTTAGCGATTGCTTTTAATTTATGGAATGATTTAATGCTAAATGTAAAAGGAATATATTTCATGGGTGGTGTCTTTTTAGAAGTAGGAAATGTGACGCCATTAGCAGAGGCAAATGTGTATGGAGATCCTATTGCAAGTAAAATTGTTTTTCAGCAAGCAAATAATTTATTTATATTTCCTTTAAATGTAACAAACAAAGCTGCGTTAACGCCAAATATGTTTGACTATATTCAAGCTAATTCAAAGAATCCATTTCATACGATAATGAAACCAATGTATGATTATTATTTTTCTGCATACCAAAAACTTAATCCATCTATCGAAGGGCCATTGCTTCATGATGTGGTTGCTATAAGTGGATTAGTAAATCCAGGTTTTTTCGAATTTGTAAATCGTACAGTGAATGTAGATACATACGGAGATACGAAAGGACAAACATTTGCTGATTTTCGACCTAGTTCTATATCAGAAGGAGCCAGTATAGCTTTAGAAATAGATGAAGAAAAATTTATTCAAGACTTTATTAAAACGATGCTATAAGTCGCTGCCGAAACAGGGATTTATTTCACTACGTTGAATATATAAATACATTCTCTTTATAAAGGAGCTTACAATATTGAATGTCCAGTTAAAGGTTGTTACGAGAGAGAATTGGGAAGATGCTTTAAAGCTACAAGTTAAAGAAAATCAAACGAAATTTGTTCCAGCTGTAGCAGTTTCACTTGCTAAAGTATATATAAAGCCAGATGGTGACAATGTAGAGTACATACCATTTGCGATATACGACGGCAATTTAATGGTTGGTTTTATTATGCATGCTGTTATAAGAGAAACAATTGATATGTATTGGATCAATGGATTTATTATCGATCAAAAGCAGCAAGGAAATGGTTATGGAAAAGCGGCGTTACAAGAAAGTATTTACTTAATAAAAAATACATGTAAGGCGTGTAAAGAAATAAGATTAACCGTACATAAAGATAATCTCTCTGCAAAGAAACTATATGAACATTACGGTTTTCAACCATTGGGACATGATTATGATGGTGAGCAAGTATATCGTTTATTCGTTTAAATATTACGAAGTAAAGGTGTGAAAGGAAATATGCAATTTTCGGAAGTGAAAATCGAAGTGTTTATTCCTGAAGAATACATTGAGATATTACGGGATGAACTAAATAGAATGGGTGCTTGTAAAACGGGAAAATAGGACCATTGTCTTTCCTATAGTTCCGTGAAAGGATACTGGAGACCATTAGATGATGCATCATCTTTTAATGGAGAAATAGCCAAATATGTGAAGGTCAAGAATGTAAAATTGAAATAAAGTGTAAACGGGACCATGCAAAGGATGCACTTGAAGTTATAAACAAAATTCATTCGTATGAAACACCTATGATTTATATTATCCCGATATTAAATGACTATTTTAATCAAATATAAAATAAATGGCTAGGAGGAATAACAATTGAAAAATAAATTTCATCATATTGTACGAGCTGTTATGTTAAAGGATAATAAATTATTATTGGCTGAATATATCGGCCATCATTATTTTTTACCAGGTGGTCATGTTGAAGTTGGCGAATCGGCTGAGAATGCATTAATAAGAGAACTAAGAGAAGAACTAGGAGTAAATTGTAACATAAAACAATTTTTAGGCGTGATAGAAAACCAATGGCAAGACCGTGAAGTTCTTCATCATGAAATCAATCACATTTTTGAAGTAGATTCGCAAGAGCTACATATTGATTTCATACCAAAATCTAAAGAATCTCATTTAGCGTTTCATTGGATAGATTATAATCAAGAAGCTTTACATACGTATAAAATCATGCCAGCGCCTTCTGTTAAAGAGTTACTAGAAAGAAAAATAAGCGATGAACTACTAAACTGTTGGATTAGTAATTTTTAAGTACCTCTATTAATAGTAAATACGTCCACCGAAAGCAGATTAAGAAAATAGGCGAAAAAACAAGGTACATCACCTAGTGTAATTTCATATTTTGTTGATGTACGCATTTAGTCTATAGTCTTATTTCTACTTTGTTTGCAAAAATATATAAACTTTAACATTTGGACGGAATTTATTTTTTATAAATGGAGGGTTTCGTAATGAATCAGTTTCAACAAGACTTACAATCATTAAACCTTAATGATTATCAATCTGGTAATGTTGTATATTGGGATCAACTACAACAAAATCAATATCCATACTATTACATTCAAGACGAAGCACGTCGTTGCGGCGGATGCGGAGGGTGTGGTGGACGCTGTGGTGGATGTGGCGGTGGAAGATGCGGAGGCTGCGGTGGACGTTGTGTAGGTTGCGCTGGATGTTTCGGTTGTTTTAACTGCTGGAACTGGTGGATCATTTAAGTATAGAAAGAAAACTATTTTACTTGAAAGAAAGGTGTGGAAATTATTTTGCACTTTTCTTTCAACTGTAATTGTTATGCGTATTAAGGGGGATTTATTTGTATACTTACGATAAGTTAATTTCTTGGGTAGAAAATATAAAAGAAAAAAATCATAGCTCTACAACAGCACTTTGTATTATAAAAGATAACAAAATCGTACTAGAGCATTATAGTGGATATCACTCAAATACATCGACTAATAAAAAAGTGACCGCATCTTCACAGTTCAATGTTGCTTCTGCTAGAAAAAGTTATTTAGGTTTAATGGTAGCATATGCGCTTTACGAGGGAAAAATAAACTCTATTGACGATGAAGCGATAAAGTATTTTAAAGACTTTGATTCTGCATTGCTCGGTAAAACAACAATAAGACATTTAGTAACCCATTCGCACGGTTTAGGAGAAACGAATGATGGAACAATTTTTCGTGAATTTGAACCTGGACAAGCATGGGCGTATAGAGATGTTAATGTAAGAATGATAACACGTCTTATTTATCAGCTATATAGCAAAAGTTTTCCTGAATTATTAAAAGAGCGTGTGTTTACACCTGCTAATTTTCAAGAAACAGGTTGGAGAATTCAGCAAGATGAAAATTTAGTTGAAGTAGTTAATGACCCAAATAAAGACGCAATTAGTGAAATTGGTACGGTAGATGATGGTACTGAAAAAAATCTGTTTGTCTCAGCTAGAGAATTTGCTTATTGGGGCACTCTTCATTTAAATCAAGGTATGATAAACGGTGAACAAATTGTTCCAAAAGAAGTTATAAAAATTGCTACGAGTTTGCAAAGCCCAACATTTGCAAACAAAGAACTACCACAAAACGGGTTGTTTTGGTTCGTTCAAAATGAACCTGCGCTTTTAAGTGAACTTGGTGAACGAGTTCCAAAAGGATCGTATCAAATATTAGGAATTACAGGACCGACTATATTAGTAATACCTAAATATAATGTAGTTGTTGCAAAAATGTATAATAAAAGATATAACTACGGCGGTGATAATTATTTATATTATTTACGTGAATTTAGCAATTTAGTCGCTGATACATTTCGTAACAATAATAGGGCATAATGACTCCTATAATGAAAAGGAGTGAGAAAAGTGAAAGATAAAATGAATAAAAATAAAAAGCAAAACATTAAAGATGTAAATACAGAACAAAATGCAATTTATAGCGATCCAAAAGACGCAGCTAATATGCAGACGGTACCGCAGCCGAAGGATTTTGATGAAATCGAATATTAATTTTGAGCCATCCGACTATATGATGAAAGAAAAATACATCTTAAGTCCCATCACATGACAGAAGTTTTTTGATATCATATATACATAAGCATTTGAAAATGTCTTATCTTAACAAAGCTTTCTTTAAGTAAATCTAATATAACCTGCAAAAAGACACTTCATTATGGAGTGTCTTTTTGTGTATATGAACTGAATTACCATTTTCCGTACAGTATTATGCAATTTATGATGGATATACTAACTGTGAAAATTCATGTCATGATAAAAGAAGGGGACAGTTAGTATGAAACAAACTTCTATAAATCCGTTACTAATTGTTCTAGGTACAATCATTGTTCAAATTGGCCTTGGGACAATTTATACATGGAGTTTATTTAATCAACCCCTTGTCAGTAAGTTTGGTTGGAACCTCAATGCCGTTGCGATAACTTTCTCCATAACAAGTTTTTCTT
The DNA here is from genome assembly GCF_027710505.1 of Bacillus cereus group sp. TH152-1LC. Taxonomy (NCBI): domain Bacteria; kingdom Bacillati; phylum Bacillota; class Bacilli; order Caryophanales; family Bacillaceae; genus Bacillus; species Bacillus cereus group sp. TH152-1LC. The sequence continues at coordinate 231,916 of NZ_JAQFNK010000007.1, read as the reverse complement.
TATCATTTTCAACCTTATTTGCAGGAAAGTTGCAGCAAAAGTTAGGACTTCGTAAACTCATCGCTACGGCAGGGATTGTTCTGGGACTTGGGTTAATACTTAGCTCACAAGTTTCTTCCCTACCATTACTCTATTTATTAGCTGGTGTTGTTGTTGGTTATGCAGATGGAACTGCTTATATTACATCACTCTCTAATTTAATTAAATGGTTTCCAAATCGGAAAGGACTTATTTCTGGTATATCTGTTTCTGCATATGGAATGGGTAGCTTAATCTTTAGATATATAAACGGAAGTCTTATTGATAGTCTTGGTGTATCACAAGCATTTTTATATTGGGGTATCATCGTCTTGCTTTTAGTTTTAACCGGATCGTTCTTCTTACGTGAAGCAATCGTAAGTAACACTGTAACTGAATCATTACACAATGACTATACGCCTCGTGAAATGATGCGAACGAAACAAGTATATCTCTTATTTTTTATGCTATTCACATCGTGTATGGGCGGTCTATATTTAATCGGTATGGTAAAAGATATCGGCGTACAGCTCGTTGGACTTAGCGCAGCAACCGCTGCTAACGCCGTTGCAATGATCGCAATCTTTAATACAGTAGGTAGAATTGTACTTGGAACGTTATCAGATAAAATTGGTCGAATGAAAATTGTTTCTGCAACGTTTATAATAATTGGATTGTCAGTCTTTACTTTAAGTTTCATTCCTCTAAATTACGGAATTTATTTCGCTTGTGTAGCAAGTGTCGCCTTTTGTTTTGGTGGTAATATCACAATCTTCCCAGCAATTGTTGGAGATTTCTTCGGATTAAAAAACCATAGTACAAATTACGGGATTGTATATCAAGGTTTCGGGTTCGGTGCACTTGCAGGAGCATTCATTGGAGCATTACTTGGTGGATTTCAACCGACCTTTATTATAATCGGTGTTTTAAGTATTATCTCCTTTATTATTTCGATATTAATTCGTCCGCCAAAAGCAGAAAAGAAAAAAGAAAAACAACATTTGTATCGGAAAGTAGCTTAATTTTAAAAAGAGTCCTCATATAGGGCTCTTTTTATATTATGAAATATTTGATTTTCCTTTTTACTAATTGTGTAGGAAGAAAAGAGTTACATCATTCAAAGTAAAATGATTTAAAAAGGAATAAAGTAGTTTATTTCTTAACGAACCAAGTAGCAGATTAGTAAAATAATCATATTGTTTTATAAAAGAACCAAAATATTCTTAAAAACTACAGTTAATCAACTTTGTTATTAGAAATGCAATACATTTATAGACCATTATTTTCTTATAAATTTATAATGAAGGTAGTTGGCTTATATTGGTTACAACCATAATTTCTTCTTTTATGGCATTCATTTCAACAAATATTGATGACATTTTTATACTCCTTGTTTTATTTTCACAAGTAAAAACAGGAGTAATTAAGAAAGAAGGTAGAGCAGTCCCGGAAAAAACTAAGATGAAAGAACTCTATATTGTTGTTGGACAATATTTAGGGTTTAGTGTAATTATTTTCCTAAGTATCATTGGTTCTTTAAGCTCTTTTTTCATTCCTATATCGTGGATTGGGTTATTAGGATTCGTGCCAATTTATATGGGAGTGAAAGCACTATTGTCACTTCGTTCTTATAAAAGAAATACAGTCATTGATAACGTTTCAGGTTCAATATTTAAAGTGGCTTCGATTACATTAGGTAATGGAGCTGACAATATTTCAATTTATATACCAATGTTCGCTAGTCAAAATTTTAAAACAAATATTGTTACATTAGTTATCTTTTTTTGCATGATAGCAATATGGTGTCTTATTAGCTACAAATTGTTAAGAGCTCCTATTTTAGCTAAAGTACTTGAGAGAAATTGTCATATTATTGTTCCAATAGTTCTAATTTGTTTAGGAATGTTCATTCTTTTTCGCAGTCATACAATTGAATTATTTTACTAATATGTTTAAACTAACGGAAGTTTTTATTAAATGAATCGAACTACGTATAAAGCCTTATTACAGATGGAGTGTAGTAGGGCTTTTCTTTATTTTAGTCAAATGAAACAGTGCTCTACGACTATTAAATTAGACAGGACATTATGATTATTACATTGAATAGATACTTTAAAAGGAGCGTGATAATTAAAATGAAAATAGTAAAACAATGGGTCCAAGAAGATAGTGATTACATAAGAGAAAAGGTAATTGAATATAACCAAAAACATATTTCGGATGAAGAGAAAAAGCCTTCAGAAAAAATTAGTTTTATAGTGAAAAATGAAAAGGAAGAAATTGTAGGTGGAATAACTGCAATTACATTTTGGCACCACGTGCATGTCGATTTCCTTTGGGTTTCTAAAGATTATAGACACGAAGGATATGGAAGCAAGTTATTAAAACTTATTGAAGAATTTGCAATTGAAAAAGAGTGTAGGCTAATCAATTTAGATACTTTTAGTTTTCAGGCCCCTAATTTTTATAAAAAGCATGGATATAAAGTGATTGGAGTAAGTGAAGATCATCCGAAAGGGCACAATCGATATTATTTAGAAAAAAGGTTAGAAAATATATAGAATCCCAAAATAAATCAAAGCATAAAGAACGTACATTGAATAATTACTTTCAACATACGTTCTTTTTTATATAGCAATGAAAGGTTATCGGTTATTAACTTTACTAAGAGCAGATAAATGAAATACTCTATTAATTTTTTTATATTTTAAAACGATTAAATGGTAGAATGTAACAAAGACAGAAAATTCTCGTTATTGAAGGTGGACTTAGATGAAAAAAGTAAATGTTACATATGCACTTTTATATGATAAAACAAACGAAAAAATTCTAATGGTAAAAAACAAAGGGAAGAATGGCTCTTATTACACGTTACCAGGTGGCGCAGTTAAATTTGGAGAAACGTTAGAAGAGGCAGTAATTCGGGAAGTGAAAGAAGAAACCGGGCTACATATAACTGTAAATGGTATTGGTTACATTAGCGAAGCTTTTTTTGAAGAGAGAGGGCACCATGCCATTTTCTTTAATTTTTTAGGTGAAATAATCGACGGGGAGACAAATATAACAAGACCAAAAGAAATTGAAGAGATTACTTGGATGGAATTACATAAAGCAGCACCTTATTTACGTATACCAGAACAATTATTAAATACATTACAAAGGAAAGAAACAGCACCTTACTTTTTTAACGGAACAATCATTCATCAATCTTCATAACATTAACATATCATGTAAGGCGGGGAAAAAATGGAGTTTATCGTTAATCATAATCATTTCACTCAAGCACTTTCAGAAGTAAGTAAAGCTATATCTACCAAAGCTATAATACCTATATTATCTGGTATAAAAATAACCGCAGATCAATCTGGAATTACTTTAATCGCAAGTAATTCAAATATTTTCATTGAAAAATTCATCCCTAGTTCCAACGAAAACGACCAAATTACAACTATATTAAAAGCAGGAACTATTGTAGTACCTGCAAAATATTTCATTGAAATTATAAAGAAAATGCCAAGTGATATATCAATAAAAAGTAAGAATGAGCAAATCATTACGATACAGTCAGAAGAAATTACATTAAACTTAAATGGACTTCCAGCAAATGAGTTTCCGAATGTCCCACTTATTGACGATCATGCAAAAATACAAGTGGAAACAGAACAATTAATTGAGGTGTTTAAACAAACTGTCTTTGCAGTAGCTAAAAATGAATCTAGACCGGTTCTTACTGGCGTTCATTTGGAGTTAGATCATAATAAATTAATTTGCGTAGCAACTGATTCACATAGACTTGCTATACGCGAAACGATGATATCTACAGATGTGAAAGCAAGTTGTATCGTACCAAGTGCAACTATTAGTGAACTTCTAAAATTAATGAGTAGTAATTCCGAATTCGTATATATCTATCTTTCAGAAAGTCACATTATTTTTACATTCGGCACAACTACATTATATTCAAGACTAATTGAAGGGAAATACCCTAATATATCTAGTTTAATTCCAAATGAATTTCAGACAGTCATTAACGTAGATAGAAAAAGGATTTTACAAGGTGTAGATCGATCCAGCTTATTAGCAAGGGAATGGGCAAATAACAATGTCAACTTAGAAATCATAAACGCATCCACATTGAAAATTTCTTCTAACTCTTCTCAGATTGGTAAAATATCCGAGACACAACAAATAGATGCGATTCAAGGTGAAAAACAATTAAATATATCTTTCGATGGACGATTTATGATGGATGCTTTAAGGACGATAAAAGAAGAAACGGTTACTTTAAGTTTCAGCGGTTCTATGAGACCAATATTAATTGAAGCAGGGACAGAATCTGCAGCAGTACATCTTATATCACCAGTAAGAGCTTATTAAAAACAGCGGAAGGAATCACATTATGTACAAGCATACTTTATGTTTTATAAAAAGAAACGAAGAGATACTCATGTTAAATAGAGAATATGACCCTGTAAAAGGATTGTGGAATGGGGTAGGAGGAAAGGTCGAAAAAGGAGAAACACCTTTAGAAAATGCAATTCGTGAAATAAAAGAAGAGACTAATATAAAAGTTACGCATGACCATATTCAATTTAAAGGCATTATTAAGTGGGAGGACTCTTCATATTCTGGCGGCATGTATGTTTATTTAATAGAACTACTGAATGAATTTATATATCAAACTCCAAAAAAAGTTTCAGAAGGAATTCTAGACTGGAAAGAGATTTCTTGGATTCTAAGTGACTATAATTACGGCGTAGGAGAGATGATACCAAAATTTTTATATGAAATACTCCACAATGAATTAATATTAGAGCACAATTTTGTTTTATCTAATCATAAATTAATAGATTATAGGAATAAAGAATTGGCTAAGCAGGACAGTTCTAGAGATAATATAGTTCAATTATAAAAAGCAGGAATTGTAATCTATAATACACAGCAAAATAATTATAACGTAAATGATTCGAAGAGTAGCTAAGGAGAAAATTTAAATGAGGATGAGTGTAATGAATAAAATAATTATTTTACTCATAGCTGTAGTTTTAATTACTTTTGCTTTTTATCAATACAATAAAAAAGATGGTTTATCTAAAAATGATAAGGTGTATGTAGAAGACTTTAAAGGAAAAAATGATTCAAACAAAATACAATCTGCTATTAATAAAGCAGAATCTAGTAAAATGAAAACAGTATTGCTTGATGATAAAAAGTATAAAATTACGTCACCAATTATAGTGAAACAGGGTGTAAAGTTATTATTTGGTTATGGAACACAATTTGTTGTTGAAGGTAATTTTAGAGTTCTAGAATTAGAAAAAAATGCATCTATCGAAGGAGCCTATATAGCTATAGACGATCCTACATTTAATTCTGAAGTTATATATTTAGACGGCAAAAATAAGTATTATAACACGTGGCACAAGACACAAATAAAAGATATAAATATTATCAATTGGACAGAAACAAATAAAGGTACTGGAATTTCTTTGTATGCTGGTGGAAAAGAAAATGAAATTTCATTTATTAACTTTGAAAATATAAAAGTTGTAGGAATGGAAACTGGGCTGAAATTAGTAGCAAAGAAACCGCAATCTGGTTATGCTTGGATAAATGCGAACCGTTTTATGAACTTCTCACTTGAAGATTGTGTAAATATGATTTATATGGATAGTAATGTAACTACACCAAATGAAATTAGTGGGAACCAATTTACAAATCTACAAATACAACCATCAAGTAAAACAAAAAATATAGTAAGAGTAAGTGGACAGCATAACGAGTTCAATGGAATGGTGTGGGATTTACAGAAAATCAATCACGAAAACGAACTCATTGAACTAACTGATAAAAGTATGAATACGGTTATTAATATTACCTCTGTACAAACAAATAGAATTTTAGACAGCGGGAAAGCAAATATAGTAAAATAAGTTTAAATACATAAAAAGAGCGAATCACTTATAAGAAAGTTCGCTCTTTTTTATTTATAATTAAATTCCTTTCCACCAAGCTGATGATGGATAGTCTGTAGATTTTAACGTAATCGATTCACCAATTTGCGGCGTTGTGATTTTAACTCCTAAACGTTTAGCTTCTTTCGTTACTCGTTCAATTGGATCACTCCATTCATGTAATGCCAATGTAAAAGCACCCCAATGAATTGGAAGAAGGAGTTCTCCTTTAACATCCATATGAGCTTGTACCGTTTCTTCAGGCAACATATGAATAGCAGACCACCTCGGATCATATTGCCCACATTCCATTAACGTAAGATCGAATGGACCGTACTTATCACCAATCTCCTTAAAGTGAGGAGCATAACCGCTATCACCACTAAAGAAAACTTTAGTCTCTTTCCCTAGAATAAGCCATGAACACCATAACGAACAATCTCTATCTGTCATACTCCGTCCTGAGAAATGCCTTGCAGGTGCACAAACTAATTTTATAGTATCTAACGTAATTTCGTCCCACCAATTATGCTCACTAATTTCACTAGGTGAAACGCCCCATTTAATTAAATATTGCGCAACTCCAGTTGGGACATAAAAGTGTTTTGTACGATCTTTTAACTGCATAATACTTTTGTAATTTAAATGGTCATAGTGATTATGAGAAATGATAATCGCATCAATTTCTTGAAGGTCTTCACGTTCTAAAGAAAAAGCACCACTATAACGTTTACTATTAAACAGTGGAAATGGGGAAGAGGCATCTCCAAACATCGGATCTAATAACAATTTTTTACCCTCTATTTTCAAAAGGGAAGCAGAGTGCCCAAACCATTTCACACTCTCTAAAGACTCATTATTATCCGATAAAAGAATAGGTAAATTCTTTATAGGACGCAGCTTAGTTTTCATTTTAAAGTAATCAGTCATTAAACCGATAATATCTTTCGGTTTAAAACTTACATCAGTATGAATTTGATTTATATATTTCTTTTTCATTCGTTCTCCTTTTTACGTTTAACAATATACGTATGTTGTTATTGTAGCTAATTGTAGTTTAAACGAAATCATTTTACCTTTCATCTTAAATGCAGTACATTTCATAAATTTGTCAAATTCATTATCCTTATATATAAAATAAAAATCATATAGCAGCAGATGAAACTAATATGAAGTACATGTGAATTGTTTTAATTTAGTAAATTCATACTTATACGTAATAAAGAACGTATGTTTCGTTTTATGTTATAGAAGAGAGCATGTCTTTAATTAAGAGTAGGAAGGAGAGTATGTAAGTGCAAATAGATAGAAAAAAGAAATCAAAATGTAAACTATCAAAATCTGAAATAACGCAGCTATATGCAGAGGGGAAGAGTACCTCAGAAATCGCTACACTTGCTTAGGGTTTATAGCAGCAGATGGTGTTATACAGAAAGAAAATCAATGTGTCAGTATATCTCAAAAAGAAAATTACATTTTAGAAGATATAAAACAAGAACTAAACACCAACCAGCCACTATATCGAAATAAAAAAACAGGCGTATATATGCTAAATATTAATAGCAAAACAATAAAAGGCGATTTGATGAACGTACACGGAATCATGCCATGTAAATCTTTTAACATTGAATTTCCTTTTGTACCAGAAGAATATTTACATCATTTTGTGCGTGGTTATTTTGATGGGGATGGTTACGTCAAGTATGAAACTTATACAGTAAGCTTTGTAGGAGGATCATATAGCTTTATGAATTCTTTACATCAAATACTACAAAATCACAATTTAACAGCCGATTTACTAAATCAAAATAAACATTTTCGCGTCATTTTATCCGGAAGAAAATCAATACAATTATTTTCAAAATGGATTTATAAAGACAAAGATATTTATTTGCATAGAAAATATGACGTGTTTCAGAAAGAAAGTCTAAGTTTAGACCAATTACAAGATCGAAAACTAAAACAAACTCAAACTGCCGTTAAACAAAGAAAACAAAATTTTCTTAAAGAATATGCGAAAAATAAATGTAATGCTACAGCTTGTTTTAATTTAGAAATAAGCGAATCAACTTTTAAACGTTGGTTAAAAAATGATAATCAATTTAAAAGAGAGTATGAAGAGATTAATTTGACAAGTTCAACTAGTGATAACTAAATATATAACTCTAGAAAACCTTAGTATTGGTATGAAGATATCTATACTAAGGTTTTTAATTTGAAATCATTAAAGGATTCTTAGTTTTATTTATGGAACATAATAAATACATAGATTTTACAATTAATTTACTAAAAAAGGAGAGAGACACCTTGCAAAAGAAATTTATCAATCCAGAAATGATGCCACCAACTTTTGGCTACTCACATGTAGTCGAAGTTAGTAACGCAAAACGAACATTTTACATATCTGGGCAAGTAGCAATCAATACTGATGGTCAAATAGTTGGCGTTGGTGATTTAGCTACACAAACGCGACAAGTATTCGAAAACATTAAAAGTGCATTAGAAAATTTGGAATTACAATTTAATGATGTAGTAAAATTAACATTTTTCTTAACAGATATTTCTCAAATGGCCATTGTTAGAGATATTCGAGATCAATACATTGATACTAAGAATCCACCAGCAAGTTCGGCTGTAGAAGTTAGAAAGTTAATTAACGATAACTTATTAATTGAAATCGAAGCAATTGCTGTAGCAAACTATTTTAATCATATCCATGCAATTCGTTTAATGTGATGAATAAAAACAAATTGCATTTTTTATTGTCTTAAATATAATTTATTTCTGAAGATATCATCATCAACTCATAAAACAACAACAAATAAGCACACAATCGATCACACAGAATAAATCCAATGAAAAGGGGAGCCTAAAAATAATAAACTTACATATAATAAGTTTATTATTTTTAGTTAGTTGACATAATATATATTATAGGCAGTTATAGAAACAAAGTGATATCAGGTATCAAAAACCAAGTAAACTATACTTAATGAGACGAAACGGAGATTTTTAGTGAGATTCACATAAAATTTTATCTAAACGAATTTCTACAGTTTTTATCGTTTTTTTTGTTATAAATCCATCACAGCAGATTTTAATCAATAATCGCTTTAGATTTAACGAATCAAAAATATTTTTGAGCGGCAAGAAATTTTTATACAGAAAAATTATTTCTATACATAAAAGAAAATAATAATTTTATTTTATGTTTTACTTAATGAATTTATTGCTATTTGCACACATTTGATAACTTTACTTTATTTGTAGCTATTTATGTTTTTTACGCTTGACTTTCATTACATTCATTGTTCTATATTCTAGTTAACATAACGTTCATTTTTAACATAAAAAAATCTCCCTCACCTTCAGGAAGATTTTTTAGCTTGCTAGTATTTCATTTATAAATTTTTAATAACAATCCCAATTATAAATAACATTGGAAAAATCTAGATTTAACAAATGTATCGATTTGTAGTAATAATATATCATGTTGTTGGTATTTTTCTTCCCATTCTCTTGGATCTGTCTGTGTGAAAAATGGATAACCACCAATTTTATGCCCTTGATCTTTACATAAATCATCATACAGTTCGCCTAATTCTGTATTATTTTCTTCATCAACAATTTCTTCCCAATCAATTTCCTCGCTAAACATCTTTTCAAATCGATAATCCCTTGGTGTTACTGGTTGATAACCTAATTCAAACTTTAATTTTGCTGCTTCGGGTATGATAAAGTTCTCTAATTCTAATGTGTTTAAATAACTAAAATCAGTAATAACATTATTTAAATCTTCTATAATTGTAGAATGATAAATAATTCGAAAGTCTTTTTGGGTTGTTGGATGGTCAAAATCTGCTCCGTAAAGCTCATCATCAGCACTTACGAAAAATTGTAACATTCCCTGTTGAGGCATATATTCAACATGCGGCATTTCTTCAAAGTTTAGCTGTGCAAGTAACATCATAGGTTGTCCATTTGAATCTTTAGGGTGCTCTTGATCTATAGGTAAATACGGATAACCACCAAACTTACTCTCAAAAAGCGTTGTCTCTGCTAATGTTCCAGACACTTTAATATACGGTTTCACACTTTCTTCTAAAATACTACGATACTGCTCTAGTTCTTTCGGAATTTGAAGTTGATACGTATTCTTCATCACATTTGCCTCCCTTTAATAATGAATTAAAAATGCCTTGCTTAATTATATAGCATGAGATAGCTTCATTGAAAATTGTTAAAAGTCCGTTTTCACCCTCGTTTTTTGCGCACTTGGTGGACAAAGTAAGTTATGTTCTAAAACCTTTTTATTAATAGTTCGAATGAAATCCGCTGCTTCTGCAGTATTTGTATTTTCTTTTAGCCTTTCTTTTAAATCATCAATTTCCTTTGAAAGCTCAATCCACCTAGGTAAAACATGATTATTCTTTAACGTTCTATAAAGTTGCTTTTCAGGATTGTACGAAAGGTCTTTATCTAGATTTAGAGGTTTCCCTTTACCAGGCATATTGTCAAAAGACCCTTTCTTTTCTGCTTCTTTAACGATAGAACTAATATGATCCTCATACGTATAGGACCAAACTTTCTCATCTTTTACTAATATCTCTTGTTTTTTTAGTTTTTTATCTAGTTCTTCTTGATTCATAGATTCTCTCTCCTTTTTATTTTATAGTGTGTTTTTGGTAAGTTTTAAAGCTTTCAACCCGTCAAATAACTTCTCTCGCCACCAAATGCCGTCATGACCGCCTTGGAACTCTTCATAAGTAATTTGGTATCTATTTTCTTTTAAAGCTTTATATAGGCGTCTATTAGCCGTTAAAAGAGGTTCGTTTTCAATTTCTCCGTCTGTTATATAAAAATGAGGTTGCGTTGCATTTGAATCTATAGTTGAAATTTTATTTTCAATCCAAGGAATTTTATTTTCATAACCATCTTTTTTCCAATGAACGGATCCGGACATTGACAACACGTTCCCGAAAATGTGTGGATTTTGAAGCGCTGCATAACAAGCTGCTAAGACACCAAGACTGAACCCAGCAATTGTTGTATGTTTCGCTTCTTGATGCACACGATACTTCGCCTGAATCCATGGAAGTAATTCCTCTGTTAAAAATGCATTCATTTTATCGTTATAAGTTAGCTCTTCTAGCCGATCAACAGGATCTATTGCAACAGCAATACAAGATGGGATTTCTTTTTCGTAAATTAAATAATTGAGTGTTCTTGCGATTGAAAGGTTATTAATGAATGAATTTCCATCAAATACAATGAGAATTTCTTGAAGATGTGAAGTGTGAGAATAATCATGAGGCGTATAAATATGAATTTTACGTGTGTTATTTAAAATCGAACTATGAAAAGAATATGTTTCAATTCTGCCAGATGGATAATGGTTTGAAGGAAAACGACTACTATACTGCACTTCCATGCCTATGTTTAACACAGACGCTTTATTGGCACCTTCTCCAAATGTATTTCTATTAAATTGGTCTAGTTCGTACTGTTCACTACGCTTTATCCAATCATTTTCGAAAACATCGTTTACTGAAAAATAGTACGTTGAAATAAAACTCTTATCCGTCCTAAACGTCGCATACCAAATATCTGTCTGTAACAATCGTTTTAATTGATTTACAGATAGATCCCAACCAGGAAAACTGCCGAATACATAAACGTTTTCAGTTTTTTGATCCCCTAACCAAATATACGTTATAAGCCTATACTGACTATCTAGAGGACATTGTTCTATTAGTGGCGTATTATTCGACTTTATTTCATGTAAAAAAGTATAAAAAGCTTGCTCGTTTCCATTCTTTAATTGATTATTAAGCTCCTCTAACTTAGGACTAATTATTGAAGTCACCCATCTTCCTCCTTTGTATTTCTTTTCACTAGATTACTTTTATAAAATTTAGGATTAGGATGTTATGTATTTAGATGAGTTATTTATTAGAAAGTTTATCAATTGCCTGAATAGAAAGTTCTAAAGCTTTTATCCGTCTTGTCAAAATTGTTCTTTGAGGACTTCCAACTTTAGACTTATCATAGGCCCTCTCTATTGATGGAAGTAAACCAGCAAGGACATTACGAGCTTCTGCTAACTCTTCTTGACTATACTGGTGACTTTCTTGATTCCAAACGTTTTCTAGCACTGCTAAACCTACGCAAACTGCTTTAAGTCGTTTTTTTACTAATGTAGTATTTGCACCTTTTTCAGTCATCTGTGATAATGCGTTTTCAAGTTTACGGATTGTCGATTGTAAAGATTTGATTGATTCCAATTTATCTATATTCGATATGTTTTCCATTTTAATGTTGTCCCTTCTCGTTTTATTATTGATAAAATAAGCACTTAATTTTACTCGAAATATTTTAACATAAATAACTAACGATATTCGAGTTGGACAATGCATTAAAGGAAAACAATCGCTAAACGCCTCTCCTCCCATACTTCATTCTATAAGTATTTCTTTCTGCACTTTAAAATCCCTATTTAAACAAGGTATAAATATTGTCTTTTTTATGAACAGAAAACGCACAAGCAGCATAACTTGTACGTTTTTATTTTTATTCAGTAAGATAATATAGTAATAGTCTTCGGGCCTTCTCATAATTCATGAAATCTCTATTTAAAACGGGATACTTCACAATTTCTGTTTCTATAGAACGATATTGCGGAAACCATTCAAAAAACGATTTCCTTAGCCATTGTATTTGTTGATACGTAATGTTCTGTTCGTTTCCATTTACTACAGAACTTAAAGTACCTGCTGTATGCATCCAATAATGATTAAAATCAGCGTTTATATAGTCATCTTCGGTAAATTTACTTTTAAAATCTCGCTGCAATTTTCCTGTATCACGATACGGAAACGGTTTATGCAGCGGGCTATGCATTTTCTGCAATTCATTAAAAATAACCTTTTTACCTAATAGCAATTTTCCACCCCTTTACTTCTCGATCCAAGTTAATAATTTTTCATAATGATATTGGGCATCTGTATAGCCAAGATTATATAGATTGACAAGTTTTTCTTTATTTCTTTCTATTCCGCTTATAGGAAGCTGTACGCTAGGTTGAATGACATAAAAGTTGTCTTTTTGTTCTATATGATTCATAAAAGATATCGTCTCATTATAAAAACGATAATGTTCTACTAAAGACTCTGCGATATTCGGATATTTTCTATATAAAATTTTAGCTAGTCCAGATAGTTTATTTCGCTGTTTCTCATATCCTTCTGGCTTTGTCATAATAACAACGTTCTTTTGATAACCATCCGTTTGTGCTTTTAAAACCGGTATAGGATCTATAATCCCTCCATCTAGTAATTTTCGATTATCATACTCTACAGCAGGTGCTATAAATGGGACAGAGCTTGATGCACGAATGATTTTTAAAATATCATTTCCGTGTTCTATTTTATTGTAATACACTGCTTTTCCTGAATTACAATCCGTCGTTCCTATAACAAACTGTTCATTTGAGTTTAAGAATGTTTGAAAATCAAATGGCACAATTTTATTAGGCACTTCATCAAATAAAAAATCCATTCCAAATAATTCACGTTTTCGAATCAAATTCCGATAAGATATATAACGATGATCTGACACGAGCTCTGTATTTACTTTTTTATTTCTTCCTTTTTGGCGTGATAAATAAGTGGCTCCCATACATGCTCCAGCGGATACGCCAACTACATAAGGAAAATATAAGTTCTTTTCCATAAAATATTCGAGTACGCCCGCAGTATATAATCCTTTCATTCCTCCGCCCTCTAACACTAAACCGATATTATTCATGCTATATCCCTCTGCTTCTTTTTTCTTACTTACATGTTAGCACAAGATTTTAAGATGAGGTTATATAAAAGAATTGCAACTATAACCAGAAACTACTAAAGTAATGTCATAACCTCTTAGTAAATTGCATGGTACAATATAAGTAACACTATCCATAAATAATGGAGGAGGAATTTCATATGGGTTTATTTAGCGGTATTTTAGGAAATGCATCAAATGCGAGTACAGAAAGTGTAGAACGTGATTTAGAAAAGATTATGCTAGACGATGAGAAAGTTGAGCATGCTTATAAATTAATTCGTGATTTAATCGTATTTACAAACCGTCGTCTTATTTTAGTAGATAAACAAGGGATATCCGGTAAAAAAACAGAGTATCATTCTATTCCTTATAAAAGCATTACACAATTCAGCATTGAAACAGCTGGACATTTTGATTTAGATGCTGAGCTTAAGATTTGGGTATCTAGTTTGAGTACGCCAATTACGAAAGAATTTAAAGGTGACGATAGTGTTTTAAGCATTCAAAAAGCGTTAGTAACATATACGACAAAATAACGTCTTTTTGTATGTTTATTCATTTCTGAAATTACTAACCCGAGTATTTCGGAAGAACATGCATTAATTTTGTATATTTAATCTCTAATAACAGAAAAAGGTAAAGCGTGTTTCAAATGCTTTACCTTTCTTTTTTGTAATAAATAAGTGTGGTTTTATCATTTAATTTCTTTATTACTTCTGTTCTTTTATAACCCATTTTTTCATATAGAAAACAATTTCTTTCTTCTTCTAAAATTGTAGCAAGTTCAAAGCTCTGTGCTTCTGGAAACATCTCTTCAATTAAAATAAGTACCTTCTGAGCGATTCCTTTCCCTTGATAGTTTGGATGAATGAACATTGGACTAATCCAAAATTTAAATGGTATTTCTTTTTGAGATATACATATCGCTCCAACAAGGCTCGAATCTATTATCATCTTATAAAAGTTACTGCTAGTATTATTTATCTTTAAAATAGTTTTTTCAATAGATTCATTTGCTGGATTTGTATTATAGTCTTTATATTTATTTAATAAAGGGTTAAATGAGTCTTTTTGCATTTGGAATAAAACTGCTGCATCATTTTCTATCGCCTTCTCTAATGTAATTTCCATGTTACCAATTTAGTCGATTTCTTAATGAAGTTATATGAGCTGTATGATGACGTCCGTGCCATGCATATAGTCCAATTGCGGCAGCAAGTTTTGTTTCACCTGTATCTGGATGGTTAAATGTCTTTTCTAAATCTTCCAGTTCTAGAGAATATAAAAGGTTCACCCATCTTTTATGCAAAGACTCTAACATCACTAGTGAAACATCTACTGGTAATTTAGAATCAGGTAGTTCTGCCCACTTCTCTTCTTTATATGGTTTAATCGTTGGATTCTTTTCTGTTAGTGCTAATTTAAAACGTATGTAGCTATTCATATGACTATCAACAACGTGATGGACTACTTGACGAACTGTCCATCCACCAACTCGATACGGAGTGTCTAACTGCTTCTGATCTAAATCTTTAATTGCCTTTGTTAGTTCATTAGGTAAATCTTCAATTTCTTGAATCCATGTATCAATCATTTCTTCAGTTATAGGACGTTTGTATGTAAATTGCCCAATTGGATAACGTAAATCATTCATGCATAAGTCCCCCTTATTATAAACGCGAAGTATTTCTCCATATATAATGTACAAACTTCACATGTGCCCCGTTTAATTCTACAGAATTTGTATCTGCTTCGTTTGGATAAGAAGAAAATCCATTCTTTTCTAGTACAACTTGTGATGCGAGATTATTAGTAGTTGTTTTCGCATGCACCTCATTAATTTCATTATTTTTCGCCACATCTAAAACTAACTTTACAGCTGCTGATGCAACTCCTTTTTTAGTAAACTTTTCTCCGACTCGATACCCTAACGAACTGCTTCGGGATTCCGTATCTATATCTACTAAATTTATTCGTCCTACAATTTCTTTTTCTTCATTACGAATTAAATAAAAATAAGAATCTCCATCTGCTTGTTCTATTAATAAATCGTCTAGTAGTTTTTGAAAATATTCAAAATCAAAATATTGCGAGCCACGATTTGGTACCATTGTTTCAAAAAAAGATTTATTCGTAAGTTCAAACGTAAATAAATCTTTAGCATCGTGTTTCATTAATTGTTCTATGTATATTTTCATCTCAACTACTCCTTCTATATCTACTAACTGTTATATATTCTTTTTTAATCAACTATTTTCCTTCTATTTCTTTCGCTTCAGTAACACAGCAAGTAGTACTTTTGGATGAAATAGGTGCAATGGACTACGAATTAAATTCATCACTCTTACTAATCGAATATATACGTCAGAGTCAGTTGCAGAGAGTTGATATATTTGTTTCGTATACCATAGCTGGAATTTTTGCTTTATCGTTAATTCTCTTTTTAACTGAGGATGACGTGATATTTCCGTTGTAGTCATTTCCCAAGGAGTTTGTATGATATGAGCGGTCTCTTTATAAAAATGCTGTGTAAATGCTTTATCAAGCTTTGGTTTTCTATGTAAAAGTAACTGCAATTGGTGAGCTTCCATAGCAGCAACTGAAACACCTTGCCCGAAAACAGGATCAAAACGACAATGTGCATCCCCAACTACTAACAATCTTTCGGGTAGATCATTCACTAAATCAAATCGCCGCCGTACTTGAAAAGGAATTTTGTACGTTTTGATATCTGAAATTGCCTCAGCTTTATTTAGAAAATCTGTAACAGTAGAGATTGATAGGTTTACAGCAAAATTATAAAATTCTTCATCAGTTTGTGGTGCTTTCTCATTTGCGTACCCGCTGAAAGTAACAAAATAACGATGATCCTCAATCGTTTGAATTAGAACACCGTACGGATTGTCAGGGAAACTTGGAGACATTAGTATATTACAGCAGTCTAATTTTTCATTTTCTTTGAGTTTAAACATTCTAGTTGCGTAAAATAAATCAATACGCACTTTCTCTTCTTGCACTTCGATATTGTTTTCGCGTAACCACGCTATACTTTTTGAACCAAATCCACTTGCATCAACGACAATATCTGCTTGGATTTCTTCCTGCGAGCTAGTTTCTAAACATTTAGCTTTTACCCCACATACTTTGTTGAGTTTTCTATCTACTAATAACCCTTCAACCAATGTTCGATATTTAGTGGTAACATTTGAAACATCATCAAGTCGTTTTTGGATATGCCATTCAAGCAAAAACCTACTTTGTTGTACCATTTGTACTTTTCCTATGAATTGCTGTTTCCATAAACCAAATTGATGCCATTTTATATCACGAGTAAAGTTATTTACGATACTACCTGCTTCAATTAGTTCATTAGTGATGGCAGGAAACAATTCCTCAATTGCTTTTTCTCCACCCTTTAATAACACATGGGGATGACTACTTTGCGGAACTCTTTTTCTCGAAGCTTTTCCATCCCATCTTTCACCAGCTTCTATAATGATTACTTCTTTAAAAGTAGTTGATAATGCTTTTGCTGCGAGTTTCCCTGCGATACTTCCGCCAATCACAATAGCCTTATTAAACATATTTTCCTCCTTAATGAAAAAAGACCCTGCCTTGTATGAATGAAACAGGATCTAAACGAATAGTTACTACATTAAAACACGTTAGTATATTGCAACGTTAAAATTAAAATGCCTAATCCCCATACGTAATACGCGAATACTTTTAAGGAGTGACGTTTTAAGTATTGAATCATCCATGAAACAGCTATGTAACCGAAAAATGCTGCTGATAACGTTCCGACAATTAAAGATGTACTGGAAATAGATTCTGCTTTCCCATGATAAACATCTGCTAATTGCAAAATGATAGCTCCGACAATGGCTGGAGTAGATAACAAGAAAGAAAAGTAAGCAGCAGTTTCACGGTCTAACTTCCTCCATAATGCAGCGACGATTGTCATTCCAGAACGAGAAATTGCGGGAAAAATAGCAGCTGCTTGAAAAGAACCGATAATTAATGCATCTTTATATGTAATGTCATCCATTTTTTTACGACCATTTTTTTGTTTATCGGCCATATATAGAAATAAACCTGTCACTAAAAACTCCCAACCAATCGTAATACCTGTTTTTGAAATATCCTCAAAAAAGTCTTTAAATAACAATCCAATTACAACTGCAGGTATCGTTCCGACAATAAGTAATAGCATTAGTTTTGAAAATGGATTTTTAATTAAATATATAAATTCTTTTTTGTAATAAATAAACACCGCAAGCAAAGTCCCAATATGCAGCATCGTATCTAAAAACAATCCGGCTTCATCTAATTGAAACAAATGCCTTCCTAAATAAAGATGACCTGTACTACTTATCGGTAAAAACTCTGTTAAACCTTGTATGATTCCTAAAATAAAAGCTTCTAACCAATTCATGATAGTCCCCTTTCTCGTTTGCTTGTACCAATATATGAAGGTTAAATTTTCGATATGAAAAAAACTATATTTCTCTATGAATTTACTTTCATTTTATGGATATATATGTAAAAAGAGATCAGGAGGGTTACTATGTGGCAACATACGAAATTCGGCAATGTATTACTTTGGATAGGACCAATCCTTGTGTTTGTGGGGTTATGTATGACAAATGTTATTTCAGATATTCCTTTTTTTGAAGGGAAACATAAAACAGGTGGAATTGTACTTATATGCATAGGTGTATGCTGTTTTATTGTTGCTAATCATTTAAAAAAAGGTGAAAAATATGAGGACTAAATTTAAATAAAAAAAACAATCCCAGTATATGTGCTAGGATTGTTTTTTTGTTACTTATTTATAGAATACTTTATCAACGTTATATTTTGCTTTATATTCATTAATGATAAATGTTTCGTAAATTTCTCTTTCTGTTGGATCTTCTACGATACATGCATCAATGCGGTATACTTCATCACGGTGATTTTTAATTGGTGAAACATTGTCTTCAAAATGCTTCTTAATACGTTGTCTAATTTTACGAGCTTTACCTACGAAAAGAAGTTCGTCATTAATATTGTAAAACATAAAAATGCCGCCTTTATCTCTAGGGAACAAGTGGAAATCGATAAAACCATTAATTGGAGTGATTATTGGCTCGTCTCCTTTAAAAACTTGTTTACGTTCAGTAATTGAAACATTAGCTTCAGGAATATTAATTTTAATCAAGTTCATTCACGTCCTCTTTTATTATAAAGATAAATAATAGCATACATATGTAAGAAAAGCTACGTTCAGAGGCATATTTCATTTTATAATTCAAATATTATAGGAGTATCATGTAAACTCATCTTCCAAATCATATGATCACTTGATTCTCCCCAATAATCCTTCAGTACATAACTAGGCTCTCCAAACTTCTTTGTCCATATACTTTGCGCTTTTTTGTATCCACTATCTAAACAGTATTCTGTTATTCCTCTGCTAAGTAATGTAATATACATTGCATTTAGTAATACATTGCCTATGCCCTTTCGTTGATATTCAGGTAGTACAAATACTGTTCCTATTTCATATAAATCTTTAAGAACACCGCCTGTACAACTATGAATCAATGTACTTGCTGGACCGATTTCAATTGTTCCTATGATTTTATCGTAACTTGTATCAATTGCTAATAAAAAGTAACGACTTTCTCCCTTACTCTCCAAATCATTTTTCAAATACTGCTTTTTCGTATGTATTTCATTTTCTATGTCATCCAATAATTTTGATAACCCTTCATTTTTAAATGTATGAGTAATAACAAGACGAAAAAACAAATTAAGTTCATCTAAATCATCCGAATTTGGCCTTCTTATTTTAACGTTATACACGACTTAAATCTCCAATCTTTGAAAATACATATGAAAATGTTAAGACAATACTTTATATACTCTATTCAACATTATTCTACAAAGGCCTGCATAGAACCAACAATATAGAAAGCTCAGTATAAATATCGATAATATAATTTTTATATCCATAGTTGTATGAACAGTAGGACCTAATACAGGAAATCGAAAGACATCAAGAACGACCATAATTCCTATAAGTAAACATATCGCTGAAAAGGAAACCACCAAAATCCTCCTCTTGAATTGTATAAAGGATACTCCTAACGCTATACCTAATAAGCCTGTAGTAAAAGGAAAGACAATTAATTCACTTGGCTCAATAATAAATAATAGGAGAATAGTAAGAATATAAGAAAGTATTCCCTCGCGAATAGAATAACAAATAGCTAAAAAAATCGGTAACGTAGCAAAAGGGCTAATAAATAAGCCAATACCAGGGATTAAGTTCCCCGCCGATTGAAAAATAGCAGCAAGTGAACCAAGTAACGCTGTAATGACTAACCTCTTTGCTGGTGTCACCTTTCTTTTGTGAACAAAATTCGTATCATGCGCGATCATCGGTTGATACCAATAATTACTAAAGTGATTCATCAAAATCCCCCTAAAGATATATAATTTATCACTTTCTATTTTTATTCATACACTTTTTGTTTATTTGTTACCTTCTTCAAGTAAACAATAGATAATAATTGTATTAAGAATGAATCTGAGAGTTTATATCATATTAAGGAACGACTTCAAAAATAGTACCTTTGTTAAAATCAGTTACTTTCATAGAACCGTAAACTCCTAAATATAATCTAGTTTGATCTAAGTTTGTTCCTAGACTCATAAAATATGCTGCTTGCTCACCAAAATCATAATTAGTTTCAATAACGTGAAAATCATTACGTGTCCCGTCTATACCAGCTCTAGAATAAGCTAACGCACCCTTTACTGGAGACTGAGATTTTTCTTTCTTAGCAAGATCAGTAAACACGATACTACCCGTTAAATTAGGTATTGCAGTTCCCATATATGGCTGGACTCCTGTAAGTGAAGTTCCTCCGAATTTATTTGGTCTAGAATCTTTATGAAAATAACTGATTAGAGGTTGGGTTCGCTTTGCGGATGTTTCTATTGTTTCATTATAATAAGCCATTGTTCTCTCATCTAAAGTAGGATTCTCAGAACAGTGCCTTATAAAAGAAGTAGGTAATTCTCCTTCCCACCCTCTCCAACCAAAATTAATAAATCCATATTGATTGGGAGTATCTCTCATTAAATGGTTTTGAACAAGTTCGGTAACTGGTATTGGTTTATATTGAACAAAAGAAAAAATAGATTCTACAATATCCTGTCCGACATTTCCGGCATATTTGATATATTGATTATAAAATCTTTGAAATGAAATACCTGTTATATTACGAACGCCTTTTGCAATTACCGTAAGTGTTTCTTGTATAGATAAAGGTAGTTCATTAAAGCGTGTAACTACTGGAGGATTGTTTATGGACGTATTTTTACTTACATCGATTTCAATTATTTTACCCGCTATTTCTAAATCATCCTGACTTAAATTAAATGGATCATAGCCTGAACCGCCATCTCCATTTGTAAAAATCAGTTTTCCAGTCTCAGGTGAAAAGTTTAAGCTATTTACTCCATTATGATTAAAAAATGGCCGTTTTATATTCAGTAATGTTCGTCGCTTTTGAGGTTGACCGTTTGATTGTAAAATCGATTCTTCAATTGTATCAATATGATCATATTGAGTATCTCTATTAATCCACTTTAAGTTTAAAGTTTTCAGGTCACACGGATTCGGTTTAAATTGTTCTGAAAGTGCACCTGGTCCTTGAGTCCCAACCATTGAATAATGAAGATAAAATAAACCATTATGATTTAATTGCGGATGAAACGCTAATCCCAGCAATCCGCGTTCATCATAACCGCTACTAGCAACACCTTCTTCAAATGTGCCTAGTTTAATAATTCGGTGACGAATATTTAAAAATGTCTTTATAGCTCCGTCTCCTATGTAAAAAACCTCCCCTAATTGAGTTGCGATAAATAGTGCCTTTCGGTCGATTCACCTGGAAGTATAGCTGTTTTTATTACAGTTGGTAAATTTAAGTTATGAACGATGGGCTGTAAACGAACCTTAACTTTTGTCAATTAACTGTACACCTCTTTTTATTCTTTTTAATAGAAGAATATGATTAGAGTGGTTCAATTAGTATCAAAACTATAGACGTGAAAGCGTGATATCCCTGTTCGTACAAGTCTGTTTTCTATTTAGCATCAATTAACTTATATTCCTTTTTATTGCATTTTTTTGATATAATGTAAGTATAAAATATGAATTAGGGGGACAATCCATGGCAATCTTACTACAAATCATCGTACCACTTATATGTGCTCTATATGTATTTACCCTCTATCGTAATAGTACAATTGGAAAAGCCGCTTTTCTCTTAGCAGTCGTTATTGGGATTTTTGGTTTAGAGAATATCTTTCAATATGCTAGTTTAACAAACCATACTATTTATCCATATTGGGGTGGTTTGAAGGCTGTAATCTTTGTTTTATCAGTTGTGTTTTTATTCAAAAGAACACCCACTTCATATAACAATTAACTATAAGGGGTATCGATAGAAGTTCGGAGAAAAACCACGCTAAGTAAATTTTGATAGGTAAAAAGCAGTTTTTGCCCAGTTATGATTAAACATGTTTATGAACAATTAATTATTCATATTTATTTAAAGATTATTTTGTGGAGGAAGTTATACAATGAGAGCACCTTATCAAGTATTAATATTTCCTTATATAATAACTGATGATTCTATTCAATATGCTATTTTTAATCGAAGTGATCATGGTTATTGGCAAGGAATTGCTGGTGGTGGAGAAGATGATGAGTCTCCTATTGAATCAGCAAAACGAGAGTCATTTGAAGAGGCTGGTATTTTAAGAGAATATCCCTATATTAAATTAGATTCTGTTTCTTCACTACCTGTAGAGGATGTAGTTGGGAAATTTCTTTGGGGAGAAGATGTTTATGTAATAAAAGAATTTTCCTTTGGAGTTAAAGTTCCTACAAAAGACATTTCATTATCCAAAGAACACTCTAATTATAAATGGTTATCCTTTGAGGAAGCAGTAACGCTTTTAAAATGGGATAGTAACAAAACAGCGTTGTGGGAACTAAACAAAAGGTTATTAAGGCAATTAAAGTAGTAGCTATAAACAAAAAAGATTAGGAAACGCTCCTAATCTTTTTTGTTATTCAATTGCACCAGCAACGTCATAATCGTTTAAATCTAATTCAATTGTTTGGCCGAGTGCTAATTTAGCAAGTTCTGATCCTAAATATGGACCGGCAGTTAAACCAGAAGCACCTAATCCGTTTGCAACGAGAATGCCTTCAAAGTTAGGCAATGGTCCGATAACAGGTAAGAATCCTGGAGTAAATGGTCTAAATCCAACTCTCGTTTCAAGCATAGTGCTATCTTCTAAACCAGGCGCAACTGTTAATGCTTTATGGAATACTTCATGTAAACCACCTGCTGTTACACGGTGATCGAAACCAGTGTCATTCTCATGTGTTGCACCAATTACGACGTGACCATTGTCAAATGTTAAAATGTATTGATCGTTTGGCGGCATAACAACCGGCATATTTTCCGTTGCTGTATTTTCAATTTGTAAATGAACAATTTGTCCTTTTTGGAATGTAACTAAGAAATTAATTCCTAATGGATTCAAGAGTTCATTCGCCCATGCACCTGCAGTTACAATGACCTTTTCTGCTACAATTGTTTCATCGTTTACTGTAACTCCAGTAATATGATTACTCTCATGAACTAATACAGCATCTCCTTTTATAAAAGTAGCACCATGTTTTTTCGCAGCACTTATTAATGCGTTACGTAATAATCTGCCATTTACTCGTGCAGCACCACTAATATGAACAGAACTATATTCTTCTGATAATGCTGGGAATAATTTTTTCGTTTCTTCAGCTGATAAGCGAGTGATTTCACCAATCTCTGGTGCATCTTCACGTCGTTTATAAGCTCGCTCTTCCATTTGATCTAGTTTTTTCTCGTCAGTATGTAAACTAATTGCACCTACACGGTTGTAACCTGTATCTGTTTCACCGTCTTCTTCTAATTGTTGAATTAACGAAGAATAGTAACGTGCACCGCCTTTAACGATTTTATACCATGCTTTATTACGACGCTGTGAAAGCCAAGGACATACAATACCTGCTGCTGCATCAGTTGCTTGACCTAATTGTTGGCGATCAACGATAGTAACATTCGCACCTGCTTTAGCAAGATGATAAGCAGTAGATGCTCCTAAAATACCAGCTCCAACTACAATATACGATTTCATTTCAAACACCTTTTCTCTTTTGCTAATTATTTAAATATAAGAACATACTTTAGTATACTGAAAGGAATTCTTTTTTCAATGTGCTAAGTGTAATTAATTGTTGCATCATTGTGACTTTCCTTATCGTTATTTTTTCTTCTTACGGAATAATTCAATTGTTTTATAACCTTGTGAAAGGATTTCAATCATTTTCTCCAGACGTTTATCACGTGTTTTTTCTTGTTTTACAGAAAATAAATTACGAGCCCAATCTTTTTGATATCCAGGTGTTAAACTTTGATAAAATTTAAGTTCATTTGGATGATTAGCCAGTAGGGCTTCTACATCTTTAATACGATCTGCATAATCGGCAACACATTGACTCATAGCAAGCGTTTTCTTCTCTTTTTTCTTTTCACGCTTTAAACCTACAACAGTAAAGACGTCGTCCATACTAACCATTCGTGCAAATTTAATATCACTCTGTCCTACATACCCATCTTCGCCAACGCTTAATGCAGGAAACATCTCATCACGGTGAATAAACGTACTGTAACGAGAATTCCCTTTTTTCGGATACGCGAAGAATATGTAGCCTTTTTCAATTAGTAATTCTTCATTACTAATAATATAACTCGTTTGTTTCACCATTTCATCAAGTGTTTCTACAAAAACAAAAATGGCATCGTGTTCTTTTGAAAATGCAGTTTCTTTCCCTGTAAAAATATCATAATCACTAGGTTCATTAATTACGACCATATTTGTATACTTATTCAGTTTCAATTTATCAATAATTGACATAAAAATCTTCCTTTACATTCAAAATTCATTGTTTATAATTTTTCATACTGTTCTAGTGTATTATATCTAATTAGAAAATCAAACTTTAATAGTTAGTTTCAAATTAAAGTTAATAAAAATAGCCGATTCTGCGTAAGAACCGGCTAGCTATTTGTTTCATCACAACTCAATAGCAAATAAAGTATTTAATAGCTCTCTATATTGATCTTCTGTAATTACTCGTTTCATTTTTTCCCCATGAATCATTTCAGTTAAACTCGTATTCGTTAAAGAGACATGGCCAGAGACCGTCAATTTAACTGCAATTGGTCCTTTATTGAAAATAGATTTCTCATCTTCTATTACTCTTTTTTGAACATCATTCACTACTGCCTCATCAATGATACGATTATAAAATGCATGACAAACTTTCCACTCTCCGTTCGTATCTTTTCTTTCTAGAACGTAATTTCCCTTACTTGTCTCTCGTTTTTTCACTCGATACGTACCATTTTTAGAGGAAACAGACTCACCAGTAAAAGGTACAGGGACTAGTGGTACTAAAGATGCAATACCTACATCAATTAAGTATCGTACGTTATCATAATTTAAAATAATCGTTATATGTCCATTTTCAAGTGCCCATATGTTTATATCATTTTTATATACGGTACCAAGTGCAAGCTGTACATCATAACCACAATCTTGCAAAAAGTAGTAAAAAAGAGTATTTAATTCATAACAAAGTCCGCCGCGGGACGTATTTAAAATTTTATTCTGTAAGTTTTCCATAGTAATTGTATTCGCATTACGTGCTATAACATCTAAATTCTCAAATGGTATAGTGTGTGCAAATGCAAAGAGAATTGTGTTTAATTCTTCAAAGTTCACTTCAGTACGGTTTGCAAGATTCAATCTTGTAAAAAGCTTATGTTGTAGACTTGTCATAGTCAGCACCCCTTAACATGTATAAGTTAAAATAGTATATGCTGATTGTATATTTGATGGGGTACTGAAACAATGTACATTTCGTTTAACTGTACCGGTACAAAAAGTCTCACTCACAATATTACATAAGAACAGAAACTACAAATACAAATTTAATAGTTTATCTAAAGGTAAATTATTATGATCGCTTAAATCAACAAAATATTGAAGTTGCCACAATTGGCTCTTTTTCGCTTGATTGCTAACAGGAGTATCCCAAATTGGATAAACTCTCATAGCCATCTTCCCTTTTTGACTTTGCGTTTTCAATATTTTTTCTTTAAGAAGAATTTCTTTAGGGAAAATAAATTGTCCTAGTTTATTATCATCAATACAAGTGATAACTAATAAGTCAGGAGCAGCGTCATAAGAAAATGCTTGATTTTGCATATTGTCATCTTTTTCCCAAAAAGAAACAAATTGCCCGATTTTATTAGAAGTAATTTTTGATACTCTAAAACGGATAGTCTTGTTATTTAAGTGAAATAAACTACCTGCATATTCTGCATTTTGCGGTTCTTCTTTTAGATTCGTGATTATTAATTCGTTAGGTTTGTAAATTATATTGTTTAAATTTTGGATTACATTATTAAATTTATTCAAGAAAATCCCCCCTTTATTCACCTCTTAGTTTATCACAAACATCAGTTCTTATATGTTGTAAATAATAAACGACGTGAAAAAGAAAGAGATTTTACTGGGGCATTATTAAAGCTTCAATGTACTTAGTTTTTCAATTGCTTGCTGTTCAGTTGCTAAGTAAAAAATGTCTTTTCCTTTATTACATTCATATATAAAGTCCTTTAAACTTTTACTAGTATACATAGAGAAATCTCCAATGATAGCAATCTTTACTCTGTAGTTTATAAACTTTTGAAGAATATCACCAGCAAGTCGTGTTTTTAAGTCAAAGAAACTTTCGCTTATTAATGATTTGTCGATGATAATATGTTTCGCATCCACCTCATATTGAACTGTTGCCATAAGATCCAATGCAGTTTGAACATCGGAAATTAATACTTTATCGTTTTTTATGACCGCTATATTTATTCCATTGATAACTAATTTCTTTATTTCCATAGTCCCACTCCTTTTATACTTACACAGTAAGAGTAAACTTGTATTGCAGCTTTTCATAGTAGTCATAGTTCAAATTAGATACAGTGAATAAAATAGCCTCTTTTTATTTCATATATATTATTTATATTACTAATACGGTCAATGAAATTATTAAATACCGAGATTGGTTTTACTTGTTATAAAAATATTGTGGAGTAACATAACTTAACAAACTATCCAAAGTATGAATCTCGTCATACGGTTGTATTTCGGTAGTATTCTTGATTTTCCGAGGGTTAAACCACACACCTTTTATATTTGCATTTTGAGGACCAGCAATATCCTTTTCTAAGTCATCCCCAACAAATAAGGTATTTTCCGGCTGTGCATTTAGCTTACTTAATGCTAGTTCGAATATACGTTTATCAGGTTTACTCAATCCCACTTCTTCCGAAATAATGATTGTATCAAAGTAATTGTTTAAATTCGTATTAATTATTTTAGCCTTTTGCCTCTGAGTTGAGCCATTTGTTATTATTCCTACTTTAAAGTGTTTCTTTATATGATTTAAGAAATGAATAGTATTTTGGTCAATTGAAAAACATTTAGGGAAATTTTCATTCCAAAAATCTTGGATATAATTGCGCGGCAATCTATATTTCGGCGCGAATTCATCAAATAATGATTCTATAACTATCGTTTTATCACTAATGCCATATTCCCTTTTATCGTACTCCTTAAATTTCTGTAACATATTGTTTTTGACTGTATCACTAACATCCTTATAACACTTTTCTAAAACTAATAAAAACAGGTTATCTACTGCTTTATCCCTATCAAGTAACGTATCATCTAAATCAAACAGCATCGCTTTATAACCCATCAAATAATTTCACAACCTTTCTCACATAATTTAAATAATCCTTAGTTCGCACCTTAGGCCTTTACTAAATTAGCAAAAAAACTCCAAAGTTTGTGGCGTACGCTCTAGAATTTCGCTAGCTTCTTTTATATTTAAATTCATCTCCCTTTCTCCCTTTTATTAAAGTTCCGAAAGTATATTTTCAAAAAGTTTAAAAAACTACATGCATTTTACATTATTATACATTAGTTTTTCGTAAATATTAATCGTTCAGTTTTCTATATGATAAGTTTTTTTATGCGCATAAATATTTCTCCATAAAAAGGAAATATGGAGAATAATACTTTTTTACGAAGAATACACAATCTTGAAAAATGGAGTTAATATGTTAAACGTCTTATGAAGTTTCCTACTGTATCTCCACATAAACTACAGATAGTACGGCTATAATGACTACCAGAGGTGATATCGTTCAGATGAACGCTTTGCATACGCATCTACCCACAAAGCCCTTACTGTTGGAGCACTGTTACAAAAGAAATCAATAGAAGATTTAGATCAAAAAATTAAGTATACCAGCAAAGATCTTGTGAATTACAATCCAATTACAGAAAAATATGTAGATACAGGTATGACTCTGAAGGAGCTTGCAGATGCTTCCATTCGATATAGTGATAATACTGCACAAAATCTTATTCTTAAACAATTAGGTGGGCCAAGTGAATTCAAAAAATCACTAAGAGAAATAGGAGATTCTGTTACAAATCCTGAACGTTTTGAACCAGAATTAAATGAAGTGCAGCCTGGTGACACTCGTGATACTAGTACCCCAATGGCATTAGCTACTAGTCTTCAAACTTACGCGCTAAGTGATATTCTTCCAATTGAGAAACGGAACTTTTTAATAGATTTGATGAAAAGAAATACTACGGGGGACAACTTAATCCGCGCTGGAGTTCCAGAAGAATGGGAAGTAGCCGATAAGACTGGCTCTGGTTCTTATGGAACAAGGAATGATATCGCAATTATTTGGCCACCAAATAAAAAGCCAATTGTTCTTGCGATACTTTCTAATCATGCTAATGAGGATGCGAAATACGATGATAAACTTATTGCAGACGTAACCAAAATAGTGTTAAACGCTTTAAAAATAACGAATAAATAATTACTCCTACTTTACGGTACTTATATTTCGAAAGACATATACGTGTCTAAACGCTAAGAAGTATTAGTGAATTTATCCGAATTAATCAATAACGAATAATAAATATCTCTTGGTAAAGGTTTACTACATTTTAAATTAGCAAATACTTTAGTATATATAGCTTTTGAGTAAACAAATTTTCGTTTTTTGAAATATAGTATACAGTATTGGAAAAGAGAACCATCCACTATATTTGTCGAATCACTTTTATTTCGCCTAATATTCGGTATTTAGTTTTCTCCAGACTGATATATTATACATACAACTATTCTAGAAAGGTTATGATGTTATGTATGAACAACAAAATAATAGGGATAGAGACCAAAAAATGATGTTTTCTATGCAAGGAGTTCCCACAAATAAAGTTAACATGAATCAATTACCTAAATGGATTAGAATCTTCGGCTATTGTGCATTTGGCTGGATGATAGTATTTAGTTTAATTATGATAGTAGGTTTAATTCTTCAATAACTATGTAGATAAACAGTTAAACGGGACAGTAATTAGATCATAGATCTAATTACTGTCCCGTTTTTTATATGTGATTCCTCAATAATATAGGTAACTAATCATAACAAAAAGAACCTGTAGAATATCCTACAAGTTCTTTTTCAAATATTGTTAAAAAGGAAACAACAAACTATCTTCACATTCAATACAGGGAGACCATTTTGATTATGGTTTAATTTTATTATATATCAAATATAAGCTTTTGAAATGGTTGGTTTTTGAAAATTATGTGGATTTAAAAACTAAGATATTTGTATTAGATTTGGTTTACGACCAACTTCTTCTTACTTAAATACACTGCACGATCGGATTTTTTTGCAACTTCCTGTGAATGCGTCACAACAATAATACATTTATTCTCTTTATGTGCAAGTTCTTGAAACAGTTCTATAATATCCATTGTCGTTTCTTCGTCGAGGTTTCCTGTCGGCTCATCTGCAATAAGTAAATCAACATTGCAAGATAATGCTCGAGCAATTGCTACACGTTGTTGTTGCCCACCACTTAGTTGCAAGACGTTTCGTTTCGCTTCTACTTCTGTGAGTCCTACTTTTTCTAATAATTCTAATGCCCTTACCGTCTTATTTTTCACTTTGACACCTGTAATTTCCATCGCTGTTAGAACATTTTGAAGAGCCGTCATATAAGTAATCAAATTATAAGATTGGAAAATTACAGATACGTTTTGATTACGGTATCGATCTAAACCAATTTTCCGAATATCTTTACCATTATACAGTACATAACCATTTTTAGGGACATCCAGTCCACAACCTAAGCTTAGAGTTGTAGTTTTACCAGATCCAGATGGTCCTAAAATCGTGTAGATTACTTGAACTTTAAAAGCGAAGTGAAAACAACATTTCACTCCGCTTTTTGCATTTATTTATTCGGTTTCTCTGTTTTTAAAACGAATGAACTTAACGCAGGAACTTTAATTTTATTATCATTGACAACATAAAGCGTTTTACTACCTGCTTGTTTACCGTCCACTAGTACTTTCCAAGGACCTTTTGATGGAAGTGTTATGTCAATGTCTTCCATATTTGCATTGTGAGCCACCATAAAGTATTCGCTTTTATTCCCACTTACCTTTTCATCTATTGTATAAGCGACAACATTTTTTGGAACATCGATAAAAGTTATATGCTTTTTAATCTGTTCTGCAGATGTCATTCGAAATGCTGGATACTTTTTGCGTAATTCTATTAAGCCCTTCATATAATCTACTTCATTATTAAATGCTGCACGGCGCAACCAGTCCATTTGGTTAATTGAATCAGGAGATTTGTAACTGTTATGATCGCCGTATTTCGTGCGCATAAACTCTTGCCCTGCATGTAAAAATGGAATACTCTGTGATGTTAATAAAATCGAAGAAGACAATTTGTGCATTTGTTTTAACACTTCTTCACTGTCACCTGGATTAGTCAACTCAAGTTTGTCCCATAATGTATAATTATCATGTGCTTCCACATAAGTTAGCACCTGCTCTGGATCTTGATAGGTAGACGACTTTGTATCATAGTCAATACCTGCTGTAATCCCTTTTTTAATACGGCCTTCCATGTTTTCCTTCCCATTTACAAAGCCATTTTCTTTCTCCTCAAATACACTACCTTTCAATCCATCTCGTATATTATCGTTAAAATGGGCAATCCCTTTCATTTTCTCCGCATTTTTTTGATTTGCTTTCAACTCAGCTGCAAGAGGTGTATTTAAATCCCAACCTTCTCCATGCAATATAATAGTAGGGTCAATTTGATTTACAGCTTTACGTATTTCATTCATCGTTTCATAATCATGAATACCCATTAAATCAAAGCGGAACCCGTCTAAATTATATTCTTTTGCCCAGTATGTGACCGAATCCACCATAAATTTTCTCATCATTTTTCGTTCTGAAGCTGTATCATTTCCTACTCCAGTTCCATTTGCAAATGTTCCGTCTTCATTGTAACGATAATAATAACCTGGAACTAACTTATGAAAATTAGATTCAGTAGCATTATACATATGGTTATATACTACATCCATCACAACACGAAGGTTATTATCATGCAGTGTTTGAATCATTTGCTTTAATTCAGTTATTCGTACCGTAGGCTCATATGGATTTGTAGAATAGGATCCCTCTGGAACGTTAAAGTTTTTCGGGTCGTATCCCCAGTTATATTGTGTTTCGTTTAAATTCTCTTCATTTACTGATGCATAATCAAAAATCGGTAAAAGTTGAACGTGCGTAACACCAAGATCTTTTATATGATCTAGTCCTGTTTTCACACCTTCAGGCCCTTTTGTTCCTTTTTCTGTTACGCCTAAATATTTCCCTTTCTGCTTAATGCCACTTTCGGGCTGAATAGAAAGATCACGTACATGCAATTCATAAATAATAGCATCTTCCGGGTTTTTAAATTTTGGCTTTTTGTTTGCTTTCCATTTTTTCGGATTTGTTTCTTCTAAATCAACAACTGCACCTTTATCCCCATTTACAGAAGCAGCACGTGCATACGGATCAACTGCTTCAGTCCACTTATCACCAATTTTCACTTTATACGTGTAATAGAGTCCTTTTTTGTTTCCTTTAAGTTCTGCTATCCAGGTCCCTTTTTCAGCTTGTTTCATGTTTATTTCAGTACCTATTTTATCGTTCCATTTTTCATATGTAACTAACTTCGCTTCACTCGCAGTAGGAGCCCATACACGGAACTTAGTAAATTGTGGCGTATATACATTCCCTAAATCGTTACCACCATAATAAAATGAATGATCAAATTCCTCACTACGAATGACTTTACCGATTTCAGTGTTCGTATCAGCTACGTTTTCAATTTTCACTTTGTATGATTGTTTTAAATCAATTTTCTGCTCCGTAATTATTTTCACCTTATTAGTAACATTTCCACTGCTTGTATCATAAGGACTAATATTCTTTATTTTAATGCCTTCAATTTCAATTTTCCGCTCCTTAATATGAAACGGGACATTAGTCGTTACAGTAATTTCATTGAAACTATCAATAGTTGCTTTTTGAATTGATAGATTCGAAGAAGGCTTAGAGTTATATACTTTATCATCACCAGAAAGAATCCACACTTCCGCACGACCGTCCTTTATATTTTCAATCCAACGATCGCCACCATCTTTTTCCCAGTCATTTGTACGAATGATAAATCCTACACGATTATATTCACCATCTAAATTAATCTTAGCGTACTTTCCAAATTCATCTTCACCAGTAAATTCATATGATTTACCATTTGCATTTTCTCCCCATGTCCAAAGGTTCCAGTTCTTTGTATTTCCAGATTGCTCTTTGTAATGAATGATAACTTCAGTTGTTTTCGAATTTGAAACTGCCTTTACACTTTGAAAAGAGAAAACAGATGATAACATAACGATTATAGTAAGTAATAAAACTGATTTGTTAACTAATCTTTTTATCATTTGCACCACATACACCCTTTCTTTAAATAGTAGGCACAATTTATTATGCTCGTACTAAATTACACTATTTAAATTAATCTAGAAATCTCTTTTACTTCACCCCCATATTGGCTAATTTCACATATGTATTTCAATGATCTTTCAATACGAAAACGTTTGCATTAATTATTCAAAAAAATAGATTTGTTTATATCTTCATATATTTGTAAATACTAAAAGATCAGGGAAATCATTTTAAAGCAATCGTTTGTTATCGCTTTCATTCTATAGTACTTCCTATCAATAGGTCAATATATTATTAATTTTCAGTTTTTTTATTTTAATCCTTATATATTTGTCACAGCTTATTGAAGATAGACAGCCTCATTTTCGCTTAGTAAGTTTATTTTCACTCATACATTGCTGCATAAAAAATAGCTACTATCTTTAAAATGACAGTATCTGTTTTTCATAATGTAATAATATATGAATGAAAACTATATTTCTAACTTACTTAATTTTTGCTGCATCAAATGCCTTTTGGACTGCTTGAACTTCAGCTGTATTCGCTCCATATTTATTCGTTGCCACTCGAATACATGCTGATCTCAATTCTTTGAAATTAGAAGTCATATTTAACTCATCTGTATTTGCATAATAGAAGATATCAAACATTTTATCTTCACCAATCCCTTTAACAGTTACACCGTTATGAGTTCCACCTTGTGCAATGAGATACGCAACTTTATTAATAATACTTGAATTAAAATGAACGCCACCTTGATCCCATCCATTAAAATCATTAAATTCACTGTAATCATCTGGATAAGGTACACCAAGTGAAGATGGAACAGAAGCCGGGTTTTCCATATCACGGAAAACAGATCCAGTTTGTTCTCCCATCGTCCAGTTAAAGCTTCCATTATTTACGTATTTCTCAATAGATGTTCCCATAATATCAGATAGCGCCTCATTAATCGCACCAGATTCACCGTAGTATTCAAGATTAGATTCGCTAGAAGTAACAGCATGTGTAAATTCATGGCCAGCTACGTCATATGCTTTGACGATAGGATCTCCATATACAAGCATACTTCCATTATTCGCACTTAAAGCATTCTGCCAATTTTTCGGATCATTCGTATCTCCGGAATCCCAAGCATGTACAACTGAAACTACCTTTTGTCCCTTATTATCAAAGCTATTACGCTTATATTTATCTTTATAAAAATCAAATACTTTTGTTGCTAAGTAATGAGCACTTACTGCTTTTGGATCGTTAAATGTTGTCGAAGTACTAGTTGCTAATGTACCAGGATAATAGCTTTCTTCTTTAGTAATGTCTCTATAGTTCACATCATATGTTTCAATTCCTTGTCCTCTTGTATAATCAGCAAGAGCATATGTGCCATTATTTTGTTTAGAGATACCAAATGTACGTGATATACCTAAATCATCTTTTCCTGTTCCAGTTAATGATGTAAGATTACTTTTTTTACTTTTCTTTAATGCTCCAACTAGTTTTTCACTTGCTTTTAAGTTAGATTCTTGTACCATATTTTTTAACATATCACCATTTTGTGCATTTACTAAATAAGTTCCGGAAACATAGTTTGGTGTTGCAGCTTCAAATGTAACCTGGTATGCATTGCTAGCTTGTCCATTATTTTCATCAACAAAAATAACTTCTTTAACTTCTGGCTCAGTAATAAAATTGATATCGTTCCCGTATTTCGTATAAATATATTGTGTTGCTTCATCTTTTGATAGATTGATAGGTTTTTTCAATTCTTCTTGTTTTAAATTTTGCGCGCTATCGCCTGAAACACTTTTAATAACACCGTTATTATCTACGTGTGCAGTTAATTGATGGCCATATACTTCTTTTCCTTCGTATGTTTGCTGAATACGTACAAGTGTAGTCCCATCATATGAACCACGTTTTTGAAGAACTTTATAATCTACTCCTGTTTCCCCATTGACTTGCTTTGGAGAAAGAGCTTGTTCTGTTTTCTCCTTCAGAGCATCTTTTACTACATTCTCTGGCGCTTTTTGTGACGGTTGTGTAAGTTCACCCGAACGGAACGATTCTTCCTGAATTTGAACTTGTAGTTGATCTGTTTCCTCTGCATGACCTACTCCGTATGGTGCTACAGCTGTTAAAGCTAAGCCTGTTGTTAAAGCTACCTTAGTTAATGTCTTTTTGTTTTTCATTTTTTCACCTCGTATAATTTTTGAAATAGAAAGCTTGTACAAAGTATACTGTCTATTCATGTCGGAAAAAAGAGAAAATACAAAATTCATGTAACATTATGCAAAATTACATATATATGGCCGATGATATAAATAAAGAACGACACACATATGTATATTAATTTCAATAAAAAAAGAGCTCTTTTAGGCGCTCATCCAATTGGTTAGTTGTTAATTATCTATATTCATTCTAATCAAAGTACCCTTACATCTAAATAACAACATAAAAACCCACTCTTTACTATTTTAAGAGTAGGTTTAATGCTATTAAAATAACAATTATTATAGGACATCTTATAATTTATATTACTTATTTTAAATTATATTTTGGACATGAAGTTGATTTAGGATAAAGATGGATCAAATGAATACTAATGACCTTGATAAACAAGAAAAAGAAAGTGCGTGTTTTGTTTTATGATGTATATAGTATATAAATATTTTAGTGAGGCAGCGCATCTACAATTTAGATTTTTTAATATATTGTTGTTATGTATGTCTATAGTTGCATGGATTGTAACATTATGAGATAGCTGAAGTCTCATATGAGTTTCAGGCTTTTTTATTTTGTCAAAAATATCTTTAATTTGTCTCCCATTTAAATATAGTAAAGGACACATCTATTGCATGTTATTAGCTCGAGGTATGTTCTTTTAAAGCATATAATAAATATGCATAGTAAGAAATAAAACCATAATTATTCAAATAAAAAATCCCTCGGATTTGTTTAATGATCCAGGGGATTTTTTATCGTTGATTCTTTATATTTCCATACCGATCACAAACTTTTTTAGGATAATGGTATGTCCAAGTTTAATAGTTTTTTGCATGAAAGCTATCTATTTTATATTTTTTTAATTATCCTACTAAGTTTTTTGTAAAATTCACCTTTTCTTTTTACATGATTAAACTGATTTGGATTAATATTAACTTTTTGTGAGAGTGCTACAATCTCTTCTTTTGTAATTGAATCTTTAGTATTTATAGATGCTATATTTGTATATTTTCCATCTTCTGTTTTTGGAATTTCTAAAATCCCTTTATTTACAAGATCCACTACAGCCTTATGCTCTGAAGAATGTGTATTCACGCCAGTAATTTTCCAATTATGCATAACTTTTGGTGTGTATACACCATTCTTTACCTCTTTTAAATATGTAATAGCAAGGTTACGAATGGTTCCACCAGTTTCCCCGAATGCATTCTCTTGTTTAGATGACCAAATTTGTTCAAACTTACGCCCCTCTAAAGCTCCACCTTTTGCCTGAAGAGCCTCCATTCTATATGCATTCATTCCTAGTGTCATAACATCGTTCGTTTTGATTGGTTTATTGGTACGAATAGAACGTAAATTTGTAATTCTACTTCCATATGGTTTTGCTAAGTCAATTTCATATTTTACGCCTCCAAAGAAATCATTCGTACTGTATTTAGAAGCACGACGGGTTTTATCAAAGCTAACTGTTACATCTCCGGCACGAGATGAGTTAAAGTACCCTGCCGCCCATTCCATATAGTCTTTTAAGTCTTTCCCAGTTACCTTATATACTGTAATTTCTCCCAAAGCATATTGATAATTATACGCAATATCTTTTTTCTTAATAGGACCTACATCCAAACGAGCATTATCGTTATCAATTTGATGGGCTACTACATCTGCTTTGCTGTAGTAGAGCATGACTTCATGAAAGAAATCTGATAAAGGTGTTTCTTGGATCTGCACACTTGGAATACCCTTTATTTCATTTTCAGGAACAAGGTTTCTACCCTTTAATTGAGCGACAACAACATTTGCATCTCCTCTCGCATACTCATGAAAAGGTGTCAGTGTGTCTTCAAGTGTAGGATCAGATACTACTGTTGTTCCATCAGTATTTTTTACAGGTATAGCGGTAGCAGTTTTATCTTTTAGAACCAGCTTTCCATCTTGCTTTGTAAAAGTAAGATCAATACGCGAGATATGTGTTCCATATTTATCTGGTTCTGTAATAATAACGCCATTTACAACTTCTTTTTTAACAAGTTTATGCATATGAGCTGCAAAAATAGCACTTAGTTCCGGACAAGCATTCGCAATATCTTGAACACCAGTACCAGGGATTCCATTCTCATTTTCTAGTCCCATATGCATAACCCCTACCATTACATCTACTTTACCCTCTAATTCATTAATTGCCTTTTTTGTCTCTTCTACTGGATTTTTCACTACTAAACCATCCAAATGATCTGTCCCTTTTTCAAAATCACTAATCATTGGTGTATTCATACCAATTATCCCGACTTTAATTCCACCTTTTTCAACAATCGTATATGCAGGAAGAAAACGCTCTCCATTTTCCTTATAAATATTTCCTGCTAACGTCTTTCCCTTATATTGCTCACTAACTTTTTTCAATGTATCTAATCCAAAGTTGAATTCATGATTTCCAAATGCCCAGGCGTCATATCCCATTGTATTCATCGCTACCATCATTGGCGATTGTGGCTTATCATTGAATAATTCTACTGAGTTTCCTTGAATTGTATCCCCAGCATCTACTAATATGGTATTTGGATTTTCTTGACGTACCTTTTTTATAACCGTATAAAGCTGTGTTAAACTTCCGCTCGTATTTGCACCATCGAGCGCATAATCCCAGGGCATAAATCTACCATGAATATCTGCCGTACCTAACAATGTAATATTAACATCAGATTCCTCAGCTTTTGAGATAGATGGCTTGACTATTACTGCTGTTCCAAGAAGTATAAAAATAACAAAATAACATAAATAGGTCTTCCATTTCATTTTTTGCATAATAACAATATTTCTCCCCTTTTTGTACTGCTATAAAGTTGCTTGAACTTAAAAAATGTAACTTATTATTCGGAAAAATTCAACTACAAAAGATAATTTTGGAGGTGGTTCTGTTGTGAAAATATAGAGAATAAAATGCATATCCCCCCCTAGCAGAATCGTATTTTCTTCTTCCTCTAACGTATGAAGAGCGCTAAACCAACAGTAGATGTATAATTATGGACATATAACTCATTTCCGGAAATCATTATAACTTAAAGATATAGTGTGTAATGCTGGTTACATTTTCGGATTTCATTGCTAATTTATTTCCTTCTAAATGAAAATGCTGAGATTACTTCCAAAAATAATAACCCCGTTCTTCATTTAAGACGGGGTTACACTTATACAGCAATTCGGATTCAGTTTTTTTGAATGTTCGTTTCCTATTCAAGAGTAAGATCTGCTAGTTTCGTATTTTCTTCTGCTTATTGGTTGCTTTCAACTAAATTCATCGTAATTTTAATCAAGACTTGTATTTTATCACTCAAACCCTTGATGCTCTCCTAAATCGCTCAATAAATAGATAATAATTTTTACTTTTCAACTTCACAAAGCAATTTGACCTCTTTGATTTGTTCTATATGACGCTGTTCATGCAAATAGATTAATTCTATCCACTGATCAAGAAATAGTTCTCCAAGAGCTGGATGCATCACTGATTTTTTTACCAATTTAGATTCATCTTCTATTGAACTCAGAAAACGCATCAATTC
The DNA here is from genome assembly GCF_027710505.1 of Bacillus cereus group sp. TH152-1LC. Classification (NCBI taxonomy): domain Bacteria; kingdom Bacillati; phylum Bacillota; class Bacilli; order Caryophanales; family Bacillaceae; genus Bacillus; species Bacillus cereus group sp. TH152-1LC. Next base: position 193,253 of record NZ_JAQFNK010000007.1, on the reverse strand, counting down.
TTTTCTAGAGTCGTTTAACAAATCAACCATTTGCAGCACTTCAAATGGTTCTATACTTGGTTTAATCATTTCTGGTGCTATAAATTTTATCGATCTATCTAATACAATAGTATGAATTTCTTTACGCTCATTTTGGAAACTATCCATCTTTTTTAATCCTGACGAAATAACCGTTATAACTCTCTCATCTAATAAAACTAAGTGATGACAAACTTGTGCTATACTCCATTTATCCTTATTTGGTTTTCTATTAAATTGAGCATCACTTAACAAAGTAATTTCCTCAAATAATTGATTTCTCTTTTCATAAAACTTGTCCTTTACAAATGTGTTCATGTGAATTCTCCTTTCATTAGAGCCTATATACTTAGATTCCTGCGTTAGAAATATTCTCTATAGAAGAAAGATTTTCCTTCACTACTGTTTCTCTAATTCACGACTAAATATATGAGTTTTCTCAACATCCTTGAATATTTCCTTGAGGTTATCGTGTGCTACAGCTACACCATAATATTTTCCACGGAATCCTTTCAATACAAATACATAAAACGTTCCTAATTATCAATCTAGCATTAAATAAATGTAAAAAATGCCCCTATTCATTCATTTTTCATGTGTATGTATGTACATTTGTTAATTTATTCGATATATTATGTGTATTGAATGATTATGAAAAGTTTATAGGTCGCTAAAAAACCTTATATTTTTATATCCGAGAAAACTACAAAATGTATAAAATTCCATTTGTCAAATGAATTTAATGCGGAAGGAGGTTTGTGGTTACTTCATCGGGATATAATAATCAGTTTTAAACTGATAAAAATATAGGAGGCGACAACATGTTTCGTACGATTTCAAATTTCATGAGAGTAGCTGAGATAAGAAACAAAATTCTTTTTACGCTAGCGATGCTAATCGTTTTTCGAATTGGCACGTTTATTCCAGTTCCTCATACTAACGCAGAGGTATTAAAAGTACAAGATCAAGCTAACGTTTTAGGTATGCTAAACGTATTTGGCGGAGGAGCACTGCAACACTTCTCAATCTTCGCTGTAGGTATTACACCTTATATTACAGCTTCCATCATAGTACAATTACTACAAATGGATGTTATACCTAAATTTTCGGAATGGGCAAAGCAAGGTGAGATGGGCCGTAAGAAATCAGCTCAATTCACTCGATACTTTACAATCATTCTCGCATTCATACAAGCCATTGGGATGTCTTATGGTTTTAATAATATAGCAGGCGGACAATTAATAACAGATCAAAGCTGGACTACATACTTATTTATTGCGACAGTTTTAACTGCAGGTACTGCATTTTTACTTTGGTTAGGTGAACAAATTACCGCTAATGGAGTAGGTAATGGTATTTCGATGATTATCTTCGCAGGACTTGTAGCAGCGATTCCAAATGTTGCGAACCAAATTTATTTGCAACAATTTCAAAATGCAGGCGATCAATTATTCATGCACATCATAAAGATGGTCTTAATTGGTCTCGTAATTTTAGCGATAGTTGTTGGCGTTATTTACATACAACAAGCAGTGCGTAAAATACCGATTCAATATGCAAAAGCTGTTTCAGGAAACAATCAATATCAAGGAGCAAAAAACACTCATTTACCTCTTAAAGTAAATAGTGCTGGTGTAATTCCAGTAATCTTTGCTTCTGCATTTTTAATGACGCCGCGTACAATTGCGCAGCTCTTCCCCGATTCAAGCGTCTCCAAATGGATAGTTGCAAATCTTGATTTTGCACATCCATTTGGAATGACACTTTATGTCGGGCTTATCGTTGCTTTCACATACTTCTACGCATTTATTCAAGTAAATCCTGAACAAATGGCTGAGAATTTGAAAAAGCAAAATGGATATGTGCCTGGTATTCGTCCTGGTAAATCAACAGAACAATATGTAACGAAAATTTTATACCGTTTAACATTTATTGGTGCGATTTTCTTAGGTGCAATTTCCATTTTACCGCTCGTATTCACAAAAATTGCTACGTTACCACCTTCTGCACAAATTGGTGGTACAAGCTTACTTATCATCGTCGGTGTAGCACTTGAAACAATGAAGACATTAGAAAGTCAGCTTGTGAAACGTCATTATAAAGGATTTATAAAAAAAGTAAATTAAGTAAAAAAACACAGTTGGTTATTTTTCCAACTGTGTTTTTGATTCTACTACATTTCCTTCTCAAATAATCTCCCTTGTTTGAAATAAGTCCGGAGTGTGGATCGATTAGCTAAAAATACACCAGCCAAAATAAAACAAGCACCTATCCCCATTGTAGGGTTTAAAGGTTCTCCTAATATGATATAGCCTACTATAATAGCGATTAACGGTGATACATATAACCACGTTGACGGGAATACAGGATTTGTTTTTGATAAGAGCCAATAATATAATCCATGCCCACCAATTGATCCGATAAAAATAAGATATAAAATAGGCCACTGTACACTCCATGAGGCTAATACAGATACATTCGGTTGTTCTACTACGGCAGACACGATTAATAGTAAAACTCCTCCATAAAACATTTGAATACCATTTATGAGAAATGGTGATACACTTTGTAAATCCGAAAGTATTTCTTTTGAGCGAATAGAGCCTATTCCGTAAAATAACTCTCCTATTATTAAAACAACACAAGCAATACTCCATATGAAACTTACTTCTTGGTGCATTCCTGGTAAAGAAACAAAAACAACACCTATTAGTGCAATAATTAAAGCTAGTAGTTGCTCCTTTTGTAATTTCGTCTTATTTCTCCTTGCCTGTAAAAACAAAATCATCATCGGTCCCGTTGCAGAAAGTACAGCAGCTAATCCCGAAGAAATAAATTGTTCTGCCCAGTACAGTGATGCAAATGTCATAAACGTTAAACAAAAACCAGCATACATAATACGTTTTGAAAATACATGTGGCATAATTTCTTTTCTTTTTAACTTAAATATAATCATCAAAATTACTCCTGCTAAAAAGAAACGAATGCCTGCTGAAAATAATGGAGGTGCTCCTGCTTCAATTCCGATTTTTATCGTTAAAAATGTTGTTCCGAAAATAATACATACTAAAATATAATTGAAAATAACCATTTTTCTTCCTCCTTTTCACTCTTACCATGAGTATAGAAGGTATGGTGTATAACAGTGTATCTATGTATATAACAGTTACCTAAAATTGTAGTTGATTCTCTCTATATTTTTCGCTTTAATGAAATAAAAACGAAAAAGGTGGAACCATGAAGATTGTCCTTCGTAAAGAATCCAACATACCGTATTACAAGCAAATATATATGCAAATCGTTGAAAGAGTACAAAGTGGCATGCTTTCACATGGTGATGCACTTCCGTCTTTACGCTCTATGGCCGAAGATTTGCAGATTAGCCTATTAACAGTTCGTAAAGCATATAAGCAGTTAGAAAAGAAAGGATATATACGCATTGAGCAAGGAAAAGGTGCTTATATACATAAGAATGGAAAGAAAGATTTCAAACCAATTCCGTATACATGGCAACAAACGAAAACGATTAATGTTATGCGATCTCAATATGCAATGAATCAGCACCGGAAATATTACGATTTTTCACAAGCAATTTTATATCCTCGCTTATTACCAAATCCATTCTTAGCCGATGAAATGCATAAAATACTAGATAAAGACCAGATGATCCTAGCAACGTATGGGCCAGTTCAAGGCGATTATGAACTGCGAGTTGAAATAGCAAGTTACTTAAATGAACACCAGCAATTACTGACAGACCCATCTCAATTATTAATTACAAGCGGCGCTCAACAAGGAATTGATTTAATTGCTCAAACATTATTAAAACCTGGTGATATTGTATTAGTGGAAAGTCCGTGTTACAGTGCCGCACTTGATATTTTTATCAATAAAGGCGCTCAAATCATTCCAATTTCTCTTGATAATCATGGAATTCGAGCCGATTTAGTCGATGATATTTGTCAAAGTAAAAATCCCGTATTATTGTATACAAATCCGACTTTTCAGAACCCAACAGGTACAGTAATGAGTAAAGAACGGAGAATGGAACTTATAGAACTAGCAGAGCTATATAAGTTTTTTATAATTGAAGATGATTCTTTCGGAGAAATATATTTTGAGGGTGCGACTGTTCCCCCTCCTATCAAAAATTTTGATACGAATGGCCACGTAATATATATAAAAGGATTTAGTAAAACGTTAGCACCTGGACTGCGTATCGCCTCGCTTATTGCTGATGGACCTATTTTCGAATGGTTATATGCTGTAAAAGGTTCAATGGATATCGGTAGTCCTTTATTAACACAAAAAGCACTTCTACCTTTCCTGCGTGCAGAACGTATGAAAAACCATTTAGAAAAATTACGTACCGCTTTACAAATTAGACGTGATATAACGATTGATATGTTATCACGACTTACAGAAATAAGATTTGAAATACCAAATGGTGGATTTAATTTATGGATTACACTTCCTGACTCGATGGATCCCTTTAGCTTATTACAAATAGCAAATGAAGTAGATGTCTCTTTTTTACCAGGAACAGCTTGTCTATTAAATCCCGAAATAAATAATCACCAATTAAGAATTAGCTATTCTATGTTAAATGAAAAAGATATGTTAATTGGTTTAGAGAGATTACATGATACAATACGAAAATGTATATGATAGAGATAACATTACATGTCCAATAAGAAATACTATCCCAAAATGAAAATGTGACTTTTGGGATAGTATTTGTTTCTGAGTTTTTTTGTGGTTCAAACATTATCCTCCGACTTTCATTACAATCTTACCTCTAACATGTTGACCTTCACTCAAAATATGAGCTTCTCTAACCCCTGCTTCATTAAACGGAACAACTTTACTTATGATTGGTTTTATTTTTCCATGTACAATTAAATCTGATAATTCTTCTAGTTGCTTTCCATTTGGTTTTAACCATAAAAAACCTGATTTTATCCCTTTTACTTTTTGAATTGGCTCATGAACAATCGAAACTAACACACCACCAGGTTTTATAATTTGAAAACTTTTTTCTTGTACTTCTCCACCTATTGTATCTAACACAATATCAAAATCTGATAATAGTTCTTCAAATTTATCTTTTTTATAATCAATAATAAGATCCGCTCCTAAAGACTTTAAAAACTCTTCATTCTTACTACTTGCAGTTGTCGCAACAAAAGCTCCAAATGATTTTGCGATTTGGATAGCTAAACTTCCAACTCCGCCAGCTCCAGCATGAATAAGTACTCGGTCATGTTCTTTTATTTTTGCGTAATCTACAAGACTTTGCCACGCTGTAAGTCCTGCAAGAGGAATCGAAGCTGCCTCTTCGAAACTTAGATTTGTAGGCATATAGGATACTAAATCCGATTTTACTGTGATGAATTCAGCATAAGAACCCTGTCCTATATTTTCAGGTTTCGTATACACCTTATCTCCTATTTTGAAACACTCTACCTCTTCCCCAATTCCTTCAATAATTCCAGCTACATCTAACCCCAAAATGATTGGAAATAAAAATCGTAACTGTTGTTGTAAGTCCCCTTTTCTTATTTTCCAATCAACAGGATTAATAGATGTTGCGAGAATACGTATTAATACCTCGTTATCTTTAACATCCGGTTTTAAAACTTGTCTTTCTTTTAATTCTTCAACACTACCATATTGATCTATAACAATTGCTTTCATTTCCATTCCTCCTTGCTGTTTATTTTAATTACTTACAAATATTTCTCAAAATTTTTTGCCTTGAATTATCATAAACTTATTTTTGGAGGTAATTACGTAAGAAAGATTATGAATTCCAAAATGAATCTTACACACACCTTAGAATCATTCAAAACTGTATTTTTAATTACATTCAAAAGAAATGGGGATAACTTTATGACTGAAAAGATATTTAAAATAAACGGGATTGATATATGTACAGAAAGCTTTGGAAACCCTAAAAACCCAGCTGTTTTATTAATTATGGGTGCTACGTGCTCAATGGTTTATTGGGATGAAGAATTTTGTGAACAGTTGGCTAACACAGGGAAATTTGTTATTCGTTTTGATAACCGTGATGTAGGGCGATCTGTTTCATATGAACCTGGTACTTCCAATTATACAGTTACAAATATGGCAGAAGATGCAATCGGAGTCCTTGATGTTTATCATATTGATCAAGCACATCTATTTGGTATGTCTTTAGGTGGCATGATAGCTCAAATTGCTGCTGTAAAATATCCCGAAAGAATATTGTCGTTAACATTATTAGCTACAAGTGTAATAGGATCTGACAATAACACGCGCGATTTACCTCCGATGGATGAAAAAATTTTAACACATCATGCAAATGGCACGCATTTAGATTGGACCAATGATAAAGTTGTAGCAGAATATTTAGTTTCCGGATCTCGCCTATTATGTGGATCCAAACGAACATTTGATGAAAACAGAGTCTATAAACAAGTAATACAAGAAATAGAACGAGCTAACAATTTATTAAGTATGTTTAATCACGCTTTACTCCAGGGTGATGATGCTTATGAAGGTGTGCTTCACTCCATACAATCACCTACATTAGTTATTCACGGAACAGACGATACAGCACTCCCTTTCGAACATGCTCTCGCACTTATTGATGAAATTCCTAACTCAGTCCTATTAACCCTCGAAGGCGCAGGACATGAGAATCATCCTGATGACTGGAAAGACATAATTCATGCTGTTACTGAACATACTTCTAAAATATAGGTGAATAACGTATAGAAGGGGCACACCACAATTTGTGCCCTTTTATTCGTTACATGAAAAAAGCCCATCACTGTATCCATATGTATAGTGATGGGCACTTCTTATATTTTTCTATGTTTAAAAAAACGGACAATCTAATTGATCAACAGATTCCCATGATTTTTTTTTTATATTTTCGGTGGATTTATTAGCTTCTAGTGGTACGTTTTTAAAAGGGTTTACTTCAACTTTTAATATGGAAGATGGCTCTACGTATAATGAGAAAACATGGCTACTAGGTATAGCTTTTGACACATCAATATCTCCTACTTGTTTAAAAAGTTGCTGCGCTGCAAAGAAAAAGAAATTCGTTGGGTTCGATTGTTTATTTAGCCATGCAAGCATTTCAGGTGATACCGACTTATGAATATTGATTTTTACCCGATCACCACGTTTATATCGCCTAGATCGCATACTTCCACCAACTAACTTATCGTTAAGTTTGTAAACCCTAACTCTTTTTGCTTATGCTCTCTATATTTTGGTGAACAAGTGTATACTAATAATCCACGTGCATTTGTAAATAACGGATTATCTACAAAAATTACATTTGTTAATCGTCCTTTTTGCTTTAAAATCATTTTCAAACTGTTTTTAATAATTACTGCGCCCCCGCCATAAATAAATACGTATGGATCATCTTTCATATCATCAATTTTATTTATGATATCCGTTGCGACACGCGCTGCTAAACCTAATAATGCCGGCTGTGATTCTTCAACTAATAACGCATTTCGCGGGTGCTTTTCATGTAAATAAATTTGGTTAAATTCTGTAATGCTATCAATCGTCTTTGTTGGATATTTCCGGTTCCATCTCGTAATAATTTGTAGCAACGTTTCTTTCACACCGTATGATAAACCCTTACTTAATTGTGGTCTAAAGTTAACACCTAGAGAAACTACTTCCTCTGTCGTTCCGGCACCAATATCAAAAGATAATAGTGTTTTATCAACAAAATCAATTTCTGAAACTTGATTTTGTTCACATTCTATTTTATGTTTCACAACATTTCCTTCTTCATCATATACAATGCCCCACGTCCCGGAAGCACCTTCAGGTAGGCATTTACAAAACTCGATAGATACATTAATCGTAACATCACGTCCGTTTGGATAATGGAACACAACTTTATGATTACCCATATAACGTTTCGCATTTTCCGCAGCTATTTCTTGTGTAATAAGCTGCATAGGAAGAGCAACAGATAAATCGTAACGAATATTAATATGACTTGAAGTTGGACTTTGACGCATAGCACTTACCGCTAAACCAGATAGAATTGTAATAACCATTAACTCATCAGTTGACTTATTCGATTTCTTCTCAACCTCAGTACCTTTTAATTGATCTTGAATGACTTTTTCTCCAACAATATACCGCACGTTATTTAACATTAGCGATGGAGAACTAATGGTCACGTCAATGTGATTTTCTAATTCAGATAATGAAACATCTACCTCATCTAACAATCCTGTAGGCTCTCCTATATATAAAGAATATATACTCGGAATAAAAATAGGGTCTTGCCCTTTCACCATTAACTTCAAACCGTTATTTCCTGCATCAGCACCAGCTTTTAATAGAATAGACATAACTACCCCCTAAATTAATCTGACATCCCTTCCAAATATATGCGAGCCCATTCTTTTACATTCAGATGTAATGTAATTTTTTGTTTATCGTAAAAACAAAATATCACATTTTTGTCCCTTTATGTAAAAAGTATTTGACATAAAACTTTTCCAATTTTATACTATGAATGTAAAGAGTTTTTTACATAATAGGAGGTGTCATTTCTAATATGAATCGCAAAAATTTCATTTTACCAACAATCATTTTATCGTTACTTGGAATACTTATACACGGAGCCTATAAATACATTTCTGAAGGTGTGATTTTAGGTGGAACAATCTTCACAAGCGCTATATTAATTGGCTACCTCATCAATCATATTACGTGGGGAGATCCTCACGGAGTATCAGAAGAAAGCCAAGATGAAATGGGACAACAAATTAAATATAAAAGCTTTAAAATTGCTTATTTTGTACTAATAGGCCTTATGTTTTTTATTTTAATAGCATCAGAAGGATTTGCATTCTTATTACTCGATGAAATAAAGAATCTTCCTCTTTTTATCACCCTTTGTTCTTCTTTCTTTATTTATCCTATTGTCGAACTTATAGTCGCAAAACAATATAAATAAAAAGGTGAGATTTTCTATATACAGAAAATCTCACCTTTTTAAATTTACATATCCTCAAATATCATTTTTAATGTATTCACAGTCCGCCAATTCCTTATTGTGGCTGGTGTATGTAGCTTCTGAAACTGGTTCATTAATTTAGAATTTCTAATGCTGTTTTTGAATAACAAATACACAACTTTTTCACGTATATAACAATCTTCAGTTTCATTTTTTTGCATAAGTAGTTGATCCTTTTCTTTTTCAGAAAGTTCATTTGCTAAGAAGGCAACATGTATACTTTCCCCTTCAAGCAATGAATCGACTTCATAAGGACACCTTTTTATCGTATTTATAAATTCATCACGTGTTCTTAACATGACTGGGACATCAAAACCAAAAACGTTTTTAATTTCCGATTGTATTCGTTTATTTAGAAAATCAATATCTTTTTCGGATTCGAACATAATATTACCGCTTTGAATATATGTTTTTACTTGTTTTAACCCTATGGATTCAAACATTTGTGTTAAATCCGCCATTTTGATTACCTTATGCCTACCTACATTGATTCCTCTTAGTAATGCAATATAAATTGTCATATCGTTTCTCCTCGTTTAAATGTATTTTAAAGTTGATGTAAAGATATTTAACGAAGGCATCTGTTTGTTGAATAAAAAGTGCTTTCGTTATAGAGCCGTTGACTTTTTAAACAAAGGTATGCATCCTCCACTAGGTCCATAAGCAACTCCAATTTTATCCCATCCATATTTTTCATAATAGCCGTTAAGATCTGAAGTAAGATAAAGAAAATGGTACCCTCTTTTTGCAGCTTCTAGCAGTCCATGATTCAACAATTTTTCACCAATAGAGTTACCCCTAAATTTTTCATCTACAAACAAACATGCTAGCCACGGGCTCAAATCTTGACGACTATTTAAATCATTGCGAATTAATGCATATGTTCCGATAATTTTATCATCTACTTTTGCAATGTAAAAACTCGGTATGTCATTTGGATCAGTTAAAGCATGAATCATACAATCTTCATAAAATGCACGCCCACCTTCCTCACCCCATTCTTTCCAAAAAACATCTATTGCCCTATTAAATAAGTCATCCTTCTTTAGTAATTGAATGATTTCCATAAAGTTGCGCCCCCAAAAAGTATTATTTAGTAATTGTAGAACTAACTAAATTTAATGTTTTTCAAATATCTTTATTTTTTTATGTATCTATCTATAATTTCTTTACTCCTAAATAAAGCCTTTTAATATATATTCTCTTATCGGTCTAAATAAAAAAACTTACTACTTTATTATGCAAGAGTAAGTTTTCTTCTCATTATTTTATGATAGGTAAATGCATTATAATTTGTTGACCAATTGGTCCCATTCTTCTAAAGCCTTTATCTTGGAAACCAACTTTTTCATATAAATTTTGTGCAGGAATATTTTTTTCATTTACAGCAAGTACAACCTCATTTTTTATCGGGAAATAACGTTTTACAAACTCTTGTAATAGTGCCAATGACTTTTTAGCATATCCTTTTCTTTTTCTATTGTGATTTATAGAAAATGATGTTAAAAGTAAAGCATCCTCATTGTTTGTGAACTCCTGTACTCTATCTCCTGTTTGCAATGCGAAAAGACCGACAGGTACCCCATTGTAATCTAAAATAACAATCACATTTTTTGTTCGATCACTTTTTGCTTTCTCCAATAATTCACCTGGATCTGATGTGAATTGAACTTGTTCACTTGGTAAAGTAAATGTTTGTATAACTTCCTTATATTTCTCCTTATACGGAACTAATTGAATTTCCCCTGTATGTATGTTCATGCGAAACTCTCCCATTTTCAACTTATTAACTTAAACCTTGCTGCGCTTTTGAAATTACTTTTCCATCTAAAAAAGTAATTTCAACTAATGAAGTTGGATCGCTTCCCTTCCAAGAAAAAATTTGTTTAATTTGTGTAGAATCTTCTACACCTTCTTCTATAAGTAAATTACCATCAAAACCAATTAAATCTTTCACTTCTGTATAAGTCATTCCTTCATTTATGTTCGAGAAATGATTTAAATTGATAGAATCTTTCTGCTGCCTTTCCATCACAGTAGAAGAAGTCGCTGTTTGTTTTTTCACTTCTTTCTTCTGTTCACACGCTGTCATACTGAAACCTAAGCATAAACTACAGACTATTAATGCGCTTTTTTTCATCATAACAGTTGTCCCTCCCATCATAATTAAACCATATATTCCCTTAAAAATAAACTGAATATTAAATATTATAATGAAAAATCCCCGTACAATTAAGTACGGGGTTAACTTTATTTATTCAAATGATTATTTGATTGGTCATTCTGTTCTTTTCTTAGTTCTTGTTCTTCATCTTTTGGTAATTGTTTATCATTATCTTTAATTGGATTCGTTTCTCGATTTTCAATCATGTCATTTGGAACTTGTGGCATTACACGGCCAACGATTGCAGCTAACTCATCAAGTATACCTTCACCTGTTTTTCCTTTTTTAATTTGCTTTCCAATTTGTTTCAGTCGTTCATACGTATCAACATCTGCTACAACGACTGCATTAGCACCATCAGGATCGTTTTTCAAACTTTCTGCAACGGAGTATTTAATGGACTCAACGCGAGTTCGATCAAGTTTCGCTTTTACATCAATACCTACAATTGCATATTTGCCGACCACTACCGCAGTTGCATCATTCACACCTGGCACACTTGCGGCTAAAGATGCTAAATGGTCCGCTGCTTTTTCATTTGGCTTATTTGGTTTGTTCGTGTAATTAACATTTTTCGTCGAAACATTTTTTTGCTCTGGTTTTTCGTTTGGATTGTCCTTTTTTCCAATACTGCATCCAGTTATTAAAAAACAAAGCATCAACATATATATTAGAATCTTCATTATTCTCACCACTTTACTATTAAAGTTTAATCATAAATTTTTTCAACAGCTTGCATTTTCTTCACTTTTTCCTCTGCGCCGCTATTTGCATTAATGAAAATTTGGTACGTGTCTTTCCCTAAAGTACCTATAAACTCATAGCAAAGTACTTCATTATGCAAATCATTTACTACGACAGCTTTTCGTTCTTCCATAACTTTAACATCTGGATTGATTTTCTTTCTTGCTTCTGCTGCCGTTAGCTTTGCTGATGGAACTGTTCGTTTTTGATGTGATGCTAAATATTCTTTTGCGGAGAATCCAACGATAGAACCGTCATCTAAAGCAATTTTCATTTGGATTGCTTCTGGATAGATTCGTATACCATTCTCATTTACTACATACGTAAATACACCAACATTATCATATTGCGAACTATCGTAAAGCTCCATATTATTAAATTTATGGTCCTTTAAAAATGTCAAACCTTTACTTCCTGCATCATTTAAACTAATTTTTTGTTCTTTAATTTCACGATTATTCATAACCCAAATTGGATATCCGCCTTTTCCGGTAATATCCATATAAAACTCATTATTCGTTGCTGGATCTTTTATTTTCACACTATAGAAAGATTCTTTCGCACCTTTTCCACTTTTCTCAACATCTACTTTTTCATTTCCTTTTAAGTTCAAAAACGATTTTGCAATTTTCGCTGCTTCATCTTTAGAAATCGCTTTCCCTTCCGCTTCAAATCCACCTTTTTTATTTTTTTGTGCACTAGTAAAGGTAGGTCCAAAGTTTGTAGATGAATACGATGTAACGTTTTTCTCTACTGTTTTTAAACCGTCAATAATTGTATTGTCTGCAGGATCACGATTTGATGCGAGTGCCATCTCAACATCCATCCAGCGTAAATTATTTTTCAAAACTAGATGTTGTACTTTTCGTAACTCATCTTGTATATTTCCCGCATTTGAATATAAAGTTTCCAACGTTTTATATTCTTGATCATTTAACGGCTCTTTTTCTAAATCACGAATGGCTGCACGATAACTAAAATCACCGATATTCGCTAAAAATTCTTCCGTTTTATTAAAAGGCATTAATGTTAAAGGAAGTTGTCCTACATCCGAACGCGCTTCAGATGTTAATCTCCATACATCTGCTAATGCAGGTGATAAAGATGCACGTGAATTCATTGCAAGCGTTGTTCCAATTTTGTCGTGCAATAGATCAACCTCATATGCTAAATCATGAAACGCCCGTTGATAGCTATTTTCCGCTCGAATTAATACTGCATTCTTCTCTTGGTGCTCTTTATAGCCCCAGTAACCCGTTCCAACTACACCGACTGTTAATAATACGATTATAATACCTCGTAACATAGTTCCACCTCCGCTCTATTTACAGAAAATATGTTTTCCGATCTTTTTAATTTGTGGACGAGTCCAAATCCATTTACTTGTCGCTGTATCTGGATTGAAATAATACAATGCATTTCCTGTTGGATCCCATCCATTTAGTGCATCTAATACAGCTTTTTTCGCTGTTTCATTTGGTGTTAAATATATTTGTCCATCCGCAACCGCCGTAAAGGCTCTCGGTTCAAATATTACTCCTGAAACGGTATTTGGAAATGATGCACTTGTAACTCGGTTTATAATAACCGCAGCTACTGCAACTTGCCCTAAGTACGGTTCTCCACGAGATTCTCCATATACTGCGTTTGCCATGAGCTGAATGTCATTTTGAGAATAACCATTCGGAACATTTGTCCCTTTATTTTGAGATGGTTTATTTTCTTGTGCAGTACCACCACTATTTCCTTTATTCGTTGTTGTTCCTTTATTAGCAGTCGACTTGTCATACTTCGTTGCCTTCACAAGCATTTGCTTCGTTTTAGCTCCAGCTAAACCATCAACAGGTAATCCGAATTTCTCTTGAAAATTTCGAAGTGCCCAGTATGTACCCCATCCGAAAACACCATCCACTTTTCCTGTATAAAACCCGTTATATTTCAAACGAGATTGCAGTTCAATGACATCTTCGCCAGATGCTCCTCTTTGAATGACTTGATTAGAAAAAGCTTCTACATTTTTTAGTTGTATACTACTTACCATCAAAGATAGCCCAATGAACGTAAGTAAAATTGCTATTTTTAAAATAGCTTTTTGACGCATAATTTTCCCTCCTTAATTACGGAAATGATTTCTTGGTTATGTTTTGTAAAAGACTCGCTTTTATGTAAAGAAGACAAAAAAATCCAAACTCATATCGTTAAAAAAATATGTAAACAATATAAAAAAAGATAAAAGGAGTTCATTATGAAGAAATTGTTAAAACGTATCGCACTCGTCATCCTGTTCATAACAACATGTTCAAACATATATACTGGGCCATCAATTGTTCACGCGCAGCCTCCTTATGCCAAATGGGGTAAACTTGCTGTAGAAAAGACGAAAGAACAATACCCAAAAGCTGAGATTATTGATTATCTTCATATAGGTAGAAAACCAAAAACCGTTCAAATAACAATCGAAAAATTTAAATTGTGGCTACGTGAGGATGGGAAAGAATATGGTGTATTTGTTGATGTAGAGTTTGAAACGAAGACGGATAAGTTTATAAAAATGTCGTTTCAGAAGACGAGTAGATAAAAAGAAACCCCAACTGTTCATATGCTAAACAGTTGGGGTTTCTTTCATTTTTAAAATTCTTTCCTAAAATTTCGATTCCCTAAAAATCTTACCAATATACAAATAGCGCCAATTACAACTGCTATCCCTATACTGTATAAAAGCACTTTACCATATCCACCCATTCTTGGATCTAAAAAAGGATATGGATACCAATTTACGATTGAACCACGAATTAAGCTATATACAACGTATAAAAACGGGAATAAGAGCCAACTTGCAGCTTGTTTCCAAGTAATTTTCTTACTTGGTGGATTTAAAATCCAATCTAAAAGCATGGCAATTGGCATGATATAATGCAGCACCGTATTTACCCATGGTATTGCGGTTTGAAGTGATTCTTCTAATCCTCTTAATAGTAAAAAATAAATGAGTCCTGTCGTAAGTATATATACAGTTGCTGCACCACGAAGTATACCAAACTGTTCTGATCGACCAAATGTAGCAGTTCCTATACTACTAAGAAGGAGAATAACTGCTACTAAGATGTTACTTTCAATCGTGAAAAAACTAAAAAAATTAACTGGATTGAACGGTTTCACTTGTGCCCTTATTATAAATTGCGTAATAATGGCGCTACATGCTAGAAGACTTAAACATAGTCTAAATAAAGATAATGTTTTTACACTTCTCATACATTCTCTCCTCTTCTTATATCAACTTATCCTTCTCTTGTACATGTTCAATAAATAATTTCAATGGAACGAGTCCACGTTTTGGCATATGACTACTTATTACAGCAACAAGCTCTAATTGAGGTATGATAATGATGTATTGTCCGCCGTATCCCATAGCAAAATACATGCAATACGGTATGTGAAATCTTTCGTTATTCAATACCCACCAGTGATATCCATATGCCCCGACATGTTCATACGTTTCAAATAGAGGTGTACTTGATTCTTCTAACCATTTCGAGGATACAATTTCATTTCCCTGCCAATATCCATTCTGCAAACATAATAATCCGAGTTTTAATAAATCTTTAGATTTCATTTTCATACCAAATCCACCAACATATATGCTTTGAGGATCTTGCTGCCACTCATATTCGGTAATTTCTAACGGATCAAATAAATATCTTTTTGCAAATTGTTCTGTCGACATTCCAGTAGCTTCTTGAATAATATAACTAAGCAAATGCGAAGACCCTGAGTTATAATTCATTTTTGTAGCGGGTTCTTCAATTATTGGTTTTTCTAATATGTATTGCACCCAGTTTTCTGATTCTACAAAATCATTTGGGAACACTACTCCATTTCCGAACTCTTTCCAATCTTCACCTGTAGTCATCGTTAATAGATGATAAATTGTTAATTCGTTTTTTTCTTCTGGTATATTTGGAATCCATTTTGTAATCGGTGTATGTATATCATTTATATAGCCTTTATCGATTGCAATACCAATTAATATAGATACAATGCTTTTTGTAATCGAATTTATTTTAAATAGATTATTTTCACACTCTAACGTTTTATAATACTCAGTTGTTAACTCACCTTTTTGATAAACGAGAAATATATTTACTTTTTTCTTTTCAAATTTATTTTCTAGTTGCTTGAAATCCAAAACTTTACCTCCAATTAATTCATTACCTAATTTATTATATCTTGTAACTTTCATTAAAACATAATTGCGTTCAAATAAAAAACAAACCTGCCAGTAATGAACTGACAGGTTTGTTTTTTATAATTTCGTGCGAACATTCCAAAGCTCTGGGAAGAAACATTGATCAAGTACCCTTTTCAAATAAGATACACCAGAAGATCCACCTGTTCCCATTTTATGTCCGATAATGCGTTCTACCGTTTTCATATGACGGAAACGCCATTGTTGTAACCAGTCTTCGATATCAATTAATTTTTCAGCAAGCTGATATAAATCCCAATATTTCTTCACATCTGCATACACTTCTATCCATGCTGCTTCTACTGTTGCATCTTCTTCATAAGGCTGCGTAATATCACGATTTAACACATCCTTATGAATAGGGAATCCTTCTTTTACAAGTGCTTGAATTGCCACATCATACAAACTTGGTGCATGTAGCGCTGTATGAAGGCGAGCGTGTAATTCTGGATCTTTTTCATAAATTTTTAATGCATGCGGCGTTTTATAGCCAAGCGCATACTCAATCATACGATATTGATACGATTGAAAACCTGAAGCTTGACCGAGTGAATCACGAAACTCAATGTATTCTGATGGTGTTAATGTCGCAAGAATATCCCAAGATTGAATAATTTGCGACTGAATTTTTGATACACGTGCTAACATTTTAAAAGCTGGTTGTAATTTATCATTTTTAATAGACTCGATTGCTGCGTTTAACTCATGTAAAATAAGCTTCATCCAAAGTTCACTTGCTTGGTGAATCACGATGAATAACATTTCATCATGATGGTCTGATAATCTCTTTTGAGAAGATAGTAAACTATCTAATTGTAAATACTCCCCGTACGTCATATTCTCTTTAAAGTCCGTATGAATTCCTTTTTCCATAATTACCTTTTCGTTTTCTTTCATATTAGCCAAACGCCCCTTTTATATATTTCTACTTATATTGGTCTAATAACTGCTCGAACTGGACTTCCATCTGCATCTGTTAAGGCAAGTGGTAATGCGATTAATTCATAATCACCGTCTGCTACATGATCTAGTACGACATTTTCTAAAATGTGTATGCCATGTTTAAACAATTGATGGTGCGCTGCTAATTCTTTATCATCTAATGGATCAACTGATGGTACATCAACCCCAATTAAACGAATTCCCTTTTCAGAAAGAAATGGTGCGATATCAGCACGTAAATGCGGGATTACATCTGGAAATTCATTCGCTTTACCATGTGAAGATGTGCGTAACAACAAGCGTTCTACGCCTTCTAAATAAAAGCTTTCTAATTCCTTTTTCCCAATGCTTTCAAGATTAGAAACATCTATGACGCGCGCTGGGCCGACATAAACTTGAACATCTAAATCTATTACTTTCTTTCCATCATTATCAAAATGAAACGGTGCATCAATATGAGTACCTGTATGAATACTCATCGTTAACTTTCCGACATTTACTGAACCACTTTCTTCTTTTGACCATGAAACTTCATACGAGAACGGTGTATCTCCTGGCCAAGTGGCAATATCATTATTTAGCGGTTGTGAAATATCAATCCACTCTGATGATTTCATGTTTATGCCACAACCTCTCGCTTATTTTCAAACTGCTTATATTCTTCATCTTTCATGATTTTCTTTAAAATTTGAACAGAATGCCATACTTCTTCGTATGTATTATATAAAGCAACTGGCGCAAGTCTTACTCCATTAGGTGCACGGAAATCAGGGATAACTCCATTTGCTTTTAGCGCTTTACATATACGTGCTGCTTCTGCATGCTCTAAATAAATGTGTCCGCCTCGTTTTTCATTCTCTAATGGATTGCCAATTGTGAACCCAAAATCTTTTAATTCATGATCAATTAAATTAAGCATGTATCTTGTTATATGTAGCGATTTTTCACGTAAACGTTCTATTCCAGCATCTTTAAAGATTTCAAGAGAACCGATTAACGGTGCAGTACTTAATACGTGCGGTGTACCAATTTGATAAGCACCTGCATGATCAGCAGCTGTTAATGTATGTTCCATATCAAACTGCTTATCTTTTCTAGAACTAAACCACCCTGATAATCCAGGAAGTCTATTAAAATGCTTTTTATTTACATAAAGGCCCGCAACACCACCAGGTCCTGCATTTAAATATTTATAATTACACCAAATTGCGAAATCAACATCCCATTCTTTGAAATAATGCGGAATAGAACCGATTGAATGACATAAATCGAATCCGATATGAATACCACGCTTATGTGCTTCCGCTGTTAAACGTTTCATATCAAGAATTTGGCCACTTCTATATAGTACAGAAGGTAATAAAATTAACGCGATATCATCTGTCATTGCGTGAATAATATCATCTTCAGAAAGTGTTCTACCATCACGGCTCTTCACTCGTACTAAATGCTCATCTGGATCTAATCCTTTTAAACGAATTTGACTTTGAAGTGCATATATATCTGACGGGAATGTTAATTCATCAGCAAGAATTTTTGTACGTATTCCTTTTGGCTCATAAAATGTCGCGATTACTTGATGAATGTTCGTCGTTGTGGAACCGGTTACAATTGTTTCTTCCGGTAAAGCTCCAATAAGAGGTGCTGTCAATTCACCTAATTTCTCCGAAAGGAAAAACCACGGATGCTCACCCTCTGTCCAACCGTCAATACCATACTCCTTCCATGAATCTAGTAACGTAAGTAACGATTTTTCTGCTCTTTTTGAAAGTAGTCCTAATGAGTTTCCATCTAAATATATTGTTCCTTCTTTTTTATAGAATTCAGTTTGAAAATCTTTCAGTTCATCATGTTTATCACATTCAAGCGCATATTCATAAGCTGGTTGAAATGGTTCTTTATACATGGTGTCACCTTCTTTTAATTTTCTTTTTATTCTAACTAATTGAAATATATCACCTTAGTTGATATAACGTCAATGATATTATGTCAGTTGACTTTATATATGCATTTCTTTTACAATACAGTTATATTTTCAGATATTTCAGTATAAAGAGGTGATTCTTTGAAAAACAATACTCTTTCATCAAGAAAACACCGCTCCTTAGAAACAAAGAAGAAACTATTACACGCTGGCTACACGATTTTTATACATAACGGATTTCAAAAAACGACAATTACACAAATTATTAAACATGCAGAAACTGGTTATGGAACCGCATATGTATACTTTAAAAACAAAGACGACCTCCTCATCGTTTTAATGGAAGATGTCATGAATCAATTTTATGATATTGCCGAGCGTTCCTTTTCGCCTCAAACGAAAGAAGAAGCACATAAAATGATTCAAAATCAAGTTAGAGCATTTCTACAACTAGCAGAGAAAGAACGAGCTATTTTGCAAGTTGTACAAGAAGCGATTGGATTATCAAAAGAGATACGTCAAAAATGGGACGAGATTCGGGAACGCTTTATAAACAATATTACGCAGGATATTACGTACTCTCAAGAAAGTGCATTAGCACAGCCTGAATTAAATAAAGAAATTGTAGCACGTGCTTGGTTCGCGATGAATGAGATGTTTCTTTGGACGATTGTGAAAAATGATAGAAAATTAGAGTTAGAAGAGATAGTACATACATTGACGGAAATGTATACGACGGGGTTATATAAATAGCACACCTTCAATAAATAAGGTGTGCTATTTTACATCTTCGTTATTTTTTAAATTTTGCACCCCTAAACTAACTAACAGAAACCCTAAAAGCGTTTGTAAAATTAGTACACTCTGTTTCGAAGTATCATTCCAACTATAAATGGAATACCCCATTATAATAATTGCAAGTAAAACAGTTACGATCCTATTCATACGCAAATCCCTCCTTTTTAAAAAGAAACCGCTAAGTTTCCTTAGCGGTTTTTATTAACAATTTATATTTATAAAAAGTATTTTTCATGAATTTGATATAAGTCAAAAGAATTTCCTGGTCAATATAACTACGCATGTTAGCCCACTTTTTCTTTATCCAGTCTACTTACAATTCCAACTATAAATTTATATTCAATCCTCCTCTTCTTAACCTTTTTAAACCCTTCTTTCGTATCAAAAATTAAACACGTTTTCCGAAACCACATTCGTACATATAAAGACTCAAAATAAATAGGTTTTATAATTCCTCGTTCTTCAAATTCAGTTCCATCTTTATTTTCGGTTTCTGTTCGAACGAACCACGTATTCCCAATACCAATTTCAATATACTTCACATAAGTTCCCCTTCCGGAAATTAATTTCTAACTATTCTATTATTTCCCCGGTAAGCGCACATTCCGACAGAACATGAGCCCACAAAGAAAAAAGCAGATTACAAAAATCTACTTTATAACTTATATTTTTGCATTCGTTTATAAAATGTACTTCGAGGTACATCTAAAAGTTTGGCAGCTAACGAAACATTTCCATTCGTCTTTTCTAGCGCTTCAATCATACTATCACGCTGTATTTTTTCACGAAAATTTAATGTATGCTCTATTTTATTTTCTGCTTGCAATGCAAGTTGATGTTGATTTCCCATCATTGTTTGTAATAAAAAAGAGATTTGTTTTTCGCATATTTCCCGTCCTTGCGACAAAATGTAAATGCGTTCTAATACATTTAATAATTCTCGAATATTTCCGGGCCATACATGTTGTGAAAATTGATTACAAATACTTTTTGGGAATACAACATTCCAATTCTTTCGTTCGCAAAAATGTTGTATGAAGTACGGAATATCCTCTTTTCTTTCTATTAACGATGGAACATATAGCGGATACACATGTAAACGATAATATAAATCTTGACGGAATTTCCCTTCTTCTACTAATCTCAGTAAATCTTTATGTGTCGCAGTAATAATACGAATATTTAACGGTACCTCTTTTGAACTACCGATTGGGGTTACTGTTCGTTCTTGTAAAACACGCAATAATGCTACTTGCATCTCTGGCGGTACTTCACCAATTTCATCTAAAAATATTGTCCCTCCGTCTGCTTGTTCGAATTTCCCTTTATATCCTTGGCGCCGCGCACCTGTAAACGCGCCTTCAGCATAACCGAATAATTCACTTTCCATTAATTCTTTCGGCAATGAACCGCAGTTAACAGCTATAAAAGGACCATTTTTTCTTGGGCTATTTTCATGAATCGACCTCGCTACATATTCTTTCCCTACACCTGTTTCACCACAAACATATACACTAGCATCAGTTGGAGATACAAGCTTAATTTCTTCTAAAGTATGTTGAAATGCATTGCTTGTCCCAATAACTCCAGGGAAAGTAATTCCGGCTATAAACGGGGAAGTTGAAAATACATTTCCTTGTTTATTTTCCTTTACATACATTTCCCGATCATTCTATCATTACTATATACTGGTACTTCTAATTTAGATTTCAACCCATTTTGCATTAAATCTTCAAGTTTCATTCGTGACCAATTAGAAACTCGTTCCCGAACACTCTTGCTCGCAGAAACGATAACATCACGATGATTACAAATGACAACTTGTTCATCACTGTCAATTACATCTAAAAAACGATGGATTAAATGCAGTTCATTTTGATGCACTCGAATACTACATTCACGTTCAATCGCATGTGCAATCGAGGTTACCATTCCAAGCATATATGGGTGTGAAAATTCAATTGGACAGGAGAAATCTAGAACTCCAATTAATTTCCCATCATCATTATGAATGGGAGCGGCCGCACAACTCCAGCTATGAGATGCGACAGAATAATGCTCTGTACCACTTATCATAATAGCCTCTTCAATCTGTAACGCGGTTCCTATCGCATTTGTACCAACAGCGGCTTCCGTCCATTTCACACCTTCAATGAAATTAATATGTTTCGCTCGTTTCAACGTTTGCTGATTGCCACTTAATGATAGAACGTAACCATCTGGATCTATTAATAATGCCATCATTTGCAGTTCATCAATGGTTTTTCTCATATTTTTTATTTGAGGTATTGCTATATCAAGGAAGATTTCACTCTTTTTCTTTTGATCCTGAAAAACATTAGAAGACAAAATTTTCTGACCTTTATTTATATGAGGATTCACATTTGCTTGTTTACATCGATACCATGACTCTGAAATCCTTTTGTTTATACGGTTCGAATCAAGAACACCTTCATCAACAAACTTTTTCCATGTATGTATGTAAAACGGTGAAGCTAACATTGTATCATCTCCCTATTCATTGTTTTGGAGATCTATAAAAACATAGTTATATTATAAAACTGAATAAAAGCGTTTTCAATAAAACTAGAAAGACGACACAAAAATGTTAATAATTTGAATATCTTAATGCGCTTCTTTATTCTTTTTTAATAGAACTATATTTTGTATAATGGACGCAAAAAAAATACATAACCAAAACCACTTTTGTGGAGTATCATTTATAAAGAAAATTATGACTGCTATTGCAAATAAAATGGTAGATGCTAAACTAAAATATAATTTTGTTTTAATTTTCATCATTCCTCACTCCTCTATCACTTTACAGTACATACTAACTCTTCATTTTTTAAATCTACTAAAACATATTCTCTTCCGCCATGTTTTTCATACCAATCATGTATTCTTTTAACATGCTTCTCGTCGCTTCTAATTTTCGATTCTATCTCTTTATACTCGTCATAACTATCATATTCCCATATGGCGAATATTTCAGTTGTACCATCATTGTTATCTTTCATCCAGCGTCCTATTAGCCTGGAACCATGCTTTAATTGATTAGGTAAGTTCGTATTAGTAAAATGCTCATTAAATATTTCTATAAATTCATTCTTTACTATATAGTACTTTCTTCTATAAAACATACATTTCCACCTCTTTTATGAACAGCCTCAAATACACCTTCCCATTACTACCGTATTATAATACTTCCCATCCGACAGTCTTTTATCATTTTTCAAAATACCTTCTACTTCAAAACCTAATTTCTTATAAAGTTGAATGGCTTTTTCATTTGTCTCTAACGCTTGTAATGATATCTTTTTCACTTCATTTTCATCAGCCCAATGAATAGATTGTTGCAATAGACTTTTACCCATTCCATATCCCCAAAACTCTTTTAAAATACAAACACCAAACTCTACTTTATGGGTTAATCTTTTCAAATTAGAACCTTCACATCTTGAAAATCCTACGATTCGGTTGTGCACTTCTGCAACTAAAAACAGATTCTTTATCTCTTCACAATCTGTTTTTATTATTTTTTGAAACCCTTTCTTATCTATAAATCCCTCTCCAGCTTCTCTATCCATATTTTCAGTTTCGCCATCGATCTGAACTCTAATTTCTGATAACTGCTCCGCATCCGTTTCAGCCGCTGAACGAATTGTATAAGTTAATCCATTTATATGAAACTCTTGTCTTTTTATAATCATCTTAAACTCCTTTTAAATGAGGTGTATTGACGCTATTACAATTTCTTTACCTTGTTTCTCAAATTGTTGAATTGTTTCTTTACTAGCCTCTTCATCTGTTATGATAAGGTCAATTTCTATTATTGACTCTCCTTTTATAAAGCAGTCTATTCCTAGTTTTGTATGAGGAGCTAAACAAATGTTTTTTCTAGCAATTTTACTTACTGTTTTTCCAAAATAAGCAACTTCCGGCGTAGCAGTACTTATACCATTCAATGAAATGCCACCGCCTGTAGAGAAATACAGATCAATAGAGAATCTACTTATCAATTCTGAGGCAAGTGTATCTGTCATATTTCCTGATGGTTTCACCTTTCCACCAATTAAGTACGTATCTACATTCTTATAATCCCGTAACTTACTAGCAATTTCTAAAGAATTCGTAATCACTGTAAATGACATTTCAGGTAAATATTTTAACATCGCATAATGAATAGAAGCCCCGCCAATAAAAACGGAATCGCCTTCTTGTATGTAGGATGCAGCAACTTTCGCAATCGCATCTTCCTCTATTGAACTATCACGATAACGTTTCGATGGTTCAGTAGCTAAGTTTCTCACTCGCATAAGTTCAACTGCACCTCCGTGCGTTCTTTTTAATAGGCCGTCCTTCTCCATAATAGATAAATCTCTTCTTATCGAATCAATAGACATATCGAAACTTTCCGCAAGATCCTTAGCGATTACTCTTCCCTCTTTCTTAAGTAACTCTAAAATTTTCTCTCTACGCTCTTCAGTAAACATGTAACCACACCGTCATTGAAGATTCTGAAATTTCATCTTTATTTTAATTATATGCATGCTTTTTCTGTATTACAATATTTTCAATTCTTATTTATTCAGTTTTATACCGTTTACTCCCACCTTCTATCCCATTAACTTGAAAATTAAATAAATGTATATCTGTATATTACATAAATATACTTCCATTTCCCTTCCTATTGATGTAAAATTATTCCTATGCTTTACTTTTTAACACAGAAAGGAATTATTATGAAATCTATAATTAAAGTAACTTGTACAGCATTATTATTAACAGGACTAATGGCAGGATGTAATGGAAATACTACACCAAAACAAGAAAAGAGCGCTCTTGAAAAGGATGCAATGCACTATGGGGAAATATATAAAAATGAATACTATAGAGCAACTGTTGAAAATGCAAAATTCGAAAAAATAGACAAAGAGTGGCGTCTCACAGCTCGCGTTACTATAAATAATGCTCGTACTGACGGACAAACGATAGATCTTTCAGAAATAAAATATTTCATAAAAGATGAAAAAACGGGTGAAAAATACGAAGGTGAAGTTATACAAAATGAAAATGCTAAAAAGGTTCCTTCTGAGTTTTCTTTAACTACCGACATTGCATTTAACATGAAAGCTTCTCCAAAAGATTTAAATACCATGTATTTATACATAGATAGCAAAGCTGCCCCGTTAACAGATACTTATTGGAAACTTGATAATTTAGCATCTAAATAAAAAACAGTCTTATAAGACTGTTTTTTTGTTTGTAAAGTGATAAAGTTTACTAGTTACCTAACTCAAGCAATACGTCTTTTGCACAAATTGTCACTTCTTCAAATGGGCAATCAAATAAAACACCCAATTCGAACCCTTCATTAGTAAGATCTATTTCATGACATAACCACCAAGCACCTTCAAAATCTTCCGAAATTGAACATTTCGTTACACCTGTAAAAGTTACTTGCAGTCTATCAAATTCACTGAAAGTACCACTGCAATCTAAAGTAATAATTAGCGTATCTTTTGATTTTTTCTCTACTGATTTGACTACACTGTCATGTAGTGAGTAATCATGTAGTTGAACGACATTCTGCGAGAGCTTTTCTTTTATACTATTATAAGTATCTATACAGGCTTGTTCTAAATCATTCATTCTTTTCTCATAATCTACTGTCCACTCAAGCATAAGTTTCTTTAATTGTTTTGATGGGTATTCTGAATTAATGGTATTGTCATGAATGTATGGATGTAATGACTTAGGGAGAAACTTTAATAAATCTTCTTTCTTTTCTTCCACGTCTTCTCTTAAACTTTGCTTATAATCCATTCCTACTTTTTCGCTCTCTCGCAACATCTCTTCCCATTCTTCTACTGTTTCTGGGAAAATTAAAAATCCAAATACTTGCATTTCTTTATACCAATCTTTATTGAAATACTTCAATAGCTTCCCTCCTAAAACATTTTAACATCCAACAAAAGCGATATATCTATTTATTATATCATTCCAATAACTATTTTTTCTAAAGAAAAAATGCAAAACTGTAAATATTCCGCCTTTTATTTCTAAAACTTCAGAATATTTACAATAGTTCTCAATTGGAATACATTTTAATAGTACAAAGATTCACCTGTACAAAAATCTAAACAAAAAGGGATGGTTATATGTTGAAGAAATTAGTAGCAGGTACACTAGTAGCGGGATTTGCATTAACTGGAGGATTAGGTGCAGTAAGTGCTGAAGAAAAAAGTAACACAATTAAGTCATTTGACTATTTAAAAGTGGATGAACAGAATGTTAATTCATTTGCAAAATTAAGTGATCAGGATAAGAAAAACATCCAAATTACAATGGTATTACCAGAGCAAAATGAAAATGGAGATTGGCTAGCTTATGGTTTTACTAGCCGTGAAACATTAGATGCTTATATTGAAAAGGATAAAAAAGCACTTAAAAATAAAATTAATCCTTTAGGTAGCGGTGCTGGTAGTACTGATTTTTATGAACATAAAGATAAAGGTGGCCAATATATTTACTGGAGCAGCGGTTTTAAAAACTTGCCTTCTAGCTGGAATGACAGAATTTCTTCTGTAAGTACAGCATCGCCTTCTGCAAGTTATTCAACGACGCTTTGGGAGCATACTTCTACACAAGGATATGGAAAAGGTGTTGTATTTAAACATGCTGATTGGTACGGTAAAACTGCTAATTTAGCTGCTGATTGGAACGATATTACTTCAGCGATTGACGTAAAAAAATAATAGGATATTCAATTTTTTCTGTGAAAATTCAAACCACTATTCTCTTATTCATTTAGAGAATAGTGGTTTATTATATTTTCATTTAAGCATGTACAGCATGTCCTATTGCTTGCAATAATGCTTCATGAATCGCTTCAGATAAAGTTGGATGCGCTGCAATATAATCTCTCATTATATCAGCGGTAACTTCTGTATGAAGCATTACGGTTCCTTGTCCGATCAGTTCGGTTGCACGAGGACCGATAATTGAAATCCCTATAATTTCTTGATATTTAGGTTCCACAATAACTTTTACTTTCCCCGTTTGTTCTCCAATAATAAGCGCTTTTCCGTTCGCTGTAAAAGGAAATTCACCAATTTGTATGTCACCGTACTGCTCTCTTGCATCTTTTTCATTTAAACCTACACTTGCGATTTCTGGGGATGTGTATATACATCGAGGTACTGCATGATAGTTAACTTTCACATCTTCTCCACTCGCGTGCAATGCTGCTGTCGTTCCTTCATGGAAGGCAACGTGAGCAAGTTGGATTCCACCAATCACATCACCTGCTGCGTAAATATGTGATACATTTGTTTGCATATGTTCATTCACAGCAATCCTTTTATTTGAAAATCGAATGCCTGCTTTTTCTAAATCTAATCCTTGTACACGTGGTTTTCGGCCGACAGAAACAAGTACATATTCCGGATTGGCTTCTTGGATATTTCCTTCATATTCAAATGAAGCTTGCTTCTTAATAATTATTTAATCCTTTTAAAGCTGCTTCTGTAAATATTTCTACACCATCATTTTCTAGTTTCTCTCTTAAAATATGTGCGATATCTTCATCTTCACCAGGTAATAATTGCGGTGCCATTTCAACAATCGTAACTTTTGTTCCAAGACGACTATAAATACTTGCAAACTCGCACCCTATTACACCACCGCCAACGATTAGTAATGATTTCGGTATATTTTCTAGGGACATTGCATGGCTACTATTTAAAATCCACTTCCCATCAAATGGAGCAAAAGGTAATTCAGTTGGTTCTGAACCTGCCGCTATAATAAACTGTTCTCCATCTACTATGGTTTCTTTATCACCATGTGTAACTCTCACTCGGTGATCCGTTTCAAATCTCGCTTTACCTTGTATAACTTGTATTTTATTTTTCTTCATTAAATATTGAATTCCTTGCACGAGCTGCATTACGATTTGTGATTTCCTCGCCTGTATTTGCTTCCAATCAATTGATATACTTCCATTGTTAAGTGTAATTCCATAATGATTCGCTTTTCTCACAATGTCATGCAGTTCTGCACTTTCTAACAATGATTTCGTTGGCATACAACCAGCATTTAAACAAGTCCCGCCAAGATCCGCTTCATCAATAAGAGTTACATCTTTCCCATTTTGAGCCGCGGTAATTGCTGCTACATAGCCAGCGGGACCGCCCCCAATAACAACTAATTTACTCATTCTCTCATCTTCTCTTTATAAAAGAATTGTTACAGGTTCTTCTAAATAACGTTTAATTGTGCGTAAAAATGCAGCTGCTGGTGCACCATCTAATACACGATGATCAAATGTTAAACTTAAAGGTAACATACTTCCTTTTCTTAATTTCTTCCCTTTATATACAGGAACATGTTCAATTGCACCTACACCTAAAATACCAGTTTCAGGTGTATTTAATACCGGCGTAAAATATTCAATACCGAAGCTACCTAAATTACTAATTGTAAATGTTGTCCCTTGCATATCATCACTACTTAAACTGCCTGCTCGTGCTTTTTGAGCCGCATTCTTAATCTCTTTAGATAACTCTACTACAGATAGATTATTTGCAAAGCGAATAGCTGGGACAACTAATCCTTTTTCTAACGCGACTGCCATGCCTAAATGAACATGTTCAAATTGATGAATTGAGTCATCTATATATGCGCTGTTCATTTCTTTATGCTCCCCAAGCGCTAATACTACAGCACGAGAAACAAAATCCGTAATGGTTAGTTTGTTATCGTATCGTTTTTGTACAGCTTCCGCTATGTCTTTATGTAAAGCCACTAAATCTGTCACATCTACTTTCATCGTTAATGTTAATTGCGCACTATTTTGTAAACTTGCATGCATACGGTTTGCGATTGCTTTACGCATACCAGTAACAGGAATGACTTTACTTTCTTCTTGTTCAAGTACTTCTGGAGTCAGTACTCTTTCTTCAAGCGCCTTTAACACATCTACCTTTGTAATTCTTCCGCCAGGACCTGTACCAACCAATACCTTTATATCCAGATTTTCAGACTTTGCAATTTTCTTCGCTACAGGTGAAATTTTAATTCTTTGCTTTGCTACTTCTTTCGCATATGGTTCTGGATGTTGTACATTTTTAGATTCTAAATTAGGTATTTTTTCTTCTACAACATGTGTACTTTCATGAACTTCTACTTTTTCATTCTGCTTACCGATGTAGCAGATTACAGTGCCGGGTGGAACTCCCTCATCTTCACTTACAGCTATATCAAGAACAGTTCCATCAGCCGGTGCCTCTATTTCAGTTTCGATTTTTTCCGAGTTAATACTAGCAATTAGTTCACCTTTTGCTACATGATCACCCGCTTTAATATTCCAGCTCGTAATAATACCTTCTTTCATCGCCATACCTAACTTCGGCATTACAACTTCTACAGCCATGTTTCTCTCTCCCTTCTCATCGTTTCATTACACATGTAATAAAGATTGGTCTCCGATCATTTCAGATACAATTTCAATTACTTTCTCCGGCGTTGGTAAATATAACTTTTCAAGTGGTGGTGAGAACGGAACTGGTGTATGTGGTGCTGTAATTCGTTTAATAGGTGCATCTAACAAATCGAATCCTTTATCTGCTACAATTGCCGCAATATCTGTTGCGATACTACATCTTGGATTTGCTTCGTCAATAACAATTAAGCGATTCGTTTTTTCAACTGATGCTAAAATTGTATCTTCATCAAGCGGTGATAAAGAACGTGGATCGATTACTTCTACTTCAAGTCCTTTTTTCGATAATTGCTCAGCAGCTGCAAGTGCTGTATGAACTTGTTTTCCAATTGCGACGATTGTTACATCAGAACCTTCACGTTTAATATCTGCTTTCCCTAAAGGAATTGTATAGTACCCTTCTGGTACTTCGCCTTTCATATTGTAAAGTGTTTTATCTTCAAAGAAGATTACTGGATCATCATCTTCAATTGCCGCTAATAATAAGCCTTTTGCGTCATATGGAGTGGAAGGAACAACAACTTTTATACCTGGAATGCTCGTAAATAACGCGTATAAACTTTGCGAATGCTGTGCTGCTGCGCTAAAACCAGCACCATGCATCGTACGTACTGTAACTGGCACTTTCGCTTTACCACCGAACATATAGCGGAATTTTGCACCTTGGTTTAATACTTGATCAAGACAACTTCCGATAAAATCATTAAACATTAATTCAGCAATTGGACGTAAACCTGTTGCCGCAGCTGCCATTGCTGCTCCTATATAACCAGCTTCAGAAATTGGAGTATCTAAAATACGATTCCGGCCAAATTCCTGTACAAGCCCTTTCGTAACACCGAGTACACCGCCCCATGCTTCATCATCTTGCAAGTGATCCACTTGTGCACCGCCTGCAACATCTTCTCCGATTAAAATTACATTTTCATCACGACGCATTGATATTTTCATCGCTTCATTGATTGCAGTTGACATACTAACTGTTCTAGTCATTATTTTTCACCCTCCTCTTATTTGTAAGAAACGTATACATCTTTTAATAATTCTTCATCCTCTGGATATGGACTATTTTCACTAAATTCAATTGATTTTTGTACTGCCTCATCTACTGCCTTTTCCATATCAACAAGTTCAGATTCAGTTAATAAAGCTTCATGAATTAAATGCTTACGGAAGTTCACAATCGCATCTTTTTCATTTAAATGTTCTTCTCTTTCTTCTGAAGTTTTATATGTTTGCGCTTCACCTTCGAAATGACCGTAATTCCGATATGTCATACATTCAATGATTGTTGGACCACCGCCATTACGTGCGCGTTCCACCGCTTCTTCCGCTGCTTTATACACCGCAAGTAAATCTTTTCCATCTACTTGAACACCTGGAATATTGTAAGCTTTCGCGCGATCTGCAATGGAATTACAGCTTGAAGCATATTCAAATGTTGTCGCCTCACCGTAACCGTTATTTTCTGCGATAAAAATAACTGGTAACTTCCAAATTGCTGCTAAGTTAACCCCTTCATGGAATGTCCCTTCATTATTTGCTCCGTCACCGAAGAAACAAACACTTACATCTTTCGTTCCTTTATATTTAGCTGTTAATGCTGAGCCACAAGCAAGTGGAAAACCTCCGCCTACAATCCCGTTCGCACCAAGCATTCCTTTATTTAAATCGGCAATATGCATGGAACCGCCTTTACCTTTACATAACCCTGTCGCTTTCCCAAAAAGTTCAGCCATCATCCCGTTTAAATCACAGCCTTTTGCGATACAATGTCCATGTCCTCTATGCGTACTTGTAATACTGTCACCATCTGTTAAGTGGGCACATACACCAACTGCTACCGCTTCTTCACCTGCGTATAAATGAACGAAACCTGGCAGAACGCCTTGCGCGAATAATTCATGTACCTTATCTTCAAACTTACGAATTTCTAACATTTTTTCATACATCCAACGAGCTTGTTCTTTCGTAATTTCATTCCCTTTACTTTCAGTTGTTTTTAACATGTCCAGCCCTCCTATTTTCTTGTTCATCTTTTATATTGCAAGTACTGTGCCAAATTCTAATCATTGATTTCATGGCTTTTCTCTTTCCTTTCAAAATAAAAAAGTGGACAAAATGAGACTTATGTCTCGTTTTGTCCACTTTTGTTCACCTAATTTGAGAATTACGATCTTATTCATTATCAAAACTTTTCTGTAATTTTCGGATGTAAATAATTTGACCAATATGATAAGCATTATGAGTCGTTACATTACTAAGCACTTCCCACCACTTCGCATTTACGGGAAATCCAACTACATCGCTTTCAACCTTCTCTTCATTTATAAGCTTTTGCCATTGTAACAGTTTCTCTAGTAGTTTTTCTCTTAACTCATCGAATGATTGATTATCTGAAAGCATAAAACTTTTGTTATTATCACCAATAGCAGGCACGGCATTCACATTCGATTCTTTATACCTAGTTTGCCACGTTGAGTTCCAATACAATAAATGTTGTACAATCTCAGCTATACTATTACTCTCTTCATTCGGTTTCCAGAAAGATTCTCTCTCAGATAGATCTTTCACTGCATCTGAAAATGGCATATACCAACTAGGATCATTCGCATTCGCTAATAATTGATCTGCTAATACATCTTTCACATGTACCACTTTACGTCCTCCCTTTAAAAAGATTCATTTCATGACAATACTCACTTCTCTAAATACGCTGAGTTTGTAAGATTTCCTCTTTTTAAACGCAATCCCATACATATACATATAAAGAAACCGAACGCACCTAATCCATAAGCAGCTGTATAACCACTTGTTCCAATAATCCAGCCTGCAAGTCCTGGTCCAATCATTTGACCAACTGCATAAAAAACAGATATAAAACTAATTGCCATTGATACGTACTTTTGGGATACTTGCTTTGATGCTGCAACTTGTATTAATAAAAGAATACCACCGAGGCTAGAACCCCAAATTATTGCCGATACAATAAAACCCATTATGTTGTCAAAAAGGATTGGCATCACATCACCTATTACTGCTAATAAAAGTGCAATACATAACGTTTTCTTTATGCCAAACTTATCTGAAATCAATCCCCAGATAGGAGCTCCTACTATTGAAAACATACCGGCAATTGCATAAATGGTTCCTGACATTGCTGCCGAAATACCACTATCAATCATAAAACTAGTTTGATATAAATTCGGAATTAAGTAAACAATTCCCACAATAAAATACATCCATGCAATAACATATAGTTCTTTTGTTTTCCATAAAAACGATTTATGATTCCCTTTTTCCTCATCTTCGGTTACATCAGGATTTTTCAAAATAATTGAAGCGATACATACTACGATACATGTAATAACCCAAAACAAAAACCATACACCACGCCAACTGTACTCAGGAAATGTACGTACTACATAAGGAACAATTATCCCACTAAATAACATACCTATTCCAGCACCGCTTAATAACAGCCCCATAACAGTTCCTCTTTTGTCCGGAAACCATCCTACCGTTATTGACATGAGTGGTGTATAAACTAAAGCACTACCAGCTCCAGCACATAGCATACAAATAGCGACTAGCCAAAGTGAATAAACAAAGGGCTAATCCCAATAAGCTTACAACAACAAGCCAACTTCCTATTAATAAAACTAATTTTGCGCCAAAACGGATAGTAAATATTCCAGATGTTCCTACAGTTAATAAATAGCCTAAAAAAAGTATAGTTCCTAACATACCTGATTGAGCTGTAGATAAGTGAAGCCCCTCTTGCATAAATGGCAATATAATTCCATATGCCATACGTGCAAAACCGGTTGTTGTTATAATAAGGAACATTCCTATTAATACAAATACCCAAAAGTGATGTTCATTCCGTTCATTCATTTAAATTCCTCCATAAATAGTTATTTACAATTGGATGTTGATTGTAATTATACTGACCACTACAAAATACAACTACCAAATAACGGAGGAGTTTACGGTATAGCGGATTTTTAATA
The DNA here is from genome assembly GCF_027710505.1 of Bacillus cereus group sp. TH152-1LC. Lineage (NCBI taxonomy): Bacteria > Bacillati > Bacillota > Bacilli > Caryophanales > Bacillaceae > Bacillus > Bacillus cereus group sp. TH152-1LC. The sequence goes on along the minus strand of NZ_JAQFNK010000007.1, from coordinate 159,844 downwards.
TATACGTAAAATTTCAGAAGGTTTTATTCCATATTTCTTTTTAAATGACTCTGAAAAATGACTTATATTTTTGTACCCAACAGTGATTGCCGTTTCAGTTACATTACTAGTTCCAGAACGTAATAAAAACATTGCCCGTTCCATTCGCTGTTCTCTTAAATATGCAAATGCAGATGTACCAAATAACTCTTTAAATCCCAGTTTTAATTTATAATCATTTAACCCTACTAACTTAGCTAGTTCTAATAATGATGGTGGTAATTCCATCCGCTGCATTAATATTTCTTCAGCACGTTTTATTTTATTTATATCACTTTTTGATAAAACTCTTCTTTTTATTTCATTACGATTCTTTAACAAAAACTTACCAAAATGGATGGAGAGTAATTCAAGCACTTTACTTTCCATTTCTAGTTGATATATACGATCTTGATGTGGAAAATCTATCATTTTTGAAATAATATTAGCTGATAGAGAGTCAATTGGACTTTGCAACTTTTTAAATGGGTTATTACCTAATATAGCGTGAAAATTAAGCATTCCTTCATCAGCATAATCCAACATAAAATGATTAAATAATGGTACAGGGATTCCAATAGCTAATGAATAAAGAGGCTTCTCTTTTTCATATTCAAATAACACTTCAAAATCATTAATAAAATATAAATAGCTATTTCCAGTCTTTAATTCATACGAAGAATGACCTACTTGTACCTCCGCAAAACCTTGCAAACAAAAATTAAGTTCCACCATTGCTGCATCCGATGCAAACTGAATATGGTGATTATTATGGAATTGAAAGTTTGATAACACAATTTCCATTCCAGAAAACGACGTCCACCTTCGTACTTCTCCTTTACCTAATATATTTGGTAAATACATATGTCTCTCATCTTCCATTTGTAATTCATGAAAATATTTATGAAAAATATCATGAAAACCGTTAGTCCTCATGAAATCCACACTCCTTTTATAAATAAACCATTAATTAATTGATAATATTTTTCAATTATAACAAATGTCTTTATACAATAAATAGCTATTCGCTATACAATTCGTTATGATAAAAGAAAAAGAAAGCGAGCAAAAAATGAATAAAAAAATCGCTGTTATTACTGGGGCTTCAAGTGGATTCGGACTTTTAACAACACTTGAGCTTGCGAAAAAAGACTATTTAGTTATCGCCACAATGCGAAACATTAATAAACAAAAAGATTTAATATCTCAAGCTACTAAACTCAACTTACAACAAAACATAAAAATTCAGCAATTAGATGTAACCGATCAAAACTCTATACATAACTTTCAATTGTTTTTACAAGAAATAAGCAGAGTAGACCTTCTCATTAATAATGCAGGATACGCAAATGGGGGCTTTGTAGAAGAAATTCCAGTAGAGGAATACCGTAAACAATTTGAAACGAACCTTTTTGGAGCTATTTCAATCACTCAGCTTGTTTTACCTTATATGAGAGAACAAAAAAGTGGGAAAATCATTAATATAAGCAGCATTAGTGGTCAAGTTGGATTCCCTGGTCTATCCCCTTATGTTTCTTCAAAATATGCATTAGAAGGATGGAGTGAATCCCTTCGTTTAGAAGTACAACCGTTCGGAATAGATGTTGCTTTAATAGAACCAGGTTCTTATAACACAAATATTTGGGAAGTAGGTAAACAACTAGCTACAAACCAATCTGATACATCTTCTCCTTACAAAGAATATATGGATAAAATACAAAAACATATTAATAGCGGCAGTGATACGTTTGGAAATCCGATAGATGTTGCTAATAAAATTGTAGAAATTGCTGAATCTAAGCGTGCGAATTTACGATATCCGATTGGCAAAGGTGTAAAATTTATGATCTTTGCGAAGAAGATTCTTCCATGGCGATTGTGGGAATACCTTGTTTTGAGAAGCTTCAAAAAAATGTAATTAACTTTTTGAAAGAGGTGCGCATCAAATGTTAGGTTTACCGTTTGGAAAAGTGTTTTTAGTTCCATGGACTGAAGAATGGCAAATTGAGTTTATGAAAGAGAAACGACTCATTGAAGAACAAATTAGCAAACATATTTTAGCAATACACCATATTGGTAGTACCTCTATTCCACATCTAAGTGCAAAGCCAATTATTGATATAGCAATCGAACTAAAAGATTATAAGGACGGTTTAACATGTATTAAAAAATTAGAATTACTAAACTATAAATACAGAAAAGATGTACTACCTGAACGATACTACTTTAATAAAGGAGAGCCAAGAACTCCTCAAATTCATATGTATGAACAAGGAAATACATATTTAATAGAACAATTACAATTCAGAGATTACTTAATAGAAAATAAAACTTCTCGTATACAGTATGAACAGTTAAAGATTCTACTTTCACAAGCTAATCCTAATGATAAACATCGATATGCAGAGGATAAAACAAATTTCGTTACATCCATATTAGCCAAAATAAAGTGAAACTTTAACCAGTGGGGGTTTTCTTCATCCCCCACTGGTTATCAGCCCTCACCAATCGGACTTTTAGGGGCAGTTGATCCCCCACCTAACTTCTTTGCTTTCGCTGAATTTTGAGGTGGGGGTCTTACTGCCCATTAAAGTGGGCTAAATGATGAATTTAAATAAGAAACCATTTAGTAGTAAATGGTTTCTTATTTATTAGTTATTTCACTATTTGTACCATCAATAATCACCTTATTATGCAGCAGGTGGAACGAAATAAACTAGTATTGAGATCATCAATATAAATGCAACCATTCCCGTTATCGAAAGTATATATTCTTTTGATTCTCTATCATACTTCCATTCCATCCATGCTCTTAAAGTACATGATATCCCTAAATAAGTGAACATGACATAAGCCATTTTAGAGTTTTCAAATTTAAACATATAATAACAACTACCTATTATATAAATAATAATAAGCCCTATTTCTAATTTTACATGTAAACTATTCACATGCTTATATCCAAAGAAGCCCCTTATCTCCATATTCAATTTTCTTCTTAAAAACTGTTCTAAGAAATATCCACCAATACCCAGTCCAATAATAAGCATCAAAATTGTAGAGGTACTCATTGTTGTTCCCCCTCCTATTACTTTATTTTATTTTTAGAAATAAAGTGGACTATATTTCGGTTATTCTCCTCTAAATAACTTACAATCCCTTCAGGATACGTTCGTTTCTCCTTTAATTCGTCTAGACTTTTCCAGATTAATATAATATCTTTATGTCTTATTTCATTTGTAATTCTCTCTTGAACAGTTCCCCAATGTAGCAATGTACAGTGATGTCCTTTTTCGTTTTTCCACTCAAAAATATGCTCATTTACAACGGCTAACTCTTGAACATCGAGCTTCAAATCGTATTCTTCCATTAATTCTCGCATTATTGCTTCTGTTGCTGTTTCACCAAATTGAATAGAGCCGCCTGGAAAACGATAAAATGTTTCGCTTAAATCACATTGTACAAGTACTTTAGAACGATCTTCATTTACAATCATTACTTCAGCACGTAATTTAGGATTTTTCATTTTGCCTCTCCATTCATTCCACATATGATTAAATCCAATAGCTATAAAAGAAGAAATTAAACATAATTCCTGTAATTATTAATAATGGAACTGTTCCTAAAGAAATGACATATTCCCTCGATTCTTTATCATATTTCCACTCCATATATGATTGAAAGCAGTATAAAGTTATTAAAAATAATATGGGTAAATTACTAATATAAATGGGATTTAAAGTGGCACATATCATTGTAACAATTATATAAGAAATGATAAGAACCCTAGTACCCCATTTATGAGAGTTGTTTACATATTTACTATTCCAGTCAGTTTGTTTCGGTATATTTAATTTTTTTCTCACTACTTTTTCCAAAATAACTACAAATATGATCCATAATACTAATAGAATTACTTTAACTAAAAACAGTGATGTCTCCTCCTTCACCTTTTATCCGGCTGATCACTTGGATATGTAGCATTCTCTTTGTTTTCAACGTCCCAACTAATAATTGTCGCACTATCTCGTCCGAATTGATGATGAACATGTTCTAATACATAATGAACACTTTCGTCAAGTTCTATATTATTTCTATTCATATCATTATATAGATTCAATGGTGTTTCATAATGACGTTTGCCGCATTCTAATACTCCATCTGTAACCATTACAATTCGATTCTTTCCAGTACGTAATTCACGAATTCCTGTTGAATAGCAAGGAACTGGTAAATGAAATGTGTTTACATTTCCAATCCATTCATAAAAATGACGCTGATTTAATGCATATTGTCCTAACTTATGTAATTCTTCATGAAATACATAAATGAGGCAATCGCCAATAGATAACCACCATATATAATTTTCTTTTCTTACACATATTAAGCAAGCTGTTTCACCTTTAATTTTTTGGCACTTTTCTTTAAATGAAGAGGACTGAAAAATTGTAAGTATATGATTTTCAACAGATCGAAATACTGTATCAATCGATTCATTCATCATTACTTTTATATTTTCAAATTCTTTTTGGATTGTATTTACTACTAAATCAACACTTTCCGCGCTATTATGTCCATCTAAAATAGCTGCAAATTCCCAATCACCATTTGACCAAACTAACGCGCCATCTCCGTTCTTTTTTGCTCCGGCATTTATATTCCCGCCATATGTACCGAGTACGATATCACCATATTGTTTTACTGAAACTTCGTCTAAACACATCTTCTTATTTCCAATCCATGAATATTGTCTATTATTTCTTGTATGCATTTTCACTCACCATATACTTTCGTATTCTTTCGCATAGTTTTTTGATTTTCTCTGCGTCACCATATGGCGCACCAGTCCATTTCGCTACTTCCGTTGGTGACCAAAACTCTTTGGGTGTATTTGGATAACGCGGTATGATGTGCATATGCATATGTGGTACACCATTCCCTGAAACAAAAGTGTAAATATGTTCTGCACCTTCACTTTCTTTTAGCGCTTTACTTACTCTACTTGTTATAAGTCCGAACGCTTTCGCTTCTTCATCTGTTAGTTCGGCAAGGCCAGGTACATGTCTTTTTATATCTATCATTACATAACCAAGGTATGTTTCTTCCCTATCCCAGTGGACATGTCCAACGTAAACGAGTTCATCTTCGAAAATAGCTCCACCTGGAACTGTAACGTTTCCTATATGTTTTTCGCAAATAAAGCAGTTTTGCTCTACTTGATTGTTTGTTGACATATCCATCACCAGCCTTTTTATTTATAATATCATAAAAAAAGGAAAAATAGGATTTGTATTCCGAAAATTCATTCTTTTAACGAAAAGGTTTTTTAAATAAATTTACAAACTCATTATTTCTTCAAAAATGCAAAGCCAATTACGATCCCTATCACAATTCCAATTACTAAATTACTAGTAAAGCCCCCTTGAAACACACCAATTACAACCCCTATAGCAACACCTATCGCCAAGGCATCATTTCTTTTTTTATTTTTAGTCAAAATTGCATCGCCTCCCATCGTTTCTCCCTAAACAACATACATTTACTTTAATGTATTAATATATTAACTATCTCAATTGAATATTCCCAAAAAATTCATTTTAACTTCACATATAATATTTCCTATTTTTTGTACATACTCCTTTTATAACAAAAAATTTCAAGTAACCATTAATTATACATAGGCATTTACTATAAGAAAGCTTCGTAATTTATTGAAGGAGGAACGATTTACATGCATCCTCATTGGAATCCAAATTTAAATCAACAATATGTGTATTCCCCCCATCCCGTAAGGAATACATTGCATCATGATTCGCAATATATGATGCAGCGTATCGCAAGTCTTGAAAGCCAATTAGCGAAATTAATCTCATTAATCGAAGAAAATAATCATTTAATTAAATCAATGGAACAGCAACAAAACCAAGTTTGTGCACCGGCTGGCGGTTCTGTTATCGTTCGTATGTAATCTTTTCAAACAAAAAACACACTTTGTATAATAAAGTGTGTTTTTTGTTTATCTTCTTTTTTGATGAAATCCTTGTGTAATGCGGTCTAATATAATTGCAATGACAACAATAGCTAGTCCAGCTTCAAATCCCATACCGATATTTACTTGTGTTACAGAGCGGTATACATCAACCCCAAGACCTGGTGCTCCTACAAGAGATGCTGTTACTACCATAGATAAAGAAAGCATAATGCTTTGATTCACACCTGCCATGATCGTTCCAGTTGCGAGTGGTAATTGTACTTTAAACAATTTTTGTGATGCGGTAGAGCCAAACGCATTCGCTGCTTCTATTAAATCTTCTGGAACTTGTCTAATTCCTAAGTCAGTAAATCGAATTGTCGGCGGCATTGCAAAGATTACGGATGCAATAATCCCAGGCACTACACCTACTCCGAAAAATGTAATCGCAGGAATAAGATATACGAACGCCGGCATTGTTTGCATAAAATCTAATGTCGGTTTTAAAAATTTTGAAAAACGTTCATTTTGAGATGCTAAAATACCAATTGGAATCCCGACAATGATTGAAATAATAACAGATGTGAGTACGAGCGCTAATGTTTGCATCGTTTGTGCCCAGTAGTTAATATTCAAAATAAATAATAATCCGATGAGTGTAAAAATAACTAAAGATACTTTTCTCGTTGTGTACCAAATGAGGAAACAAAGGATAATAATCATCAATATAGCTGGTATTATTGTTAAAAAATTAGTGAGTAAATCAACGAATCCGCCGATAATATAAGAGAACCCTCGGAATAAGCCTTCAAAGTGCTCGTATAAACTGGCAACAAATGAATCAACCCATTCCCCTAATGGAATACGTGGTATACTACTCATCGTCTTTCACCTCTTCCTCAATATTACCTGCAAGAGCTTGAATGACACTTTCACGTTTAATAATTCCTCTTAGTCTTTTCTTCTCATCAATTACGGGTAACGGATATTTCATCTCCGCCATTTTTGCATATGTTTCCTCAAGTAAAGTATCTACATACACATGCGGGATATCGTTCAGTAATAAATCAGCAATTGGCCACTGTTTTTGAACGGCTTTACTCGCATCGTCCGCAGTTAATATACCTAAAAATTCATATTTTTTGTTAACAACATATACAGTTGATACACCAGCGTTCCTCATAATTTGAAGTGCTACACGTGGTCCACGATCAATCAATAATGTCTCTGGTCGTTTTAAAATAGATTCCGCCGTAATGACTTTTCCTAAATTCACGTCCGCCACGAACTTCTCGACAAATTCATTGGCAGGACTCATCATAATTTCTTCCGGTGTTCCAATTTGAACAATCTCTCCATCTTTCATTAATGCAATCCGATCTCCAATTCGAAGCGCTTCATCTAAATCATGCGTAATAAATATAATTGTCTTCTCCATTTTATCTTGCAGTTCTAACAATTCATCTTGCATTTCTTTTCGAATAAGTGGATCTAATGCACTAAATGACTCATCCATTAACAATACATCTGGATTATTTGTTAATGCCCTTGCGATTCCAACGCGCTGCTGCATACCGCCACTAAGTTGACTTGGATAATTATCTTTATGATGATCGAGTCCTACTAGCTGTAGCGATTCTAATGCTTTATGCTCTCGTTCCTCTACTGGAACTCCTTGAATTTCTAACCCGTACGCAACATTTTGTATCACTGTACGATGCGGAAATAAAGCGAACTTTTGAAATACCATGCTCATCTTCGTTCTTCTTACTCTTCGCAACTCTTCTTTCCCCATCGTTGCGATATCTTCACCATCTATGTATATATGCCCCGCTGTTGGTCTAATTAATTGGTTTAACATTCGAACTAACGTAGATTTCCCGCTACCAGACAACCCCATAATTACAAAAATTTCTCCCGTATATACTTCAAACGTTGCCTTTTTTACACCAACGTTCATTCCTGTCTCTTTCAAAATTTCCGATTTGCTTTTTCCTTCTTTTAATAAAGTAAGCGCTTTTTGCGGGTGTTTCCCAAATACTTTTGTTACGTTTTCAACACGCACCTTTGTATTATCCATGTCACTACTCCTTTTCTACCCATCTATTCACATAGTGTTGCGATTTTGCAAAGAAATATTACATAAAAATGACATTCATAAGATTTCTTTAAAATTCTCGTTTCCGTTCATAATAAGAATGCTTACTTATACATTTATTTAAAAAGGCAAACGTTTCTTAGGAGGGTTTCAATGAGAAAGAAAATATGGCTTATATGCCTTGCATTATTTATTACTATGATTTTCTCTTCATGTAATGCAACAAATGCAAATTCGAAAGGAAAAATTAAACTTGGTGTAACAAGTTGGAAAGAAAACATTGCAACGGCAAACATGTGGAAAGTTTTATTAGAACAAAAAGGTTACAAAGTTGAACTCATGTATTTAGAAAAAGCGGCAATTTGGACTGGCGTTGCTCGCGGTGATGTTGATGCTAATTTAGAAGTGTGGCTACCCGTTACGGATAAACCGTTAAATGCTCGTTATAAAGATGATATAGTCTTAAAATCCAAATGGTATGAAGGTACTGGACTTGGCCTCGTCGTCCCTTCTTATATGAAAAACATTAATAGTATTGAGGATTTAAATGCACATAAAGATGAGCTAGATAACAAAATTGTCGGCATCGAACCCGGTAGTAGTCTTATGAATTTAACGAACAAAGCAATGAAGGAATATGATATTAAATTAAAACTTGTCCAATCTTCTGAAGCTGCGATGATGAGTGAACTAAAGAAAGCATATACGAAAAAGAAACCAATCGCTGTTACGCTTTGGAATCCGCATTGGGGCTTTTCGGAATTTGACTTAAAATATTTAAAAGACCCTAAGAAAGTATATGGTGAAAAAGATGACATTTATTACTCTGTTCGTAAAGGTTTCGAAAAAGATCATCCGGATATCATAAAATACTTTGACAAATGGAAAATGAACGATGAACAGCTTGGTACATTAATGGTCATGTTAAATAAAACGAAAGACCCTGAAGAAGCGGCGCGAAAATGGATTGAAAAGAATCAAGCGCTAGTTGATGAATGGGTAAAAGATTAACAAAACAGGCTAGAGGGTTAGCATATCCTCTAGCCTGTTTTATCTTATTTTTTCGTAACAACATCATCTACAATCCCATATTCTTTCGCTTCTTCTGCAGTCATAAAATAATCTCTTTCTGTATCATGTGCTACTCTTTCAATTGATTGCCCTGTTTTTTCTGCAATCATTTTATTAATATCACGCTTTAACTTTAGTATTCTTTTCGCTGTTATTTCAATTTCTGTTGCCTGACCTTGCGCACCACCAAGTGGCTGATGAATCATAATTTCACTATTAGGGAGTGCAAACCGTTTTCCTTTTGCACCTGATAATAATAACAATGCACCAAATGATGCTGCAAATCCCATGCATAGCGTTTGTACATCTGGTTTAATGAGATTCATCGTATCTAATATGGCAAAACCTGCTGTCGTTGAGCCGCCTGGGCTGTTAATGTATAAAAATATATCTTTCTCGGCATCTTCCGCTTCTAAAAATAATAATTGAGCTACGACACTACTTGCTACTTGGTCATTTATTTCTGAACCGATAATAATAATGCGGTCTTTTAATAACCTTGAATATATATCATAAGAACGTTCTCCTAATTTCGTTTGTTCTACTACATATGGAATTGCATTCATTTTGAATCCCTCCAATAATTGTTATGCCGCGCAAAGCATACAACTGTAGGAAGAAGGTTTTTTTGCATTAAATAATAAGACTGGCTGTTTAGATGGTAACTTAGTAAAATCTATTGTCGGAAGAAGCTTTGTTAACAATTCCGGTTTTTCCTCACGAATAGACGTTACTACAACTTCAATATCATCTGTGAATTCTACAATCTCAATCCCTTCTTCACTTACAGTTTTCAGCCTATTTCTACTCCGAAATAAAGAAGCTTTTACTGCACCTTCTGTTACGGAACATACTTTAGCAATATCAGCGATACTATATTGAAAAACATCCTTTAATAATAAAATTGTGGACTGTTGCACATTGAGTGACGCTAATACTTTCCCTACCATTTCATGCAAATCTGCAATGTTCTCTTGTGGTTCTTCAAAAGTAATTTGTCCCTTTATTTTTTCATGAACTGATTTTGATTTCATCTGATCTATCCAGCGATTTCTAGCTATTTTATATACAAGTGTCATACAAATATCTTTATTACTATATTTTTGAAGAACTTTACAAACTGTTTCTTGGGCAAGGTCTTCGCCGTCCCATTTGTTTTTTGTTAAAAATGTACAGTACCTTTTCAATTCTCCGTATTGCTCAATTAAAAAATTTATATTTGAATGATTCATATCGATATGATTTTTAAAAATATGAGTTACTTTTGTGCACAAAATAACCACTCCTTTTCAGCGCTTACTTAATTAACGATTCAACAAATAAAAAAGTTACGGGGCATATAAAAAAATTATGTTTATGTTTAATAATTCGCGGTCATAAATATGTTATGTACAATATTACGTGAGGAGGAACAAATTTGCCAAAATTAACAATTGAAGGTGCGGGAACTTTTGATGTAAAAGAAGGCACAAAGTTAGTATTAGCGATTGAAGATAACGGGGTACACATTCTTCATCGCTGCGGTGGGAAAGCCCGCTGCACAACTTGTAGAGTAGAAATTATTGCAGGTGAGTTTTGTGAAGCGAATTCTAATGAAAAAAATGCGATTACGGAAAAGGGAATTGAAGATCACTTACGTTTATCATGCCAAATGCACGTACATAAAGATATTGTCGTTCGCCCTATACTTACAGTAGAAAATTCTGGTCTTGATGCAGGCCCGCGTCCAGCAGAATAATATGCTAAATTTAAAACAGCTCGCTGGTGAATATGCTGCTAGCTTTGTAAAAGATGGGATGAAAGTTGGACTTGGTACAGGTTCTACTGTATATTGGACGATACAAAAATTAGGTGAGCGTGTTAAAGAAGGATTATCATTTCAAGCTGTACCAACGTCAAAAGAAACGGAAAATTTAGCTAAACAACTATCTATTCCATTAATCTCCTTAAATAAAATGAATATACTCGATCTTACAATCGATGGTGCAGATGAAATTGATTCAAATTTACAACTTATAAAAGGTGGTGGTGGCGCATTACTTCGTGAAAAAATCGTTGCCTCCTCCTCTAAAGAACTAATTATCATTGCTGATGAATCAAAACTCGTAACGCATTTAGGCACTTTCCCATTACCAATTGAAATTACACCTTTTTCATGGAAACAAACGGAAAGCAAAATTCAAGCTTTAGGTTGTCAAACAACATTACGTCTAAAAAACAATGAAGCGTTTATTACCGATAACAATAACATGATTATTGATTGTGTATTCCCTCATAACATAACGAATCCTTCCAACATACACACGCAATTAAAAATGATTACAGGCGTAGTTGAAACAGGATTGTTTGTTAATATGACTAGTAAGGCGATTATTGGAACAAAAAATGGAATAAAGGAATTATAATGAAGGCTGACTCTTACTGTCAGCTTTTTATATTTTTTCTTTATAGCGTGGTATTATGATATACTATGAAAACAAAAGCACATCACACTAGAAAGGGCTGAATAATTTGCACTCCAAACTCATAACAGAACTTACAGATTTAGAAACTGCCTTTCATATTCGAAAAGAAGTATTTGTAAAAGAACAAAATGTCCCTCTTGAAGATGAATTCGATACATTCGATGAAATCGGTGAGGAATGTAAACATATTTTAGTTTATTATAACGAGCTTCCTGTAGGTACAGGTCGTATACGATTTGTTGATGGTGCCGGAAAATTAGAACGCATTTGTATTTTAAAAGACTATCGTAAATACGGATTAGGAAAAGTAATAATCAAGGCGTTAGAAGAAATTGCTCGTGACAAAGAAGCAACAAAAGTAAAACTACACGGTCAAACACAAGCTGAAGGATTTTATACAAAACTAGGTTATCAAACTTCTTCAGATGTATTTATGGAAGATGGCATTCCACACGTTCTTATGACGAAAGTATTATCATAATAAAAAGGGTAATATATGAATTCATATACTACCCTTATTTATTAATAGAAAAGTAAATTCTCAATATTTCCTTTTGCATCAAAGCCCATCATCTCTTAGTTCATATCTAGGTAAAGCTTACACTGTTTTCCATAATGATAAGGCATAAATCCAGTTTGGATCCCCATTTCCTTGATAACTCTGGACTGCTTCATATACTTTTCCTTCGTGTAGAACTCTATCTCCCTTTTCATATGCTTTCTTTGCATCCCACTCTTCATATGAAGCGCTTTCAGTTTTTGTGGTAATTACGAATATATCACTCTGTACGGATTCATTTCCAGCTACATCAACAGCTTTCACTACATATTTATAAGTAGTATTAGGAAGTAAATTTTTATCCATATAAGAAGTCGCATTGGATGTTGCAATCTTTTTCATTGATCCTTCTGTTTCTCTATAAATATCATAATGGTCTACACCAATATTATCGTCAGAAGGACTCCACATTAGATCCACACTTGACGCTGTCGTTCCCATACTATGTAATCCCTTTGGTTGTGTTGGTGCTTCTGTATCAGGAGTCTCGACAGTTGTTTTTACTGTAAGCGATTGGCTTTCTTTCGATACATTCCCAGCTGCGTCGATCGCTTTTACAATATAAGAATACTCTGTACTCGCTTGTAATTTTTTATCAATAAAATGAGTGCCTGGTACTGTGTCAATCATCTCTCCGTTACGGAAGATTTGATACCCTTTTACCCCTACATTATCCGTAGAAGAGTTCCATGTTAGTTCTATACTATTCGCTGTTACTTTTTGTGCCTGAATTCCATTTGGACTACTTGGAGCTTCTATATCTGGTTTCACATCATTGATAAGATTAACATCAATAACATTATAGAATGCATTTGCTGTATCAGCTACATCCCATACTGCTAAAATCACATGGTATCCACTTCTATCAGTAGGTACATTAACTTTGTGAGTTAAATGATTTGAGGCTGCAGAACCATCATGTTGGACAGTTCCAATTGGTTCAAAATCTGCTCTTGTAAGTGATTTATTTGGGTTCCATCCTTTTTTGGTAATATAGTAATGCCATTTACTCGTTAAGTGAGGCGCTGTATATTTCCAAGTAAAACTATTTTCTCCGCCTGTGATTGTATTTTTAAACCAACGATTTTCAGTTTGCTGATCTAAAATACCGCCAAATTTTCCGCCTGCAGAAGCGATTTGTCCATCAACTGGGCCACCTTGCGGGAATCCTTTTGGTGCTTCTAAGCTTTGCGGTTCATACATAACACTTCCGCAATTTACATTTAGTGCGCCATAAGTTGGACTACATAAAGCAGATCGGCTGCCAGGATTTTCAACAAAACCGTGCGCGTATGCATTTTGAGGAATAAGTGTCGAGCCAATAATTCCGGCTGTTAATGCAACAGCTCCTAGACTTTTTTTGTTCATTTTCATGTTTTGTAGTTGTTTTAATAATCGATTATTCATGTTCCTGTCCCCTTCTTGTTATACTTTGTAGTGTAATGTGGGCTTCGATGTAAAAGAATAACAAGAGACAATCTTGTATCGATGTATGTGTTCATTATGCATACACCGCAGTGAAAATATATTTCATTTCTTGTGAAATATTTCACTTGATGAATATATCATGACATAGAAATCATCAAAGTATGTGCAGAAGTTGTGCAGAAATGATGAAAGCATTAGTAACACGTAAAACTATGGTCCGAATTTTAAAAACAGAATATTTAACATTTCAAAACAACGAATTCTCCGCTTCATATAAAAGAAGAGTGTCTATATCATTTCATATAGACACTCTTCTCATGTATAATTTTCTATTTATTACTGACCTACAAATGTAGAAATTTCATCAACAGCTTGTTTATACCCACCGGATTTTCGGAAAGACTCCTTCAAATTCAAAGCAGCTTCTTTAAATGAAGGATTATTTAATATGAGTTCTACACTTTCACGTAGTTGTTCTTCAGTTAGTTCATTCATTGACAACTTGACCCCAGCTCCAAGATTCTCCACTTGCTTTGCGATAACTGGCTGATCTGCACTTTGCGGAATTACAATAAGCGGAATCCCGTTATATAGTCCTTCATGTGTACTGTTCATCCCGCCGTGTGTAATAAATAACTTTGTATATGTAAGTAGTTTTGTTTGTGGTACATAATTTTTCACAATGAAGTTTTTAGGAATTTCACCTAAATCACTTATTTTCGTTTTATTACCAATAGACATCACAATAGTATGATTACTATTCTTGAACGCCTTCAAACATAATTTATAAAAATCAAGCGCTTCATTAAAAACAGTACCTAACGAAATGTAAATCAAGCTTTTTTCTTCAATTACAGGAAAATCTAACTCTTCATTTTTTACTTGTGTAGAGATAGATGATCCTACAAATGTAAATGTTTCATCAAACATATCTCCAAAAGGTTGGAACTCCTTTATTGTATACACAATAGTAAGTGGAGCTGGATTACAGAAAACTTCATACGGCGAGTTTATTTTAACACCGTATTTTTCCGCAATTCCCTTAGTTAAGCTTTCAAAATCATTACGTATCCTATCTTGATCTTCCACTGGGATATTTTTAGACAAGTGGGCTAACATTTGTTCAAATGCTTTTTCATCCTGTGCAAAAGATGTACAAGAATTTATTGCTGGAAGCTTTAGAATTTGAGCAATTATATGGCCACAGCCAAACATCGAATCGTGAATAATATAATCAAAATGTTCCCCTTCAATTTGCTCTAGAACATTAGGTATCACAACATCCACTGTATGCAAAAGGCCGTTAATTCTTTCTAATAAATAATTTCGACCACCGGAAAGAAAAGCTTTTATAAACTTTTGCTCGTCAATTGTTCGTACAGTAGCACCTGCCTTTTCAATGCGCTCTCTAAAAGATTCTATTGAAAAATAAATTACCTCTTCCCCACGTGAAACTAATTCTTCTACAACTTGCAATGTTGGATTTGTATCTACTAATAATTGTTTTTCAAAATAATTTTCACTGGTAAACTTTGTAAAATACATAAAAGGATGATGAATGGAGTATATAAATTCTCCACCAGGCTTCAATACTCGATGAAACTCCTGAAATACATTATCCCAATTTTCTAAGTAATGAAGTGTTAACGAACTTACAATAACATCAAATGTATTATCTTCAAATGGTAATACTTCTTGCAGGTCATGACAAAAAAACGTTGCTTTATTACCCATACTTTCCTTTGCAGCTTTTACCATTTCAGAACTTACGTCAATTGCAGTAACGTTTGCTCCTCTTTCTATAAATTGAGAAGTATACCATCCAGCTGCACATCCAGCATCTAGTATACTCTTCCCTTCTAAATTCTTTGGAATCATCTCCATCATCGTTGGTCTTTCGTAATAACTGTTATATGGATTTGCCACATCTAAATTTTCTTTATATGTACTCGCTAATTTATCATATGTACCTTTGATCGTGTCTTTCAATACATCCACCCCTTATACATACTAATCTAATAACTCTTGCTGCTTTTTCTTTGAAAATGATTGTAGAACTAAATCATATGACCAATCGATCATCTTATTAATTTGCTCTTGCTCTACACCTTTATGTATATACACTGTATTCCAATGTTTTTTATTCATATGATAACCAGGAATTATGGTTTCTGGGAAGTCTTCTCTTAACCTTAGTGCAAGTTCTGGGTCACATTTTAATGTAATCGCTGCTTTTTCTCCTTCTTCATGGTTTACAATCGCAAATATTTTATTATTAAGCCTCATACATGTTGCATTCCAACCATCTGGTGAATCTTCTGTCGCTTTTCTTTTCGATAAACAATATGTTCTAATTGCATTCATTCTTATTGGCACCTCTTATTCTTTCACGATTTGATTACGATGCATTACAATTTGCTTTGTCGCTTGAAATTGCTGTTCACCGTAAAACTTTAATAATTTCTCTCCGCAAAATAGACTAACAATATGAACATGAGATATTTCTTGAAGTAATATTGTAAGCATCTTCTCTCCAATACCTTTATTTCTTACATTCTCATGTACGACAACATCTTCTATGTACGCTCGAAAGACACCATCAGAAACAACTCTAGCAAATCCGATTAATTCATTTTCTTCCCATACCCCAATCGCTATACTATACTTTAACATTTTTTGAATATCGATTTCTTTTCTTTCTGGCCACCAACCGACAGAGTCATAAAGTTTTTTTATTTTTTCTACGCAAATTGGTTGTTCATGTTGCAATTTATACGTGTGCATTTTCCTTCTCCCATCAAATTGCTCATTATATATAATTTGTCTTACTTTACTTCTTTCAATATAAAACTATAGAATCCAACCTGTTACAAAAAAACTTCATAAAATAAATTTATAATATCGATTTTACAATTGCAATCGTTACTCTCATTCTTTCATATTAACTATATCGAATATACAGAATAAGAGAAAATCAATGAATATAACACCAAAAGTATTTCTATAATAATATTTAACTATTAAAACTTGAATTCCTTGCAAAAAATGGTAAAGTTAATTAGGTAAAAAAATACATAAAGTGAGGCGATCTTTTGAAAAAGTTTAGTTTATTACTAACAGCATTTGTCATAATCTTATCGTTATTCATCCCTAATCTTACAAGTGCTAAATCTTTCCCAGATGTCCAATCTAATCATTGGGCAATTAAAGAAATTAACTATTTATCGGATAAAGGTATCATTAAAGGTACGCCAGAAGGTACTTTTAAACCAAGTGAAGATGTAACTCGTGGACAAATGGCCTTAATGCTAGATTTATCATTAAAATTAGAAAAACCATCTAGCTATAATCATATTTTTTCCGATGTAGCCAAAGGTATCTATTACTATGATTCTGTACATAAGTTAGCACATAATAACATTGTACAACGTGAAACAAACTATTTTCCTGACCGCTCATTAACTCGTGCAGAAATGGCAGTAGTTCTTGTTAAAACTTTTAATTTAAAGCCTACAGGAGCAGACGTCAATTTCCCTGATGTTCCATCTAATCATTGGGGTTACAATTATGTCAAAATTTTAGCTCAAAATAATATCACTACTGGATTGCCTGATGGTACATTTGGTCCAGGTGTAAAAGTAACTCGTGAGCAATTCGCTGCATTTTTGGCTCGTGTATTAGAACCAAACTTCCGTCCAGCTCTTCCTAAGCCTAAAGGTAACTTAGAGGTTCATTATATTGATGTCGGACAAGGTGATGCTACTTTTATTAAATCTCCAAGTGGAGAAACTATCCTTATTGATGCTGGTAACAACGGAAAAGGTAAAGTAGTAGCGAATTATCTAAAAGGATTAGGATTCCAAACTATTGATTATATGATCGCTACGCATCCTGATGCTGACCATGTAGGCGGATTAGATGAAGTCCTATACTCTATGAATGTAAAAAACGTTTACGCCCCGAAAGTAAGTCATACGACACAAACGTTTAAAGACTTCCTAACTGCAGTAGCTAACAAAGGATTAACAATTAAAGAAGCAAAATCTGGAGTTACTTTACCAATCAATGGTTTAAACTCACAATTTTTAGCTCCCGTTAAAGAATATGGTAACGATCTAAATGAGTGGAGTGCTGTATTAAAAGTAACACACGGTAGCAAATCCTTCTTATTCACAGGTGATGCTGAATCTAAAAGTGAGAAAGATATGGTTACGACACATGGTTCTAACCTAAAATCAGATGTATTAAAACCAGGTCATCACGGAAGTAAGACATCTTCTTCTCAGCTATTTTTAGATGCAGTGAAACCAAGTATTGCCGTGATCAGTGCAGGTGCAGGTAACCGCTATGGCCATCCTACACAGGAAACTTTAGCAAAGTTAAATTCAATGTCTGTTAATGTATATAGAACTGATTCCAACGGAACTGTAGTTATTAATAGTGATGGTTCTAACATTTCTGTAAGAACGGAGAGATAGTTATGAAAAGAGGTATTATTGACCGCTTTGAAGGCGAACTAGCAGTTATTGAAATGAATAACGTAACAATTGATGTACCTAAATCCAAACTCCCTTCCACTGCAACAGAAGGTGATGTTCTTATAATCAAGGATGATACGTATACAATTGATAAGGACGAAACAGATAAAAGAAGACGTGAAATCCAAAATTTAATGAATAAACTATTTGAATAGCAAAAAAAGAGCCCTCCAACAGGATGGCTCTTTTTTTGCACACATAGTAACTAATTATTTTTTATTATTTAACTTCATACCACCAACCTTTTCGATCAAGCCAGCCTTTCATAGCGTTTAATTGCGTATCGCTAGTAGGTTCAGTAACAAAATACGTTAAACCATCCGATTGTAAAATGAAGGTAGCAGTCATTTTTAAAGAAGTTAATGCTCCCATAACATCTGGAGTTTCATGAGGTGAAAAGGCTCCAGATTGAATGATATTTTGTTTCGAAACTTGTGCTTGTATGTTTTCTTGTTTTGGTAACGATTCAGTAAACCAAGAAAGTGGCTTATTTCCTATCAATTGGTTTAAATCACATTTACCGATACCTGGTACATTACCTGTCTCAGTGTATTGCCAAATATCACAAGGATATGCTGGTTTATTGCCGCCATACCTAGGAATCCATAGAAAATCACTTTTTACGTTCGCCATACCGAAAGGCTCATATACATGATGCCCAACATATAAGCCAATTTTCTTAGCACCTAGTCGGCGTAACTCGTCGATAAAAGCTTGTGTACCAGCTCTCATATCATCCATTGTTTTCACTTCTACATCAGCCACCCAAACTGTAGCACTCTTATCACCGCGATTCCAAAAGTCTTGCGCTTCTTTCTTCGCATCAGCAATTGAAATAAAGCGGCAGAATGCATAGTTACCAAATGGAATATTTCTATTTTTCATTGCTTGGACATAATTTTTATATAAAGGATCTACATAATTTGATCCATCTTGTACCCTAGCGATTACGAAATCTAGTTGTGGAGCGGCTACATCCCAGTTAATGTTACCGTTCCATTTTGAAATATCTACAATGTAACCCATCGCTTAACACCTCCTTTTTTATTATTATATTCAGAGCTCGTCTTATTGCTCTTCTGCTCTAAAAAATTCAACAGCATTGTTAGAAAAACCTATACAACAAGTGTCTTCTACAAAGACAGTAACTCATTTCAAATAAAAAAGAAAATCATAGTTCTACGAATCGTACTATTTGTTTCCATAATTGCATCAGATTAAGTAGTTGCTATAAACAAAAGAAAAAAGCATCACCTTATTGGTGATGCTTTTAATATCCACTTTTCTTCTAGAGCACGAATACGTTTCCTATAACCTCTTCTCTAAAAAGTGTTGACTATGTCCTTTAGGATGATCTTCAACAACACCGTATTCTCGGTAGCCATGCTTTTTATAAAAGTCTGGTGCTTGAAAACTAAATGAATCTAATAATATTAATCTACAACCTTTGTCCTTCGCAATGTCTTCGATTTTATGTAACAGTTGACTACCATAACCATCATGACGAACTGTTTCATCAACCCATAAAAAATCTATATGAAGATGATAAAAATACATCGTTCCTGTTACCCCACCAAATATTTTTCCATCCTCATCTTTCACTACGAAACTCACTTGTTCCATCGGCTGTTTTGCTTCATCTGTTAAAATAGACATGTTATATTGAATTACTTTATTTTTTATGTATTCTCCTTCAGCGCGAGTACCATTTTCTATGTGTTTCATATCTTTCTTCCTTTCAACTTAATAAGCTACCTTTAATTTTTACTTTTCCTTTTTAAAATACTAATAAACACGAATCCACCATAAGTAACAAAGCATGAAAAACCAATGATCCCTGGTACAGAGACATAACCTGTTCTTATATAACTAATAACGGCAAAGCAAGCGATAGACAATAAAATAGATGGCCAAAATATAAGAGCTGTTTTTCTTCGTCTCTCTTTCGATATATTTTCCTTCTCTTCAGAAATACGTGTGCCAAAAAGCAATACAATACAAATAAGGATTGCTGCAAAGTAAATTGTATTTAATGACAAATTATGATCGTAAATCGCAATTCCAACTTCCAAAGCAATAATTGTTAAAATCAATATAATGATTGTTGAAGTTTTTAAGTTACGTTTCAATCTCTCACCCCTAGCATGCCTTCACTATCCTTTTTGTATATACATATTCAAACTTCTTTTTATATTGTTTTATCATCTTCTTAAAATTCAATATAGAATATTAAAAACCTTTTTTTGTTAAATGATATTTATACATACAATAAAAAAAATAGCATGAAATTTCTCCATGCTACCTTTCTAAAATACATAATTCGCATAATGCAAACATTTACTCTTCCGTAGGCTTTTTAGGACCATTAAGCTCCAATTGATAAAAAGCTAAATCTAACCACCTATTAAACTTATAACCAGCCTTCTTAATTGTCCCCGCATGAACAAATCCATAGTTTTCATGTAAGGCAATGCTTTTCTTATTTTCTGCATCAATTCCAGCAATTAAGATCATATATTCCCTATCTCTTGCAACTGTGATCAATGCTTTCATTAAAGAAGTTCCTATCCCATTTTTTCTATATTCCTTATGAACATACACAGAATGCTCAATTGAATATTTATAGGCAGGCCAAGCTCTAAATGGCCCGAATGTCGCAAACCCTACTACTTTATTATCTAATTCGTATACTAAAATTGGATAACCTTCAGCCTTTTTTTGTTCATACCAGTCTATTCTATTTTCAAGGGTTACAGGTTTATACGTATATACGGCCGTTGTATACAATATAGCATCATTATAAATATCTAACATGTATGTTACATCTTGTTTCCTTGCTTCCCTTATCATCACTTTCTTCCTTTCCTCTAATTTCACTCCTATATACGAATACGAGCTTTTCGGAAACCATCAAATATATTTAAGACAGCAGATAAAATGTAAATGATAATACCTCCACCAATTAACCACTTTTTAAATTCCTCTGGAGAAGTAGTAAACACATTTGCCACATACGTAATAAATCCTTCGTTAAATAAATGTGGATTTACTACAATTACAATGAATACTATTGTTCCAGCTATTTGAAGAAAAGCATTCCCAATTGCCAACTTTTTCGTCCATTGTCCCTGTACTAACTTATAAAGAGATATACCTATTTCAAAAACAATTATAATTACAACGATTGGCCAATACTGAAGTAACACATCTTGATTAAAAGTTGGCGCGACAAACTTCAGTCCGTTTTCTGTACCATGATATACACCTACAAGATGATTTGCATAAAAATATAGTGTTGCCCATATTGCCGTCCACATTAACCCGCCAAATACTTCGAACTTTGAGATCGACTTTTTCTTTGGAACATACGAAGTATTTTTTAAATCATCAGGCGTCCATTTTTTTAAACTTGTCGTCAACGGTTGGGTACCTTTGTCTTTATCAGTTCTTTCTAAAATTGCAAATACAAGTGTCAACCAGAAAAACACATGGAGGCCTACTTCGATAATTTCCCCAATTCCTTTACCTATCACATTTAAAATAACGTTTAATACCGCTTGCTCACCATTATATCCAACAAAATTTTCTGCAACCATTGCAATGAGAGCGATAACAGCTGCAATTGGTATGATCATTTTTAATAATGTCGTATATACATCAAAATAACGTGGTCCAATTAAATGCATCGGTCTATCCAAATATCCATTAGCCAACGAAACTGGACTTCCCAATTTTTCAAGAACTCTTTTTTCATCGTCTTCATTATAATCATCAGGTAACATATCCTCGATTGTTGACCGTAGTTCAAGAGTAATATCTTCACGATTTTTTTCAGGTAATCTCTTCGCTACTTCCTCGACATACATATCAATCAAGTTCATTTTTGTCCTCCTCCTTTAATAAGTTATAAAGTTCTTTCGAATCCTTTATCCATTCTTTCTTCAGCTGCAAAAATATCTCTAATCCGTATTCACTTAAAACGTAATACTTACGAGGTCTACTCTCCGTTTTATCCCAACTACTCGTTACTAGCTCCTGCTTTTCTAATCGGCGAAGTAGTGGATATAACGTACTTTGATCGATTGTAATCCCTGATTGTTCCAATAATTGGACAAGTGAATACCCATACTGCGGTGTTCTTAACTGGCTTAAAACCGCTAATGTTAATGTACCTCTTCTTAGTTCAGTAATTAACGAATTTAATAAAGCATCCATTCACTCACCTCATTTTCATTACTATATGTCATACAGTATATGTTTTATACTATGTATCGTACAGTATTAATGTGATAAAAACAATACGTATTTACAAAAAATAGATAATAAAAAAGCACAAACTTATATAATTTGTGCTTTTCTGGCTATTTAAATGCTTATAACAATCTTAATTTTGTACCTCTTGTAATATAAACTCTCCATTTTCTTTAATAAATGGGGTAACATTTACAATTGCCTCAATATGAATTACTCCATATACATGCGGATATTCTTGACCGTTAGAAGCAAGTTCATATTTTATTTCTGCTTTTATTAAGGATGGATCAATTGTCAGTAATAAAACATCTTCTTCATGACTAAAATGTTTTTCAGCAACTTCTAAAGCTTGTTTTAAAAATGAACAATGAATAAATCCCTCTTCTTTTAGTGAAGTTTCATTAATTTCTCCATTTATCTTTGCAATTTCCCAATTTCTTTTTGTTATTACCTTTGTAATCATAGTTAGTTTCTCTCCAAGTCTTTATATAGAAAAACAAGAGGTTCTTCTTTTTGTTACTAGAAAACCCTCTTGTTTTTCATATTTATTTTAATCCTTTTATTAAAGGCGATGCTTCTCCGCTATGGAAAATCCATAAATCATGGAGTGATCTTGTACATCCGACATACAATAACTTCGCATCGTGTTTTGTATTTTTGTAATGTTCTTCATCAACATCAATTAGTAGAACCGCATCAAATTCTAGCCCTTTCGCCAAGTATACAGGTACTACTGAAATACCACCTTCATATTTACTTTGATCTGCTTCTATGACGTTTACAGCCAGTCCTACATTTGTTAATTTCTCATATATATCGCGGCATTCATGGTCTGTTCTTCCTATTACCGCAATTGTTTTCACAACTTCATTTTGTAGATGCTTTAACGTCTTCATAATCTCATTAAATTGATCTTCTGTATGGATTACTTTAACATCTTCACCACTACGAAAAACTGGTGTTGCGAGCCCAACTGGAATTTCTGCATTTTTAATAATCTCGTTCGCAAATTCAATAATTTCTTTTGTAGAGCGATAACTTCTCGTCAGTTCATAATAACCTGTTTCTTGGAATACTTCCTTAAAAGCACCCCAATCTTCAATTCCTTGATAATCATAAATTGCTTGAGATAAATCACCTAATATAGTGAAAGAATTACCTAGTGTAATTTCTTTTAATACATACACTTGAAATGGTGAGAAATCTTGTGCTTCATCAATAACGACGTGATGGAATTTCTGTCCGATTTCAATACCTGTTATGCGGTGATGTATGTAAATTAAAGCAGGTAGATCTTCTACATACACTTCTTTTTTACGACAATTCTTTTCAGTTTCTTTCACAAGTTCTTCAGGTAATACTTCGAGTATTTCTTTACTTTTCAATATTGAGCTATATAGTGAAAGTGCGCTCATTTTCGGCCAAAACTTCATATATGTGTTCAATCTCTTTGTCGCTTCTTTTTTTAGTAATTTCTTCTCGTTTGTTTCTCCATACTTTTTCAGTTCAATTTCAATCCAGCGCTTCATTCGGCCGACTAATCTTTCTCTTCTTTTCTTTAATGGATAATGTTTATATTCAACTTGCATCCATTTTTTTATGTCTTCTACTGGAATAATAGCTTTGTCCCATGCTTCAAAATCACTTGTTGGTACGAATTCTTTTTCAAATTGGACCATTCTCTCTTCAATAAAGGACTTAAATTCCAGCGTGCCTTTCAATTTACCGAGCATAACCTTTTCTTCATCACGATTAATAGAAAATGCTTCTTTCAACTTTTCTTCTGTTTGTTTTAGTTTCACCGAATCATCTAACGTACGTAATGCCCAATCTGCAAATGTTGTTTGACTAATATTCCCTACACCTAATTCCGGAAGCACACTCGAAATATAGTCTAAAAACAGACTATTCGGAGCAAATACAATCATTCTCTCAGCTTCTAATTGCTCACGGTATTCATAAATTAAAAAAGCAAGGCGATGTAAAGCAATCGTTGTTTTTCCGCTCCCTGCAACCCCTTGAATTAATAATGGTAAGTTTCTTTCCGCACGAATAATATCATTTTGCTCCGATTGTATTGTCGAAACAATATCCTTTAGTTTATTATCTTTATTCTCACCTAATCGATATAGAAGAAAATCATCGGCATGCGAAACATCTTCATTTCCTTTTACATATGTATCAACAACACGTTCTAGTTCTCTTTTTCGAATAGAGATGTTTCGTTTTAAATACACATCACCTTCTACTAATCCGTCTGGTGATTCATAAAACGCTAATTCCTCCCCACCGGTAAATGAATAAAACATACTTGCGACAAGGTGCCCGCCAATCAATTACAATTGGTTTCATTGTATCTTTATGTGAAACACCTACTTTACCGATGTAGATTGGCATAATATCTTCCTTGCCATCCTCCTGAAAATCTAATCTTCCAAAGTACGGTTCTTGCACTCCAATACGTAAGTTTTGTCTATTAGATTCTCTCATACTTTCTAGAATTTGTTCTTTAAAATCTTCTCCATAATAAACCGGAATGTTTTCGAGCTGTTCTAATTGATCATCCATCGTACTTAACGTATCTTTCATTTTTTGTAACTCTTCTTCAAAAATGTTGTTCATTTGATGATTCCCTCCTGTCCGTTCTAATTTTTCAGTCGAGATACAATTGTATTAAAAATCCATTCATAAAGTCAATAGTTTCAATTTAAATTTTCCGAAAAAACTCACTTTTCATCTTTCTAATTTTGAACTCTTATCGTTATTTTTACATTCTAAGAATATAAAACATCTAAATTACAACACTTTACATATAATAAAATAATGCGTACAAAAGCTATTACTTTCTATTAATAATAACGATATATACACTAACTTACTAAACTCTCATCTATCTTTCTATCGATTTCCTCCTTTCACTTATAAAATAATGAGAAGAGTTAATAGGTAAATACCAAAAATAAAAAGGAGTTTATTCGAAATGACTACAACCAATAGAAAACATGTAAAGTTACATTTAATTATTTTTGTGTTAATTGTGCTAGCAAGTGGTTGGATCGGTGTATTTCTTGATTCTCTTCTAACAGATCAGCCTAAAGGAAATTCTTTAGGCATGGGCTTATGGCTTATACTTCCTTTCTTCGTCAGCATATTACTTAGAATTCTTAGCCGAGATTGGCATAATTTTGGTATCAAACCAAATTTTAAAGGAAACTTTAAATGGTATTTCGTAGCAATACTTATTTATCCATTCGTTACACTAATAACTATAAGCTTAGCTCTATTTTTCGGAGTCGTTAACATATCTAACTTTGAGATGTCCTCATTATGTTCACTCATACTCATGTCTATTATAGGTAATTTTATTAAAAATATTTTCGAAGAGTTCTCTTGGCGCGGTTATTTAACCCCAAAGCTTATTGAATTAAAGTTAAACGATTGGCTAATTTATTTAGTTTCTGGTTTAATTTGGGCTCTTTGGCATGCCGCTTATTATTTAGTTTTTTTACCAAATGAATATTTTGAATCTATTTCTAGGTTAAATATGCTTTTATCAGGATGCATACTTATGGTTTCTTGGTCTATTATGTATGTCGAAATATATAGACTTACAAAATCAGTGTGGCCATGTGTGTTCATGCATGCACTTGAAGACGCCGTACCTACTGTTTTAATAACTATAACCGGTATTATTACTCTTACAAATAGTAGTGATTTTTGGTTAAATCCTATTAATGGTGTCGTTGCCACTGTTTTATTTCTTGGCATCGGGATTGTACTAAGATCCATAAGGATAAAAAAAGAAAGATAATTACATACGAAAGACAGTCAATTATTCACACTATAAAAGTAAAAAAGAGTAAGGAATTAATCCCTACTCTTTTTTATTTTTATACGATATGAGAAACATTCATTTAAAGATGCTTGCTCTTTATATTTCCGTTTTTCAAAATCATATGCTCCTCCTGGAAAGATCCCTACAATACTTAAACCAGCTTCAGCACATAGATTGCTAATCTCATCTACCTTATAACAACGTAAAGACTGTGTAACTATATCATTTGGATTATTAGGATGCCACCAATGATCTAACATTCTTTCATTTATACTATCATATTCATATTTTCGCATAGCTGCACTTAATGTCATTTCCTGTCCACTTACCTTTTTCCAATACAATGGTTGATAAATATCAATAAGTGCACATCCTTCATCCTTCATCCTTCATCCAATTTTTAATCCGTTTTAATAGAATCAATTGTTCATCATCTATTCCTACACCAAATCCATCTAAATAACTAACAATATCAAACTTTTCTTCAAAATTTATTTTATAAAAATCAGCGCAATGAATAACAATATCACTAGTTGAATGCTCTTTTGCAAACATAGCTAACTCTGGTACAAGCTCAACAGTAGTCATCTTTACATGTAACTTTGACATCGCCCTTGCAAATCCGTCATTTCCTGCTCCTAGTTCTAACATCGACTGAAATGGATAGCCAATTTGTTCTTTAACTTCTGTAGCAACTTGCTCTAACCAACTTTCTGTATTGATATCGTAATTCGAAAGTTCGAATTGTTTTTCGTAAAATTCTCTCACATCTAATTCGTTCATTATTATTCTCCTTCTGCCATAGATTTTTCTTCTACAGGTGAGAAACTAAATTTCTGACACCTATGAAAAAAATTATGTATTTCCCATTATTTACATTTTAACGAAATAATCAGAATTTTGGAAGTATCAAGTCAAAAAGCAGATAATGGACGCTCCCACTATCTGCTCTATGATTTCCATTATTTTCCTTGTTTATACTCCACCCAATCCCCAGAAACGATAACTTCCTTCAGCATTTCTTTATTTTGAGCAACATACACAAATGCACGTATTTCTCTATCACCTAAATAAATCGTTTCAGTGATTCGATCATATAGGTCACTCTCTGCATTACCTGTGTATTCTTCCAGTTCATCTAATTTTTGCAGAATATCATCATTTACTTCGTAAACTTCTCCATATACTTTATCTTTATTTGAACAAATCATTGCCGGATACCCTTCGTTTGTATCAAATAATTTCCCATACGTCCATGCTTCGTCTGCGATGCATATTACACCTTGCATAAAATGAGCATTCGTTTGCTCTTTTCTTAACGTGCCATACACGAAAACGTGATGCATATATCCCTATCTCCTTTATATGTCTCTATTTTCTAATTTGTAAATATGCACGAATCATAAAGTAACTCACTTCATTTGGGAGTTGTTCCTTAATCGATTTCAGACCACCTTCTGCATTCTGCACGGCCGTTTCAATCAGTGATTCATATTCTGCAGGAACAAAACTGTTCCAATCTACTTCCATTCCATCTTCAAAACAACGAATTAAATGATTTTCAACCGTTTGTCTTGATAAGCCACGTTCTTTTGCAATTTCATCTAGATCAATAGCTTGTTTATACATCTCATACGTTTCTAAATGAGAATTTGCTGAAGCTTTCCCTGATTTTTTCCGCTCTGTCACCACTTCTGTTTTAACTGTTTCAACATAGTTTGGGTTTTCCTCTATAAAGTGCTGAACTGCTTGTAAGAAGTGAGAACCATACTTCACAAGTTTATGTTCGCCAATCCCTTTTACAGTTAAAAGTTCAGAGTCACTTTGCGGCATTTTTGCACACATATCTTTCAACGTTTGGTCAGAGAAAATAACGAATGGAGGTACACCTTCTCCTTGCGCAATTTCTTTACGTACTTCACGAAGTACTTCAAATAAAGGATGATCTTGAACAATTTGTCTTGTCTCTACTCGTTCTTTACGTAAAACATTCACTTTACCAAGTAACACTTCTTTCCCTTTTTCCGTTACTTTTAATGTTGGATACGTACCATGTTCAACTGCGATTAACTCATCTGAAATTAAAAACTCAATAAATTCACTAACTTCTTTTACGCTACGATTTGATAGTAATCCGTATGTTGGTAAAGTATGAAAATTAAATTCAATAACTTTCTTATTTTTAGATCCAGTTAGCACTTGTGCAATCATTTGTTTACCGAATCGTTGGTTCGTTCTAATCATACAAGATAGAACCATTTGTGATTCTCTCGTCACATCGATACTTTCGCGGTCGTCCGTACAATTACCGCAGCGCCCACAATCTTCTTTCGGCTCTTCTCCAAAGTATTGCAAAATAAATGATTGTAAACATTGTTCTGTATGACAGTAGTCAGTCATATTTTGCAGCTTTTCAAGTTCATTTGAAAAACGAGATTCTCCAGTCGATTGATCAATTAAAAAGCGCTGTACTTGCACGTCTTGAGAAGAATATAGCAATATACATGCACTATCTAAACCGTCACGTCCGGCACGTCCTGCTTCTTGGTAATAACTTTCCATGTTTTTTGGCAGTTGATAATGGATAACGTAACGTATATTCGATTTATCAATCCCCATCCCGAATGCAGATGTCGCTACCATTACACTCACTTCATCACGTAAAAAGAGTTCTTGCTGCTCATTTCGATCGGTATCACTCATACCAGCATGGTATTTTGATACCGAAACGCCCGCTTTCATTAAATCCTCATACAATTGATCAACTACTTTTCTAGTAGCTGCATATATAATCCCAGATTCTTTTTGATTTTGACGAATATAATCCGCTAAATATGCATGACGATCTTGTCCTTTAATAACAGAAAATGATAAGTTCTCGCGCTCAAACGTTGTCATAATCGTATTTTCTTGATTAATTCCAAGCGTGTTGCAAATATCTTCACGAACTTGTGGTGTTGCCGTAGCAGTTAATGCTAATACGAGTGGCTTTTCTGGAAGATAATCTAATATGCGATGTATATGTAAATAACTTGGACGGAAATCATGTCCCCACTGCGAAATACAGTGCGCCTCATCAATTGCAATCATCGGGATTTTCATATCGATAAGTTGGTCAACAAACTCCATTGAATCAAGACGCTCAGGCGCCACATAAAGTAACTTATAATGACCTTGTTTCGCTAATTGAATTCGTTGATTTGCTTCTGTAATAGAAATAGAACTATTAATATAAGTAGCTGAAATACCGTTTTGTACTAATGTATCTACTTGGTCTTTCATAAGTGAAATCAAAGGTGAAATAACTAATGTCGTTCCTTCGAATACTAATGCGGGAATTTGATAACAAATTGACTTACCACCGCCCGTAGGCATAATACAAACTGTATCTTTCCCATCTAATACATTTTTAATTGTTTCATCTTGTCCTCTTCGGAATGACGAATAACCGAAATAAGACGCTAAAAGTTCTTGTGCTTTTGTAAACAAAA
Organism: Bacillus cereus group sp. TH152-1LC; assembly: GCF_027710505.1. Classification (NCBI taxonomy): domain Bacteria; kingdom Bacillati; phylum Bacillota; class Bacilli; order Caryophanales; family Bacillaceae; genus Bacillus; species Bacillus cereus group sp. TH152-1LC. The sequence continues at coordinate 130,116 of NZ_JAQFNK010000007.1, read as the reverse complement.
AAGAGTCACCTGCTTTTCTATATCTTTCATCTATTCCTATTATATCATCACTTAAGCGTCTTGAAAGTGATGAATACATGACTAACAGCTTGCTTTTCATTATTTTACGTTTCTCTACGTTTTAAAGATTGTTTAGCAACGGTGTTTTAATGGCTATTTATGTTTATAAATAGCCATTAAAACATAAATAAAGCACATATAAAATGAATTACAAAATAAATATACATTTTATTAATCTTCCTTGAATACTACTAATCTTATACATATGAATTCAGGAGGTTAATATATGAAGCAGCAGGATATTAGTTCTATCCAAGAGAAAACAGTACCTAACCAACTTCAGTTTTCAAATCATGATGCGTGGAAATATGAATCGTATTATAAGTACCAGCCATTTTTCTCTTATAAAAAGCTATTTCATTTTCTTTCTCAACTTTTTAAACGTTAATACGTGTGTGAAATATATCATTCATAATAATTTTCTCAATATAAACCTTATAGACTTACTACAATACAGTTGATATCATATGAAATATTCAGTTGGATAAACCCCATAAGTTGACCCGCTTTCAAAAGTAGGTCTTTTATTATTATATATCCCAGTACATTTTTGGATGTATTTGTAAATCTTTTCTCCATTTTATAACCATACTCTACTTACAACAAATGGTGATAATCACAAAAACTAAAATATAAAAGCTAAACATTTAATTATTCAATTCTTTTTTCTCAATACACAAAATCATTTTCACTTGTTACTATAAAAGTACTCCAGATGAGTTTTTGCTCATCAACATTATCTAGTTAAAGGGATCTGCTGCGGGAAGCGGATCTTTTTGACTTTATTAAAGATCCACTTGCATTTGGACACATTTACCAGGTTTTTTTAAAAGAATTTTATGATAGTATTACGTAGTCGAGTCCGACATCTCGGCAATACCCTTTTGAAGCTCTGCAACTTCCCTTGCAGAGCCTCATTTATTTTTATATTCATTTTATTTATATATACCACAATGAAATTCTTCATCTTTTCCATATCAATTTTTGAAATTAATCTAGGACACGTAACTAAAAATAAATTCCCATCATACTTTGAGTTATACATGTTCAAAGGAGTGTTACTGTTTATGTATACTTATTGGCAATCGTATTATTCTCCCTATCATAACCCTTACGTACACTTTGATACATCTGTACGTAATTACCGAATTAGTAAAAACGAGAACTTTTTAAAAGGTTATATGCGTTCTTTATGGGAACAACACGTTGCTTGGACTAGATTAGCTATTATTAGCATTGTCTTTAATTTACCAGACGTAAACGTTACAGTCGGGCGACTTCTTCAAAATGCAACACATATGGGACTGTCACTTGAACCATTCTATGGTGAGGATGCTGTAAAAAAATATAGTGCTTTAATTAAAGACCACTTAGTCATTGCAGCAGATCTTGTTAAAGCCGCAAAAGCTGGTGATCAAAATGCAGCTGCCGCTATAGAGAAGAAATGGTACGCTAACGGAGATGAAATTGTGGCGTTTCTTACTAGCATCAACCCATATATAGAAAAAGAAGAATTTAGAAAAATGTTTTATGAACATTTAGCCTTAACAAAAGCAGAAGCACTTGCTTTCCTAAATAAAGATTTTGAAGCAAGCGTAAAACTATACGATAAAATTGAAAAAGAAGCATTAGAAATGGCTGATATGATAACAAACGCAATCATAAAGCAATTCCCGCAAGTATTTCAATAATAATAAGCCGATTTGAAAACACAAATCGGCTTATTAAACTTTCTATGAATGAAATTTTACCTCCCCTCTTTACATTTAACGTATATCGATATATTTTATTAATATCCGTTTTTTATAGGAGGAAATCTTTTGATTAACGCCATTGGTCTCGTATTTATACTCACAAATAAACACGAGAAAAAAAAGAAAGTTTATCTAAATGAAAAATTCGCATTAATAGACATTATTGATTCTAAGGAAGTAATTGATGATGAAGGGAACTCACTAGTAGAACTAACATGTAAATACAGTATTTATTTAGATGAAAAATACTACTGTAAATCTCTCGACGATTATACTGGACAAGTATTTCCATTCTTAAGCGCCAAAATAGGGAAAGGCCTTCTCAGAAACTTAAATTACTATTTCTCTTACGTTGATGCTTATGATAAAAAACCACCCGTTAAAGAAATAAGACCGCTTATGAAACAAGTAACGAACAGATAGTGAATAATACGCAAAAAGAAAGCATCTAACTTCGGATGCTTTCTTTTTTGGAATCCAGAACTAGTTACCTATCAGCCTCTTCTAAATATATGTATCCAAGCATACTTTAAATTAAAAACATTGGAGGATTAAACGGAATGAAATACTCAGAAACAATAGTTAGTAAACGCCTTCGAACACTTAAAATATGTAGTATGTTTATCATGCTAGTTTTAATCGCATGGGTTGGTTATACAAAATTACTTTATGAAAACGGATTTCTTCAAGAAAAGAAAAATTCAGTTGAAGTAATGAATACTAGTATTACAGGAGAAATCGAACAAAATTTCCAAGTAAACTTACAAGGTTATCGTAAAACAGACCTTGATACGATTATAGATGCAAGTAGGACAGATCCGAACGAACTATCCTTAATTGAGATTATCAATACATCTTGTTCACGAGATTGCATAGGTGAACCATTGACATATGTGAACGCAAACAATGGATATATTTTTTATAAGGAGTCTACTGGAACTCATGTAGCTATAAAGATTAAAAAACAAGATAAATGGAAAATTGTAAAAAAATCTGTTGAAGATGGAATATAACCTTATAAAATGAAAGAGTACTTAACGTACTCTTTTTATTATTAATACCCTTCACGTTTACAATGGCATTTCGGTTTCTCTTTACAATGACATTTTTCACAATCACATTTCGGCTTCTCCTTGCAGCAACGCTCTTCACAATCGCACTTCGGTTTCTCTTTGCAACGACATTCGTGACACTCCCTACATCTACATCTTCCAAACATTAAATCGTCCCAAAATGAACGTCTGCAATTACAATGATTCCCCATGAATATGCATCCTCCTAAATAGAATTCATCATATTCTATGTTTAAACGTATAAAAATGCTTGTTTGCTAGTCTAGTTTTGACTCTTTAGTATAGTAAATATTACTAAAAATAACTTTTTTTAAAAGTTTTTTGTAAAATAATTACTTGTAATCTGTTATACTATAAACCGAAAATATATTTTATATGTGTAGGAGGATAAATTTTGAAGAAAATTCTATTATCTGTTCTTTGTGGAGCTATTATTTTAGGGGGAGCATGCTCTAAAGATACAGACTCTAAAGATTCAACATCAAAGAAAACTACTAAGGAGACAAGTGAATCGACACAGGTATTATCAAAAGAAGAATTTGAAAAGATGCACTCTAATCCTAAAGAGTATAAAGGAAAAAAGGTTGATTTCTATGCGCAAATCTTTGTCGAGCCTGAACGTGATAAAGATGGTACATATCTTCAAGCTTGGGCTGATAAAGAGCACAGCAAAAACACTATTATTGCTTTTAAAGACCCTAAATTAGATGTAAAACGCGAAGATTACATTCATGTAAAGGGAACAATAAAAGACGTCTTTGAAGGTGAAAATGCATTTGGTGGAAAAGTAAAAGGCCCCACTATTGTTGCAACAAGTATCGAAAAAACAGATTATGCAACAGCTTTTGATCCAGCAAAAAAAACAATTGAAGTAAATCAAGAGCAAGACCATAATGGTTATAAAATGATTGTTAAAAAAATTGAAATTGCTGATAAAGAAACACGAGTTTATTTTACAGCCAAAAATGATGCAACTGCAGCATTTAATTTCTATGATTTTAACTCTAAATTAATTGTAGGTGGTCAACAATTAGAATACCAAGATAATCATGAAGCAAAATACCCTAAAATTCCACAAGGTATGATGCCTGGTGTAACTAGTGATGCTGTTTTAACATTCCCTAAACTCCCAATTGAGCAAGGTGAATTGCAACTAATACTAGAAGGCTCAAGTGAAAATTACGATATAAAACCTGAACCATTTAATTACCAAATTAAGTTTTAAATAATAAAATCGACTCTAAAAAAGAGTCGATTTTATTTCATATTATAGAAACACGAATTAGTTTTCTATTATAATTCCTTACCTTCCCCTACAGCCCCTTTCAACCTCTGCAACATATACCCAATCCCTTTACACCCTTCTAACGGATACGTAATAATTTCTTCTGGATACAATTGTGTCACTACTTTTTTATGCTTCTTCCCTGCAAGTAAAACTACTTCATCAAACTGAAGCAAGTCTTTTTCAATTATTTGTTGTTTTAATTGTTCCATACTAATAATTTCATCGCTCTTTGAATCAAAGGCAAGATCATAGTTTTCTAGTACAATATCATTTGGTCTTAAAAATCCATGCTTCGCTGATAATATAACCCAATTCTCGAAAAACATCGTTGCATACACCTGACATGCTTTTCCGAATGGGCTAATATATACATCCTTTGCCTCCATCGGTCCGTAATCAGGATACTTATCCCAAATTTTCTTTTTTCCGCATGGAATTATGCATAACCTGTTCATCTTTATTTCTTACCTCACTTTTAACTTTTTAAATATAAAAATATAAAATTCCCTTCTTCTTCATACTCAGCTTCTATATTACCAATACCCACTACGTTCCAACCATTATTTGTTTCTATCGGCTTTTCATTCATTATAATATGAACTTTTGTCATATTTTTAAAATCCTCTTCAAAAGATGCTAAAACAGGCTGATTTATCATATATGTTTTATTATGTATACCTACATTTAAAAATGTTTTATGTAATGCTTTATTTCCGTTTAACTTTACATTCATTGGATTAAACGAATTTAATTTTATATTGCCTATAATATACAAATGATACCCTTTCTCCTCATAAAAGTGGTTGAAATCCTTATCTCTTTCATCTTGAACAAAATGAAGGATTTGCTTCGTTTCTTTACTTATTGTAATTTCATTATTTAAACTCAAATCCACATTTATATTTTGTTTTAAAAAAGCATATAACGATTTATCACTATTAAAGAAGCTCTTTTTCCATTCAGATAGGACTTCATCTAATAATAAACATAAAAGCATTCCTGAGCTATAGCAATTCTTCCTAATATTATAATTAGCTTCATATGCATCTAAAATAAATCCGCTATATTTTCGTAACGTTTCGCTTTCATCCTTTTCGCATACTGCATTGTAAGCGTTCATTTCAACATACCAAGCAGGCCCCTCTATACTTTCAACCATACACTCATAAGTTATAAACTCTTCTTTTATAAAACGAGCTCTTTGTTCTCTTAATTCGATAAATTGCTTAATATAATTATTTTTCACAGCTTGTGACTTACAGTGCACAGCATTATATAAACAAATTCGTTCTTTATTTCGCAATTCTATATTTTCTTCTGTTATAGGATATTGAAATCCTAAAGATTCATTTGGAAATCTACTTTCTTTATTCAAATATTGATGACAATGAAAAAGTTCATGCACCAAAATCGCAGATAAACTTTCATAATCTTTATATCTATTCATATTAACGATGGCAGTCGGATAGTCTTTGAATAGGATAAATGTATCAGCCTTAAATTGTTCATCCCACTTTAAAACAGTGTACTCATTATCAGGTTTCAAAAATAATGGATGATGAAATACATACACATGCTTATCATCATATAATGCAAATGCAGCCCTATTAAAACCAGGCCATAGCGTATTCAATAATTCTATACTTACATCTTTCTTTATTCGATTTAATATATTGTTCATTATATGTAACACCCCTATATCATTCTACATACACCTATTCTATTCCACTTAAAACAAATCCTTTTATTTACATAAATGTTAGAAAAACATATATCTTTTCTCAAACTATAATGTATTATATAAATATACATGTGATGATTTTATGAAAAGGAGGTGAACAATTGAAAAATATAATCCCTGCACTAGTACTCTATATTATTGTTTGCATAATCGCTATGATTGCTCCAGCATCTGAAGGTTATAATCATATTGGCTGGAAATTGTTTGTTGGGCAAGCGTATGCCATACCTATTTTCATCATTGCGGCTATTATTACATTTTATATAAACAAGAAAAAATCTACGAATAAACAGTTATAAGGATAGCTAATGCTATCCTTATTTTAATTCGCTAATCAGGTCCAAAATAACACTTGCAGTACTTTCAATCCTTTCTTCCGAAAAATCAAACGTGACACCTGTTTTTTTATATATTTCTTGTATAGTTAAATTCCAATCTGTACTCGCTCCCTCTTTAAAGAAAGCAATCGCTTTTTCTGGATCTTTCCGATAAATTTGAAACAATTGTATTGCTCCTATTTGTGCAATGGCGTATTCAATTTGATAAAAAGGAAACTGAATATAGTGAAATGACTCTAACCAGCTTGCACCGATTTCATTCTCTAATCCTGTAATTTCGACTGATGAATATTGATACCTTTTGCATATTTCAGCGTATTTCTTATCACGTTCTTCTGGTGTATGGTTTGGATTTGTATAGAGCCAGTGCTGAAATACATCTCCTGCAATTGACGACATTAATAAAGACAAGGCACGATATAATTGTACGCACTGCACTTCTTTATATTCATCCTCTTGCTTATAAAAGATATTCAGCTTATCCATTACTAGCAACTCAAGGCTAAGGGAATAAAGCTCAGCCACTTCTTCACGAAGATACCTTTCCTGCATACTGCTATCATTGTTAAATTGTTTATAAAAATGAAAGGCATGCCCTACTTCATGTATGAGTGCATTAATTGCATAAAATGATGGACTAAAATTAGAATACACAAAAACCTCTTTACTATGAGGCAAGGTAAAACAAGCAGCTCCTGATGCTTTATTTTCACGTTCTTCTACGTCAAGGAATCCCGCTTTCCTTATATGAATAAATTTCTCATAAAAATATAAATCAGTCTTCCGAAACATTTCTTCCACCCCATCCAATAAATCAATGGCATTTTGAAATGGAGCTTTTGGTAAATTACATGGCGTAAGATCCCAAGGGCGATACGTTTTTACACCGAGATTCTTTTTAGAAAGACTTCCTAACTGTTCCCATATTGGTACAACATACTTTTCTATAGATTCATGAAGCATATAACACTCTTCCATACTATAATCTCTATTTTTTTGTTTAAAAGCATATTCACTATAATTATTAAATCCTGCATGTAAAGCGATCTCATTCCGCAATTGTAAGAGTTCATTCATAATACAATCTATTTCTACTTTTACTGCACTTCTTGCTTCACATAAAGCGTACCAAGCTTTTTCACGAATAGCTCTATTAGGATTATCTAGCTTTGCTTTTACGTATGCATACGTCTTTTGCTCACCTTTCCAATTAATAGATATGTTAGAAGTTATTTCTCTATATTTCGTAATAAGTTCTTGCTCTTTAATAGAAAGAGCAATGTTCTTTTCATTAAACATTTTACTTTTTACTACTCTTGCTTTTTTCATAAATCCATATTCCTGCTCATCTAATAAATTTGAAAATGGACACTCTCTAAATTTCTGGTCAAATTTTGCATTGTATCTTTTTAAAAGTGGTTGAATTGTATTTTGATTATACATATGTAAATTACGGTTATTTCTGTCATTTGTATCTCTATACGTAGCAATTAAACTACTAGTTATCTCCTCTTCTATTTCACCGGTTATACGCAATTCCTCTAAAAGCCAACGCTCTAATTCTGAAACAGAAGTTATATTTCGCTCTAAAAGTGACTGTAATTTACTTTCTAAATCATTAAACATACACAATCCTCCTATTTTTAAATTTTCTGTTTTTTAGAGATAAAAAAGGACAAGTAGCCAATCTGACTACTTGTCCTTTTTTTGTTAAACCATACGCAATTATATTAAGCTTGGAATGCTTCAGTTAATACTGGTACGATTTGTTTTTTACGAGATACAACACCTTTTAAAGTAGCTGTGTTGTTTTCTAGAGATACGTTGTATGCTTTCTCAACAACGCTTGCTGCTTTACCGATCGCAAGACCGACAGAATCGTTAGTTAAGATATCAGTTACAACGAATAAGAATAGGTCTAAACCTTTTTCTTCTACTACTGCAGAGATAACTTTTTCAAGTTCCGCTTGGTGTACAAGAACGTCGTTTGTATCAACAGCGTTTACTTGTGCGATTTCAACTTTCGCATTACCCATTTGGAATTCTTTAGCGTCAAGAGAGATTAATTGCTCCATTGTTTTTCCGCTTAAGTCAGCACCAGCTTTTAACATTTCTAAACCGTAGCTATCAGCATCTACACCAGCGATTTCTGCTAATTCACGAGCTGCCGCTACATCTTGCTCTGTGCAAGTTGGAGATTTGAATAGTAAAGAATCTGAAATGATTGCAGATAACATTAAACCTGCAACTTCTTTACGAATTGCAACGCCGTTTTCTTTGTACATTTTGTTTAAGATTGTAGCTGTACAACCAACTGGCTCACAACGGTAGTAAATAGGATCGCTTGTTTCAAAGTTAGCAATACGGTGATGGTCAATAACTTCTAACACACGAACAGATTCGATATCGTTAGCACTTTGTTGACGCTCGTTATGGTCAACTAAAATAACGTTGTCCACTTCGCTTGCAACTGTCTCAACAAAACGCGGTCCTTCTACTTTAAAATAGTCTAACGCAAATTGAGTTTCACCGCTGATTTCGCCTAAACGTACAGGCTCAGCATTCATTCCTAATTCTTTTTTCAATTCTGCATATGCAATTGCAGAACAAATTGCATCTGTATCTGGGTTTTTATGCCCGAAAACTAGTACTTTTTCCATGTTTTCCACCTCTTCATGAAAAGGATATCTTAAAGAAGCAAATATGACAATATTTAAAGCCGAATTTTTTATAAATAATTGCACTTTCTTCTATATTTTTCATCGTTTTTCGTAAAAAAGATCATCTAAAATGAATTAGATGATCAAAATATATTTTTTATTTAAAATAGTGTAGGAACTTGCACTACATGATTTTGCGCGAAATTCGATGCCAAACCGTTATTTACAAGGTTAACATCTATAACTTGATAAAATGCATTCCCCGTATCTGCAATTTCCCATACAGCTAAAATAAGGTGATATCCATTTCTATCAGTAGGAACATTTGCTTCATGTGTTACGGAAGTTCCTGGTTTAGCTCCTCCGTCATTTTTCACATAGAATGGTACTAAATCTAAATCAGATCGTGATAATGGTTTATTTGGATTCCAATCTTTTTTCGTAATATAATATTTCCATTCTTTCGTACTATGAGGTGCGGTTAGTTTCCACTTAAATGTATTCGTCCCGCCGTTTAACGTAACTTTCTTCCACCTATCTACTGTTTGAACGTCTAAAGCAGGAAAATGGCCAGCTCCTGCGATTTGTCCATCAGAAGGTCCTAATAGAGGGAATCCACCTATTCCTTCTACACTTTGCGGTTCATATTGAATCGGACCGCAATTTACATTTACCCCTTGCTTACATAAATAAGAGCGGCTCGCTGGTGATTCAACATATCCATGAGCGGAAGCTTTTTCTGAAAAACCGAAAGTTAACAATCCCGTTCACTTAATATAACTTTTTTCACCTTCTGTAAATCTTTCGTTTTCATCTCGTCATCCCCTTTCCCATAATAAAGCGAAAATAACTATAGTCAGCTAGTCATCTTCTCTACATCCATTATAAGTCGAGGAGCATAACGAAATGAACCCTCTAAAAACTTTCTCAAATTCAATTAGTACATTAAACAAATTCAAATAACACCGCTAGAGAAATATAGACGGTGTTAAAAATCGGGATTTATTATTTTGAGCATGATAACTATAAAACTTTATAATAAATAACTGTCGCGTCTAAATTACCACTCGGAGAAATTGCGTATTCTGGTATTTTTCCAACTTCTTGATACTCTAATGATTTATACAATCTATTAGAAGGGTCTCCTTCTCTCGTATCTAACACTATAAGAGACCTATTTTCTTGCTTTGCTCGCTCCTCTGCTTTTTGCATAAGTAAACGTCCAATGCCATTACGTCTAAAGTTTGGATGGGTCATTAATTTACAAATTTCGGCTCTATGAATCCCATTAGACTTTGTAACTAAATGTAATTGAATACTCCCTGCCACTTCATTATTTATTTTAGCAACATACAAGATCACTTCTGGTGCTAATACAGTTTCCCAATACTTCGCTGATTCTTTTTGTTCCAGCGGAGGTAAAAAACCAATTGATGCCCCCTCATCTACAACCGTTTTCAAAAGTTTAGACAGCTCTTCCACATCTTCTTCTATTTGCTTAATCTCTTCAATTTCTACATTTTGCATTACTAATCCCCCTTTTGTTTCATTGTACCAATTTTAAACGAAGGAACAATGAAATGCTAAGATGAAATTATTAGAATCTATAATTGGTAAGAGCATATACAAAGTTCTTTCTGATGTAGAGAAATCAATTTATAAAGACATAGAATATTAAAGTGAGTACAAATTTAATTTCACATAAAAAACGTTTTAAACATAAAGTTTAAAACGTTTTTTTACATTCAATGATTTTGATTTTTCAGTTCTGTTAAACATTCCTGCACTAAAGTTACAGCTTGACTCATTGCAGCTCCACCAGCAAATGCTGCTGATACACCACATGCTTCCAGAATTTCTTTATCTGAGCATCCTTGATCAAGACAACCTTTTGTATGATAAATAGTACAATATTCGTCTTGCGTTGCTAGACTAATTCCTAATGCAATAAGTTGTTTTTCTCTTTTTGTTAAAGAACCCTCTTGAAAACAAGCTTGCGTGAATGCATTATATGTTTCAGCAATTTCAGGAATTTGGTTTGTAAAACTACCAATCCCTTCTTTATAATGATGTAGAACATCATTTACTGAACTATGTTGTTCGTGTTCCATCTTATTATTACCCCCATTCAAATTATGTGTACCTATTGTAGTATGTGATGAAAAGAAGGCAATATACCTCATTAAAAGAATGAATATTCAGTTTATTTTAGCTACAATTTCAGACTATCATCCACTACTGATTGTTCCTTATAGTTTTTCCTTTCAATCTCTTTACTTCTTTCTTCCCAAAATGTTAATCCTTCAATTCCTACATTTCTAGGATCAAACACGGGATCTTTTCCTTCTTTTTTCTGTGCTTCATAATCTTTTAACACTTTTAATGCAATTTTACTTAGTAGTAGAATCGCAATTAGATTTAACCATGCCATACTACCAATTCCTAAATCTCCAAGATTCCATAAAAGAGACGCTGATTCTACGCTACCGATGTAAACCATAATTAAAAATCCAATTTTTAAAACTGGTTTTAACCATCTATGTTTAAGATCGCGATCTAAATAAGTAAGTGTCGTTTCAGCGATATAGTAATATGCGAGTAATGTTGTAAATGCGAAGAAGAAGATTGCGATTGAAATGAATAATGGACCAAACCCTGTTATAACAGTTTCAACTGCTTGTTGTGTATAGATCGGACCTGCATCCACATTCCCTATATTTTTTACAATAGCGCTTTTCCCTTCAGGTATAACATTATACATACCTGTTATTAAAATCATAAGAGCTGTCGCTGTACAAACAACAATTGTATCGATATATACAGAAAATGCTTGAACTAATCCTTGTTTTGCAGGATGGGATACTTCAGCGGCAGCGGAGCTATACGTCGCTTCTCCAACGCCAGCAACATTTGAAAATACAGCTCGCTTTACTCCCCATGCGATTGCTGCACCGACGATTCCGCCAAACATTTCATTTACACCAAAAGCGCTAGAGAAAATTAAAGCGAACATACTTGGAATTTCTGTTACATTCGCAAGTAATACGATACATGTAACAATTACATAACCTACTGCCATAAATGGAACAAGCATTTGCGAGACGCCAGCAATTCTCTTTACGCCGCCAAAAATGATCGCTGCTAATAATATGACTAACAGTATACCAGTTATATATTTGCTAATGCCATTAGAGTTTTCAAAACCAACTGCGATACTACTAGATTGAATACCTGGTAGTAAAACACCATATGAAAGTGTTACAACGACCGCTACAATGACTGCAAACCATTTCATTTTCAGGCCTTTTTCAATGAAATATGGTGTACCACCACGGTATTCATTTCCGACTTTACTTTTATATACTTGAGATAATGTTGATTCAACAAATGCACTCGCTGCACCTAAAAGTGCCATTACCCACATCCAAAATACAGCTCCAGGTCCGCCAAAAGCGATAGCTGTCGCGACCCCTGCAATATTACCTATTCCAACCCTACCAGATAACGCTAAACAAAATGCTTGAAAGGATGAAATTCCCGTCTCCGAGCTCTTCCCTTCAAATAATAGTTTAATCATTTCTTTAAAATAACGAATTTGTAGAAAACGAGTTGCAATTGTAAAATACACACCTGCCCCCAATGCGAAAACAACTAACCCAATACTCCATACTTGCCCTACTAACCACTCTACTAATTGCTCCATCCAAATCCCCCTTAACATTCTTTTGAAAACTATTTTATATATAAGAAAACGGACAACTATTATTAAACCTTACAGTTGTCCGTATCTCTCATTATTTCATCCCTCTATTTAATAACAGTTAGATTCTCTATTACTTTATATTTACCCAAACACTTTTCACTTCTGTATAGTTATCAAGCGCATATGAACCTAACTCACGTCCGATACCAGATTGTTTAAAGCCACCAAATGGTGCAGCTGCATTTTCTAAGTTATAATCATTGATCCATACTGTTCCTGCCTTTAATTTATTGGCAACTTGATGTCCTGTTTTAATATTTTGTGTCCATACGCCTGCAGCAAGTCCGTATGAAGAGCGATTTGCTCTTTCGATGACCTCTTCTGTTGAATCAAATGGAAGTACAACGACAACTGGTCCAAAAATTTCTTCTTTTACAATTGTCATATCATCAGTAACATTTGTGAATACTGTTGGCTGTACAAAATATCCTTTTTCAAATGCCTGTTCACCACCAGCAGCAACAGTAGCGCCTTCTGCTTTTCCTTGTTCAATGTAATGTAGCACACGCTCTTGTTGCTTTTTAGATACAAGTGGACCCATTTCCGTTTCCTTCTCCATACCTGCTCCAAGTTTCACGTTATTCGCCATTTTTACTAGTTCATTTACGACTGTTTCGTAATGTTTTCGGTGAACGAACACGCGAGAACCAGCACTACAATTTTGTCCATGATTATACATAATGCCTTGGAATGCACCGTTAATCGCTTCTTCTAAATCAGCGTCTTCTAAAATGATATTTGGAGATTTACCACCAAGTTCTAACGTTACATGTGTAATTGTTTCTGCAGATTGACGCATAATATATTTCCCTGTAACAGTTGAACCTGTGAAGGCTACCTTATCAATATCATGATGGTTTACGATTGCAGCTCCCGCTTCAGGGCCGAAACCTGGCACAAAGTTTACGACACCGTTTGGAAAACCTGCTTCTTTAAAGAGTTTCGCTGTATATAATAACGATAAAGGCGTTTGTTCTGCTGGTTTTAATACGATTGTACAACCTGTTGCTAATGCTGCTCCCATTTTCCAAGAAGACATAACGAGTGGAAAATTCCAAGGTATAATTTGACCTACAACCCCAACAGGTTCATGGCGTGTGTAATTTAAGTAATCTTTTGAAATCGGAATTGTTTGCCCGATAATTTTTGTAGCCCATCCCGCATAATAACGATAATTTTCTACAGTCGCTGCAATATCATCATCCAGTGCTACTTGATATGGTTTCCCGTTATCTAATGCTTCTAACTGTGCTAATTCTTCTCCATGCTCTTCAATTAAGTCTGCTAATTTATAAATAAGATGCGCTCTTTCAGCAGTAGTCATTTCTGCCCAAGGTCCTGATTCAAATGCAGATCTCGCCGCTTTTACTGCTACATCAATATCCCCTTCTTGCGCTTCGCATACGACAGCTAAAACATCTTCTGTTGCTGGATTGTATGTCTCAAATGTCTTCCCGCTAATGGAAGGAACAAATTCACCATTAATAAACATTTTAATTTCTTCATTTAAAAACGCTTTTACTTTTGGTCTCAGCTCAATGTTTGTGGTTAACATATATGATTTCCTCCTTATTTAAACAGCTGCATGAGCTGCAATTTTTGAAATAATCGTTTGAAGTTTTTGATCTTCTTCTTCAGTTAATCCGAGTCTTGGATAACGAGAAGGTCCCCCAGCTTGCCCGTGTAATTCCATTGAGCGTTTAACGATTTGTACATATTTTCCTGATCCTTCAAGAAACTCACAAAGTGGTAAAATCGCATCGTTTATTTCCCAAGCTTTTTCTAATTCACCGTTTTGGAAATGCTCATACATTTTCGTAACAAGTCCTGGTACAATATTTCCTGCCACTGAAACCCATCCCGTTGCACCAACTAAATAAGATTCCATAACTAAATCTTCAGACCCACAGAAGACTTGAAAAGCACCTTCGCCTTGTCTTACTAAATCTCTAGCTTTTCGAATATCCCCGCTTGATTCTTTAATATGTGTAACATTTTCACATTCTTTTCCAATACGTAGCATGAGCTCCGTACTCATATCAACACCAGATGTAAACGGGTTATTGTATAACATAATTGGTATATTTACAGCGTTTGAGATTTCTTTAAAGTGAAAATAAATTTCCTCTTCTTTCGGTTTACAATAGTACGAGTTTATAATTAATGCACAATCTGCTCCATGCGCTTCTGCGTGTTTCGTATATTCAATCGTCTCTTTCGTCGTTTCTGCTGCAGTTCCAACAATAACTGGAATACGGCCATCTACTTCTTTTAATACTGTTTCTACCATTTTAAATCGTTCTTCTTTTGATAAACTAACAAACTCTCCTGTACTTCCATTAATAATAATCCCAGCTACTTTTTGCTCAATAAAGTAGTTTACGTTTTGTTTTACACCATTCCAATTAATTTCTTGCAACTCATCCATCGGTGTGATTAATACTGGAAATGCCCCTTTAATATTTTTCATATTTATCTCTCCCTTTTCTATTTTATTTTAATAAAAATCCTGTCGGAAACGGATCTGTAGAGTCTAATAGAAACGTCTGCATTCCTGTAATAAACCCTCTACTTTCAAATCGAAAAATGTAGCCTAATTCTTCTTTCTTCACTTGTTCCACTGTTATAAAGCTATTAAAAATACTTTCATTTTTAAAAGGTTTATCCGCTATATAATCATTTTTAAATAATGTATGAACATAAGATACAATAGTAGAAACAAAACCAGGCGAACGTACGATAAAGTTATCTTCATGAAATGTAATCGACTTTATATGGTTCTTTTCTGTTTGCATAGATTCTACTAAAATAAGTCTTTTTATTAATGACTGTTTTTGTATAGCTTGAAGTGTAACTTCACCCCATTTTTTTAATTTAGAGATATTTTCAATACTGATTTCTGGTGAATATGCCTCCTTTTCTACAACTGCATATACTTTATCTGCCTGTATAAGAGAGTAACTTATATTACCAATTTGCAAATTTTTCTCAATCATATAACATAGTTTACTTTCAAATGAAACAGATACAACTTCATCATTCTCTACATACGCATGGACTGAAAATATGCCAGATAACGTTTCGATTTTGTATTGATTCGTATCTCTCTTTTTTAAATAACCGCTTTCTAGTAACATCGTAATGACTGCGACAATACCTCCATAATGAAGAGGGATGGAACCTTCGTGATTAAAAAATAATACAGCTGCATCGACTTCCGTATGAATGGAAGGAACGACGATACATCCATTTAAACCGATAAAACCACGTGGTTCATTTAATAAAAGCTTCATTTCTTCTACTAATTCACCTGAAAATTGCTCATTTAAATGTTCTAAACTGTAGTAGTATTTGCATGGTACATCTTTTATTACACGAAATGCTTCACCATTTACATGTACGTCTACTGCTGTATACATTTTTTGAATGTTCATTTTACATCCTCCGTTTCATGTTCCATCGGCGGAATTAGCAAAAAGCCTTCTTTAAGTGGATCCATTTCGTTGTAAAAAAATCTATGCATTCCCATAAGCCAAGCTGAACCTGTAATTTTTGTTACGACAGCTTCAATGCTTTCAACATTTGTCGTATTAATGACGCACCCTTTAAATAGAGAGCCAACGATACTCTCGTGAATAAACTCTTCATTAATCTCGATTTTTTGATTAGCGTATAATACCGCTAATTTCGCTGATGTTCCTGTACCACATGGAGAACGATCAATTCCTCCTGGCGGAACGACAACTGTATTTTTTACATGCGCACTTTCATGGGTAGGACTTGTATAAAATTCAACATGAGTTAATCCTCTAATAAACGAATACTCCGGATGAACGATTTCAAATTTCTCATTTATGATATTTCTAATATGAATTGCCTTATCGATGATTGTCGATGCTTTTTCTGGTACTAACTCTAAACCTACTGATTTCGCATCGATAATGGCATAAAAATTCCCTCCATACGCAATATCGGCCTCTACAGTTCCAATTCCTTCGACTTGTACAGTGATATGTTTCAGTAAAAAAGCTGGTATGTTACAGAAGGAGACTTCTTTCGTTTTTCCATCTTGAACAAAGATATCCACTTCAACTAAGCCAGCTGGTGTGTCTAACTTTAACGAAGTAATCGGTTCAACTACCGGAATTAAACCTGATTCAATTAAAGCTGTACATACACCAATTGTATCGTGACCACACATCGGTAAATATCCACCTGTCTCTATGTAAATAACACCAATATCAGCTTCAGGATGACATGGATCTGTTAATAATGCACCTGACATTACATCATGACCACGCGGTTCATTCATTAACAATTTGCGAATCCAGTCATACTCCTTTTTCATATGTAACATCTTCTCTGCCATCGTCTCTCCAATTAACTTTGGAAGTCCGCTTATCAATGTCCTCGTTGGATTCCCGCCCGTATGTGTATCAATCGTCGTAAAGACTCTTTGTGACCTCATCCGTTTAACACCCTTTCTGTAAAACGACTCAAACGAAGTGGTTCAATAGGAATGATTGTTTCTTTTTCATTTAATAACTCTTCAATTACTTTTCCAGTAACCGCTGCAAGGCTAATGCCATCCCCTTCATGCCCCGCTGCTATAAAGTAGTTCGGGATATGTTCCACGCGTGAAATGATTGGCAAATGATCTTCTGTCCACGGGCGTAATCCAGCATATGAACGAATCACCATCATATCCGCCATTTTCGGATAAAAACGAATTGCTCTGTTTGCAATACATTTAATAACCTCGTTGTTTATCTTCGTATGAAAACCTACAAACTCTCTACTACTACCAATTAAAAAATTTTGGCTTTCTGTCGGCTCAAATACAAGAGCTACCCCATATTTCTCAGTTAAAGCATCCACTTTTCGTTTTCCGCCAAATTTAGAAATTAAATAACCAAATTCCATTACTTTACGGCAACCAACGTGTTGTTGCCTTGAAGCTACAATAATATGCCCTTTTCTCGGTTCAATTGGGATATTTACATCCAACATTTCTCCGAGTTTCGGAGCCCATACACCAGCTGCGTTCACCACTTGCTTCGCAGTAAACGTTCCGTTAGTCGTTTCTACAATAAAAGAACCGTCTATATCTCTTTTCATTTCTTTTACTTCCGTATGATTAAAAGCTTTCGTACCAAACTTCTTCGATTCTGCAAGAAGTGAAAAAGCAAGAAGATATGGATTTACAGTCGAATCCGTTGCACATTCTAATCCGCCTAATAAATCGTCCGCAAAAAATGGCGATTCCTCTCTTATATCTTGCCTATCAAGCATTCGGAACGGTAAACCGGCTTCTTTTTGACGATTCACCCATTGCTGCGCTGCTTCCATTTCTTCGTCTGACTCACATACGAGAATACTTCCTGGCGCCCTATATTCAAATGAGTGCTCTAACTCTTCACTTAAATCAGTAACCAATTTTTGACTTACTAACGACATTTGACTATCAAATCCTGGGTCTTTATCAATAGCCAAAATATTCCCGTCACACCGTGAAGACGTTCCACTGACAAATTCTCCTTTTTCAATGATTGTTACGTCTCTTCCGTATTTTGATGTGTAATAAGCGATAGAACAGCCTATAATACCACCGCCTATTATTAAAACGTCACAGTGCCTCACGTAGCACCCCTCCCTTCTTTTTCATCTCTCACTTTCTTTTATGCAATTGACGTGCCAACTGTACATATATACACTTTTTATAAATAATATTTTTATTTGTAAAAATATTTTAAATTTATCGTAAATAGGTGTATTATTTTTTTATCACTGTCAAAATTTTTATACATAACAGGAGGACAATATGGCATTCTCATTTCCTACAATAAAAGAATTTCTAAAAACTTTATCAATTGATCATACATACAACTTGCAACATACCCAGCAAGTTCACGAAAAGTATTATTACCGCCCTTCTACTACAGAAGAATATAACTGCGCAGTAATATATGAAGATGACTCATTCACCGCTTTAATTGACGCGTTTTCCAATGAAATAGTCGTTATCATAATGAACGAAAATAAAGAGCCGCTATGCTGTATAACGACTCAGCAAATCATTCCGTTTCTTGTTAAGTCGTACAATGAACTGCAATCTTTTTATAACGCCGTAATACAAACAACTGATTCTTCCGTTACAGTCATCGATGAGAAAGAACATGTTCGTACTTGGACAGATGGTGCTGAAAAGATTTTTTCAGTCAATCATAATGAAATTATTGGACAACCTATCACTCGATTTTTTGACTATAAAGATTTGGAAATTTTGCAATCATTACATGACGGAAAAAGCATAATCGCTCAGTTCCATCAGCCTCGCCCAGATTTGTTCGTATTAATAAATTCAAACCCAGTGTATTGTAACGATGAAATTATAGGGGCTGTCGTTTCAGAAACTGATGTTACAAATCAAGTTGCTTTAAACGAAAAACTATTCAATATGTCACATGAAATGCACCGATTAGAACAAGAAGTCGCAAAATATAAAGATGAATCAGATCCTTTCCTTGCAATGAATGGAAAGAGCCCTGTTATACAAAGAACAATACAATTAGCTAGAAAGGTTTGCTCGGTGAAATCAACTGTTTTAATACTCGGAGAAAGTGGTGTTGGAAAAGAAGTATTCGCGAAAGCAATCCATGAAGCAAGCGAGGCAGCTAAGGCACCTTTCATTTCAATTAACTGCGGCGCCATTCCAGAAGCGTTATTTGAAAGTGAATTATTCGGGTATGAACGCGGGGCGTTTTCTGGTGCAAGTAGTAAAGGAAAAAAAGGGAAAATAGAGCTCGCACAAGGCGGTACATTATTTCTTGATGAAATAGGAGAAATGCCGCTCGATATGCAAGTGAAGCTTTTACGTGTACTACAAGAACGAAAATATTACCGCGTTGGTGGAGAGAAAGAGATTAATATTGACTTCCGTATTATCGCTGCTACAAATCGTGATTTACAAGAAGAAATGCGAAAAGGCACGTTCCGAGAAGATTTATACTACCGCCTAAATGTTGTTAGCTTGCATATTCCACCGCTTCGCGAAAGACGCGAGGATATAATTGAATTAACCTATTCTTTCTTAAACGATTTTTCAATCAACTATAACAGACCAATTCGTGACTTACCTTCAAGCATTATGCATGAACTGCTTCATTACAATTGGCCAGGTAATATTCGCGAGCTTCGTAACGTTGTTGAAAGGCTTGTCGTATTTGCGACTGACGGTATTATAAAACAAGAATATTTACCATTTCATACAACTGAAACGTTAGACAATCATACGACTCATTCCCTATTACTCAGCAACAATCATACAATCCTCTCTTTACAAGAAGAGATGGATGAACATGAGAAAAAAGTAATCGAGAGAGCATTACGTATTTTGAATGGGAATAAATTAGAATGCGCGAAACAGCTTGGTGTTACGAGGGCTACTTTATATAATCGTTTAAAAAAACTTGGGTTACAATAACCATTTCCTCCTTTATGTTGGCATAGTTTTTGCATAATAATTTGTGCAAACCGAACTAGAGGAGGAATTCATATGACGAATAAAGATCACTTAATTGTTTGTCGATGTGAAGAAGTTACATACGGTCAACTTCAATCGACAATTGCTGAATATAAATGCTCGGCAAGAGAATTAAAACTAAGAACACGTGCTGGCATGGGATTTTGCGGTGGCCGCACATGTAGAATGATGATAGATCGAATGATTGAAAGTGCAAACCCTGACGTAACTACTAATGAAATCCCATTAAAATATCAACCACCTGTGCGAGCAGTTACCTTTGGAGCGGTAGGTGAAAATCAATGAATAGAATTACACATCATCCTATTTTAGGGAGTTTAAATAGTAGTAAGCGCATCACTTTCCAATTTAACGGACAACAATATGAAGCATATGAACAAGAAACGATTGCGGCCGCTTTACTTGCAAACGGAATAAGAACTTTAAGAGTGCATGAAGATAGCGGGACGCCACGCGGTATTTACTGTAATATTGGACATTGTTCTGAATGCCGCGTCACAGTAAACAATCAAACGAACGTACGAGCATGCTTAACCGTAGTTGAAGACAATATGGTAGTTAATAGCGGCAAACAGCATCCCAATATCGTCAGAGAGATGGTGAAAAAGCGATGAACGATGTCATTATTATCGGAGCTGGACCAGCAGGTTTATCAGCCTCCATCTCTTGTGCTCGTTTTGGACTAAATGTACTTGTTATTGATGAATTTATGGAGCCTGGCGGAAGGTTGCTCGGACAATTACATCAAGAACCTACTGGAGAATGGTGGAATGGTATAGAAGAGTCAAAACGCCTTCACGAAGAAGCAAAATCACTTTCAGTTGATATTCGATGTGGTATTTCCGTCTATAATTTAGATAAAGATGAAAGTTCTTGGTACGTACATACGAATATCGGTACGTTAGAAGCACCGTTCGTTCTACTTGCTACTGGTGCTGCTGAGTACTCTATTCCCCTTCCTGGTTGGACACTTCCAGGAGTTATGTCAATCGGGGCAGCCCAAGTAATGACAAATGTACATCGCGTTCAAGTTGGGCGAAAAGGAATAATTATTGGTGCTAACATTTTGTCATTCGCTATTTTAAATGAATTACAATTAGCGGGAATTAAAGTGGAACATATCGTACTTCCTGAAAAAAGTGAATTAAGTCAAAGAGCTGGTGAACCAGAAGAAGTTTTAAACTCTCTATTACATGCTGCTCACCTTGCCCCGTCACCTTTATTACGTATAGGTAGTCGATTGATGAAATATAATTGGGCGAAACAAGCTGGATTAAACTTCTATCCAAATAGCGGTATGAAAATAAATGGTACACCCCTTCACCTTCGAAAAGCAGCTCTTGAAATTATCGGTACAGATCAAGTTGAAGGTGTACGCGTTGCTAATATTGATACGAAAGGAAACATCTTAACTGGATCGGAACAAATATATGAGGCAGACTTCGTTTGTATTGCCGGCGGCTTATACCCTCTTGCTGAGTTAGCTGCTGTAGCTGGTTGTCCTTTCCGTTACATTCCGGAATTAGGTGGGCATGTTCCTCTTCATTCCGAAGCGATGGAAACCCCTCTTCCCGGTTTATTTGTTGCCGGTAATATAACTGGTATTGAAAGCGGGAAAATCGCAATGGCACAAGGAACTGTTGCTGGATATTCAATTGTACAACAAGCAAATACAAAATCTCATTCGGTTGAAAAACACTTGCAACAAGCGATCCAACATGTACATACCGTGCGACAGCAAGCTGCCATTCAATTTAACCCGATGATTGATGTCGGTAGACGGAAAATGAATGAAATTTGGCGTGATTATTCCCTGGCATATGCACATACTAAAAAGAGCTGCTGAGATTACTCTCAACAGCTCTTTTTTCTACTCTTCTGAGTTATTAAATTTCGCTAATGCGTAAATGCCTTCTTCATCATCTAATTCAAGTTGTAATCTTGCTGCAAATGAATTGACATTATACTCTCTGTCAAGCAATAAGCGTAGTGCTTCGATTAAGTTCGCTTGAATTAAAATTTGTTTGCGGCCATTTACCTCTACTTCAGCAGAGAAACCGTAGTCATCGTCATACATTAGTTCAACTAAAACTTCTTCTGGACCGACTTGTCTTTTTTCAGCGATATATACGCAAAGTGCATTGATAAGTTCTTGTTCAGAAATTTTTATTGTTTCCATGCTACTTCATCTTCCTTTTTCTTACGTTGATCTTTGAAGTATTTAAATGCACGAACTGCTAACATTACGATACCAGCCATTACTAACATATTTACCATAAACGCTAATACAGAACCAAGAGCTCCCATATTTGCAAATAAGCTACCCATTAGTAAACCACCAAGACCACCTAGTAATAAGCCTTTCATAAAGCTTCCTTTATTACTTTTTGGTGCTGTGTTTGTTGCTTTTGTTTTTGAATCTGTTGTTGTTTTTTGTGAATTCACGTTACTATCTTTTTTGTTCAAATCAACTTTTGACTTTTGACCAGAACTTGGTGTGTATGATTTTTTACCAGATTTGTAACTCTTCGCTGCTGCGTGATCTACAAACATGAAGCTACTAGCTCCAAAGATAACCATGAATGCTGTCATGACTGCTACAAGTTTTTTCAACATATTATATCCATTCTCCTTTTATATAGATATATGTGAAATCTACCTTTCTAGTAAATTCAGAATGATAGATTTGTTTTTAAAAACATTTTAAAGGTTCTTATGAACTTATTATATGAACTTTTGTCGAAATATGCAAGCATTATTTACTTACGACAGTTTGGTGACAAAGGAAAAATTAAGCAAAACAGAATTGACTTTAAATGAAACAAAACATATTATAGGTTCATAAGAACTTTTTATTATTTTTGGAGGTGAAAAGATGGAAACATTTCATCTCACACGAAACGAAATGGCTACCCTTCTTCTATCATTAAGAGGATGGAATACGAAAAAGCCTCTCGGTATTTTACAAGAAGCGTGGGCAAAGTCACATAAAAAAGATATTGAAAGCGGACAAAGCGTAACTGCTTTTATTACTACCGCACTTTCACCTATTTTTGAAAAACTGATTAAAATTGACGATACAGACGTCGGTTTTTCATTAAATGAAATAGTTGCGCTTGGAAATCAAATTGAAAATACAAGTTTCTCAGTAACGGCCATGCAAAACTGGGTAAAACGAGATATTAAAGAAATGATTGGCTCTCCTCAAAAAGGGAAAAAATATTCAATTGAACAAGCTGCCTTACTATTCATTGTCGAAGATTTAAAAACAGCACTTGATTTTGAATCCATTCGTAAGCTATTACACCTTATCGTAAATGACCCAGCCGATCGAAGTGATGACTTAATCAATCCTGTTCATTTATATGGAGCATACTCTTCTCTATTTGAAGAACTCAATCAAGGGAACTGCTTACAACTAAATGCAACAGATACAGTTCATACAATTGAAAACATCGTAAAAGAAAAAGCTGATAAAATCGCAAGTAAGTTCGATCAAATTAATAACGAGCAACGTGAAGCGATTCGTAACGCGATTATTATTGCCACATTATCTGTACATACCGCTTATGTACAAATGTTAGCAAAACGTTACGTAACAGCAACGTTATTTTTACAGAACTTAGATGTGAAGCCATAAAAAATAGGAGCAGAAATGCTTCTATTTTTTTATAATGAAAACAAGCATCCACCTGTTATATATTTAGAACAGGTGGATGCTTGTATCTCTAGGTATTAATTATAAAAAAACATAATCGTCTATTATTAATTCAAAAATGATCATTTCATTCTATTATTTTTCGAACAAGTTTTCTCGATAAATTTAATTCCTTCATCTTTGTAACTCTTTATTAATTTCGATTTGAGCTTTTGAGCTATTAGCAAAAATTAACCAACCCTGTCTCACATTACTAATGTTTTCAGTTACCAAAAGTTCAACTATATCTAGATGTGAAACATTCGTTATTATCGATTTATTTATACCATTAACTTTAGCACCTGACATATACTTAGCAATCTCAGGGTTTAATGCGAAAGCAAAATCAATTACAGTAGCACCTTGCGGTAAGTTTACGGAATCTAACTTAGGAGTAAACGCAACAATATTATCTTGGAATAGTTCATATGATACTAAATCATAAAATTCAATCGCATCTTGAGTTACTAGATCATTTGTCTTAATAAAATGATCCATCAATTTATGGATTATATTTTGCATCTCCTTATCAGTTATACTTTTTGTAAGTACATGAAATACTCCTTTATCTCGTATCTCCTGATTTATTTTTGTTTCAATACATATCACTATTTCATGGTTATTGATCACCACTTTAGTCTTTAAGTATCTGTTTAATACATCACTTTCAATTGCTATATTATCTTCAAATTGATATGGAATTGGTTGGTGTAGTTGATGTATAACTCCTAATATTTTATAACAGTCTAAATTATTTGAGGCCGTGATAATTATTTTTGACACTGCTGTAATGTCTTGAATATCTTGGAGACGAGAATACGCTGTATAAATAGGGCTTACTTCATAGTTAACTTCAAATATTAAAGATGGATTTAGAAAATTATTTATATCTTGCATGATATTTTGAGACAAACCCTCTAATAACTTAACATAATTTTGTAAAAGAATTTTCATTCCCTTATATTTAGAAGGATTAAGATAATAAAAACCTAAATCTTCTAACTCGTTTTGAATATGTAATAGCCCTAGTCTTTTACAAATCGGAGCGAAAATTTTGAGTGTTTCATTTGCGTAAGGAACTTGTTTCTTTACAGCTTTCACCTGTAAAGTTCTCATGTTATGTAGACGATCTATCACTTTTATAATAGCTACTCGTATATCTCCTTGCGTAGCTAATAATAACTTCTTTAAATTTATTGCTTCATACTCTTCTTTATAAGGGATTTGTTTTTTGTCAATTTTAGTTAATCCTTCTACAATATCTGCAACTTTTTTACCGAATATATCACGTATATAGTCAATTGTATAATCTGTATCCTCCACCACATCATGTAGTAATGCTGCAACTAAAGTTATACTATCTGCCTTACAATCTAACAAAATTTCTGTAACTGTAAATGGATGAGTAATATACGGATCACCGGAAACGCGGAATTGTCCTTCATGTGCTTTCTCGGAAACTAATATAGCTTTATTTAATTGTTCTACTTCTTCTTTATGTAGATATGAGGCCTTTTCTAATAATGCTTTTTTCATATTTTCACCTTCATCATGTTAATTTTCTATAAAAATTTTATTAACATTATAATTCGTTATTTGAAAGTGAAGTACCTGTCTAGGTGATAAGAGAATATTTATGTTTTTATTTTCCTTGAATTATTTTTATATTTTTGAACCTATAAGCCAACCTTTGAAATACTTTTACTTTTATCAATCGAATCATATCATTATCCCAAATAGAAAATAGTCCATAAATTTGATTCTTATTTTGCAGACATTACTCTTCTCACTTTGTAAATTAAAAGCCATAACATTATCATTTATTTATGAGAAATTTTTAATAAACTTTTCATTATCTCTTCATGAAAATTGAACTTATATGCTTTACTATAATACATATAAAGGACATAAAAGAATTGAAATAGCAATCCCCTATATAAATAAGGTATAATCTACATATAGTGAACCTTTTATATCGTTAAGTAAAGGGGCATATATTCAAAAATACATAAACTAGAAGGTGCAACAATGGTAAGTAGTTTTATTCACTCAGTATTAACGTTTTTTGAAGGGTTAGGTTATTGGGGCATTATGCTTGGACTTATGATTGAGATTATTCCAAGTGAAATCGTCCTTGCTTATGCAGGTTATTTAGTATTCAATGGTAGTATCTCATTTATAGGCGCAGTTATATTCGGTACAATTGGCGGTGTTATTGCCCAAATCTTTATTTATTGGCTTGGACGATACGGTGGACGTCCTATATTAGAACGTTACGGTAAATATATTTTCATTCATAAAAAACATATAGATGCAGCTGAAGATTGGTTTAATCGTTACGGAACTGGCGTCATTTTTACAGCACGCTTTATCCCAGTAGTACGCCATGCAATTTCAATTCCTGCTGGTATTACAAAAATGTCATTCCTACGTTTCACTACATTAACAGCACTCGCAATCATCCCTTGGTCTATTATTTTCATTTATTTAGGCGAAAAACTAGGTGAGAATTGGGAGAATATTAACGATGTTGCTGGACCATATGTGAAATCGTTCGCAATTGGCGGCGTCATACTTATTCTTTTATACTTCGTCATTAAAAAATGGACAAAAAAGCGTAAAAATCTTGCGTAAAAATATAAATAAAAACCGCTATACATTCATTACGAATGTTAGCGGTTTTTATTATATATTAGAAATTGCATTATTTCTTCTTTGTGCTTTAAGTCATGTTGAATGAGTGATGAAAAGTAATTATTTAATTTCAATTTTTTAGTGCCAAATTGGTAGAAATTATAAAAATATTTGGTTGGAACTCGCTCAATTTCATCCACTAACTGTTTACGAGTAACGCTAAATTGATTTAATAGTTCTTCTTTTGAAATACCAGATCTCGCATACTTAATTGCTCCCTTATTCATTTCCTCAACATCTATTGGAACATTTGGTACAGATTGTTCACTTATAAAGTATGGAATTCTATCCTTTATTAAAAATACATCCCAAACGATAAAATGTGAAATCACATCTGCAATTCCCCATGAGCCATTTTTAAATGGTTGAAACCATATATCATCCGATACTCCCTTCAATGTTTGACACCATTTTATTAAATTTAACTTTTCTTCTACAATATTTTCCTTCTTCATTACTCATTCCTTTCTCGCGCTTATAATTCATTCATATTAATATTTTCTAGAAATTGTATAAAAGACCTCCATAATTATGCGGATAAGCAACCTTTCACTCATTGATTTCGTATATTATCTCAAAAAGGAGTGATTCCCCTATGCATTGGCAACAAAAAATACAATACTTAATCGGACGCCCTATCGGCATTTCCTTCATGAATGGCCAAGGAACTTCTGGTGTATTATGTTCAGCACATGATGGTCAATTATATGTGTATGAATATCTTTATCAAGCGCAGTTCGCAATGAAGCATTATGATTTTAGACAAATTCAAGATATACATGCCTTTCCGAATTGCCCACATCAAAATACTCTATACTAAAAAAGGAACAGCTTATAGCCGTTCCTTTTTCTCCACTCTTATTTTTCAGTATAAAAGTTTTGCACTGCTTCATCAAAATAAATCCAGCCTTTCCAACCTAAATGAATTGTATCTTTTAAGAAATACTTATCATATTCATGGCCAGAGAAATCAACTACTGGGTATCCTGCTTTTTCAACTTGTTCCCGAACTTTTTTATAATACACTTCACGGCGTTCTTTAGGGAAACCAGCGTAATCATACCACGGTCCGTTTACAGGTACAGAAATGAAGAGTGGCTTGACATTTTTCTCTTTAAAAATATTTAAAACAATTTGTAAGTCATCATATTCTGGTGATTCTTCATACGATTCATTTGCTCTAAAGTTTTTTAAACCTTTTAATTTTTTCTTTAAATTATGTTTATAGTAATACGGATTTTCAATTCCGAATGTGTTTGTAGTAGATTCCGTTTTCCCTTCTTCCTCTGCATGTTTACGTGCATCTACCCAAGAAATTGAACGTAATCCCATATTTGTTTTTTCTTTCATCGGTTCAATCTTAAATAAAGAGTTAAATAAATCTCTATGAGCTAAAATATTTCGATGCATATAAGCAAGTGGTTTGACTAAACCTGCTTTTATGTTATGTTTCGTATCATTATACACAATACCTTCTAATGAATTTTTTAATATATCATCTTTTTGAACAACTTTATAGTCTAATAGTCGTTTCGCAATTTGCTTCTTCATTTCAACACTTATCTCATCATTAAAAATAAAATGATATGCTTGTTGTTTGGAGAAATTGTTAGTAAAATCCCCTTGTGATACCCCAGTCTTTGTAAACCATTGTGGGGATAAAACAAAGACTACTTTTTTACCTTCTAGCTCATCCATTGTAGACGTCATATTTAATATATGAGCTAAACTTTGCGTACCGCCAATCCCGATTAAATATGGTGTAAAACCTGCCGGATTTACTTTAAAGTAATTAGATGGGTGATATGCATCCATTCGTAAAAATTCAGATGAACCATACATCGGTAAATACTGCGAATTCTCTAACATTTTTTGCTGTAAGAAAACACTTTGTAATTTTTCTTTTTGTAAGGAAGTTGCCGCATCTTCTACCTTCTTATCACTAATAAGTGATACTAAACTTTTTGATGGAATGAGTATGATAATGAAAAAAAGCACACACGCTAAAATTATCGGGCCAAAAGCATGCTTCATTTTCATCGTCTCTTCCTCTTTCTATCGCTATTAAATTGTAACCCTTGTTTTTGACACGCCATCATTTCTCTCCTTTTTCTCTATACATGTTCCATTCTATTTATCTATTATATACATGTATGTATTTCTTTCCTTGTTCTATTCAGTCCTATAGAAATAGCACAAGAAAATGTTTCCATAGAAACACGTTAATTATACAAGATTCTACATAAATTTCACACTGGAATTTATGTAATAATTTTATTTTTAAGCAGTGAAAAAACATATAAAATGTCTATAATTTATCAGATGATGAATTAAATTCAAAATAAGATACGTCCACTATCATCAACATAATTCCCCTCCAACCCCTATTTATAGACTGATAAATCATACCCTATACTATAGAAATAAGAAAAACAGACTATCACACATGTGAAGTCTGTTTTTCCATACTTTTATTTTTGTACATCTGCCCATTTTAAACTTGTTGCCGGACCGAATTGATGTACATACAAATCTTTCACATATGGTTTTTGTAAGTATGATAATCCGCGCTGGAATACCGGTGCTATTACTGCATCATCTAGCAGCATTTTTTCCGCATCTTGCATTGCTTTCCAACGAGCTTTCTCATCATTACCTAATTCAGTTTTAATCTTCTTAATTAACGCATCATATTCTGGGTTTGCATACTCTGTATTGTTTACACTGCTTCCAGAAAGGAATACTTCTAAGTAAGTCATTGGATCTGGATAATCGGGTAACCAGCGCGATAATGACATTTCATATTCTTTCTTCTTCTCTAACGCTAGTTTTTGCGTGTGTGGTTGTAATTTTACATTTACCTTTAGGCCTGGTAAGTTTTTCTCTAGCTCTTCTTTAATGTATTCTCCTACTTTTTTGAAGTTTTCTAAGTCATAGTTTAATAACTCAAGCGTTACTTCATTTGTACCTGTCTCTTGCTTCGCCTTTTCCCAATATTCTTTCGCCTGTTTTACATCTGTCTTATTAAACTCACCAGCCGTGCTTCTAAAGTCTTTTTTATCTGGACCTTTTAAAAATCCTTTTGGCACGTAATAATTTGCAGCAACTGAACCATCATTTAAAAATGAAGTCGCAAGCCCTTTCTTATCGAACACTGTACTTAGCGCGAGCCTTGCATTTTTATTTTTAAGAATCGGTACATTTTCATTGAATCGGAAGAAGTACATAACCGGATCTGTATACTGTTTTAGTTCTTTATTATTTTTATATTTATCTACGAATTCTGTTGAAATGACAGCTCTATCAACTTTATCTGTTTCATATAAATTTACCGCGGTTGAAATTTCTTTAACGATTTGATAGTTTACTTCATCAAGCTTCACTTCTTTTTTATCCCAATACTTATCGTTTTTCTTCATTGTAAAACTCGCTTCATGCTTCCAATCAGATAATGTAAATGGCCCATTATATACCGCTTTATTTGCTTCTAATCCGTATTTATCACCTTGTTCTTTCGCATATTTTTCATTAATTGGATAGAAAGATGGTAAAATAAGTAGTTTCGTAAAATACGGTACAGGATGTTCTAACTCTACTACGAACGTTTTATCATCCTTTGCTTTCACTCCTAATTCCTCTAGCCCTAGTTGTTTCTTATTTATTTTCTCCGCATTTTTCACATCGTACGCAATGTATGCATATTGAGAAGCTGTATCCGGATTAATAAGCTGCTTCCAAGCGTATACGTAATCTTGTGCTGTTACTGGATCTCCGTTAGACCATTTCGCATCACGCAAGTGGAATGTATAAGTTTTTCCATCTTGACTCACTTCATATTTTTGTGCTCCAGCTTCAATCAGTTCATCATTTTTCGATAAACGGAATAATCCTTCCATTACGTTATTCAAAACGTTAAACGATACCGCATCGGTTACTTTCCCTGAATTTAAAGACGGAATTTCACCCGTTTCTAGTAACTGTAATATTTTCTTCTCATCTTTCGGCTTTGTCGTTGTTTTTTCTTTTGCGCAGCCAACTAAAAATGAAGAAACTAATAGCGTACTAACTAATGAGTAACGAACAACTTTTTTCATTTGAAAACCCCCTCTATTTTTAAGGTAAGTAACGACGAGCACCAGCGTATTCTTCTATATATCCTGGTGTATTTAGCGGTATAATCTCTACCGATCTTTCAGCTCTCGGTGAGTGAATCATATTTCCATCACCAATATACATAGCAACATGGTGAACACTACCTTTTCCTTGATCATGTGCGAAGAAAATCAAATCTCCTTTTTGTAAGTTTTCTTTATCAACCGCAACTCCATTTCTCGATTGCGGACCAGAATCTCGCGGAATAGTAATACCGTGCGATTTATAAATTGTATGTGTAAATCCAGAACAATCAAATCCAAAACCACTTGTACCAGCCCATATATACGGTAATCCTAAAAATATTTTTCCTGTGTTTATTAAATCATCAGCCGACGGAGTTGGAATATCATTTTGAGAGCGATAAACCGTTCCATCATTTTTTCGTAGCCAAGCCTTCTGTCCATTAGGTAACAACACGCGGTATGAAATTGTATCTTCACTAAGTAGAGGTAGTCGCGTATTATAGCTCACTTCCAGCGATTTATGTTTTTGAGCAGGGTTTATATATAAAATAGCTGTCGGTTTCGTTACTAAAACGAAAGGTTCGTTTGTTTTACCTGCAAATTCTTGATTATATGTTAATTGTTTTTCAGGCATCCAACCTGGATAACCTTCTTCATTTCGCGGTGTTGGCTGACCATGGACTAGCACTTTCACCCAGTCCCCTTTTTTATCAACAACTGTTACTTCTTGACCTAATAACGCTTGCGTTTCTAATTTATTTGCATTTGTTAACCAAAGTTTCTCATCAAGCGTCATCGATTTCGTCCACTTCCACAAATCAACTGGATTTGTAGCGCTCGGTACATCAATTGGACGTAACGAATCAGGTGCAGTCCATAGTGTTGCAGCAGATACATCGATAAATGCTTTACTATCCTTCTTCTCTTCGGCATGTGCTGATGTAAACGATGAAAATATAAATAAAGTTGTTAAAAACGCAGTTCCTACTCTTTTCATACATATCCCCCTTAAAAGATAGTTTACTAATCTCTTCTCCTAAGATTTACTATTCACTGTCGATTGAAGGTTTACCTTTGACCCTGAATACGTCATTCCTTCTGGTTCTTCCATTAACCAAAGTGGTGCATCGAGATCGAAGTAATGAATATTAGGATGTGCTGCAGCAAAATGGGCTACAGCACTAACAGAAAGTGAGGATTCCATCATACTTCCGACCATGCATTTTACCCCAGCTGTTTCGGCGATATCGGCAATACGCCACGCTTCACGTATGCCACCACATTTCATTAATTTAATATTGAGTAAGTCTGCATATCCTCCTTGAACAATTTTCAATGCATCACTCGCTGAAAATATGCTTTCATCTGCCATAATGGGCGTTTGTACATGGTCTTTGACGTACTTTAATCCATCCCAATCTTTCGCATGAACAGGTTGTTCAATAAATTCGATATTTAAATTACGATTTTCCATCTCTTTAATAATCGTAACCGCTTCTTTTGGATTCCACCCTTGATTTGCATCTAATCGTAACGTCGTATTTTTTGGTACATTATTTCGAATCGCTTCAATACGTTCTAAATCTAAATGAGCAGATTTCCCCACTTTAATTTTTAAAGTTTGAAATCCTTTTTCTACATGTTTCTTTGCCTCTTTTGCCATAACGAAAGGCTCATCTACACTCACAGTAATGTCTGTGTGAATTTCTTTCTTCCCGCCTAATAATGCGTAAAGTGGAACGTTTTGATATTGACAATACACATCATATAAAGCGATATCTACTGCCGCTTTCGCACTTGGGTTTCCAATACAACTCATTTGAATGTGCTGTAGTAACTGTTGAAACTGAATGATATCTTGACCAATTAAACAGGAACGCATCGGTCCTAAAATTGCTGCTTCAATCCCGTTAGCGAAATCACCCGTAATAACGGGTGTTGCCGCTGCTGCCCCCTTGCCAACAATTCCTTTATCTGTATGAATATATACATCTATACTTTCTATTTCGGTTACAGTACGAAGCGCCGTTTTAAACGGTGTATGAAGATTTACATGCCTACGATTTACTTTTACATCAGTAATTTTCAAATTGTTCATCCTTTCGTTCTCTGACAAAGTGGATCATTAATTCCTAATTTTTTGGAACAATAAATCTCCTCTTTCACTTACCTTTCATGCAAGAAATTAATGTGAAATAAAAAAATCCAGCCATAAGAAGATTCTTACGGCTGGATTTTGTCTAGGAATGGGTAGACAAAGCAGCGATTTGATTATATTTTTTCTGGGCATCTTTTAATGCTACAAGGAGTGCCTTTTGAGACGAACCAAAGTATCTATTTTTTATTTCTGTTACCAATAGTGGATCATTAATATTTTTATGTAGAAACAAATATTTAACAAATTGTGATGTTAATGCAATTGTCGCTGAGCAATCTGCATCTACAATTTCCCCTGTTTCCTTAACAAGTACAAATGCTACAAAATAACTTTTGAACTTTTCGGTAATAGGATTATTTTGAGGTGCTTTCGCATCCCCTACGACATAAATTGTATTTGAAGCGTACACAGCTATCTTCCTTTCTAATACGGGATAACGGTTTTCTTAATAGTCGTATGAGCGATAAACTCAACGTTGATCAAGAAATGTATCCGCTTACCTTGTATTATAATACAATTGACAGAATTTTAACAACATTTATTTCGGTATATATTCCATAATTATGAAAACAGTTCAAACTCTACATTTTTACAATATGTGATTGTTTCTTGTACCATGCCATCCATACATGAAAAAACAGCTAGCAATCGCTAACTGTTCTATTACACTACTTTGGCAACACAAATATAGTTTCATTTGACTTAGAAAATTGATATTCTTTTCTCGCAAACTTTAAAATTTCTTCCTCATCATCTGTTAAATTTTCTATGTTATTCTTTAAAGAAGTCTTATCTTTCTTTAAAGAAACCAATTGCTTTTTTTGATTTGTTATTGTATCTTTTTTTTCTACGATTATTTCTTGTTGTTTCGTTAAAATAAATTGAACGTACAAAGTAGCCGCCGCAATAAATATAAACATGAATATAAATCGCTTTAGTTTTTTCTTATTAACTGCTCGATTCTCATTAGACTGTGATAGTTGTTCTTGTATATTAGGAACATTTATTCGCTTGAGTTTCCTCATTATGAAATCCCCCTAACACATATATTTTCACTACCATCGGCATGATCTCTTACTAACAGTAATTCTATTCTTATAAAATAAGCTCCTTCACAAAAATATCTCACAAATTAACCAATTAAAGATAGCATTCGACGACATTTCCATATTTACATTAAAATTTTTTATGTATGCTGCCATAAAATAGTGGTTCCTGTTATTCTTTTTCTATTATTGTAGAAGAGTTTTTTTACATACGAAATTTCCCCTCGTAATAACATGCTTACAAGGAGAAAAAAGTTAAATTGTCATATATTCAATAAAACTGGAATTACTGTTTCAGAACTAAGGTTTTGAGCATATATCATCTGTAAAGAAACTTAGCTAAATAAAAAAGCCCAAATTGGGCCTTTTTATTTTACAAATCTATATCATATTCCATACTTTTGGCTGTTTCCTCAGCAACCTCCACACCTAACAAATTTTTCACAATATGAAATGACATGTTAATACCAGCTGAAATACCTGCCGATGTTATAATGTGTCCTTTATCTACAAATTTTACATTCTCCATTACTTCTACATTCGGGAAGTCTTTTTTGAAAGTTTGAATACTAGCCCAATGCGTTGTTGCTTGTAACCCTTCCAGTAAACCAGCTTTCGCGAGTAATAGCGCTCCAGTACAAACTGAAGTCATTAGCTTTACTTCTTTCATTTGCTGTCGAACCCAATTTATTATAGTTTCATTTTTCACTTCATTTTCCCTAACGCCTTTACCACCTGGAATGATTAAAATATCAACTGGTGGTAAATCTTCAATACTATAATCCGGCTGTACCTTTAATCCGTTTCGTGCTGTAATCATTTCTCCATTTTGGCTAACTGTATAAACAGTAAATGGTTTTTCTTCATCCGCTTCGGTTACAGAAAAAACTTCAAATGGTCCTGCAAAATCTAACACTTCTACATCATTAAATAAAAATATGCCTACGCTCCATTTATTTATCATACGTTCACTTCCGGTTTTAAATGATGTAAAAGGTGATCATATCCTTTTTCTAACGCAATATCATATGCTGTTTTTCCATCATTTTTCTTAATCGCTTTATTAGCTCCATTTTCAAGAAGTAGCATAACTATTTCTTCACTTCCTAATAATGTCGCTTCATGTAACCCTGCCCAACCACCACTTTGTATAACATTTACATTCGATCCTTTTTCAATTAAGAAAGTAACAAGTTCACTTTGCTTATTCGCGATGGCAGCTTGCAAAGGTGTATTTTCATTTTCGTTTTTTGCTCTATTATGTATATCTGCGCCACTTTCTAAAAGAAAACTTGCTATTTCTTTTTGTCCAAAATAACCCGCTAAATGAAGGAGAGTCCAGCCATCGTCACTAAATTCGTTAACAGCACTTGGATTCGTTTTTATAAACTCCACCACTTCTTCCTTATTACCAGTTATAACAGCTTGTACTATTGATTGTAAAATTCCCATAATAATCTCCTATCTTTCAAATATTTAAGCATACTCTTCTATATGTTATATTGATTATGCTATTTTCCTGTAAATACAGAAGTTTACATAATAATATTATCTAACCAATCCCCATCTTTTATTTTAAATATTAAAATTATCTGTTAAAATAAAATTATCATGTTTTATGCGGAGGAAAAATTAGGTTACAAGTAATGCCTTTAAATAGTGAAGACTATGATTTAATAACAGCTGCTGAAAAAGTAATTGAAAAAAACTATAAATATGGCCGTCATCATATCGGTTCAGCTGTAAGAACTACAACAGGTAACATTTATGCAGCAATGCATGTTGAAGCGAACGTTGGAAGAATAACAGTCTGTGGTGAAGCTATGGCGATTGGAAAATCTATTTCAGAAGGCGATCATGAATTTGACACCATTGTAGCAGTTGCTCACCCACACCCTCATGAAGATACAGAAAAATGTTGGGTTGTTGCTCCGTGTGGTATGTGTCGAGAATTAATAAGTGATTATGGAAAAAATACGAATGTTATACTTTCTTATAATGGTGAACTTGTAAAATGTAACGTAATGGAATTATTACCTGAAAAGTATACAAGCGAAGTAGAATAATTATTCAGGCTCTCAACATATCAAATAATATTATTCCAATAAAAAACAATCCATTTTTAAAACGGATTGTTTTTTTATTTCTTTTTTATGAAATTTATTTTATTTTTCAATTTTTAACAACAATAAAATTATCATTAATAAAAATGAAATTTAAATATTAAACCGCACATTGTAGAGTGTTTTTCATTTGAAAACAAAAACGATATTTCTCATTACATTTGAAAAAAACTTATTATAAACTCTCTAAAATCAGCAGTCTTATCATACCAATCTATAACAATTCTGTCTTCTTCCCTTACCTGTTTCCTTTAACACATATGATTTTAAAACGAGCGCCGTTAATGAATCTGTTAATGTTTTATATGATAAATTAGATAATGCTAATAGATCGTTCGTATATAACATTCTATGCTTCTCTAATAATAATAGTACTAATCGTTCAGACGGTTTTAATGCTTCGTCACTTTCTAGTATAAAGTCTATATTTTTCATTTCTCTAATTATTACTCCTTATATAAAAAAATACTTACACGACTAATTTAATATAAAAATAATACACAACAAAACTTGAGTTATATTAAAATAACATCATTTCAAAACACTATTATACTATAACATAGAAAAAGCATTTCCCGAAATAGGAAATGCTTTTTTAAATTGCTTATAGGTTTTTTCAAAACCTATAATATATCTCAAACTCTTATCCGTACAATTCCCTCCTAATTTCTCTGGGCACCTAAAAGTATTTATAACAAATCAAGTCCTTCCAAAATGATTTAAATAAAAACGGCTAGTCATACATGCTATAAACATGAATGACTAACCGTTTTCCAGCTACTTCTCAAATGCATGTACTACCTTAAATATTTCTTGCAATATGTGGCTTACTGTAGTGACTTGTTCCACCGCCGCCTACTACTACTTTACCGCCTTTTTCAAAAATTAATAATTTACTTGAACCATCTGCAAGAAGTACTATTACTTCAGCATTATTACTTGTTGCTACATAAATTACATAACCACTTTTTGATATACATGTTTCCCAATTTGCATCAAATTCAGATCTTACTACACGATTTGAATACACTTGATTTTCAATTCTTCCTTGCTCTACGTTTTCCAAATTCATCCCCCCTACTGCTCTAAAATATCATTTATAATAAAATAACAGCCCTATTCAAAATAATGACTGACTTTAACATAAATAGTATATGTAATTAGTAGAAGAATGCTTGGACAATGCATATATGATAACCTCACAACTAAAACAAGGGAGTCGATATAATATCGACTCCCTTGTTTACATACATAGTTCTTTATTTTTCGTTTCGCACAGCTTCAAACGTAAACATTTGATTTGCATTTGACGGTTCTTTTTCATAAACATAGTCAGCGGAGCAAGTAATAATAGAGAAACCTATACTTTCTAACAGAAGTTTAAACTCTTCTATTCCATACCAGCGCAGCGCGAAGCGTTGTAGTTCTGTTTGTACTAACTGTCCTTTACTCCATTTTTCATATTTTAAATAGGATAGAGTAACTTGGTTCAGCCAATCTATTTCAATTGATTTATTTTCTAATGTAATACCGTCTCCGTTCGGCAAAGAAAAAGTCGATGTATGAATTTCCCCAGTCTTCCAGTCATGCGGAAGCATAATATCTACGATTAGTCGCCCGCCTGAATTAAGATGTTCATAAAAACATTTCAATGCGTTTATCGAATCCGTACGATTTTCAATTAAACAAAAAGATCCAGTAGGAATGATAATTGCCTCGTATTTATGTGGCAGTGAAAATTGTTGTAAGCTTCCCTCATATAAATTAGGATGTAAGCTTCTCTCTTTACATCGTATGCGGCACGATTCTAGCATTTCAGGTGAATAATCTATCCCATCTACTGTAAAACCAGCTTCAAGAAGTGGGATGATGACACGCCCTGATCCTACTGCCGCTTCGAGAATTCTTCCACTACAATTTTTTAAACGTTCTTGATAATACTCAATATCACCATTTAAAGAATAACCGACAGGCTTAGTGAAATCATAAAGTTCCGTGCAAAGTGTACTATAAAAACTAAACATTTATTTTCTCCTCCGTTTTTTACGTACGGAAGATTTTCTGTCAATTAATCTTCCTGTACCTTTATTTTTAATAAAAATTCGAAAGAGCTGACTGTCATAATATATCACTCACTTTCCATAAAATATAATTATATTGTATAATATTCCATTCAAAATGAACATATGAAAATTCAGACTTATACTGTGAAAGGAGGATATGATGAATTCATTAATTGGATTTGTTTTTCTTCTTATTTCTTTTAATACTCTGATTTTCTTTATAGCAAAGAAATATCCACAAATATGGAAAATAGCCAGTGGTCTTTTCATTCTTTCTTCCCCCATTGTTTTCTTCGCCACTTTGCACGTAATTGGTGAAAAAGTAGGAGATGGATTTGCTGGAGGTTTTGCTGGGCTTATCTTTAGTGGTCTATTGATTATAAATGCAATTTTTTTATTTATTGTAAGCATTTTTATATCTACCAATAAAAATTCACATTAAACTCCCCATTTCAAAATGTAAAGAGCTTACTATGCAGTAAGCTCTTTATCTGTAACTATTTATTTCACAATTGGCAATGTCACTTCACTTAATTTCACTGTAAGCTTCGTTCCCGCTTTCGGTCTAATTGTATAATCATAGTCACTAGCGAGTAAAACAACCCCTACTTGATGCCCCGCTTTAAATACATAATCATCTGGCTGCATGTCCCATGTGAATGTATAATCTTTACCTGGTTTAAGTGCTGTTGAATCTTTTATACTATTTAAGTTTTGTGGGTCCATCCAACCTCTCGTCACTATTTCAGGCTTTGCTCCGCCATAATCAACAAGTAATGCTGTTAAATTTGATACAGGACGATCAATATTTCCTGTAATTGAAATTTTTGGTGTCCCGCTTATTTTCATATCTTTTTGTAATACCGGCATTGTATACACTAATCGATTTGCTACTTCTAGTTCTGGGTTTGTTATTAATTGATTTGATTTCAATTTTGCATCATCTACGAATGAGAAAACTTTATTTGCAGAGCCCATACTTAATGGTAAATTAACTGCTTTGTTACTTAAATACATCCGAACTTTTGACGGCACAGCTGATGGATCCGGCCAGTTTTTTAATTTTTCCCACGTTTTATTTTCACGTTGTACATCAACCATTGGTTCATTCATAATTCCATTTTCAATTCCATACAACCAATAATCGAGCCATTTATTTTGTGTTCTTTGCCAGTCATTAGTAGATGTCCCACCGTGTCCACCTTGATGTAACCACATTTTACGAGGAACATTATTCTCTCCAAGTGCATCCCACCATTGCGCGAACTGCTTCGTCTTAACATTCCAATCATTTAAACCATGAACAACAAATACGCTTGCTTTTACATTTTTAGCATCTTTTACATAATTACGCTTATCCCAAAAATCATTATAATTACCAGTTTTCCGGTCCTGTCCAGCTGTTAGCTCTTTTATTACTTGTCCGCAAACTTCAGGATTTTCTCTTGTTAGTACTGCTTCTGCCATATTATCTGTATCTTCTCCTTGGTATCCACCTGGCGCAATGACTGCACCGTTTGCACGATAATAATCATACCAACTACTAATCGCT
The DNA here is from genome assembly GCF_027710505.1 of Bacillus cereus group sp. TH152-1LC. Classification (NCBI taxonomy): domain Bacteria; kingdom Bacillati; phylum Bacillota; class Bacilli; order Caryophanales; family Bacillaceae; genus Bacillus; species Bacillus cereus group sp. TH152-1LC. Next base: position 90,445 of record NZ_JAQFNK010000007.1, on the reverse strand, counting down.
GCGATTGGAATAATTGTTTTTAACCCTTCAACACCAGTCGTCGCAACAGCATTTGGTAACGTACCATTATAAGATACTCCTGTCATACCTACATTTCCTGTTGACCAATCAGCCTTAACTTCCTCACCATTTTCTGTATATGCTTTCGCACGTCCATTCACCCAATCAATAACAGATTTTGTCCCTAATATTTCTTGCTCATCTCCAGTTGTTGGACATCCGTCTGATTTTCCAGTTCCAATACTCTCACCTAAAATCACTGCATAGCCTCTTGGCACATAATAATTGCCGTATGAACCAAGATTAACAGCCCCATACGGTTTGCCTTCATACGCATACAATTCTTCATCTACATTATATACAGGAACATCCTTTAAACCAGATCGATATGGACTCATTTCATATATAACGGGCACTTTCACGTTAGGATCTGTTTTTGGCCGCATAACTTTTACTGAGACTCGATCTTTTTTACCATCTCGATCACTATCAACTTCCGTCTCTACAAATAGATTTTCGATAATTGCTTCATCAAGCGAGTAAACCGGCTTTGTCATCCCATTTTCTAATTCGATCTTCGTATTCGATTGTAGCTCTTCTGCAACTTTCCCATTTAACTTCACGTCATTCTCATTTATGTAGTTTGTTTCTTTCTTGTCTGCATACGCAGTCATACTAGAAACTCCTGTTGTGACTGATAAAGATAAGATTGTTGATAATGTAATTGCTATTTTCTTTTTCCCCATAATCTTTCCTCCCCATATATGTCTCCTTTTTACTATACAACAAAATTACTGAAAATTCAGTTTATATTTTATGCAATAACTTGAAAAATTGGTAGAACACCCTTCAAACGAGATTTCGAGGTTATATATTCTGATTTACTGCTCTCATATTATCATAAAAAAAACATCGCCTAATAATAGACGATGCTTTTTATAGTTTCGAATTAGTCATTCTTCATATTCATATAAAATCTTATATCTCCCTCTATTGTAGAGACTCCATAATCAAAACCATGTCTTTCTAAAATACTTTTCACAATCGCTAGGCCTAGTCCTGTGCCGGAATGTTCTTTACTACGAGAAGATTCTAATACATAAAAAGGTTCCCAAATTTTATCGATATCTTTTATATGTTCTACATTCATCCCATTTTGAATTTGAAAATATACACTGTCATTTCGTTCTTCTAAAGTAATTTTTATATGTTGATTTGCTGTATATTTTATCGCATTAGATATTAAATTTTGAAACACCATTCTCATTTTATTTATATCTGCATAAACAATTGCATCGCCCACATTATAGTTCACATGTAAATCAATTTCTTTCGATTCCAGTTCAATCTTATGCTTATCTAATATACTTTGGACTAGTGATACGATAGAAAATTGTTCTTTTTGTAAAACATCTCTCTCTAGTTTAGAAAATCGTAATAACTCTTCAATTAAGTTCGAAATGTGATCCGTTTGTTTAATAATAGTATCTATGTATGTGCCATCATCTAAACCATCTTTTATTCCCATAGAATATGCTTTAACTAACGAGATTGGAGTTTTTAATTCATGCGTCACATCACCCATAAATCGTTTTAAATGTTCATTTCGATCTGTTAAATCTTCATGTGCCTCATGTAGTTTATCACTCATGACATTAATACTATTTGCTAATTCTCCTATTTCATCATTTGTTTTCACTTTCGCTCGTTCAAATTTCAAATTTGAAATATCTTCTGCCACATCACTTAATTCTTTTAATGGTCTAGTTATTGTTGTTGAAAGTATCCATACAAGTACGATAATGAGAAAAATCGTAATGCCTAAAATGTACAAATAAAATGTATTTAATGTTTTTATGACTTCATTAGAATTTGCGATCGAAACCCCTACCAAAATCAACATATCGTCTTTCGCAATGTATTTCACAAAAAAGCTAGATTTCATCTTCTCTTGATCATATATATTATTCGATTGTCCGACGTTCTTTACTTTCATTATTTCTTCTTTTGTAATCCAAAGTTTATTAAGTGCAACCCTTTTCCTTGTAAGTTGCATACGTAACTCATCATTAATATGATCTTCCGAATTGTTAATTGCTGTATACGCAATCGTAACATTTCTTTTATTTTCAATGCTAGTAATGACTTCATCCAGTTGTTCGCTCGGTATAGACTGAATTTGTGCTGTAATACCTTCTAAGCTTTCTCGCGTTTTGTAAATATTATATTTCGGTAAAAGATAGTTAATTAATAATAAAGAGATTGTAAAAATAAGAATAACAGTTAAAGAAATACTGAGAAATAGCTTTTTTCCAAGTTTATTCACTCTGTTCCTCCAAACTATATCCTAAACCACGATGCGTCTTTATAATATTTTCTCCAACTTTTTTACGTAATCTTCTTACATGTGTATCAACAGTTCGCTCTTCTCCAAAATAGTCAAATCCCCATACGATATCTAACAATTTTTTACGAGTTAAAATCATGCCTTTGTGATTTAAAAAACACTTTATTAATTCTAGCTCTGTTTTTGTAATATCTAACTCTTTGTCATTTTTATAAACTTTATTTTTAGTGAAATCTATTTTCAAATCTTGAACTTGAATAACATCATCATGCTGTATTAGCTTTTTCGCTCGCGTAATAAGTACGCCTGGATGAAATGGTTTTTTTACGTATTCATCTGCTCCACTTTGAAGCGCTGCTAATTCATCTTCACTTTCACTTTTCGCCGTAAGCATTAATACCTTTACGCTTGAATTCTTTTTTATTTCTTGACAGACAGTAATACCACTATGTTTCGGCATCATCCAATCTAAAATAGCTAAATCAATTTTTTTATCAAAAAATATTTGAAGTGCTTCCTCTCCATCTTTCGCTAATAAAACTTCGAAGCCTTCTTTCTCAAAATAAGCTTTTAAAATCCTTAACATATCTTGTTCATCATCTGCGATTAATACTCTCATGCATTATCCTCCATTACTTTTAAACAAAAACCAATTGTATTATACAACTTCTTTGTTACATCAATGTGACAGAAAAATATTTAAACCTTTTCAGGGTATAGTAAAAACGAGGTGTTGTATTATGATTAAAAAAATCGGGGTCATTACTCTTCTTTGTTTCTTATTATCAACAAATGTGTTCGCAAATACAAATCAACAAATTGAAGTATTTGATTGTCAAAAAGAAATGGTCGTTCAAAAACAATCTTTAGATCCAGCTATTCAAAAAGAAGCTGTTCAATATGCTAAATCCATTACTGGCCCGTTCAAAAATTTAAACGTCGTTCCAAAAGATGGTCACATGATAAAAATCCCATTATCTAAACCAGTTTCTATTACAAATCAATGGTTACATACAACAATTGATGAAGTACTTATTCTTCTACCACTTAATCAAAAACCTTATATTATGCTTTACGATGATGAAAATAATCCGCACTTTTATTATGTGAAAGGTGATCCGAAGGGGTTATTGAAAGAAATGAATGTTAAATTATAATGTAAGAAAGATCCCATAAATATCATTTGTGGGATCTTTCTTTATCAGTTAGCAACTGCATTTTCATTTAAAAAATGAATAATCTGTCTTTTATGATGGTTATCATGCTCTATAAATTCTTTAATAATATAAATAAGAGAATACGGCGTTCCAGTATGAGGACAGTGTGATACTCCATTGGCTGTTAAAGGTTTCTTTAGTTTTTCATCATGCAGTAATCTAAGTTCTTTTACGAGTAACTCTCTTTTAGCTTTTGCTTCTTAAAGAAGTCTCATCTTAGATATTCCTGATTTAGCATAATTAGATGCTAGTTTATTATATGTATCAAAATCAGGAAACTCCATTCCCTGTCCTTCTCGCACTGATGATAATGTCTCACGTAATAGATAGTCATCCCAGTTCATAATATGAGATACGATCTCACCAACTGTCCATTTCCCCTCTGATATTGGTGCCACCCACAATTCCTCTTTCATACCTTTCAATGTATTTATCCAAATTGAATATTCATTGAAATCATTAATAATTTTATTTTCTCCCATTATCCAATTCCCCATTCTAATAGTAGATTCATATAAATTATACCACCCATCCGCCTAAAAACAGAACAAAAGTTCCGATATAAGAGATAAATAAAAATTCACTACATCCTTTTATATATGTTCATATAATGACTCGCTCCTACATATTTTGTCCCTTTCACAAATCCACTTGAAGTATAAAATTTGTCTCCCGGTTTTGTATCTGTATGTGAGACAACAATATTAAAATATTTTTTCGCATCGCTTAAAATTCGCAATAACAGTAACCTCCCTACTCCTTTCCTTCGGTATTCTTTTGCAATATAAAATCTCCTTACCCTACCAATCTTATTGTTTTCTGTATATGGATCTTCATTTAACCCTCCTATTCCAATTAACTTTTCCCCTTGAAAAATACCATATAAACATTCACCAGTTTTATTAAACGTGTTTATTTTATTTTCATATTCACTTATAAGTCTTATTAGGAAATGAAATCCTTCTTCTTTGCTTTCTTGGACAAGATAATCGTGTTCATATATCATTAAATCTTCTATTTGTTGAATATGTATATCTTTCAATTGATTTCCCCCTTAATTTGAAAATACATAAAAATGCTCAAGAATCATTTATTCTGAGCATTTTTATGATTGTTACTTTATTCAATTCGTAACATGCTTATTCTTTACTTCAGGCAATATCCCCTTCAACTCCAATAAATCATCTATTACTATATCCGCCTGAGCAAGTTCATCTTCTTGTGCAAAATCAAAATTACATCCAATCGCAATCAAGCCATTATCTTTCGCTGCACGTATATCAGATAAACGGTCTCCAACTACAGCTGCTTCTTTTATATCATATTTGTTCAAAATATTTTTTACTAAGTCACTTTTATTAAGTGAGTTTATTTGTTCAATACTAAATGTTTCAGTAACCCATTGGTCTAAATCATAATAAGATACGATTTCTCGTAAATATTCAGTTAAACCATTACTAGCAATATATATTGAACAATTATTTTCTTTTATATATGTAAAGATTTCTTTTACATATGGGTATAATGCACCCTTTCCACTCTTAATATTTTCAATTAATCTTTCTAAAAAATATGCATCTGTTTGTTCTCTTACTTCAAGAGAATGATCTGGTAATAAAGCTTCCCAAACCTTCGGTAACGGAACACCCATGATTTCACGGTATTTATCAATAGGTGTTACCGTATCCCATAATTGTAATGAACGCAAATAATCAAAAGTATCATCTAGCGATAATTCTAAAATTTTATCTGTTTGAAATAACGTTCCGTCCATATCAAAAATTAATGCTTGTAACATTTCATTCTCTCCTTTTGAACTATAAGTATTACTCGATATCTTTTTCAGCATCTCAACGATAATTTCTGAACAATAATTTGCGGCAGTTCTTGCGAAATCATCATAGGAAACTTGAGCTTCATCGTCTGCACTGTCAGAAATACATCGTATAACGAGAAACGGTATATCATTTATGTGCGCAACATGTCCAATTGCTGCGCCTTCCATTTCTGTACAATGTGGTGCATAATCGTCTATTAATTTCGCTTTTAGTTTTGAATCTTCAACAAAACATTCACCACTGACGATTCTTCCTTCATGAACTTCCATATGTAAACTACTACTATCGCATGCAATACGTGCTAACTCTACTAATTCCTTACTTGCGACAAATTCTTCTTGGAACGGGAATAAGTTTTTCATTTGAGTTTTACTTACATCATGATGGGTAACATTCGTTGAAATAACGATATCACCAACTTTTACATCTGGGTGTAACCCTCCAGCAACACCCGTATTGATGATAGCATCTACATGAAATTTATGAATTAATATTTGCGTACATGCGGCTGCATTTACTTTCCCTACACCAGAACGTGTAATAATTACTTCTGTTCCCATGAATTCGCCAATGTAAAAGGGCATTCCCGCAATCGTCTGTTCCTCTTGTATAGCTAGTTTTTCTAAAAGTAAGTCTATTTCAATTTGCATTGCTCCGATAATTCCTATTCTGTTCATGTATGTTGCCCCCTTTTTCACTCTAAATAAGCCTCAAATATTCAGCAATATCTTTAGAAATTTGTTTATAAGCTTTATCCCAAAATGCATAACTTGTTATATCTATTTCAAAATGTTTTTTCATAAGCTCTTCCACTGGAGCTTTTCCTGTTTCTCGTAAAAACTCTTTGTATTTTAAATGAAAAGTACTTTTACTTTCTTTAGCTATTTCTAATAAACTAAAACTAGCTAAATACCCAAATATATATGGATAATTATAAAAAGGTACATCTGCTATATAAAACTGAACATATTTCATCCAAACAAACGGCTGATATTCTAATAATGCATTCCCGTATGCTTTTTCTTGTGCTATTATAGATAACCTCTCGATTTCATCAGCACTTAAAGGACCTTCTTTACATTTTTCATAAAAATTCTTTTCAAATTCAAATGATGCCCGAATTGCCATTACATAATTAAAACAGTTTCTTATTTTCCAACTAAGCAATGATTTTTTCATATCTATACTATCTGTTGTTTGAATTAGATAGTTTAGCAGTATCGTTTCAAAGAAAATAGACGCCGATTCAGCCGTACTCATTGGCAAATAATCATCTAAAAAAGAAGTAGATTGCTCAAAACTCATATTATAAAAATGCCAAGCATGTCCTAGTTCGTGCGCAAGTACTCTTACACTATCGATACTTCCGTCATAACGCATAGAGATTCGTGATTCTTTTTCACTGAAAAATGGAGCACAAAATCCACCAGGTGGTTTATTATCTCTCGGTTCCGCATCCACCCATCCACTCTCTATTGCATTCCGTGCAAATTCTGCTAATTCTTTATCTATATTTTCGAACGCATCGTATATGTTTTGAACTGCTACTGAAAAAGGGATATGAACCTCATTATTTTCCTTTACGGTCATAAGTTCATGCCATGTAATCAAAGCTTCCCCCTTCTTACACACGTTTAAAGCACTTACTAATGTATCAAGATTTTCTTCTGTCGCATTCCACATTTGTAATAATACAGTTTCAGAAATACCATTCGCATGTAGAGATTGCGTTAAAATCTCTCTTTCTTCTAATTCATTACTCTTTGTATTGCGTAATCTCCCTATTTGATTTAAGACAGTAGCGAAGATTTCTTTTTCCTTATGTAAGGCACTTGTTAATAACTCGAATACTTCTAATCTTTCCTTTTCATTATCACTATTCAGTGCAATGTTATTTGCGTGACCAAATGATAATTGTTTATTATTGTGCTCTATTTCTATCTTATTTCTTAATTGTATGTACATATTTTCCCATGCATCAAGTTCATCTTTTATTAAATTAGTATTAAGATTATTGGAAGTTTCCATTTCACTTTGCTGTATTACTTGCTGCACTTCTCTTTTCAAATCTTTTACTGTCGTAAACGCTATAGCAAGTTCAGATGTAACACTTTCTTCAGCCGATCGGCAATACATATAGTATTCTGCTTTTTCAATAGCTTGTATAAGTTTTGAAAGAATCTCTACATCTTTTGTCACATAATATTGTTCTTTCAACTCCAATATTGGAGTTAGAATATCCTCAATTGGATACAATTGATCTAAATCCCACCTAGCAATTTCTTGCATTTTTATAGCCGCCTCCTATTTTTACAAATAGTTACAGATGTTTCTCCCCTCACAATTATAAATGAAATGTAAAAAAATTAATATCTTTAAATATTTAGATTTCTATAAACACATTCTTATTTATATTCTTTTCCTATGCTACTGAAACACATATAACATAAACAGATGAATGGTATTGCTGCTGGAAAAAATATTAATTTCTAATAAAAGAAAAATCCGCCATATCAAACAGTAATTATAGAATAGTAATAAAAAAGGTTATCCAAAAAGTATAGAATATACTACTCTTTTGGATAACTCTTTACAATTCATAAGAATTTTGGCTAAACTGCATTATAAATCCATTTTATTTTCAGCTGATATTTTAAAATACTTTGCAGATAATTTATAAGAGCGATTTTCATTATAAAAGTTACCTAATTCATAGGAGAATTCAGCAACTAAACGCTGTTGGCTTTTTTCTACTCCTACTTCAATTGCTTTTTGCATATTTTTTTCATATTCATAATAATCCCCACGTATTTTGAATACTTTAGCTTTCAAACCATATAGTTGGACAAATGCAATTGGCACATCATAAATCGATAAAAAACGAAATGCTTCATTCATAACTTTATTAACATTTTTCCAATCTTTAAGTTCTATGTAAATCTCCAACATGTTTCGTAACGCATATACTTTTTGATCTTTCTGTGATAAAAATTCACTTAATTCCAAAGTTTTTTCGTAGTATTTAATGGCATTCGTATAGTCTTTCAAGCCTTGATAAATTTTCCCGTAATCATATGAAATTATAGGTAAATACTTTGAATCACCATTAATAGCCAAACTTTTTTCTACTTGCTGTAAAATTTCAAGTGCCTTTTCATATAACTCATCCATAATATACAATATTGCAAGCATTAAAAGTGTATTTATTACGTTTTTCTGCATACCATTTTTTCTGTATACGTTGTAAGCTTTTAAGGCATACAAACGACTAATACTTTTATCTTTATAAAGCTCCTTATATACATGACATAAATTATAGTATATATGACCATGTTGTTCAGTTTCTTCTACACCAAGTAAACTCTCTGCCTGTACATAAATATCATGCGCAGCAATGTAGTCTTGTTTATTATAAAAATATAAACCTCGGGCTTTTAAGTAATAAATATAATCTTCTGGATCTTGTAGTTCGACCTGACTTGGTATCATTTGCGAAGCTTGATCTATAAGCGACTTTACATGTAAAACGTTTTTTTGTCGGGCATAATAATATATAAGTACACCATATACCTTTAGTAATAAATGCATTGAATCCACTTCACGAACGTATAATTCTAACAAAGATAAGTCAGCTTCTGTAATACTTTTATCTTTTTTATATTTATTACATATTTTAAAAATAGTAAACTTTATCTCCTCTTAATTTCCATTTATAAGATAATCGCTCTTAACTTCTAACTTTTTAGAAACCTTCGTTATAAAAGAAGATGATGGTTTGATTTTCCCACTCTCAATTCTACTTAAATAGGTTACTGAGCATATTTCTGATACGAGCTCCCCCTGTGTCAATCCTTTATGCATACGAACTTGCCGAATACGTTCCCCTATTTCCATCTTTCTACTCTCCCTGCTTAACCATTTCATACTTTTTACTAAATAAGCCATTATGTATTGCTTAATCTTTCATACTAAGAAAATGCATAACTTTACAAATGTAAAAAAATGTATCATGCATTTTAATTTTACATTCATACTATGATTATTTCTAGATACTTTGTTAAATTTAATGGTTAAAATTTAGATTTTTCGTCCATTTTTTTCATGTAATTTTACTACTTGTTATTAACAAACACAGAATCATATACTTGAATTACGATAAACTTAATGAAAAGGATTTAACTACATGTAAGCTATCATTCTTCATTTAGATAGTTATAGTTCATTACATTTACCTAATACATAAAAAATATCTATTATATACCAAATAAATTTAATAGATGAATTATTAATATCAAATCCTAGAAATTAGCTTGTCGAATTATTCAATAAAAACGAAAGGATGATAAACATGATTGTAAGATTTAAAGAAGAATCCGCACGAAAAATAGTAAGATATGTTGGAGGCGCTGCTTTACTTTTAATAATCGCTTCTTTCCTTTATCAGTGGAAAAATGACTTAGTAATTGATCAAACTGAAAGAATCAGCTTTGGACTAGTTATCATTACTTTCCTATCTACTTTCTTACCTATTAAAGAGAAAGTTAATAAATAATTATATATTTTATTCACATAAAACAATTAAATTAGATTAAAAAAGGATTGATCAAAAGATCAATCCTTTACTCTACCTCATTTAAGAAGAACAATGTTAACGCACCAGGTCCTGTATGTGCTCCAATTGCTGCTCCAATTGTATTTACGATAAATACTTCACAGCCAAATCTTTCAGTAATTAATGCTTTTAATGCTTCGGCTGTTTCTAAGTCGTCGCCGTGTGTCATAGCGATTGTTTGACCTTTAAGGTCTTTTCCGCGCTCTTCCATAATATCTACAATTCGGCTTAGTACTTTCTTTTTTCCTCTTACCTTTTCAAGTGGTACAAGCTTTCCTTCTTCTACGTTTAAGATTGGTTTAATATTTAGTAAACCACCGATAAAACCAGCTACTTTACTTAAACGCCCACCTCTCACTAAGTACTGTAAGTCAGCTACTGTGAAGATATGTTCTATATGGTTCATTAGAAAATCAACACGTTTTAAAATATCTTCTTTTGATGCACCGTCTTTCGCCATTTTAGCAGCTTCTAATACGACAAGCCCTTGACCAAGCGAGGCACATTTCGTATCAATAATTTCTAAATCTAAATCAGCATATGTTTCTTTCACTTCTTCTTTAATAACAACTGATGATTGATATGTACCAGATAGTTCAGATGAAAAAGCTAAATATATACAAGGATTACCTTCTTTTGCATAAGAAACAAATTTTTCTTGGAAAGTTTCAAGTGAAGGCAATGACGTTCTATAAACAGCGCCTTCTCTCATGTTTTGCAATAATGTAACTGACTCTAATGTAACTCCATCTAAATACTCTGTTTCTGCTTCATCATAAACACGGAGTGGAATTAAATCAATATCATATGCTTGCAGCAATTCTACCGGTAAATCCGCCGCACTATCCGTAATGATTTTAACACCCATTTTTAAACCTCTATTCTGTTATAAATATAAAAAATATAAAATATAAATAGTACTTTTAAATTATATACGTAAAACTTAAATGAAGAAAGGAAAAGACTTTATATTGTATGCACTATTCTTGAAAACTTGAACTGCAAATAAAAATCATCTAAATTTAACCGCTTTACATTCTGTATAATACAAATATATCGAATTTTTCAAAGGAGTGATACAAATGAGTATTCAACTAGCCACATCTAATGATTTAGAATGGATTAATAATCAATATAAATCGATAGGATTTGTACCCAGTGATTTAAAACGCGATATCGTGGCAATCATTACATACGACAATTCGTATGCAGGTGTTGGTCGTTTAGTCAAAATAGATGAAGATACTTTAGAAATGGGCGGGATTTTTATTCTCCCTCAATTTAGGGGACTACAATTAGCTGGTGAACTTGTTTCATTTTTAGTAGAAACTGCGAAGAAATTACAAGTACAGCATGTATATTGTCTTCCTTTTGAAGAATTAAAAGACTTTTATAAAAAATATGGCTATACGGAGGTCGATACTACGAAAGAAGCGGTTCATCCAATTATTCTAAAAAAATATAATTGGTGTTTAGATCATTATGATAAGCATGTTTTATTATGTAAGCTGTAAGTGCGCCTATAGAGGGCGTATATAAAAATATAAATTACTTCTACCAGCCAATAACCGTACTTTATTTGGTCACCATCAGCTTCTACATGTTATACAATCACTACATACGTTTCCTTTTTACCACAATATCACTTTCGTATAAAAGATTAGTTTGTTTAAAATTACCTTAAATCGTATTCCAACAAACTAACCATAAAGTGAATTCCTATATAATACAATTAAGTGATAAAAAGGAGCGTTATTCATGATAGATGTAGTAAGACTCGTTATCTTTATTGTAGTTGCAATTGGTGCCATTATTAATATTTACCTAGAATTTAAAAAACCTAAAAAAAGTATATTCTCGATCGTTTTTCTATTAGTGCTTCTGATTGGATCCTCAGGATTAATCAAAGATATTTTATCCAAACTTTTATAGTCGCTTGATTAAAAATGACTGTTCCGTCAATAATGTAAATAACATGATTGTATTTCTCCATTCTCCCTTGGAGGGGAGCAGTTAGCTTTTGCTAGCTGCTTTTTTATTTAAGACGAATTCATCTATTATCCACAAAATATGTATCATACGCCTTATCAAAAACATACCCTAGCTTCTCAGCTAGTTTAGCAGATGTAGTATTTGCTGCATCCCAGTTTGGATATATCTCTTTTTCTAAACAATCCAAGATTAACGCTGCACTAACTATAGTCGCCAACCCTTTCCTTCTATGATTGAGATCAGTCGCAACTTCAATTTCTATGCCATCATCATAAATGCTGTATGATGATGCACCGCATACAACTTCCCCTTTATACAAAATACTATACCCTATACCTCGATTTACATAATCTTCTACTGATTGAAATTGACTTGTAAAATCTTCAGAAACCTTATGTAATGTAGGGATATTTACGATATGTTCATCTATTCTTCGTAACTCATATCCTTTTGGAAGCGCTGATATAAAAGATTGTAATTTTGAACGATTAAAAACTTCCGCATTACGTTTGAATTTATAGCGTAAAAACTTATCTATTTTTCTTTCATAACATGTTTCTAGGCGTTTTTTCCAATCTTCACTATTTACGATTACTAACATTCTATCAGGAATGTTACGTACTAATTCTTCAGTTTCTTTCACATTCGAATCCCCAGCGTAAAATGTAAAGATCCCTACGGTAACTTGCGCTACTGTTGGATTTTCAAGATCATTTACCCAGGCAGTACCCATATGTCCTTGTAAATAAGAAAGTAATACAACGTTATTGAAATCTTCGAACATAGTAACTAATTTTTCTCTCGTATGTATATTCGCTTCATATATCATTCACATTCCTTCTTTCGTTAGAATCAATGTACTTCTACTTTTTTCATAAGTCCTTTTATTCTACATATAAGCAATCGTCTACTAAAATCCATATAATTATAAATTATTCATAAATATAAAATTATTATAACATCTAATAATAAATAAATGACTGTCCTGTAAAAAGGTTTACAGTTAATATACTTAATAATAATTCGCAATCTATAATCTTTTATTATGTAAAACCCTCAACATTAGTTTAAGGGTTTATTTAAATATATATGTTATAACTCATTCTTATAAACAAATGATTCTGTTCCTCCGTTTTTATATACTTTAGTCACTTTAACAACTGATGTGTACGTATGATCGTCATTCGATATCATCTTTTTCATCTCTTCTATCTCAGTATTACCAGCTCCACTCTCGATTTTCAAACAGTTCGAGATGTTGAGATATCCACTCGATGCGAAAAGAAAAATAAACGTAAGATTTGGGAAATTAATGAACAGTATTCCAAACTTTACAGGATTCGCAGCCGTATCAGATAAAACTAATCGAAAGTTTAATAGTTCAGGCACTTGAACAAAATCTTTCGAAACAATCGCTTCACCTATTATAGTAATTTGTTTTACGACATTCCCCATCTCATCTATAAACTCAGTACAACTAGGTGCATCAATTGTTTTTGCTTGTAGTGATACATTCAATTCTGGATTGTGAAAGTCGAAAAAGAGTGTACTTCCCTCCGTTAAACATTGCGGACACACATTTCCAAGAAGACTAAAATCCACTTCAATAAATTTAACTTTCGTTTTACAACTACAAACCTTTCCTATTTGAATTGCATCAATCCTAGAGCAATCTACAAAGATAACCTCATCGTCCTCTTGTACGAATGATACAATACCTTCCCTCTCATTAAATGAAAGAAAATAAGATACAACAATTTTGTTTCCACCTATTACGATACTCTCCACTTTCGTAAACGGTTCTAGACTTTGTAAAAATTCACATATGCTTTTTTGACAACATCGATGATTTCGTTTCGGCTCACAACCCACTTACACTCCATCCCTTCTCTATATGTTTTATCTAATACATATAATATGAGCGGAATCTGAGAAAAGCTTGGACAATATAACTTTAACGCCAGAATATAGTTACTTATTCATCACGTTAATAATGAAATTACGCTAATAATGAGGAATAGCACATAAATTCTCCTATAAATACATATAACAATTTCATCTTTCATGAAAAAAACGTTATAATAAGGTGTAGCCTCTACGATTACGTTATAAAGGAGAATAAAACAATGGCTAAAATTAAAGTATACCAAGCAAAAGAAGAAAATATGGAAGCAGTAAAAAACATCATTGATGTTGAGGAACAAAACCCAACTGCTGAAAACTTACAAAATCTATATGCATGTGTATTAGAAACAGAAGATATGGCATTGCCTGAATCATACATTGAAGAAGATATCTTAATTGATTCTATGGAAGTTATGGTTAACGCTTCTCAAAGCAAGCTAAGAGACTTAGGTGCATACGATGTAATCGAAGTTCAAAACAAAGGTAAGAAAACACAAGTTTTATTATTAGCAGACGAAGAATACGAAATTATCGAAGGCTAATCTAAATCCGTACATACGAAAAAGCTCCCTTCCAATTGGAAAGGAGCTTTTTCATTACGCTTTTGATGTTTCGCTCTTTTTATTCGTTTGTTGTTTCTTAATTACCATGCGCTCATTTCCCATAAAGAAAATAAATACGAATGCTAAACCAGCTGGTACTAATGCCCACATAAATGTTTGAACAATTGAACTAGAAAGAGCTTCAATAATTTTATCTAATATTTGCGGCGGGATTTGAGATCTTGCCGATTCTGATAGAATAGCTCTTGAATCTCCTAAAGCATTTGTATTCATTCCTCCGCTCATCCCTTTAAATGCTTCTTCTAATTGATCTTGGAAACCTGTTCTTTGGATCATTCCGAAGATTGTAATACCAAGTGTCATTCCTAATGAACGAATGAAATTACTCGTTGAAGTTGCAGATCCTCGCTGTTCCATACCGAAGTTGTGAATAGCTGCCATACTTAGTACAGAGAATGAGAAACCTACTCCAAATCCAATGATAATCATATAAACCGTTAATAATATACGACTTGTTTCTGGCGTTAATGTGCTTAATAAGAATAGTCCAATCAGCATAATAACCGCGGAAATAATCATAATGTTTCGGTAACTAAGCTTCGTCGTTAAAAATCCACCTAATTGCGCTGTTACGACTGATCCTAACATCATTGGTAAAAGTAATAATCCCGAGTTTGTTGCGCTACCACCGTATACACCTTGAATGAACAACGGTATGTAAACAGTTGCTGACATAAATGCAGCACCGTAACATAATGCAATAATAGTACTCATTCCGAATAATCGTTGTTTAAACATTTCAAATGAAATGATTGGTTCTTCTACTTTACGTTCAATAAAAATGAATGCAATAATTAAAATAGCGAATCCGCCAAATAAACTTAAAATAAAGCTAGAATCCCAATCATACTTTTGTCCACCAAGCTCTAAAGCAAACATTAAACAAACTACTGCACCAACTAAAGTAATTGCGCCAAACCAATCAATTTTTTGTTTTCTATGAACTCGTGATTCTTTATAAAAGAATGTAATAAAAATAAGTGCTAAAACGCCAAGCGGTAAGTTAATGTAAAATACCCAGTGCCAGCTAATGTAATCTGTAATATACGCACCAAGTAACGGACCAAAAATACTTGATAAACCAAATACTGCTCCGAATAATCCACCCATTTTCCCGCGTTTTTCAGGAGGGAAAATATCAAAAACAATAGTAAACGCGATCGGTACTAATGCCCCGCCGCCAATACCTTGAATGGCACGATAAATACCTAACTGTGTAATATTTTCAGCAGTACCACAAAGTGCCGAACCAATCATAAAGACAATTAAACCGAAAATAAAGAATCTTTTTCTACCATACATATCTGATAGTTTTCCAAATATCGGCATACCTGCCATTTCTGCGACCATATAGGCAGAAACGACCCATACAAAGTTTTCAAGGCCTCCCAAGTCACCAACGATCGTTCCCATTGCTGTTACGACAATGGTATTATCCATTGATGCCATTAAAATACCTAGCAATAAGCCCGCCACAACAAAGCCGAGCTTATTATTCTTCTCAACCATAATCTTGCTCTCCCTCGTACTACTTATATTTGTTTATGTTCTTTTACGACTGCATTACCTTTTTGGTTAAAACTAGTATGATATTCTACAACACTAATTTCACATCCTGGACCAATAGTAACGTTGTTTCCTCTTACTACTTCAGCAATCGTATGCTCTAAATAAATTTCATCTCCTTCAATGATAGTCGTTTGGAGGCTTCCTGCGTGACTTGTAAATGGAATGAATCTCGCTTTTTTACGAACGGTAATCTTCTTACCACCGATTTCTCTCACTTTGCTTCCTTCATAACGAAGTGAAATTTCAATATTTTCAGCATTAAGTAATCCATCACTTTCAAGACCACCAGTTAGTGATAGTTCTTCCACTTCGATATCTCCTTTCACATTTAAAGCGCCTTTTACATCTACGAAATCACCAGTAAACTTTCCTTTAATTTCTATCATACCTCTTACTTTCGTTTTTTCAATATGAGCATCACTATTCATTTGTGTATTTCCGTAAATTTTTACATATTCCGCAGTTACATTTCCTTGTACTTCACTATCTCCGTACACAACATAATTTTTCACTTTCATATTACCTTGTACATCACTCGTTCCGTACGTTTTAAATTCATTACAACTCATATCATTAGAAATTGTTCCTTCGCCGCGTATCTTCACTTTGTTATAATCCCCGCCTGCTGAACTACCAGAACCATTGACAGTAAGACTATGTTGATGCTCCATATTACTTTTCCCCTCCCATTAGACCTGCTTAATTTCTTTTACATTTGCGCTTTTATCGACAGTAAGAACACCCGTATATTCAATGAGTTCAATCTCACAGTTCGCTCCTACTGTCACATTGTTTCCTCTTACCGTTCTTATGTGAGCATAATCAATATCAATATTGTCACCTTCTAATAATTCAGCCTCTAACTGCATACCAAATACTGATTTAAACAGTCTACTAAAAGTACTTAGTCTATGTTTCACTTTAATCGTTTGACCACCAATTTCTTTCGCTCGACATGTACCGTGAATATTAATATTTATTTCATCGGCGCTTAATAATCCGCCAATTGTAAATTGTCCTTCTGAAGAAAAAGTATCCACTTCGCAATTACCATCAATCGTTGCTTGACCATTGACTTTAAATTCTTCACCAGTGACATTTCCACCAATCGTACCTTTTCCTGCAATTTTTAAACTGTTTGCCTTCACATCTTGCGTAATTGTTGCTTTCCCATCAATTCGCATCGTTTCTGCATGAACTGTGCCATCGACTTTACCCGATCCACTAATTCTTGCATTGCTACTTTTCAAATTTCCAGTAACAGCACCGTAACCGTTACATTCAAACTGGTCACATTCAATATTTCCAGTAACAGTCCCTTTTCCATTTAATTGCACTTTATGAAACTCGCCGCCATTCGATGAACCGTAACCATTTATAATCAAATTATCTGTACGCATACTTTCTCCTCCACTACAACAGTTTCGTTTTTAATGCTTCGGTATATTTCATAATTGCTTCGCGTAAAACAATTTTGGTTCCTTTTTCAAAAATTAAATCCTCCACGTTTGAAACTAAGAAACATGTAGAAATCCCTAACTTTCGAACGATGATTAAATCACAAGTTTTATGCTTAATCGCTTCATAATTTTCACGTAAAACTTGCAGGACCATTTTTCCTTCTTCTAAACTAATCTCTCCCGATTGTAGTAATTCTTCTAACATATGCACATAAAGAATATCTACAAATTGAAACTCTGTTGTTTTATTCGTTTGTTCTATGAAGAATTGTAATACTGGCTCTGATGCAATCCCTTTACGTAAAACGTCTTCCTTTGTTAAAAGGATTTCTCTTACACTCGGTGAAAACATATTCGCTAGTTCATCAAGAGATAAATCTTCTTTCATCGTTTGGATTTTATCAATACGCTCTAATATCTTTTCTTTCGGAAAAAATGTCTCTTGACCCGTGAATGTTGACTTCCGTACAAACCAATCTTCCGGTATTAAATTTTTTCTTTTCCACCTATATAACTGTCCGTATGAAATACCGGTTAGTTCTAATAAATCTTTTTTTGAAATTAAATCTGTACTCAACTGTATAACACTCCTTCCTGATAACAATGTAACATAACACTGTTACGCTGTAAATAGAATTTTATCACAAGTAACGTAACAATGTGTAAAACAACCCTATTTCACAAAAAAAAAGAGTTCTCACGCATCCTATAAAATGCGTAAAAACCCTTATATATCACATGTAAACCATATTTCATAAAAATCAATCCACCCTTGTGAATTAATCATTATATTTTGTACTTTTTCGTGAGAAGTTACTTGTTGTTTGTTGCGGTATAAAGGAATAATATGAATTTGACGTAACAAAGTGTTCTCAATATCGCGTAATAATGTAACTCTTTTTTCTACTCGTTCTTGTTTAAAATACGGGGACAACGTTTTATGAAAGTTCATGCAGCTTTGCCCATGAATAAAGCTATTTTTTGTAAGAAACATATATAGCAGACTATCTTCAATACGTTCACTAATAGTTGCACTATCATGCATCATATCAGCCTTTTGTATTGTACTTATTTCCAATAACTCTTCTATTTCAAGAAAATTAGTTTCTACACGAATCCCGTACTTCGCACACTCTTTTTGTATCCATTGTGCATCTTCAACGTGATCTCGTCCTGTAAATGTGTAGAGTTGTAACACTTCATTATGATACGTACTCCTTTTCATTAAACAAGCTATATCTTCTTCAATCTCTACTATGCTTTCATTTGCTAATATTAATTTCTTTGCCACTTCTCCACGTTCACCGCCGAGCTCTTGAACAATTTTATCGCCATGAATAATTTTATATAGCGCCCTTCGAAACAACTCATCTTGCATTGGTCCTTCTTTTATAAGATTGCATGTTACATATGTTACGTTCGATTCAAGCCGAGACAACTCTCTATTAGGATTTTCTTTATCTTTATACTGCGCCTTTACTAATACATCATACGTATTTACATTTTGCTCTACATTCATTAATTCAATTCGGTCAAGAAAAGGTCTTTCACGATAATATAAATCATGCACTTCTAATACAAATAACTGTGCATTCTTCTCACGTAATATAAAAGGACCTGTACCAATGAAGCTTCCTGTTTCATCTTCATGTACGATAGAACACTGTTCTGCGCTTAGCACATGTAAAAACATCCTATTTTCCGTATGTAATTGAATTTCAACAACAAATTCATCCACTGCACGGACACTTTCAACATGTTGTAACATCCATGCGTGTGGGTTGTTTTCTGCTTTCATAAATCGATTCAATGATTGTATAACATGATGTGCAGTAAGTCGTTTTCCATTATGAAGATAAACGCTTTTTCTTAAATAAAATGTCCAAATCTTTTCAGCATCATTATATTTCCAGTGAAAAGCAAGTCTTTGCTCTATACAATTTGTTTCCTCATTTACAAATACAAGTGTATCAAAAATATGTTTAACCATATGACATTCTGAGCGCATTGTTGCGTAAACTGGATCTAAGGCGATGTCCAGGTTCATCTGTACTTGCAAACGAAGTACGTCTTTTCTTCCTTCAGGTGTCCTTTCTATTTGATGACCAAATATGGAATCTACCCAAGCTTTATACTCTTTCTTTACTGATGGAAATTGTGAGCTGTAGCGTTCTACAAATGAGATTCCACTTTTCACATCTCCTTTTTTCGTTAGTTCTTTTCCTCTTTCTAAAATTAGTGGAATTGGTTGCTTTTGAAAGATTAATTTAGAACGATTCCCTCTCCCGCGACCTGGAAACCAAGTAATCCAATGTAACTCTTCTAATTTTTTTATAATTAATTTACTATTACGCTCCGTACAAAATAATGTTTCTGCTATCATTTGTACTGTTACTTCTAATTGCTCTCCTTCTCTTCTACCTTTACCATAGGCACACCATAGTTCAATATATTGATTTAAAATAAACATCATACTCCCCCTAAAAGGTGAAAAATAACCCCTTTTGTTTCTACCCTTTTTCCACCTCTCCTTTCATCTTATCATTTCAATATAGAAAGGAGGAATTAATATTGAACAATCTCATACTACGTTATAATAAACACATTATTATTAGACTGTGCGGCGAATTATTAACCCGAACGACTGAATCTATGTTAGCTCTCATTATGATTATTTACGTAAATAAAATGTTAAACGGTAATATAATACTAACTATGCTCATTTTTGGACTACAACCGCTCTCAGACATTGTATTTACACTTATTGCTGGAGGAGTAAC
The DNA here is from genome assembly GCF_027710505.1 of Bacillus cereus group sp. TH152-1LC. Lineage (NCBI taxonomy): Bacteria > Bacillati > Bacillota > Bacilli > Caryophanales > Bacillaceae > Bacillus > Bacillus cereus group sp. TH152-1LC. The sequence goes on along the minus strand of NZ_JAQFNK010000007.1, from coordinate 70,102 downwards.
TGATAAATATGGGCGAAAGAAAATTATGTTACTCGGTTTACTACTGCAAGGCGTTGCAATCGGAAGCTTCATTTTTGCTCAATCTGTTTTTATATTTGCATTGTTATACGTCATAAATGGGGTGGGCCGTTCCTTATATATTCCCGCTCAACGTGCACAAATTGCTGATTTAACAAAACAAAAACAGCAAGCAGAAATTTTTGCTCTTTTGCATACGATGGCTGCAATTGGTTCCGTAATTGGTCCAATAATTGGTGCTATCTTTTATCGTACGCACCCTGAATATTTATTTATAATGCAAAGCATTACACTTATGATATATGCAGTCGTTGTTTGGACGCAGCTTCCAGAAACTGCTCCAGTACTTACAACGCCAAAGCAAAAACTTGAATTATCATCTCCAAAACAATTTGTACGCAAACATTACGCCGTTTTAGGACTTATGATCACTACGCTTCCTATTAGCTTTTTTTATGCGCAAACTGAGACAAATTATCGCATTTTCGCCAAAGAAATATTTCCAGATTTCGTATTCATGCTCGCCTTTATTTCAACATGCAAAGCTATTATGGAAATCATTCTGCAAATTTTCCTTGTAAAATGGTCTGAACGATTTTCCATGACGAAAATTATACTCATTTCTTACACCTGCTTTACAATAGCTGCAATTGGCTACGGGTTTTCAGCAACAATCTCGTCACTATTTTTCACATTACTCTTTTTAGTCATTGGGGAAAGTATTGCTTTAAACCATTTACTTCGATTCGTTTCAGAAATCGCTCCTACAGATAAACGTGGATTGTATTTTTCAATTTACGGGTTACATTGGGATATTGCTCGGACGTGCGGCCCTGTACTTGGTGCGGTTTTATTAAGTAAACTAAACGGTAGCATGCTATTTTATATTTGCGCTTGTTTCTTAATAGCCGGAGGCATTATACAAGTACTGTTTATTCATAGTATAGAACGTAATAAAATAAATAAAGACGTTTCAGAGCATACTCATCATATTTTATAAGATGCTTTCTTTACAAAAAAGAAGAATGTCACAAAAGTCTCGAGACTTTTGTGACATCCTTTTTTATTACCCTGCCATTTTATTAATACTATCTTCTGGCGAAAATACCGAAATATGATTTACCTTACCTGTCGATTTTGGAATAATGAATTTCAACTCAAACTGATTGTTTACTTTATATACATATATTTTGTCTTCCCCATTTACTTTAACTGAAGCTGGTTTTCCTAATACTTTCTCTATTTCTTGTAATGTAATTGATTTTAGCTCTGCATGATAGGAGCGTACATCAAAAACTTGTGATCCTTTATTAAAACCGAAAGAAACATTTTTATTTGTAAAAGTTGCGTACATCCCGTTACCTGCTTGTTCCGTTTTATCTGCTTTCCCCCAAGCTTTTTCTATTTCTTCAATATCTCCTGTATGTGCTGCGAACGGAACGTTAGGTACTTTCCCTTCTTTCGCTAGTTCAAATAATTCTTTAACGTGGTTAATTGATTTTTGATTCATTACTGTGTCTTTCGTGCTTGAATCTGTCTTTGGTTTTGTTGATTCTTCATTATTTGATTTTACATTAGGTTCTTTCTTCTCTTCTGCAGAATTATTCTGTTCGCTTTTACTATTTTCCGCTGTTGGGTTTGTTTCCTTTTTTTCATCTGTCCTTTTACATGCTGCTAATGCAAATATGCATGTAAAAGTAAGAAATAACATAGCTATCTTTACATACAATTTCATACATTTCAGCCCCTTATAATAATCTTATTCATTTCGATAACCAATCCATTACACTACTTTTCAAATTGTGTTTGTTCCAAAAAGTAAATGCTTCACTCTCACCCAATGCTTGCACAACATATTCTACAAAAGCTGTTCCTAAAAAATAACCAAGTCGGTTATATCCAAAATATTGTCCGTCAGATAATCGGAACCACTCTTTCTCTTTATCAAGCGTCCATCCTTCTATATAATCTTCCAAAAAACGTTTCTTTATATGTTCTTCATTTTCTATACAATATTGTAACCAACGTTCACCCTCATTGTCATATGAGTAATACACTGATTCATTTAAGCCTTTCAAAATTTGCTTTGATAAATATGTCGCGACACCTTCACGATACAAATTAACCGTCGCATCGGTCCACTCGGCTTCCCCCCAGTCCATTCCATCATTTTGTAACATAACATGATGATATATATGTCCTATTTCGTGAGCGACAATTACACGAAGGTGATTTAAATCTGGAGATAATTTTTCTGCCGCAAAAAATATGTCTCCAATGATTTCCCTTTCTACAAATGCATTAGAGCCAAAAGCTCCAACAAATATATAAAATGTTAATTCTACGTCGAAGCCAAATTGAATGTAATAGTTCACATTAATCTCTTGAATAATTCGTGGTAAATTTTCCGAAACAATATGTATATCTTCTATTTTTTCTGGATACTTTTCAATCGCACTACAAAGACGTTCTTCCGTCTTAGGACAGTGAAATGTAAAGTATTCTTTAAATACTTCTGTGTGCCTTTCATAATATTTATTCAAGTTATGTAATCCTATATCACCGCTCTCCAAAAGTTTCAAAAAGCTTGGGATTATATTGTTAATCATCGTATTCATCTCCTTATATACACCTTCTCTTCTCGGTAATTATATCCTCTATCTTTAACTTAAAATATATTGCCACAACAGCTCCTTGAAACAGAAAAAAACCAGCAGGAAGTGATTATTCTTCTCCTACTGGTTTAACTGAAATTAAATGGTGAATCTTAACTTTTTAAAGGATGTAACAATAATGCTTTTTACAGTTTCAAAATTATTAGCAAATGTATTATCTCCACTTAATGATGAAATGCATGTTAAACCTACAGCTTTAATAAAAGCTTTTACATCTACAAGCATAGAATTAGCCTCCATAAATTTAATTAAAGTCATTATAACAGATGTTTTACAAATGAAACATGAAAGTAATAAATAATGCTATTTAATAAGTAAATTTCTATTATTGATTTATTTAGCTCATAGTACACAAAATCTATGTCATATAAAAAAGCTGTCCAAAAAGGACAGCTTTACATATGTATTTTTACACTTCGATTGACTTACCATCTTCTACAATATGGTAAAGTAAGTGAGCTAAATGATGAATTGGACCATATTCTTCCTCTTCTTCATCTGTTTCACCTTGGAACTCAAGATCATTTAAGTACAGTGCTAAAAATTGATAGTATAGTTTTAAATCAAATCCGTAGCACGCAGTTGGCTCTTCATGATCGCCTTCGTATTGTAACATTAAGTATTGATCATTTCCTTCTGCATCTTCTGCGTCAAAGAATACGAAGAATCCAACGTTTGTATCTAAATCAAATAGATGACGAGTGCCTTTTTCTGTTGCTTTGTTGAAGTCCTCTTCACTTAATTTATGTACTGTTGTCGCTTTAGCATTATCTTCTTGATGGAAATTTACTGTAAATGTTTTCAATGCTGACACCTCCTGATTGTATAATACTAGCATAACATATAAAAAGGACTGCTTACAAATGTAAACAGTCCTTACATTCATTTTCGCATTGCTCGTAATAAGAAGCTTACGATGAAAATCAAAACGATCGCACCGATTAAAGCTGGAATAATTGCATATCCGCCAATGACTGGACCAAAACTACCAAGTAATTTCGAACCAATCCAAGAACCGATAATACCAGCAATAATATTACCAATTACGCCACCTGGTACGTCCTTTCCAGTAATTAAGCTTGCGAACCATCCTAATAAACCACCAACGATTAAAGACCAAATCATATGATAACCTCCTTTATATTTTACCAATCAAATATAATTAGAAACAATTGCTTACCATTAGTTATGTTACATTTTTCATTAGTTATTCATACAGATCAACTATTAGATTATTTCAAAATAATGAACGACCAGTTTTTGACTTGCGATTGATACATTTCATATTTCATATATTAGGGACAATCAGGCTTCAATATGGTCCGCATAAACTCTTCTTTAAAAGCTGAATAGTTAAAACCAACTGCAATTTTTTGAATAGGTCTATTATCAAACGTTGTCGGTTCAGCTATTTTTCTAAAGTCTGCCACACTTTGTCCTCTTGTTACGTCATTTGTCGTACTAATCCAAACTGCAGATTTTTTATATTCAAAAATATCATCATTAATAAAAGAAATGAACGGAAGTAAATCGTGAATCGGACTTCCAGCAATACCCGGGTATTCTTTTTTATAAAAGTTTTCATAATAAAAATCAATCATCGGTTTAATTAGCTTCGCCTGCCCTGTTCCTTCTTTATTAATAATATCCACCATTTCAGGCGTAATGAGGGCTCCTTGCGTTACATTTAACGGATAAATAGTCGCATTCTTTGCGTACTTCATCACAATATTTGCGGCGATTGGATCTCCATAAAAATTAGCTTCTGATACAGGAGTAACGTTACCAGGAAATAAAAAAGCACCGCCCATAACATAATACGAACATACCTTATCCATTACATTTGGATATAATAAAAATAACGTTGCCAATGTTGTTAATCGTCCTGTCGCTACGATAATAATATCTTCTGGACAAGGTTCAATTAATTTAATTAATTCACAAAAATTTTCCCGTTTACAAATCCTCATATCAGGTGGAATAATTGGTCCTAAACCGTGATCCCCATGAATTTCTGGAAAGAACAAAGGCTCTTCAGCCGTCATCGGTCTTGCTGCACCTTCAATGATTTTTACTTCTGTAGCATAGTATCTTTCTAGAAAATACACATTTTCCGTTACAATTTCTCGCGATACATTCCCATATTCAGCAACAATACCTATAATATCTAATTTACATGTTTTATTTGCATAAATTAAGGCCACCGCATCGTCAATACCAAAGTCTCCAAAAAAGATGATTTTCTTATTAACTATCCTCACCCCTCTTCAGCATAATCTACTATTATTATTATGTGAAAAAGACAAGGCTGTGAAACGGTGCAAACTAAAAAAGCCGCCTATTTATTGGCGACTTCAATCTTTTTATAAGATAAATATGCTAGTACACTTTTACTTGAATCGTATTTTGGATTATTTCCTTTTCTCGGTTCTCTCATATGTGTTTTTTCAAATCCAGGAATATCCGGCATGTTCTCCATAAATTCAAGCATTTCTTCTTCAGTTCCTTCAATACGTACGCGAATCATTATTACATTTCCTCAATTCTCATTTTCTCTGTACTAAGTATAACGTACTTTGAAAAGACTGCAAGAAATTTATCTTTTTAATGTCGCACTTTTTTTACATACAAACCGTGCCATTTCAGTATAAAACGATATAATTTTATTATTTTCATATTCAATGTTAAAGAATTCTTGCATTTCATCTGATGTTTTCACCATACATTCTGTTAACTTCACGCGTTTCTGCAAAGGTACATTCATCATATCGCACCACCAGTCAAATTCAAATTTCTTGTCAAAAGTAAGACATGACTGCATTTGCAAACCGTTTTTTTCTAACAAGGTAATCCATTCTGTTTTTTTCAGCGCCCGTTCATGACTCGGATCCCTCTTTTTTTCTATAAAATTATAAAATGTATCAAATTCATTATTTTCCGGTGAAACATTATCTATTAAAATAAACAATCCATTATCTTCTAACGTACGATTTACTTCATATATAAACTGAGATGGATTCATAAAATGATGTGCTGCAATTCGGCACGTAATCGTATCAAAAGAACTATCTGTAAATGGTAAACTTTCAGCGTTTCCAGCGACAAAAGATACATTTTCATGTCCATTACTTATAATAAAATTTTTCGCACTCTCTAACATTTTTTCTGTTAAGTCTAAAGCGACTACTTCTTGAAACAATGGAGCTAATACATTCGCAACATGCCCACCGCCTGTAGCAATGTCAAGAAGACGATTATTATGACGAGACTCAACTTGTTGAACTACATATTGTAAATCCGGTCCTTTAGCATGAATTTTACTTTTCACATACTTTTCCGCATTATTACCAAACTGCTGTTTCACAAGCTCTTCTTTACTCATTTTATCATCTTCTTTCTATTGTTATTTACATATAGAGTTCATGTAATAATTAAAATTCTCTTTATGTATTTTCAAATCCTCTTTTCAGCTCACTTCTTATCATGCTGCCCTATCATCAACATAATATAGATTTTACGTTTTTATTATTAAACCAAAAAAGGCTACGGGAACTTGTCCCCTAACCTCACTTACTATCTATTACATTTTTACTTTTTTATATACATCTATATAATATAAATTCTCTTTCAACTTTATAATAACGTCTACTTCGTTATAAGTAGCCTCACGAGCATGTAAACCAAATTGATCCATGCCAATCCATATCCATCCAGGTGTATGAAATAAAACATCTACATTAAAATAATCTAATTTAGTAAGCTCCGATTTAATAAATTTATCTTTATTAGCGATTTGTTTATCTATCAAACCGTATTCTTTTCCATTTTCCAATAGCGATATAATTTTCCCTACAATTGGATGTTCACGAACAATAAAGTGATATTCCTTTTCCTCCACATTCGCCACAATCAAACGAGAATCAGATAAATCAGACCCTAAATTCGACATCATTATTTATTCACCTCCTTTATGAGTTTCACAAACATAATAACAAATGAATATTCAAATAAAATTAATATAATGTAAAAAATAAAAAAGCTGACTCCCTTTTAGAAATCAGCCTTTATATTTTGATCATCTTTATACTTTTACAAACGATTATAATGTCTCTTTTTCCTCATCATTTCCGGAAACTAAATTCCCAATAGCATCTGCCGTTACTTCAACTACAAATTCACAAATACCTGCCACTACTTCTCCAATTACTTCATCCATCTTTTTACCCCCTTATTTTATGTAACTTATTTGTAGTATAAAAGAGAGTGATTATTTTTAACTATCGGAAAACATGACAACAACATTACAGTTTTGTAAGCTTTTTCAATTTGTTTAGCTTCTATCCTTTGAAACTCGAAGTATGAGTAACAAGCATATAGGTCATCATAATAGTATATAAATTCAAATATGCTAAAGGGGGCGTGTAAAATATATTACGTAAAATTAATTAAAGGTCAATCTTTCTATGCTTTTGATCATCGTTTCTTTATGTCTGAAGAAGAAGAGGTTTCCGAGAAAGTTTATAATTACTTACGTCGCAATGAGTTTTTCGAAGTGCGTAAAGAAGAATATTCTGCTTAACTACAAAAAGCATCAAGAAAAATATCACATAATTGTGATATTTTCTTGATGCTTTCATTTGTTCTCCCTCTTTTCAACAATTGTGCTCATTCTCTTAATACATACTATTATTTGTCCAATCTATTTCATCGTAAATTTCATATTTTAGTATATAAGGAGGTGACGAGTATGACTCATATCATTGATTACCAGGCTACTCAACCTATAAGTAAAACTGGTGAAACTACTTTTGCAATCCCAGCTTCTCCAAATAAAGCAATTCTAGCAAATTTGAAATTGAGAATTTCAAGTAGAGATTCTCATAATAACCGAGTAGAATTAATCGCTACAGTTGGTGTAGAAGGGATAACTGAGATTTCACAAATTTTATTCCGAATTTTCCGTGATAACATTGAAATTTTTAATACATAAGTAGGTATTGAATCTACAGATTCTGAACAATTCTATGCTCAAACATTTCAAGCTATAGATCAAAACGTTGGAAGTGGAACACACCAATATTCATTAACTGTAGAAAACCTAACTAGTGGCGCAAGTGCAGAAGTTATTGGTCCTCTATCTTTTAGCGCATTAGCTATTGGACAAGAACGTAAATGCTGCTAAACAATCTAAAATTTAATTTTGTACTTGAGAAAAGCGAGACGTAGTATGTACGTTCTTGCTTTTTTATTTTGTTCAAATTTATCCTTACTTTCAATAGACACTTCATCACATTTCTTTTACATTTTCATTGCTTATTTCATCAACTAATAAATCATCTTTTCGACAAATCAAAAAAATTGAAATCCACTCATGAAACACGTAATATAGACTCTGACTCTAAAAAAGTTCGTTATAAATTACACATAAAATAAGGAGGTTTTATATACGAGTTTTTCATTTTAAAAGACGGAGAGGTTTTACATTATGTGGCGTAATAAAAATGTTTGGATTGTGTTAATTGGGGAGTTTATTGCTGGTCTAGGGTTATGGCTTGGTATTCTTGGCAACCTTGAATTTATGCAAAAATATGTCCCTTCTGATTTCATGAAATCAGTTATATTATTTATCGGATTATTAGCAGGTGTTCTAGTGGGCCCTATGGCAGGTCGTGTCATTGATCAGTATGAAAAGAAAAAAGTTCTTCTTTATGCTGGATTCGGTCGTGTTATTAGTGTTATCTTTATGTTTTTCGCAATCCAATTTGAAAGTATCGCCTTTATGATTGCATTTATGGTTGCTCTTCAAATTTCGGCAGCATTTTATTTCCCTGCATTACAATCTGTAATCCCACTTATCGTACGTGAGCATGAGTTGTTACAGATGAACGGTGTACATATGAATGTAGGTACAATCGCTCGTATTGCAGGTACTTCACTAGGTGGAATTCTTTTAGTTGTGATGAGTTTACAGTATATGTATGCCTTCTCAATGGCAGCGTACGCTTTATTATTCCTCTCAACTTTCTTCCTACAATTCGAGGATAAGAAATCAACAACACCAAATAAACAAGCTGCAAAAGATAATAGCTTTATGGAAGTCTTTCGCATTTTAAAAGGAATTCCTATTGCTTTTACAGCACTTATATTAAGTATTATCCCTCTATTATTTATAGCCGGATTTAATTTAATGGTAATTAACATTAGTGAAATGCAACATGATCCAACGATTAAAGGATTTATATATACAATTGAAGGTGTCGCATTTATGTTAGGTGCCTTCGTTATTAAACGTTTATCTGACCATTTCAAACCTGAAAAATTATTATATTTCTTCGCAGTTTGTACCGCTTTTGCACACCTTTCCTTGTTCTTTAGCGATATAAAATGGATGTCACTTACATCATTTGGTTTGTTTGGTTTTAGTGTCGGTTGCTTCTTCCCTATTATGTCGACAATTTTCCAAACGAAAGTGGAAAAAAGCTATCATGGCCGCCTCTTCTCATTCCGTAATATGTTTGAGAGAGTTATGTTCCAAATCGTTTTACTCGGTACGGGTTTCTTCTTAGATACGATTGGACTGCAATATATGGTACTCATTTTCGGTGTTATTTCATTATTAATTATTTTCATATCGCTCTCTAAACAGAAACAATATGAAAAACAACCTTCGCAATCTGCAAATTTATAACTTAAGAAAAGAAGCATGGATCATTTAGATTAATCCATGCTTCTTTGTTATATATAATCTTATTTATTACGTTTACTGAAATGATTTAAAGGAGTACACCATTTTGCTTTCTAATATAATATATAAATGAGGTATATAGGAGGCGCAGAATGTCTAATGGCATCCAGTTATTGATTATCCTTTTGGTTATATTCGTTATGTTTAGCATCATAAACTTTTTAGCAATTTCCCTATCTCAACATAGCTTTAAAAGGAGAGTTGTGGCAGGCTTCATATTTTTACTGCTAACACCTATTATTTTTTCGACAACAACTGCACTCACTTCTACATTCGATAACGCTGGTTTTGGAGCAATTAACCTATCCTCTTCTATTATAAACGTGTATATTTTAAACGGTATTGTCATCCTTTTTTCCGCATCATTTATCCTCAAAAAACAAAATATAAGATAGCACACTATGCATGAATCTGGATTACGTTAGATTCATGCCTTTTTATTTTAAAAACCTCCCCTTTCCCCAATTTTTATGTGAAATTAAATAATTCTTTATAAAAATTTAAACTTTATTTATTACAATATCCCTATCGTATTCGCACGTTTATTGAAAACGAAATGAAAGGAGCACAAAATGAAAAAGATTTTATTGATTATTCCTATATTCATCGTTCTACTTAGCGGATGTAGCAATAATGACATATACGGTTCTTGGGAAGTCATTGATAACAAAAACGGTCTCTGTCCTACATCTTATAAATTTGAAACAGTTGTAAAAGAAGAAAAGAAAGAAAAAATTGTGCAAAACTTAGTGGAAATGCAAACAACGAAGAAAAAAGAAGATTTATACAAAGGTTCCTTTGTAAAGGATTCTAATGTGTATCGCATTGATTATGGTAACTCATTTACATCAGATCAAACTTTACAAATTGTCGATGGAAAATTAAACGTATACTTTTATGCAGTTGAAAAATTATGTACATATAAGAAGAAATGATTACACTTCATTTAAAACGTAGAAAATATTTTCTGCGTTTTTTCTGTTTTACAAAACTTACTTAAAAACATTTCCCTCTTTTAAATCTTTAAATTTAAATGTAATATTATATAATAACAATATTTATAATGTGAGGTGCTTTTTTTGAGAAGTTTAAGTTCATTAATTGTATCAACAATCTGTTCCATTATCCTAATCCTATGGAGTGCACTTACATTTTATGAAAGATTCACGACAGGAAATTCATACTATTGGCTTAGTGGTATATTAGGCCTCGTTTTCGTGTTCTTTTTTATCCAAAATATGCGGGATATACTTAATAAAAACTATAAAACATCCTAAACCGCATAGAAAGATATAATAAACAGTTCAGCTAACCGATCTACCTTATTTACAGTGCCCTTTCAAAATAGACTAATCCTCCCTCCAAATTTGTCAATCGTTTTAATTTTCATAAAAAAATGATAAAATGTAACCATGTGTTTTCAGAATAATTAAAAACGCAGAAAGAAAACACTGTTTTTAGGAGGGGTTTTGATGACTTACACGTTAGCAACTAGAATGAAAGCATTCCAATCTTCTATATTTAGTGAATTAGGGGCTTATAAAAAAGAAAAAATTGCAGCAGGTCACAAAATGATTGATTTAAGTATTGGGAATCCTGATATGCCACCAGCTGACTTCGTAAGAGAAGAACTGGTACATACAGCAAGTAAAAAAGAAAGCTACGGATACACATTAAGTGGTATTCAAGAATTTCACGAATCCGTAACTGAATATTATAACAACACTCATAACGTTATTTTAAATGCCGATAAAGAAGTTTTATTATTAATGGGTTCACAAGACGGACTCGTTCATTTACCTATGGTTTATGCAAATCCGGAAGATATTATATTAGTTCCTGATCCAGGATATACAGCTTATGAAACAGGTATTCAAATGGCTGGTGCAACATCTTATTACATGCCATTAAAGAAAGAGAATGAATTTTTACCTAACTTAGAACTAATTCCTGAAGAAATTGCCGATAAAGCAAAGATGATGATTTTAAACTTCCCAGGGAATCCAGTTCCAGCAATGGCTCATGAAGATTTCTTTAAAGAAGTAATCGCATTCGCGAAAAAGCATAACATTATTGTTGTCCATGATTTTGCTTATGCTGAATTTTATTTTGATGGTAATAAGCCAATTAGCTTCCTCTCTGTACCTGGGGCTAAAGAAGTTGGCGTAGAAATCAACTCTTTGTCAAAAAGTTATAGTTTAGCAGGTAGCCGTATTGGTTATATGATTGGTAATGAAGAAATTGTTCGTGCACTTACGCAATTTAAATCAAATACAGATTACGGTGTGTTTTTACCAATTCAAAAAGCAGCATCAGCTGCACTAAGAAATGGCGCTTCGTTTTGCGAGAAAAATCGCGGTATTTATCAAGAACTTAGAGATACTTTAGTTGATGGATTCCGAACATTTGGTTGGAATGTTGATAAACCAGCTGGTAGTATGTTCGTCTGGGCCGAAATTCCGAAAGGCTGGACTTCTATAGATTTTGCTTATGCGTTAATGGATCGTGCGAATGTCGTTGTTACACCAGGTCATGCATTTGGACCTCACGGAGAAGGCTTTGTACGTATTGCACTCGTTCAAGATAAAGATGTGTTACAACAAGTTGTTGAAAACATTAGAAATAGTGGTATTTTTTCTCTTGAAAAAGTAAATGAATTAGTTAAAAATTAATGATAACTCCCCTGCTTAACCGTAGCAGGGGTATTATTTATTGGAGGTACTTTCATATGCACATAAAAGACACTCTTCCTCATCGTTATCCATTTTTAATGATTGATAAAGTAACAAATGTAAAACATGGTGAATCCGTTACGGGATATAAACACATTACAAATAATGAATGGTTTATAAATGATAGTCAAAAACATATGCCTCATATGCTAATTGTAGAAGCACTTGCTCAGCTTAGTGCATTTGTACATCCAAATGACTCTGAAGGTCTTGGCTTCCTCTCCTCATTAGATGGGGTCGAATTTCACGCAAAAGCATATCCCGGTGATAAACTTGATTTACATTATGAGCTAACTCGCAATCGTCGAGGTTTTATTCTCGGTAAAGGTACTGCAACTGTTAATAATCAGCCGATTGTAACTGTGGAAAAGCTATTAATATATCAAGCAGATTAGAGACGATTTAATCCGTGGGGTATCTAATTCCTACAAATTTGTCTCACCAACATGAGCAGAGTAAACAAATTACTTGGTTAGGAGCAGGAAAATGGAAAGTACTATCGGTATCGATGCTGGAGGAACATTAACGAAAATTGCTTATTTGAACGAACAAAAGCAATTAACTTTTGAAAAATTTTATTCAAATGAACAAGATAAAATAATAGATTGGCTTAAGAAAAACACTCGTATAAAACAAATATGTATTACAGGTGGTAAAGCGAAACAATTACAGCTACTACTTTCAGACTCATATAAAATAGTAGAACGAAATGAATTTGAAGCTACTCTATTAGGTGTCCAATACATATTAAAAGAAGAAAAATATGATATAAATAACTTTATATTAACAAATATCGGTACAGGTACTTCCATTCATTACGTTTATAATGACCAATATATTCGCGCTGGCGGAACTGGTGTTGGCGGTGGTACTATTATGGGGCTTTCAAAATTATTAACAAATATAGATCATTTTGAAGATGTGATTCCTTTAACAAAAGTAGGTTCTAGAAAAGCACTAGATATTACGGTTGGAGATATTTATGATGGCATTCTCTCTCCTATTGATAATAGCTTAACTGCTAGCAATTTTGGGAAAGCCGCTATTTCAGAATCAAAATATAATAGCTCAGACATACTTGCTACTGTGCAAGGACTTGTTGGTGAAGTCGTTACTGCATTAAGCCTTCAATTCGCCGAAACAAAAAACATTGACAATATTATTTATATTGGTTCCACTCTATGTAATAACGTACACCTTCAAAATATTATTAGTAACTACACAACATATCAAAATAAAACACCAATCTTTTTACAGGATGGTGGTAATAGCGGTGCGATTGGTGCTCTACTTCATGTTACGAATAAAAAAAGCTGACACTTGTCAGCTTTTTAAAATGCGGATTTTATACGCTAAAACAGTCTCTAAATATGGGATCATATCTTTGCTACCGTAAAAAACAACTAGTTCCCCCGTTAGAAGTACTTGTTGACTTAAATTTTGTTAACTGTAGTAAAAAAGCTCATTTCTTAGCTTTTTTTAATAAAATTTCAATAATTCATTTATAAATACACTAACTTAGTTATCAATTTACTGCAGTTTTTTTGAGTAATATACTGAAAGTAAGTTAAATTCTACATGCAATAATATTGGAAAAATAATTGATAGTGAGGAATCCGTAATCATACCATGTATGATTCCCCCTAAAAATGCGAACAGCATAAATTTTATACTAGTCTGATTAAAGCTGTAATATTGTAAGTGAGACACAGCAAATAGAAAGGCAGATATTAGAATTGGTAGCGTAACTGGTATGTAAGCTATTTCAAAATAAGGGTGTATTGAGAATGAGTTGTTAAGTATTGGTATAATCATCCCTCTAAAGATTACTTCTTCAAAAATTGGATACATAATTACAAAGTTTAAAATATTCTTTTTCCCACTTGGATTATATCCTGAGTATCGTGAAATGAAAATATTCGTTATCACGGCAATCAAGATTAATACAACAATTGATTCATAGTGAGTCGGTAAACGGAATACATAATTATCTTCATAAAAATAACTAATTATCGTCAGTAATGTTCCCCATATATAAATAATCTCATTTTCAATCTTACGATACAACTTTTTTCCAATAACAACGCTAACTGTAATATCAACAATTTTATATGAAAAAGCTAATAAAACAGCAAGTACTAACGAAATAAAGTAGCTCATATCGACTTATCACCTCATCTCAAAAAGAACTATTTTCACTTCATGTATTTGATTTACTCCCATCACCACCCATTTCTTTCTTTCTTTCTTTCTTTCATTATAAAATTTTACTATATATTGGTGATTTTGAGTGAAAATATTAGCTACATACCATATAATGATTTCATAAAAACAAAGACTTCTCAATTGAGAAGTCTTTGTTTTTACACTGTATAATTACTATTTTCCCGCCAAACTTTCCTAAACTTTATATAACAGGCAATTCTCCAAGGAATAATATACGATATTGCAACAACATAAAATAATAAACCTATTGTTTGCTGATCTAAGTCAACAATATATTGTCTTGAACCATATCTCAAAACGACAAGTGCAATAAAAGTAATTAAAAAGGCTGCACTTTTTTTCGTATGAATATTCCCATCATCTCTCCGTTCATAATTTGTTAAAACTATAAGTGGTACGGCGAAAAGAACTCCAATGAATGCTGCTATAATAACTTGTAAAATAGCTGGATGCATAGGACCAAAAAACCATAAAGCACCTGGTGTTAAAAATAATAATGGCCATAAAATACGTTTTCCTGATCCCTTTATTGGCTTATGCATTGAGCGATAACGACGCCAAAATATTAGTAGTGCAATGCATAAAAAGACGGTAATGAGTGATGATATGTCTCTCATTCGCTATCCTTCTCTCTTTAGTAATCTAATAATATTTCAAATCGTTTTTTCGAATGATACTTTTCGAATAAATATACCACTCGTTACAATATAAAGAACAGTTAATCCAATTGAAATAACAGTAAAATATGGAATATCTACTAAAGATCCATCACTCGTAAATAATAAACCAGTTATCCCTGCTTCCCCATAAAGCACACTATTTGTTGATATAAAAAGGGATCCACCAATCATAAGACCAATCCACTGAAATCGTTGTTTAAAAACTACTACCACTTGGAAGAAACATGCTGTTGTAACATAAAATAAAAAGTGCAAAATAAATTGTTGTACCAATTGCTCCCCAAAACTAACATTTACTAAATTATATTTGATATCTTGCAAAAGCATTACTTGAGGAAACGAAAACATGGCGGATTGCAATACGATATAACAAATGGCTCCGATAAAATATTGGAATCTCGTTACACCGAATGAAACTGCTAAACGAAATAGCTCATCTTGTATAATGAAAACACTCCCTACTATAAATAGCATAATTGCTATTGAAGGGTTATTTATAATTTCGGGTAAATAACCAATGTTCGCTCCATTTAAATGAGCAGCATGTAAAGCCCCTTTTATTAATAAAGCTACAATCCAAAACATTATAATTGCTTTATAATGAAAATTTATATGTAACTTCAACTGCTTCATTAACATCGTCATTTCACTTCACCACCAGTTATGTGTATAAATAGTTTTTGTAATGTAATTCTATCAATTACTAAACCTTCTATTTCAAAAGAGTAATAATCTTCATTAGAAAGTTCTGCCCATATAACAGTAATGCCTTTATTCCCATAGACTTCTCGACCTATTACTTTCTTATTTATCGAAAATTCATCTACTTTATCTTTTTTCCCTGAAATAATATGAGCTTGTTGCAATAAATCTTCTACGGATGATTGAACAAATAGTTTTCCTTCTTTTATAATGATTACATCTTCAATCACATGAGTTACTTCTTCTACTAAATGTGTTGATAATATAATTGTTCGTGGAAACTCACCGTAATCTTCTAGTAGTAAACTATAAAACAACTCTCGATGTGCTACATCTAAACCTGTAGTCGGTTCATCAAAAATTGTTATAGGTGCCCTACTTGCTAATCTTTGAATAATTCCGACGACTGTTTGCATGCCGTGTGATAGTTTATGATATTTCACTGTCATATTAAGCTGAAATTTATCAGCGAGTTCTTCAGCGTACTTTCCATCCCAGTTTTTATAAAACATGCTGCACATCTTAAAGATTTCTTTTACTTTAAAACTTAAATGTGCTTCTTCTTTCACTCTAACAAAACAAATATTTTGCATCGCTTTACTATTTTCAAAAACATTTTCACCAAATATTGATACGCTACCACTACTTGAAGTAATTTGGCCTGCAAGTAAATTTAATAGTGTCGTTTTTCCTGCTCCGTTTCTACCGAGTAAACCATAAATTTTATGCTCTTCCAATGAAATCGTTACTTCATTTACTGCTACTTTCTTTTTATATTTTTTCGTTACATCTGTCGTTTCAAGTGCAATCATCCCTCTTTGCCCTCCTTCGTAATTTTTTGAATCATATCCATCAATTCGTCTTTAGATATTTCTAATACTTTTGCTTCTTCCCATACTTTAGGTAAATATTCGGTCATAAAAGTATTTTGTCTTTTTTTAAGTACAACTTCTTTCGCTCCCTTTGCAACAAACATCCCGATCCCTCTCTTTTTATATAGAATCCCTTCGTCCACTAATACATTTACCCCTTTAGCTGCAGTAGCTGGATTTATTTGTAACATCTTCGCAAATTGATTTGTTGATGGAACTTGTTCTTCTTCAAGTAATATGTCTTTTAAAATATCAGATTCAATCGTTTCTGCAATTTGCAAGTATATTAATTTATTTTGCTCCAGAGTAGGTTTCACAACTTCACCACCTTAGGTTCATAGGTTCGTTACTTATGTAACTAACCATATCACATAAAAATATTTATTTCCATAAATTTCTTTTACAAAAAAAGAGAGCCATTCTTATACGAATGACTCTCTTTTTAAAATTTCGAAGTTTCAACTCTCGTTCTCAAATTCTTTTCATTTTATTTCAACTACTGCACTGGATATTTAACAAATAAAGATTTCCGGAAATCTTTATCATTTATAAGCATTGTAATTTTTTCGTTATTATCGTTAAGGAACTTTACTACTTTCTTTTTATCCCATATATCATTTTCTTTTGGAAAATCATCAAATTTTTCATACAGGATTGATAGTATTTCTTCTCTTTTTATCTTAAAATTTTTATTTTCTACTTGAAACTGGTAGCTTTTCGCATTTGGTACTAAAATCGCTAAATAAATAACGTTAAAGAGAAAATTCTTCTTCATCGTATCCTTACTATCAAACCAATACGTCGCAACCATATCTTCAGTAAAGGGGCCATTCCCCTTTGCACCATAGTTCACTTTTATGCTTTCATTCTCCAAACTAATACTTTAAAATGTTTCATCACCGGGTAAATGATTCACAATTGCTACTACATCTGAATTATTACCAACATATGTCCCAGCATATTTCTTAAAAGGACCAGGTTCAACATCAGATATTTCTTTTATTCTTTCTCCGCTAGAACAAGCAGTAATAAATAAAAAAATTGTTAGCATAACAACCACATTACGATGCATATATTTCATTTAACATCCCCCATTTTTATCGATATTTCGTTCATTACAATACATCTTCTCAAAATCCTTTAAAACATACGCATTTTAATCAAAATTAAAAATTTTCAATTTTTCTGTTTACAATTATCCATTAATTGTATATACTTACTAACGTAAGAAAAATATTCTAAAAGGAGGTCGAAGGAAATGATGAAATTACAATTACATGCTTTAACTTTAGCGTTAACTGCACCTTTGTTTTTCGGACAATTAAATATGAATTCGACCACCCTAATGGAGAATTGAAAATCGTACATTATTTCGATTAATTCATAAATTCGCCACAGGAGGTCGTATACTTTCCTGTGGCTTTTTCACGCCCTGCCATAGGAGAACTATATCTTCCTGTGGCTTTTTTGTGCGATTTTTTAGCCTCTTACATCATTTTTTTAAGAAAGGAGCAACATTCGATGACTATTAGCGTATTGTTTTTAAGTATTACGATTCAAAGAAATACAATTTCCAAAGATGAAATGTTTCATAATGAGCAAATTGAAAAAGCTATGAATGATGTTAAGGAGCGCCAAGCGCTTTATTGTGATCACCTGTAATTCCTTTTCGAAAGGAGGAATTCATTTATGACTTTTCATATTTTCTTTTTTACAACTGTACTTCAGAAAAATACTTTATCTGAAGATGAAATCATTTGTAAACAACAATTAAAACAACTGACTGATAAAATGACTGACATTAAAAGTTCATACTATACGCATATGTATTAAAAATATATTTTAGAGGAGCAATACCTTCATGAAATTTAAAGCATTCTTTTTAACTATCACCATTCAAAAACGTAAGCTTTCACAGAAAGAAATTTTGCGTGAACAACACATTCAATCGATTATGAACGAAGTAAAAGAGCGCCAAGTTTCTTATTACAATCGTCTTTTCTAAATCATTTATAAAGGGGCAAAAAACTAATGAAATTTAAAGTATTCTTTTTAACCATTACGATTCAAAAAACTAAGTTCTCCGACAGTGAAATATTGCATGATCATCAAATCAATAAAGCTATGGAAGATGTAAAAGAACGTCAAAGTCACTACTGTAGCCATCTATAATTCCTTTCGAAAGGAGGAATGTATTATGAAGTTTCACCTTTTCTTTTTAACAATTACAATTCAGAAAAAAAACTATTCTGAAGCTGAATTAAAACAAGAACAACAATACAAACAGGTTATAGACGAAATTCGAGATCGTAGAAGCAAATACTACTCTCACCTATAAACCTTTAAAATATAAAAATTGAAAGGAGTCGATTATGATGTTGATAGCACGTTCTAAAGAAATGATTTGGATAGTTCAGAGGGATTCCACATAGTTTTATAGACATAATATCACACAAGTATATCGTTATATTTGATGTGTAATAAATATATAATAAAATTAGACCCTTGCACTTTTAATTTCGAGTAATCAAACAAAAGATACACCACTTAAAAAGCGGTGTATCTTTCTCAACATATACTATTTTCGATTACTTCGTTTCGTCTTAAACAGTCTCACTAAGTTCGATACAACTGTTTTCGTTACTGCATAAACTGGTACTGCTAAAATCATTCCGATAATTCCCGCAAAATTACCTACCCCTAAAATTAAAATAATAATTGTTAACGGATGGATATTTAATTTTGAACTCATAATACGCGGTGAAATGATGTTACTTTCAAACTGTTGTACAATTGTTACGATAATAATTACGTACAACGCTTGCATCGGAGATACGAACAGACCCACAATTACAGCTGGTGCTGCACCGATAAATGGACCTAAGTTAGGAATGATATTTGTAAATGCTGCTATAATTCCTAATACAAAAGCGTACGGTAAATCGATAATTAAATAACCGATAAAAGTAAAAGCACCTACAAATATACAAACGAGCGCTTGCCCTTGAATATATGCAGATAATGTTTCATTCGTTTCCTTAATGATGCGAAGTCCTTCTTCACGGTAAGATTCTGGTAATAGACTTACTGCTTTACCTGGAAAGGCATGTCCATCTTTAAACATATAAAATAAAATGAATGGTACTGTGAAGATAACTAATGCAACGTTCGTGATAATACCAAATAAAGCCGTTGCACTCGACGTAATTGTGTTTGGTATATCCTTTAAGTATTCAATCGCATTTTTCTCAATTGTTTCAATGGAAACATAATTTTGTGTAGATAACCATTCAAATAATCTGTGATGGGATAAATCTTGTATGTATAGTTTTCCCTCTTTAATATAACCTGGCATATTTTTTACTAAGTCCATTAGCTGTTGTGAGATTGTTGGAACAACAACTCCAACTCCAACCGCAGTTAATGTTATGATAAAAAGATATAACAGTAAAATCGCTAAATTTCTAGGTACTTTTTTATTCTCCAAAAAGACTAACAATGGGTTAAATATGAAGTATAAAAATAACGCGATTAAGATTGGGAAAAACAACGTCGATATGAAGATACCAATCGGTTGAAATAAAAACGATATTTTTGTGCAAATAAATATGATCGCTACAACCATTAGCACTTCTAATGTCCAAAAGTGCACTTTCGATTTCAAAAAAACGTCCTCCTTTAAACTAGCACTTCTCTTCATTGTACCAAAATAAGCAAGAATTTCACATAATATTTTCCTTTACAATATTCCAAAATACCAATAAATACACTACAATGAGATTACATACAAATTTGCAGGTAAAGGTGATAAAAATGACACAATGCATCATTTGCAGAAAAGATACGAAAGAACTTAGTGAACAATATGTCATCCCAGAAATATTATGTGGATATTATTTCACAAACTCTATTTGTGATACTTGCCATGAACAAATGACAACAAATATTGACCGTCCCTTAATTCGACATAAATTAAGTCAATTTAAGATTGAGCAAATGAAAAAACAAATTGATTCTCCTCTCTATACGAATAAACACGGTGAGGAACTTGCGGCTGCTGAGACAGATGTTGTTGAAGTAAGTGATGAAATACTTTATTCCAATGCATTAATTATGAAACTATGTAAAAAGCACGATATTTCACTACATAATGAAATTTGGAAAGAAGAACGTGTCACGAAAGTAGCTAGCTCTATCCAACGTGAATTACTTTTAGATAACCGTAAATACAAAATGAGTGTATTAAAAATGGCTTATACTTTCGCTGTCCAAGCTGTTGATGGCTATTTTGAAGATCCAGACGCGATTGATATTTCTAACATTCTAGCAAATGCGGATTTCATCGAATTAAAAGAAAAGAGCATTGTCCGCGATTTAAGCAAAAGTTCTTTATGGAATACATTAAATACAAATAGCGAAAACCATTACTTTATTTTATTAAGTGATAAAGATGGCCTGTTCTGTTTCATTCGTCTATTTGATATTTTTGACGTTGTCGTTCATTTATCAGAAAAGAGATATGAACTTTCATCGCCTATTGTCGGCGTAAATAATGTAAGTAAGCAGGAATTTTATGTCCAAACTTTAAAACAGTATATGGATGGGCTATTTAAAGAAAAAACTCCTTCTATTTAATCAGAATCAGAACATACGGTCTCCTTTCTTGATGAAAAGACACTGTGTTATAATAAGTATGAAAAGAACAATACAATCACATAAACCAATTATTAATTGTATATAAATAAAAAAGACTAGTGTGCGGCTACACACTAGTCCACGTAACTTAGCAGATTGGATTGTTCATTTATCCTATTTGTTTCTTACAAACAAAACAACCCACATTCTATTGGCATAGGTGGGTTGTTATTTTTTGAGCTTGTCTATTAAAACGACGACGAACGTTAACAATGCAACGAGAAACAGTCCACCCTGCAGTAGCAACGCTATTTCACTCACGTATTATCACCCCCCTCCTACTTTGGAGAAGTGATAATTGAACAACCAACCGTACCTTAAGTTACTATTTAATTTTACCATATTTTCTAATAGTTTACGATGAAAACCCGCAAGTGAAATACTTGCGGGTTTATTATCCCGTATTAACAGGCAGTAAACAAAATAAAGCAAAACATAGGTGAAACTTTAATCCTCACTATTTTTTTAATGCATATGCATCCGCAATCATTTCACCAACAATTTTATTTTCTTGTTTATTCTCGTCTTTCAATAATGGGAATAATAATTCTGCTACTTCATACGCTTCTTCTAAATGCGGATATCCCGATAAAACAAACGTATCAATTCCTAAAGCTTCATATTCTTTTATTCTATTTGCTACTGTATGCGGATCTCCTACAAGAGCAGTACCTGCACCACCCCTTACAAGCCCTATGCCAGCCCATAAGTTAGGACTTATCTCTAACGACTCTCTCGTACCTTTATTTAAATGAGTCATTCGTTTTTGTCCGACTGAATCATATCTGGCAAATGTTTTTTGAGCAAGCTCAATTGTTTCATTATCTACATATCGAATTAACTTTTCAGCCTCTTCCCATGCTTCTACCTCTGTTTCTCTTACAATTACATGTAATCTGATGCCGAATCGTACCGTACGCTCCTTCTCTTCTGCAAGCCTTCTTACTTCTTTTATTTTCTCTTTCACTTGCTCTGGCGGCTCTCCCCACGTTAAATATACATCACTATGTTCAGCTGCAACTTCTTTACCTGCAGCAGACGATCCGCCAAAATAAATTGGTGGATACGGTGTTTGAACAGGAGGAAATACAACTTTACTATCCGTAACTTTAATATGTTTCCCTTCTAAAGAGATCGTTTCACCTTGTAAGGTCGATTTCCAAACTTTTAAAAATTCATCCGCTGCTTCATACCTTTCATCATGTTCAAGATATAATCCATCGCCATGCAATTCAACAGGATCTCCTCCAGCTACTACATTAATAAGTAACCTCCCATCTGAAATTCTATCAAATGTCGATGCCATCCTCGCTGCAACTGTCGGTGACATAAGTCCTGGTCTAACTGCTACTAAAAATTTTAATTTCTCTGTTTCGGCTGCAAGTGCCGATGCTAATACCCATGGATCTTCACACCCTTGACCAGTTGGAAGCAACACACCTGTATATCCTAAATAATCAGCTGCCTGTGCAACTTGCTTATAATAACCATATTCAGCTGTCCTTCCTCGTTTTGTCGTCCCTAAATATCGACCATCTCCATAGGCTGGAATAAACCATAACAAATCCATATCTTTACACATCCCTTATTTTTATTAATACGTATACTGAAATAATCTATATAAATTACCCCTAATAATTTATATGTTAATTCCCTGTCTCCCCTTTAAAATTATCTCGCCATCTCAAAAACTTTACTTCTAGTAAACGTACGAGTGAATCAGAAAACTTCCCGACAAATGCAAAGATAATAATACCGACAAATACGATATCTGTATTTGAAAATTGCCTTGCATCCATAATCATATAACCAATACCTTCTGTAGAGCCCATAAGTTCTGCTACCACTAAACTCACCCATGCAACCCCTAAAGATAATCTTGCTCCAAGTAATAGGTTTGGCAATGCGGCAGGTAAAATCAATTTCGTAATTAATTTTCTTTTACTAAACTCTAACACTCTCGCAACATCAAATAATTTTGAATCTACACCTCGTATCCCTAAAAACGCGTTTACGTATAAAGGAAAAAATGCGCCGTCCGCAATTAATAATACTTTCGATGTTTCTCCAAAACCGAACCATAGTACGAAAAGCGGTGCCACTGCTAAATGGGGCACAGTTCTTAACATCTGTACAGACGGATCTAAATATTGCTCACTTCTCGTTGAAAATCCAACAATCGTTCCTAAAATAATTCCTAAACTCCCGCCGATAAAGAAACCAGCCGCAGCCCTAAATACACTAATACTTAAATGACCGAATAACTCTCCTGTTTTTATAAGTTCTTGAAAAGCTAGAAATATATCTAATGGCGTCGGTAAAACTGTTTTAGAAACGAAATCGAATACGCCGGCTAACTGCCAAATAATTAATACGATAATTGGTATAGTAATTGCTCTTACTAGCACTTTTATATTCGTCTTTCGCACTTTCTTTACATTCTTTTTGGCAATCGTTATACCCGCTGGTTTCATAACAGCTTTCGTATTCTCCAATTTACAAAACCTCTTTTCATTTTGCCTTTAACGCTTTTTCTACGTAAGAATTGTCTACAACTTTATCTGTCTTTATTTCTTTCTTTATAGAACCGAGCTTATATTGAAAATCCGCTGTCTTTTGCTGTTCAGTTATTATTTCTTTCGTTACTGGAACTAAAATTGGCTTGTCGTGATCAAATACTTCTTTTACAATTTCAGCATCTATTTTCTTTGCAGAAGTATATATTTTTATCGCTTCATCTAAGTTTGACTCTTGCCATACACGTGCCTTTTCATAAACTTTAAGGAATTTCTCAACTAATTCTGGATGTTCTTTCGCAAATTTTGTTCTCGCAATTAAGAATTCTGGAGAAGAAACATTTAATTGTTCACCATCTGTAATAACCTTGGCACCTTTATTTAATGTATGTAGCGAAATGAATGGATCCCAAATTGCCCATGCATCTACTGATCCGGATTCAAATGCCGGCTGTGCTTCATCTGGCTGCAACTGAATGACATTTACATCTTTCGTATTGATACCTTCTTTATCTAATGCTCGATATAATAAATTAAATGCGCTACTTCCTTTTGCTACTGCGATTTTTTTACCTTTTAAATCTTTTACACTCGTAATCTTGCTATCTTTTTGTACAAGAATACCTGTTCCTTTTCTCGCATAACTTGTATTAGCAATTTCAGTAAATTCAATACCTGCTGCTTGCGCGGAAATAACTGGAGAGTTGCCAACTTCGCCAAAGTCTAATCGATTTGATGCGATTGCCTCAAAATAAGGAGGTCCGCTTTGGAACTCTGTCCATTTCACCTTAACTCCTTCTTTTTTAAACTCCTCTTCAAACCATCCCTTTTTCTGTGCCAGTAAGAGCGGGCTTAACCCTTGTTGTATACCTATTTGAATGGTTACATCTTCTTTCTTACTACTTGCTGTACTTTTTTCACACCCTAATAAAAATAAAGATATAGCTAATGCAAAAGAAAGAACTTTGCCTTTTTTATTCATATATAATCCATCCTTTCCTATATACTCGTTTGAATCAGTCCCCCGTGTTCAAACTGCTGCAATATTTTCGTACGAATTTCTTGGAATAATTCCGAAGTTTTACTACGTGGATAAGGTAAATTATTTTCAATCACTTTATGTATTTTTCCAGGCTTTGCACTCATGATGATTATTCGGTTTGAAAGATATATCGCTTCGTCTATATCATGAGTAACAAATATCATTGTTATTTTCTTCTGCTCCCAAATATTCAACAATACTTCTTGCAAATGACTTCTAGTAAAAGCATCAAGTGCCCCGAATGGCTCATCAAGTAATAATACATTCGGATCTCTTAATAAAGCTCTCGCAATCGCAACACGTTGTGACATCCCGCCTGAAATTTCTTTCGGATAAGATTTTTCAAAACCGTCTAATCGAACGATTTCAACCCATTCTTTTACTTTATCTTTTACATACTTATCCTTTAACGACAAATCTGCAGCAATATTTTCTTCAACTGTTAGCCATGGAAACAAGCGGTGTTCTTGAAAAATAAATCCTTGTTTCTTACTCGGTTTTACGATTTGCTCCCCATCGATAACAACTTTACCTTCAAATTCGTCATCTAATCCAGCAACAATTTTCAAAAGCGTACTTTTTCCGCAACCACTCGGTCCGATTACAGTGACAAGGTCCCCTCTCTCTAATTGAAAATTAATATCTTCTAATACTTGGACCGTACCAGTTTGTTTCGAAAAATATTTTGATACTCCATTAATTGAAACAGTCACTTCTTTCCCTCCTTGAAATGATTCATTCAAATGAATAGATACAACATTTGTATAATAAAAAAACCAAAGGCATTTCATCTTGTAATGAAATGCCTTTAGTTTCTCCAATCAGCTATACGTTATAGAATTAACTACATATTATACAAATTTTTCCGATAAGTCAACTAGGTTTTAATAACCGGTATTTATTTATAAAAATGTTAGCAGTTTCTGAAATAATATTCGGAAGCGATTCTTGAATTGTATTTTTCACCGTATGAAGAGCTTTTTCTACATATCCATCTTCAAAATGTTCTAACGGCTCAGGTAATTCATCCTCATCCAATATAAATAATTCTCCACTTGGAAGTACCATAATATCAAGGATTAGATCTTCAAAGGATACCACTTCATCCGTTATATCAGTATTCTTTACAATATTAAAATAAGAACCTAGATAACTCCCATCCTGATCTCTCCAAACGTATAAATTATATGGACGATTCCTCCAGTAATATGCAACTGTATAACTTCCTTTCGGGATCGTTAACTTCGTATCGTTTGCTGCCATTGTAAAAGAGTACTGTACTTCATGGTATAAAACAATTTTATCTGGCTGCGTTTCTATTAATAAACAAGCATGATCTACAGTTGTAGCATCATAGCGAATTTTTCTTTCAATAATTTCAATCCCTGACGGACGTAAGCAACTCATGTTTTAAATGCCCCTTTTATTTTAGTTCTTTTATTTTAGTTCTTTCATTATATCCCTTTATATTTCCACTAAGAAAGCGTTTAGTCAATTCATTCATTGTTTTTTAAGTTAGAATTTATATGATTTCATTTTCTACTTCACAAAAAAGCTCCTTCTAAGTTAGAAGGAACTCCAATAGCATTATTCATGTTTCAACTTCTCCGTAACCATATCATAAAATTTCCGTTCCTCATCAACATTTAAGTGAACACGACTTACAGTTTTAGAAAATCCATATAACAATCGCGCCTTCACTGGCTCTTTTAGTGTTATTTCAAATGTTGGAGGTTCCTTTATAAATTCCATCACAGTTGCGTCAAGGACCTCTTTCTCTTTCTTTAAAGATTCTCCTTTATAAAACGAAATTTTATCAATTTGTGTAAATGGTATAACAATTTTCTTTCCTAATCCGATTTGAATGATTATTTGTTCTTCTGTAATGATAATCGGATTTTTACGCATTGCTTGTATTTCAGCTAAACAATAAACCATTCCGTATACGTTTAAGACAAGTAAAATCCATGCTACTACTGGATTCCATTGATGAAGCAAATAATGAAAACCGATACTTTCTATTAAGGTAGCATGAATGATCATGATATATACACCTATTGCACCAGTCTTTTTGTGATAGGTGTATACAGATTCACCTTCCGGTACTGTTGCACGCCACGATAAAAATGCATAATAGATTAACTTACACTCTGTTACAATGATATCTACTAATTTATTTCTTTCCATAGTAGCATCAAACGCTGCATCAATCGCATAAGAAAATGGAGAACACTCTCTTTTATATTCTTTATATTTTTTTATTATGTTAGGCAGCATTCTAACGATTTTATAAAGAAGGAATAACTCTAAGCATACAAACGCAATTTCTCCTGCAACTATAATATAGGAAACGTACGAAAAAGCTTGAAAATAGTCATTTGGAATAATAAACCTTGCAAATATATACCCGGCTATTACGACAGGTATTATATACGTTAACGAATATCTTTTTCGAATAATAAAGAAATACGTAACGACTGGAACTACAAACATACAATCTAGCAAAGAGCCAAGCACTACTTCTTTCGGAGCACCTGGTACAATTGGAAGAGCATACAATAAATAGTTTGATAACAAGATGAAAGATATTAATCCAAACCAAATACCTTTTCGCCTTCGTGATAGTTCGACATTCATACATTCACCCTCTATTTAAAAACCTCGTCTAAATGGTCTTTATAAAATGAAATGGCACGTTCATATTCTTTTACTTCCTCTACTTTCAAAACTGTTTCAAGTAATAATTTCATTGCGGATTCATGATCGTTTACGTTATATTTTGCTAATGACAAAAATACTTTTATCACATCATTATCCGGAAACTGCTGCAAAGCTGTTTCTAAAACTGTAATTGCTTTATCATACTCACCTATACAACGATATGTACTGCCAAGACCGATATATGCGCCGCAAAGTGACTCACCATCAAGACCATTTGCAATTGCCTGTTCATAATACGGCAAAGCCTCCGTTTCAAGTCCCATTACATCATGTATCCAGGCGCATTGAAACAGCACTTCGGCATCCCGCGTAAAGTTTGTTAACCCAATAAGTATCTCTCTCGATTGTGCATATTTCTTTTCATTTCTTAGTTTTATAGCTTGCTTTAATAAATGTTCCATAGAATCCACTCCTCACCAATTATGCTATGTATCCATCTTAAATGGTTAACGTTTGTGTAAAAGTAAAATTCCCATAAATTAAAGTTTCGCTTACCTATATATATTATGCAGATTCATTCTTATCCAAATACTTAAAATTATAAAACAGTAATGTGATTACATAGTACTTCTAACCTTTTGACAATTTCTTTGGCTGTTTCATCTTTGCCGTTACATAACTTCCCTTTACCGTCTTGTCCAATTACGTGGTGTACTGCTCCGCGCGAATATAAAGAATGTGGTGAATTCGCAATCATTACACTTGCCTTCGCTTCTTCCATTCTTTTCTTTGCTCTTTTAAACAGTTCTTCTTCATTTATATCACTTTCAAGTTTAAAGCCAACGAGTACCGTTTCTGAATCCCACTCTTTTATTTGTTTTAATACTTTTGGAGCCTTTTGAAAATGAATAATTGGTGCTATATCACTTGGAATTTTCCCATTCATATCAAGAACATTACCTTCTTGATCACAAATTTTGCCTACAATCCAATCTGATCCAGCGGCTGCCATAATAACCGCATCTACTTTTTCATGCGTAATTATACTTTTCATTTTATCTTGTAAATCAACAATTCCTTCAAATGGATGTAATTCCAATTGATTATTTATATCGTTAGGTTTTTCAGCGAAATAACCGTGTAAATAAATAACATATGCCCCTTTATTTATAAGCTCTTCGGCGATTATTCTCCCAATTGTACCTTTTGCCATATTCGTATGCCCACGTACTTGGTCCCATTTTTCTAAACAACCACCACTCGTAATTAATACCTTTTTCCCCTTCATTGTAACCATCCCTTACTGATTTTTCTTACGAAACCATTCTGTTCCAAAGTCAACGATATCTCGTTGCTTCATAAGACGGCACGTTGCATTTCCTATTTTTCCATTTGTTACAGTTCCTTTTCGCTCAAACTCTACACCGATTTCTACAAACTTATCAGAATCGTAATCCATATCAACAAACTCTTTCCCCATTCTCTATAATTGGTGCCCCTACTTTTATTAACTCACATGCACCAGTACGTACTTCAGATAAATGAACAGACGTATTGGAATCATATCCAACACCAATTAATAATATGTATCCGTCTAAATCGTATATTTTTCTTAATGGAGATTCCTCTCCTAAACTCATTGATAGCGACTGATTCATCGTTATTTCTTCTGCATGCTTTCCCCATCCAGCAAAACTTCCTAACGGATGGTTACTACGTACTACATTCGGATATGTACGAAAACATTCCACTACTTTTCCCATTGCTCTTGTTGGTGTTATATGTGGCTCAAATGCTGGTACATTATCCCTGATAATCTGCCACCATTCTTCAGGTACAGGTGGTCTTGACCAATGTTTTGGATCAGATAAATCTGAAGATTGCGTCGGCATAATAATTGTTCCCTCTTCCGTAATCACTTTCATTAACGCCTCTACTACCGCAACCGCTCCGCCAGATACCCAGCCAATCGAACTTAGCGAAGAATGTACAATTACCGTCATTCCTTTTTCTAGCCCTAATTTTCTTAAATCATTTGAAATTGTTTTGATTGTATTTGGCAATGGTGTACTTGCCACTATATCATTCATTTTCACGATTGTTCCCCCATTTTTTTAAAACTACTACATACATATATTATCATATTTTTCTTAATTTTTAACTTAATCATTTTTCATACTTATAAAATAGCGAACTATAAAAACAAATTGATTTTTAACATATACAGAAAGAACGTTTAATACCTCTTAAAAACGTTTAGTTTTTATCAATTAACAAAATATTTTTCAAATCAATTACAAATATAACACCAAAAAAAAGAATCACATATTATGTTAGTGATTCTTTTTCTATAAGATAACGATGCACCATTTCAACAAAAAAATGGCATATTTAATTTTAAAATGTGTTTCTTATAAATATTTTTCAATTTATGTATTTAAGCCTCGAACTTCAGGAACATTTGAAGTTATTTTTGCCCTTGTAGTTGCTCTACTATAGTTTTCGCCTGTGTATCAAGTCTCTGAGCCGCTTTACCAATACCATTGAATTCATGAACTGCTTGTTCTATACATGAGTAACTTTCAGTAACTCTCTTTTCTGATTGAAGGGTCCCTGCACTAATCTTTTGTACCTGTTTGGTTATATTCTCCACATTAAAGTGTACATCTGTAGTTACAGTTTTAACTTTATTTGCTAAATTACGAACTTCATTTGCAACAACATTAAAACCACTACCATAGGTACCAGCATGGGCAGCCTGAATTCCAGCATTTAAGGCCAATAAATTAGTTTGTGTGGCAATTTCATTAATCGTTTTTACCATGTCGCGTATCATATTAGTTTGTACGTTAAGCTCTTGTAATAACTTCATATTGTCATTAGTTTGTTCGACTATTTGTTTAATGGCCGCGGAAACCATATGACTACGCTTAATCCCTTCTTGCGCACGTTCCTTTAGATTTTCCGCCATCTCTTGCAATTCAAGTGTTACCTTTGCCGTTCCATTCTCACGCGCAGTAATATCTGTAGCGACTTTAATAACCGCTTGAATTTTTCCATTCTTATCTACAACAGGGGTATATGTCGCTTCTAGCCATATAATTTTCCCTTGTTTAGTGATTCTCTGTATTTTCCTTTGAAATGAGACTCCATTCCGAAAATTTCTCCAAAAGATATCATATTCTGGACTTTGAGCAAACTGTGAAGTACAAAACTGACGATGATGACTGTTTAATAGTTCATCCACTTCATAGCCCATTGCATATGCAAAATTATGATTTGCCCATATTACTTTTCCATAGGGATCAAACTCAATCATAGCTAGTGAACGTTCTAATGCAGCAAGTACCTCCCCTTGATTTAATACTTGTGTACTAAGTGAAATAGTTTTTGAAATATTATCACTCTTCATATGCTTCTCTCCATTTCAAAAAATTAAATATCATAGCATCTCCCATTAAATATACCACTATCGAATTATACTAATATTTATATGATTTGTCCCACTTTAATTAATACGCTCTTTAATAATATTTTTTTCAAAATAAAAAGAGCACTTTTAATTTCAAAGTGCTCTACCATTAATGCTTTTTTTCATATATTTCTTACCCTTCAATCGTAACCCCTGTAAACATCGATAAGTTGCCTGTTATTTTCTCACCTACACGTAAAAATAATCCTGCGGCTCTCCCGCTAATACAGTGTGAACCAATTAATAGTTTACCAGTATACGGACCATCCCATGTGTCAATTGTATAGTCAGGCATTTCTATGTATTGCTGGTATATTTTTCGCTGTTCAAAGTAATACTCCGTTTTATCTTCAGCTAATAGTTCATCATTATCGTATATAGATACCCCTCCACCTTCACGTCCGTATAAAGGCTTAGAAACATATGGTTCATTTCTTTCTAAAAACGGCTTATTTGTAAAATATGTTGGTATGAAGTAGTTCTGAATGATTTCTCTCTCTTCTTTCTCAAAGAAAACTCCCTTTTCGAACAGTTGCCAAATTAATGCGAGTACACTTTTATTTTGCATAAGAAAAGCTGCAGGTGGATTAATGATTTTCACTCTTCCTTGCGCTATATGATCTAAAAACTGAAGTCCAATTCTTTTCCCATTTTTATCAGTATCTGAAACTAAATATTCAATTGGATATAGTCTATATAAATAATGGATTCGTTCACCATTTTGCGTATATATACCATCATCTGCAACAACGATATCTTGTATGCCTATATAGTCCGTTGATTGATCTAAGCAATAGCTTCTTAAAAATTGAACTGTTTGATGATCTTCATCGTGCCAATCATAACTAGTAAAATATATCGTCTCGATAGGACTTATATTATAGTCATGTTTAATTTGTTCCCACGCCTGCACAATATGCTCTTCTATATGATTTGGATGATTCACATCGTGATAACGGCACAACACTTCATTTGCGACAGACGGCTCTAAATAACCTGTTGGTGTGTCACAATTTACTTCTATTAATTTTATATCTTCACCATTTACGATAAAGTCAAACCTTGTAAAATATGAAAACAAACCAATATGTTTCATTCTCACAATTTCCCACGTTTCAGCTGGAAATCCTAGTTTTTGAAAATCTTCTGTCGTATTTACAATATATTGATACGTTCTATATAACACGTACATAATTTCTTCTGTCGCTTTTGAAATAGCAGTATACGTGTTTACAGGCATACGATACATACCCGTTGCCATATATTGATTCCATTCTTCCTTCTCTAAAAGGCTCGGCCACGTAAATCCATTCCTACCAGCCTCTTCCGCAAGTGAAAACCATACTTTCATATACTCTTTTTGCTCTTGTTCTGTATACATGACTCCATTTTCCTTTCGTGTTATGATCCGGCTGGTGCTTTTGCATTCCCAATTCCACTGGAACCAGAATTCACTTTCGGCGTTTGTGTCGTAGATGATTTCGGCGTATTTGTATCTGGCGTCACTTTATTTGAGGAATTTGGCTGTTGTTTATTTAAATCCACTTTATTGGAAGAGTTATTATTGTTACTGTTAGTTCCGCCGTAATAACCTCCACCACCGCTGCCACCAGTTCTACTTTGGTCTTTTTCACGATATGGAATAACATTATTTGCATACGGTTTCTTCATTATATTTGGTTTTGCTGTATAATTCATATTTGTAGTTCTGCTTGCTAGTAAATATCCTGCTACGAATGGAAGTATTGGTAAATGTGAATTTTCATTATACGATGAAAATGACGGATTATTTTCCTTGCATAACTCATCATTCTCTACATTTTCATTAGTAGGAGTTTTATCGTCACAATTTAATGTTTCTTGTTCATTCCCTTGTTTTCCACCATCTGTTTTAACAGCAGTACTTTCTTTCTGGGCCGTTTCTTCTTCATAATCGCCACAGCCTGTTAATAAAAAAGATGACACCCCAATTGAAGTAGCAATTTTTATAAATTTACTTTTATCCATTCTCATGTGTTATACACCTAATTTCTTTTATCTATATTTTCCTATATAACTTTATTATATAATGTATATGTTAATTTTTTCAAACTAAACCCTATATGCACATTTGCATATTTCATGCTTTTTATTCCATGAATAAAAACAAACTATCATTAGATTATAATTTTATGTATAGACTATAATAAAATGAAAGACGACCTAATATTCGGGTCGTCTTTCATTTTTTTTATTTTTATATATTAAACGTCTCAATAACATCTCTAATGGTCCATTCAGATTATTTTTTTCCATTATTGTAGCTAATATGACAGATAATATCCAAATACTAACAGCTATTAATGCAGCAAAAGCGTTACTTACATGCCCTCCTAAATCAAATGCTACAGGTGATAAAAGTATAACAAGCAGTGCCTCATTCAAAACAAAAAATGTTAATGAACGCTTTCCTAGTGCAATTAATGAACGGCTAAAGTACCCTAGATTTTTCAATCTGCTCCCTATTATACCGAAACCCGTTGCATATGCTAATCCTCCAACAATTCCAGTTAAAATATGAATTCCATTTACCATTCCAGCTGTAAATACACTTGGATACCATATAATCCCTATAAAAGATAGAGGCAAAGCACCTATTAAGGATATTGCTAATCCTATAATTGTTATAAAATATAATTTTTTCAAATGTTGCTCTGGTTTTATTAATAACTGATACCTAGCAATCCACAAACCAAGAATTACAGAAGGAATAATCGGGAACATAAAATGGATGAGAACAGGTATAACAGGAAAGAAGAGTAATCGTAACATTGTAGTACTTAGATACGTGTCTTTTGCTGAAACATCTGGTGAAAAACCGTAATGGCCTATTGCTTGCATATTAAATCCCCATATTATTGGAATAAAAATGATATACAATATAGTGATAATCGTAAATGTTCGAATTAATGTTTTCATTTTACACTTTAATAGCGGGCTAACAAGAAGCCCCGCTACACCATAGGCCATAAGT
Organism: Bacillus cereus group sp. TH152-1LC; assembly: GCF_027710505.1. Taxonomy (NCBI): domain Bacteria; kingdom Bacillati; phylum Bacillota; class Bacilli; order Caryophanales; family Bacillaceae; genus Bacillus; species Bacillus cereus group sp. TH152-1LC. The sequence goes on along the minus strand of NZ_JAQFNK010000007.1, from coordinate 36,053 downwards.
ATATCTTGCCCTCCAATTAAGACCGCTAACACAATCCCAAACAGTATTAAATACCAAGAGCGTCTTCTTACTATGTTTACGGCATGATTTTCATTTTTCCCTTTTGATATTTGTCCTTCAAATGCTAGAACCAAACCATAGCTTAATAATACGGCAAACATCGCTCTTGCACGGTTATCAATTATGAATATACCAAAAAGGTTTACAATTTGATCAAAGAAACTACCGCTTTCCACCCTATGCATAATTCCAGGATCTGCAGCATACAAGTAAAGCGGTGCATGGGCAAGTACGATTAATAGTAACATAGTACCCCTTGCTAAATCTAATGCGACTGCACGCTTCTTCTCAATTGCTCCATTATTTATTGACTTACTCATATTTTACTTCCTTCCTTAGCATCAACTAACCATTCCAACCTTTCTTACATTTTTATCAAAAACAAACAACTAGTTGCTATTAAAATTAGAACAAATAAAGTAAAACTATAATCCGTAAAGGTTTTGTTCATCCACCCACTGATTATTATCCCCGTACCAATTGGCGTTTACGAGCTTCAGGGCTTCCACCTAGCTTCCTTACTCCACCCAAATTTTGAGGTTGGAGTTTTACTGTCCACAAATAGCGGGATACATATAAAACGAACTACTTCTTCAAATTCTATTCCGGATATTATATTCTAAGATGATTTTAATATGTTTTATTTTTAAAATACAAATGAAATCTTTCAATCCCCGGATATTTTCCCCCTAAACTTTTAACCTGAAAACCAATTTTTTTATAAAATTCTACTGCCTCTTTATCTGTCTCTGCTTCTATATAAGTTAATTGAAGCATTTTTACTACTTCTTTTATCATTTGCAACGCAATTCCTTTATTACGATATTGTGGAGCGACTGCTATGTGACATATTCTCGCTTTATTTGCTCCAATTATTTCAATACCTATACAAGCCTCTTCTTCATATCTGTACAAAGTCCCTTTATTCCTTTCATAATATAAAACTGCTTTCTTTAAGCTAGTTTCACTTGGCCCGACTGCATACTGTAACACATTTAAAATTGAATCTTTCTCAATTTGTTCCACTCGTTGCAAATTCATTTCTACATCCCTTTCCATGAAAAAAGATTAGCTCTTTCTATAAAGAGCTAATCTCATTACGCCGTTATTTTTGCTTCTTTTTTCACAACGACCGCTACATAACTATGTAGTATCATTCCGACAATAACAAAACTCATCCCGATCCAAGATAAAGATGACGGAATTGGCGCGGATAGCAAGATGAGCTCTCCTGCTAGCGCAAATAAAACTTCACCAGACTGAGTTGCTTCCACTGTTGCTAGTTTTTGTGGATCATCTTTTACAAGATCTGTCGCAAAGAAGAATAATACAGTCGCAATTAACCCTGAACTAACCGCTACAATAAAACATTGGAAAACTTGACTACTTGACGGTAGCCCGCCTGTTGATACTTCATAACCAGATAGTAAAAACCAAAATGGTAAGCTTGCTAATGTCATACCGAGAACTCGCTGGAATACATCTAATTCCCCTTTACAAACTTGCATCATTTTCCGGTTTCCAAGAGGATACGCAAACGCTGCAATAAGGACAGGAACTACACATAAAACGGTTTCACGAATCCCTAATGAAGAAGCATGTTCTACTTGCATGAGTACAACACCGCTTAAAATAATACCCGACATAACTAATTCCTTCATTGGAAGTTTTTTATGTAATGGATCTACTGCAAAAAATGGTGTTAATAAAATTCCTGCGACGATCGTAATTTGCCATGTTGATGCAACAAGCCAACCAGGTCCAAAAGCTCCCGCAAAACTAAGTGGTGCATAGAAGAGGCCAAATCCTACGATACTCCACACTAGCCATTCTTTCGGATTATTTTTCATATATTGAAAGAGTTGCTTTAAATTACCTCTATACATGACAATAAATAAAAGCATTGGAACCATAAAGTAGTACCGTAATGAAGCACTCCAAATCCAGCTTCCACCTTCTAAGTCCATTGCCCGGTTTAAAACGAAGGTAAAGGCAAAGAAAAATGATGCCAATATCCCTACTGCAATAGCTTTCATTATAAAACCCCTTGTTTAGTTTCTTCTTAATACTATACAACAAAATGAATATAATTAAAATTCGAAATCTTTATCTCGCATCTATTCTAGCTCTATATAGTTTTCTTAACTGACTAATATGAGCTTGATGGTACCGATTATGATCGGCTATATGCCATATCCCCCACCTTATAGTCGCACTTTCTCCCTTTTCGTAAAAAACTTCTCGTGTTAAATCATTTTCTGCTAGTTTCATACATTCCTCATATAACATATGTTGCACAGCTTCATAATCTTGCATTAATTGTTGCAGCGTATGTTTTCTTAAACTTGGCAGTTCTCCTACTTCATTTAACATAGGTCCATATATTTTTTCAAGTGCCAGTGGAACTACTTCTCCTTTTAAGCGATACACCCAATGTAAATCAACAACTGCTAAATGTTGAAGTAGTTGTCCGATACTATTTTCATTATTTTCTGCCTCTTCAAAAGACAGTTCTTTCTCATCAATACCTTCTACTAACTTTTGCAGTCGTTTAAATGTATCAATAACCGTCGCATACAGAATCGCTACTTGCGTGTTCATATTTTTGTCTAAATGGAGATCTTTCATACTAAACTCCCTCTCTTAAAGGAACAAGACCATATATTCATCGTCACTATATACACCGTTCATCTTTAGAGCTCTTTTTTCAATTCCGTACGTTTTAAAGCCTATTGATTCATACAATTTTTTTGCTGGTTCGTTTGTAGATACAACACCTAAGTTCAATTGTTCCAAGTTCATTTCTCCTGCTCTTTCAATTGCCTTACGTATTAACTCACGTGCAAGACCACTTCTTCGATTACTAGCATCTACATACATCGCAACGATATGACCTTTATGTTTATATGCCTCTTTTTCTTCAGTTAGTAAAGTGACAACTCCAACTAATTGATGATCCTCATTAAAAGCACCAAATGTACAGCTGGTAGTAGCTGTTAAATTACTTTCCACTCGTTTAATAGGATTTTCCTGGCGAATTGCCTCTTCATAAGTTGTTACAAATGCCTCTGGATTTACTTGTAATGCTTGTAAACGTAAGTCCCAATATTTTTCCGCATCTTCTTTCATAAGTAATCGGATCATATTTCTTCAGCCCCTTAAGTTAACATAATATTTTTATAAACCACTATTTAAAGAATCGTATTCTTTTCTTAACATACTATAACGATAACGATGAATGAACTTCCCTTGACGTAATCGATCATTTCTCATTAGCCCTTCACAAACAAAACCAGCCTTTTCATAACTCTTTCTAGCTTGAAAATTATCTTCATCTACACGTAACCAAACTTTTTCTAATTCAAATTCATAGAATGCAAGATGTAACATACTATATAGAGCCGCTATTCCATACCCTTTACCCCAGTATTCTTTATTACCAATCGCGATTCCCAGTTCCGCATTATTATTTGTTTTATCAAAATTTTTAAGATCTACCCATCCAATATGTATGCCATTCTCTGCAGTGATAGCTCTTTGTTCATAGCCATTTTTCCGATTTATACATGCTTCAATCCATTTTTTCGTTTCTTCACGAGTAAACGGTGGATATTGATCTGGTACAACTAGATGTTTTGTTACTTTTGTATCTAATGACCATTGATAGCGATCTTCTACATCATCTAGTGTCAGTTCTCTTAATTGAACGAATGGTACATTCATTGTGCTATCCCCTTTTTATTTTCCTATAGAAAATCCTTCGAACATTCTTCCTCCATACTGTTCTAGCGTTTTTTCTACAAAAGTAATTAATTTACTTTTCTCTCCTGTTGTATAAAAATGATCAAACGCCGCTACAAATTGATCTGCATATTGTTCATCATATTTTCTAAGTACCCTTATAAACCATTTTGAATTTCCCAGCCATTTACCATTTACTCTTAATACATATTCATGTACTAAATCAGCTAATAGATTCGCGATAAACAATTCTTCTTCTCTTTTTGTCGCCCCGATAAAGTCATCCAAAGTATCCGTAATAAAATATCGCTTCTGCTTCATTATTTCTTCGTTCCATTTAGCTGGTCCTTGATTTAGTAAATCATTTGCTTCTCTTTTTAATTCCTCAACAATTTCATTTTCACCTTTTAATACAATTCCCTCTGAAACTAATTGTGGCAACGAAGGTCTTCCGCAATCACAATCACTTTTAAAAAAGGTTTTATACGTTTCAAAATTATGTACAAACACCTCAACGGGCCATCCATTTCTATAGAAAGATTCTCTATAACAAAATGACAAACTACAATCTATTATTACAATGTCCAGATCAGATGTTTTTGTCGCTTCCCCTCGTACAACGCTTCCTCCCAGTAAAGCTACATCACAATTCGGAAATTGTGATGTAATGATGCTTTGTGCCGCTTCCATTGGTTTCATAACCGTTCTCCTATTCTTATTTCACTTTCTTTTTTTCAGCTCTTTCTCTCGCTTTTTTTATATATGGCTCTGCATCAGGTGTTTTGCATGACGTTGCCCCGTGATCAACCTGTACTTTTCCAATTTCACGTGCAATTTCAATCGCTTTTCTCTCTAAGTCTTCATTACGAATTCCTATCGCAATTAAAGCACTATTCATCGCTTCTTTTTTTCTATTTTTTTCATTATGTATATTTACTTTAATCTCTTCTATATAAGGAGAAAAGAAATCATCATGTAACGTTTTATTTTTAATCGCGATATTCGCTAATAATGACCAACCTGCTCTTCCAATCCATTCATCATCAGAATTTGTCCATTCTTCCATTCTTTCTATCGCGATTGGCGATGTACAAATAGCGGTCATCAAAACGTCCATTAAACAATAATAATCAACTTCTTGTACCCATTTATTTAGCTGTTCTGTCGTAACTTTCTTTGGATCTAAAATCATCGTCGCTAAAGTCATTGCATCCAAATTTTTTGTTTCCCATAATAAAATTGCTAAATCATGATCTTTTTTTATCTTCTTTTTTAACAATTTTAAATTGGCAAAACTAACTCCGAAGAGTGGCTCTTTCGCTCCGTGGTTTTTATACGTTTTACGATTTTGTTCTGTTCCATATTCCTCTAGTTGTTGCATTACTTCTTCCAGTAACATATGCACACCTCTTTTTCTTTTATGTTGATTTCATATATGTATGTACGATATATTCTACATTACTTTTTGGTTTTCCTATATGTATTTTAAAAATACGGTATGTGAAATTTTACAGTTGCTATATATAATTAAAACAACCACGAAAAACCTGTACATTTTACATATACAGGTTTTCATTTCATCAATTTCCCAAAGTGTAAGAAATAGAATTTGAAAGAACTTTTATTTGTTTGATTCTCTCTTTATTTTTTGTAAGCTCTTTACATCTGACCACTCTTCTATAGACCCTGCGTCCGGAAAAACTGTAACTACATTAAAATTCGCACCTTTTTCTTTTCCAATTTGTTTAGCAGCTAATAAATTCGCTGCCGCAGACGTTCCTATTTTCATACCAGTTTCATTATAAAAACGTGCCATTTCATACAAGGTTTCTTCATATGAATAAGTCCATTGTTTTTCTATCAAATTGTCTTCCTGTTCTATGAAATGTTGTTTCCTTCCTAAGCCAAACCCACCTGATCCAGCATATTTCTTTAAATCATTCGGTGGTTGTTCGGAACCATAAGGCAATTCAGCAGGCATTACTAAATGTAGCTCAACATTTTTGGTATAATTCTTTACTTCTTTATAGACTCCCATTAGAGTTCCACCAGTACCAGCAGATGCTACCCATGCGTGTATTGGTTTTCCATTCATTTGTGTAATAATTTCTCTGCCTGTACCTTCTATATGACTTAATAGATTTGCATTATTATAATGTTGGAATAAAAAGTATAACTCTGGTTTTTGTTTGCTAATCTCAATTGCCTTTTCAATTACTGCATAGAAACCCATACATTTATCAACTAAAATCACGTTAGCTCCATAACACTCAAGTTCATTTAGTAATGATTTACCAGTTCCAGAACTTAAAACTAACGTGCATTCAACCTCTAAATAATAACAAATATAACCAATTGATCTCGCTAAGCTTCCACCACTATACTCTAAGATAGGTTGTTTTTTGTCCGCTTCTTGTAAATATTTTTTAATCATTCCAAGTGCAGCTCTATCCTTAATCGATTCTGTAGGGTTGTGCCATTCACATTTAGCATAAATAGAAAAATCCTTCGTTTCTTCGCATTCTAATTTAATGAGAGGTGTGTTCCCAACATTTTTAGCAAACTCATTAAAATGCTTTAATGTCATACTTCTATTCCTCCTACATAAATCATATTTATTTTTAGCTAAAATACTTTCTACATTTTCATAACTCTCTTAACTAAATCTTTTTATATAAAAATCCCTACAAATACTGTAGGGATTTATGACTAAATCATTTTGTTACACTACATTACATACGAAAAGAGCTTCTTTATTCAAATGCATTCATAAGCACAATTCTCCAACCATCTGGATCCTCTATTGTGGTTCCTTTCTCTATCCAATACGGATTTTCTGGTTCCACCTCATGATAGCCCATATTACTTAATCGATTCACTATTTTTTCAATTTCATCTTTATTAGGCATATAAAAAACTAGTAAATTATCTTTTGTCGGTGCCGGACATGGGCTTCCATTAACGTGCGTTGTAAACTCCAAATGATACTCGGCATCCGGTAATCCAAACATAACCCCATCATATCCTTCATGATTGTGAAATTCTCCTATACGCTTTAATCCTAACCCCGTCTCATAAAAACTTATAACTTCTTCAAATTTATCTGTTGGTCTTGCAATTCTAAATTGAACCCAATTCTTCATGCAAATCTCCTCCTTTTCATTTTCCAAAGCTTTATAGTAATCATTATAGGTTACATATATTCCCTTTCATATCCCTCATTAGTGTGAGAACTGCCTAAGTTGAAAGACCTATTAGTTTATAAATAGTAGGACTTTAGTATTAAATTTATATAAAAATAGTTATATAAATAATGAGATGAAATAAATAGTTCTTCCTTATATTTTATTACGTATGAAAAAGGTCTCCTTGTAGGGCCTTTATATACCGATCAGCAGATCTTTGTACAGCCTTATTCGCATCTTCCACCACACCATGAAATGCATTATATAGTCGACTAAATTGGATATCTTTTACTTTCTCTGCCATATCTCTAACTTTATTCGCTGGTAATGGAATGAGATTTGGATAACTATACATAAAACTTACCCATTTTTGATCGGAAACTACTTGTATAATATCACCTGATAACAAAATTCCTTTCCCTTCGTTACCTTCTTTCCAATGCATAACAGTTCCGCCCTTAAAATGGCCTCCTAAGCGATGCAATGTAAGTTCTTCCGATAATATCAAATGTTCCCCAGACCAAAATTTAATTTGTTTACTCGGGCAAACCACCCACTCTTTATCATCTTCATGAATATAGATAGGTACATTGAATGTTTCCGCCCATTTTACTTGTGTAGAGTAATAATGTGGATGAGAAAGTGCTATTGCCTGAATACCACCTAAATCATATATACTCTGAATCGTCTTATCATCTAAATAACTAATGCAATCCCACATAACATTTAGAGTTTTACTTTGTATTAAAAATGCTGTTTGTCCAATTGCAAATTTAGGTTTTGTACTAATGCTATACAAACCACTTTCTTCTTTTATTATTTCATTTTTGTATAAATTGCTATTTTGCATAGTTTCTAATGTTGTCCATGACTGCCCAATTGGATTCACATATTGCCTTTCCTCATTACAAATTTTACAACTAGAAGGCACTTCTTCATTTTCAGGATACTGTACTCCACATGTAGTGCAAATATAATTAACCATATTCCCACTCCCTTATTAAATTTAATTGTTCTTATACCAATATTTTAATAGAAAACAAAAATATTCGAATCAATAATTGGAATGAAAATGAAGTAATACGAAAGTATGATGAATCCCTTTTCGTTTTGATACCCGTTCGTCTAAAAAAGCACATACTTCATTATTAAAAGAATTAAATTTAATGCTTGAAAATTTTCATAATAAAGTTTAAAATCACCCTATTTTTTCAAGACTACAATTGATACAAAATCTTGCATACTTTTGACCAAATTTTTTTGCGCTTGTAAAAAAGTTTTTTTGCAATTACCGCCCTATAATTGCTAATATAGTAGAGTAGAACTTTTATAGAGAGAAGGAAAATTATGCACAATGGAATTCGAATGACAACTTTAGTAAAAAGGGCTATGTTGATTTGCGCGGGGGTATTATTTACATACGAAGCAGCTTTAGGATCAGCACATACTGCTCTAGCAAGTACAGAGGATGAAGCAAAATCTGTTCAACTTGTAAGTGAAATTCAATCATCTCTTGCACCGAAAGAAGCTCCAAAACAATATAACGGGCAAGTTAGAAAAGTCGCTTACTTAACATTTGATGATGGTCCTGGAAAATACACAGCTGAGCTTTTAGATATGTTAAAAAGAGAAAATGCAAAAGCAACATTCTTCCTAATTGGTTCAAACGTAAAAGCATTCCCGGATCTTGTAAAACGTGAAGATGCTGAAGGCCACTATGTTGGGATGCACAGTATGACTCATAACTACAAGAAACTTTACACAGAAGGTCATTACGTAGATGAAATGAAGGAAGATCAAGGCTTAATCGCCGGCGTTCTAGGTAAATCGCCTGTATTAACTCGTCCATCATACGGCTCAATGCCAGGATTAAACGAAGCTCTTCGCAACAAAGTTGTCGAAAATGGCTTAAAAGTTTGGGATTGGACAATTGATTCTTTAGACTGGAAATATAACAAAATGCCTGTTGACGCTGCATCAGCTAAAATTGTAGAAAACGTTCTTAACATTGCTAACAAACCAACTGAAGTTATTCTTATGCACGACATTCATCCTCAATCCGTTAAAGCAGTACCTGGAATTATAAAAGGACTGAAAGAAAAAGGATATGAATTAGAAGCCTATAATGAGAACGAACACTTCCCATTAAACTTCTGGCATGATAATCGTATGTAATATGAAAGACTCTATTTCCTCTAGTAGGTTATTGAGTCTTTTTTTCGTATTGGGCATTACTTCTCTTATATTCGATTCCCCTCCTTCCTTTATATCAATAGAAAGTAAAAATTACATTAATTTAACTTAAAAACATAACATGTTATTCTAAAAACGACTAGTACGAAATTAAAACATATATCAAAATACAGTAAAAAATTTAGGATTGAATATACAAATTCAATCCTATTTTTTATATTATCAACACTTTAGCACATATTACTCTTAAGGAGTGATGTGTATATGGATTTTCTTTCAGCCGAATATTTGTCTGCCTTACTTGCCATCATTGTAATTGATTTAGTGTTAGCCGGTGATAATGCCATTGTAATTGGATTAGCAGCACGGCGATTACCGAAAGATCAGCAAAAGAAAGTGATTATATGGGGAACTATCGGGGCAATCGCGATTAGAGCCCTGGCTACTTTAGTTGTTGTTTGGTTATTAAAAATACCAGGGCTACTTCTAATTGGTGGTGTACTCCTTATATGGATTGCTTACAAATTAATTGCTGAAGGCAAAGACCATGATATTAAAGCCGAAGAAGGATTTTGGTCTGCTATTAAAACCATTATTATTGCTGATGCGTTAATGGGTATTGACAATGTACTTGCTGTTGCAGGAGCTGCCCATGGCAATTTTTCTTTAGTCATCATTGGACTATTAGTATCTATTCCAGTAGTAGTATGGGGCAGTACATTAATTTTAAAATGGGTGGACCGGTTCCCTGTCATCATTACAATTGGAGCAGCTGTTTTAGCTTATACTGCCGCGAAAATGATTGTAGATGAGAAATGGTTCGCTGGATTTTTCGAAAGTAACCCTTTCATAAAATGGGCATTTATCATAATTATCATTGCTGGTGTAGTATTCTTTGGAAAGATGAAACAAAAAAATAAGGATAACTCTATATAATGACAACGTTCTATTTACAAACAAAAGCGCTACTCTTATGAGTAGCGCTCTTTCATATTTATTTCGTTTCCCCGTCTTCAGTCGTCTTTACCTTCGTTTTATTTTTATCACGATGGTTATAGTTGTACTTCGAACGATCTACCGGTGTAAATCCTTCCGGTGTATAGAATCGTAATAAGTCACCGTTTACGACTTGGTCAGAGTATTTCAGTGATTTTTGAACCATTTGTTCATTTTCTTTTATTTCGTCTGTTAATTCTACAGAGTTACCAGTAGCTGTATCATAGTATTTTCCATTCAATGCAGTAACTGTTGGACTTACGAAGTTACCGTTACGGAATGGAACAACTTGTTTATGCTCTGGTGATAATAAATCTGATCCAAACTGGACATAATTTTTCGTATCTGTACCTAATAAGTGTAATAGTGTCGGAAGAACATCAATTTCTCCGCCGTATTGATGCTGTACGCCACCCTTCATTCCTGGAACACGAATGATTAATGGTACACGTTGCAGCTGTGCATTTTCGAATGAGTTCATTTCTTTACCCATTATTTGAGACATTGCTGCACCATGATTATCGGAAATGCCGTAATGATCACCGTACATAACGATAATTGAGTTATCGTATAAACCAGATTGTTTCAAGTAATCCAAGAATCCTTTTACAGACTCATCTAAATAACGTGCTGTTTGGAAATACGTATCTACTGATGAATCACCTGTTTTAGCTGGTTCAATCGTCGCTTCTTCTTTATCAATCGGATAAGGGAAATGGTTCGATAGCGTAATGAACTTCGTATAGAACGGTTGTTTCAATGTTTGTAATAATGGAATAGATTCGTTAAAGAACGGTTTATCTTTTAATCCATAGTTTACTACATCTTTTTCGTTCATATCGTAGTATGACGCATCAAAGAATTTATTAAAACCAAATGATTTATAAATCTCGTCACGGTTCCAGAACGTTTTATAGTTACCGTGGAACACTGCTGATGTGTATCCTTGTTGACCTAAAATAGCTGGTGCTGATTGAAACGTGTTATGAGCTTTATTTGTAAAAACAGATCCTTGTGGTAATCCAAACATTGAGTTTTCTAGCATGAACTCCGCATCAGATGTTTTACCTTGTCCTGTTTGATGGAAGAAGTTATCAAAGTATAACGTATTCGCATCTTTTGTAAATGAATTTAAGAACGGTGTAACTTCTTGCCCATTTAATTTATAATCGATTAAAAAGTTTTGGAATGACTCTAAATGAATATAAATTACGTTCATTCCTTTACCTTTACCAAAGTACTCAGGATTTGGACTTGCATATGTTGATGCAAGATAATTTCTAACCTCAGTCATATTATCTCCATCAGCTAACGCTCGTTCTGTTGATGCTTTCGCACTTTGAATGCCATCATAAATCGTATAGTTGTATGCCCCTAAATATTTCACAATATAATTACGGTCAAATGTTCTTGTTAATAATTCAGGACGATCGGATTCTGCAAGACCTAAGTTAATGCTGAATAATAAAATACCTGCTACAAATACTAGTGATAATTTATGCTTCGCAACACGGATAGGTTTTGGACTTGCAAATTTTGTTGCTACTAAAACAATTAAAATGATTGTATCTAAGAAATATAGTGGATCATATGCGTGTAGTAATGCAAAAATACTACCACCTAAATCTCCAAAGTTATTCGTTTGTGTTAATGTCGGGAACGTAATAAAGTCGCTGAAAAAGCGATAATATACTACGTTTGCGTATAAAAGTATAGACATTAACAAATTAATAACAATTAACCAAATGTAAGCACGTTTCCCCTTTGCAAATAATGCGAGCCCTAAAAATAGAACTGCTGAGCTTAACGGGTTGAAAAACAGTAAAAATTTTTGGATTGTGTTGGATATCCCTAAATTAAATTCTGTCACATATGCTGCATATGTTTTTAACCAGAATAAAACAATGGCAAACACAAAAAATCCAAAGTGATTGCTTAACACACTTTTGCTCTTTAATAAGAACTGTTTCATCTCTCCACCTCTTTTAATCATCCAAGGCTTATTTTGATATAAGTCTGTCTATCTATTCAATTTTTCATCTTCAAATAGATTTTATCTGTTTAACTATATGAAGAATATTAGTAATTATAATTTGAAGCTTTTATTTATTCAACTATTTCTTTTTAAATATTTTGACCTTGGTTTCTATTTAACAAAATACTTTTGTAACATTTTCTGTTTTCTCCCAAGTCTCATCCACTAATTATGACTCCACATACTATAAACCTTTATTCACTGCTTCGCAAATAAATATGTCTCCAGTTCTGGAACATTCATGTAATATAATGAAATTCACAATAGAAAACATTTGTTTTTATCCGGTGTATATTACACCCCTTTCATTTATTTCAAGTTTATTCATGATGCAGCCATTTCTATATTTGTAACATCAAAATATCTTTCAACCTCCAAAGTTATTTTTGTATAATTATTCATAGTTCATATAATCAATGATTATAAAAAAACCTCACTCTCATTACGAGAGCGAGGTTTTTCATCATTTATTATTGACCTTTGTACATTGCATCTACTTGTTTTTGAAGTTCTTCATTTTCTAAGAACTCATCGTAAGTAGCCTCTTTATCAATTACACCGTTTGGCGTTACTTCGATAATGCGGTTTGCAATTGTTTGTACGAACTGATGGTCATGAGATGTGAATAGCATTGTACCTTTAAATGCGATTAAACCATTGTTTAATGCAGTGATAGACTCGAGGTCTAAGTGGTTCGTTGGATCGTCAAGTGTGATTACGTTCGCACCACTTAACATCATTTTAGATAGCATACAACGAACTTTTTCGCCCCCAGATAATACAGAAACGTTCTTCTTAACTTCTTCACCTGAGAATAACATACGGCCTAAGAAACCACGTAAGAAGCTTTCTGACTCATCTTGTGGAGAGAATTGGCGTAACCAATCAACTAAGTTAGAGTCACTGTTCTCAAAGTATTTAGAGTTATCTCTTGGGAAGTAAGATTGAGATGTTGTAACGCCCCATTTGAATGAACCGCTATCTGGCTCCATTTCACCCATAAGGATTTTAAATAATGTTGTCATCGCAATATCGTTACGACCGATAAATGCAACTTTATCACCTTTATTTAAAGTGAAGTACACATTATCTAACACTTTTTCGCCATCAATTGTTTTAGAAAGACCTTCAACAGTTAATAAGTCATTTCCTATTTCTCGCTCAGGTGTAAAGCCAACGAATGGATAACGACGTGATGATGGTCTAATATCATCTAATGTAATTTTATCTAATAATTTTTTACGAGAAGTTGCTTGTTTCGCTTTAGATGCGTTTGAGCTAAAGCGTGCAATGAAGTTTTGTAACTCTTTTACTTTCTCTTCTTTTTTCTTATTAGCATCTTGTGTTAATTTTAAAGCTAATTGGCTTGACTCATACCAGAAGTCATAGTTACCAACATAAAGTTGAATTTTACCGAAATCAAGATCAGCCATGTGCGTACAAACTTTATTTAAGAAGTGACGGTCATGGGATACAACGATTACTGTATTTTCAAAGTTCATTAAGAAGTTTTCTAACCATTGAATCGCTTTTAAGTCCAAGTGGTTGGTAGGCTCATCTAGTAATAGAATGTCTGGTTTACCGAATAAAGCTTGAGCAAGTAATACTTTTACTTTCTCTGCTCCAGTTAATTCTGACAATTTCTTATCATGAACATCTTCACCAATACCTAAACCTTTAAGAAGGATTGCAGCTTCTGATTCTGCTTCCCAACCGTTAAGCTCAGCGAACTCACCTTCAAGTTCAGCAGCACGCATACCATCTTCATCACTAAAGTCTTCTTTCATGTAAATGGCATTTTTCTCTTGCATTACTTTATAAAGTTGCGTGTGACCCATAATTACTGTTTCTAATACTGGGAACTCTTCATATTCGAAGTGGTTCTGTTTTAATACTGCTAAACGCTCACCTGGCGTAATATGTATGTCACCTGTTGATGGTTCGATTTCTCCAGATAAAATCTTTAGAAATGTCGATTTACCAGCACCGTTTGCTCCGATTAAACCGTAGCAGTTACCTGGCGTGAATTTTATGTTAACATCTTCAAATAATTTGCGATCCGCAAAACGCAAACTAACGTTACTTACTGTAATCATTTGTGTCCTCCTACTAATACCGCTTATTTCAGCGTTTTCTCACCGATTGTCTTAAAAAATCGCATATTACAACTCAATTATTGTAGACTATAGCTATTATATAGTAGAAGATGGATGAATAGCAACGGTTGATTGCTATTCATCCCTTTTCTACCTTGAATAAAATGTATGTTTTTAATGAAACAATATTATATAGAAGCAAATTTTATAATGAATAGAGATATGATAAATGAGGAATTTGCAAAATATAAAGATGTGATGGACAAATTTATTAAATAAGAAAAATCCCCTTTTAAAAGGGGATTTTTTTACTTTCTTTTACTTAATTTTTTCGTATAATTCTTCATTTTATTCGTTAACCCTATTAAAGCAGGTAACAATATTGGCATTACAATGATAGCTAATAGTAACAGTGCAACACCAACAACGGATGCTACTTGTATAAGTGTCAATACACCTGAAGGGATTAATGCAGCAAATGTACCACCTAAAATAAGCGCAGCTGATAATACGACTCCTCCTATGTGACGAGATGCATTTACAATTTTCGTTGCAGGGTCCCCTTCTAACTCATTGTATCGCATCATTACGAAAATGCTATAATCCACACCTAAAGCGACTATCATTATAAAACTAAAGAATGGTACATTCCAGCTTAATGACTCTACGTTTAGTATGTGTGTACTAATTTGTTCACTTATACCAAGTGATGCAAAATAAGCTAATATTAAAGAGCCAATAATGAAGATTGTATTTAAAAATGACCGTGTAATAACGAGTAATACAACCGCAATTCCAATTAACATAATCGTAGCTGTACGTAAGAAATCTTGGCCTGTTACTTCTTTTAAATCAACGTTTCTTGCTGTTGTACCGCCGATCGCTTTTTTGGCTGATTTTAATTCTGTACCATTTAACGTACCGTCTATCGTTTTATTAATTTCTTCAATGATTGGCATCGCTTCTTTCGAATACGGATTTACGTCTAAAATGATTGTCATTTTTGCAGTCTTTCTATCATGTGACATGTACGTATTCAATGCTTTTTGGAAATCTTCTCCCTCTAAAACTTCTTTTGGAATATAAAATTTCTCAGAGCTTTTGGATTCATTCAATTCTCCTAAATATTTCTGAGCATCCCCTAGTCCGTTACTTACCTTTTCGAGCCCTTCTGTACTTTTAAATAATCCTGATTGTAATTGCCCCATCTGTTCTTGCAAGTCTTTCAGCCCGGTTAATAACTGGCCTTGCCCATCATTTATTTTTGTTAATCCGGTTTGTAACTCAGATGACTTGTTCGCAATTTGTTTAGAACCTGAAGCACCTTCATCTAATCCATTTTTAAGATCAGCTGCTCCTTTTCGTAATTTAGTAACTCCATTGTTCATTTCTTTTAAGCCGTTATCCACTTTCAATAACGATTGATTCGCTTCTTTAAATGAGCCCATCGCCGCTTTATGCTGCGTTGCTAATTGATTTAATTCATTTGAAAGCACACCTAATTGCTTTTGAGCCTCTTTAGCAATTCCTATCGTTTGCAGTATGTTCGGATCATTTGCTAATTCTGGTTTCGTTTGAATGAAATTGGTCATTAACATTTCAATTTGTTCATAACCTTTTTTCGCACCATCAATGGCTTGAGAAATACTTCCGAAGTATTGATCGTATGAACTTAATCCTTTTTCTAACTGCGCATAACCAGCATGAATTTGTGAAGTTGCATTAGATAAAACATTTATATTTTCATTTACTGAAGTTAATCCACTCTCAATTTTCTGCGCACCTTGTGCTCCGTCATTTATACCAGTTGATAGTTGATGTAAAGCTGTTCCTAATGCTGTTACACCGTTTTTCGCTTCGTTTGTTCCATCAATTAACTTTTGAACGTTTGCAAGACTATTTGAGTCTTTACTACCCATTTTATCTTTCGCAGTAGTTAATCCATCATTAATTTCCTTTATACCACCATTGGCATCTCCTAAACCTGTATTTAGTTCTCCCGCTTGTTTATTTATATATAGTTCTTTTATCCTTTCACCAGTTGGACGCGTCGGTGAATATACTTCTGAAACACCTTTCACTTTCAAAATCTTATCAGTTAGTTCATCTAAAGTTTGAAGAGAACTCGCATCATCTAACTTGTTATCCGATTGAATGACTAACGTACTTGGTGAAGAAAAACCAGGTGGAAAATGGGCTTCTATTACGTTAATCCCCATTTTCGACTCATATTTATTATCTACTTCAAATAAATCATTGTAATTTAGTGTATTAGAGTATTTCATTACGAAAGGAATCGATATCACAAATACAATGATTAAAGCTGCGAATGGTCTTACTACTGAGTTTTTCGCAAGAAATCCCCATAAACGACTATCCTCATGGCCTTTAAATGTTTTTACTGGATAAAACATTCCTTTTCCTAATAGCACCATGAAAAATGGATTTAACGTAGTTAATACGAGTAATAATACTGCGACACCAATTGCTACTGCTGAAGTAGATTGATATAATTTAAAACTCGCTAAAGCAAGAGATGCAAAACCAATTAGTACTGCTATTCCGCTATATAAAACGGTTTTCCCTGCCAATTTAAACGTTTCTTTCGTAGCTAAAAATGCATTTTCTTGTTTACTTAATTCTTCCTTAAACCTTGTATATAATAAAATGTTATAGTCTGTTCCAACCCCAAACAGGACAACAACTACAAACACTTGTGTGAAGTTAGAAAACGGAAAATTAAATTGATCTACTAGATGGGCAATAATCCCCATTGAAACTAAGTATGATACACCAACTGTAAGCAGAGAAACGATTGGAACAATTGGTGAACGAAATACAATGATTAATACAACTAAAATGAAAATGATAGAAATAATTTCTGTCTTTTTCACTCCCTCTTGAGAGGATGTAAGAAAATCACCCGCAATTAAATCACTTCCTGTTAAGTATGTTTTAACGCCCTTCGGTTTAATTTTATTATGAAGCCCATTTGCAATTTTTGATATTTCACCGTGTTTTTTATCCACAGAGATTTGCGTTAAAATGGTCGTATTGTCTTTAGATATCAATTGCTTTTCCAAGTCTTTATTATCTAAATGTGAAACAACTTCCTTAATTCCTAATTGCTCTTTTTCATTTTGCAGGGCGTTGATTGTTTTTATTATTTCATCTTTTTGCTCAGTTGTTAAAGCTGCTTTACTTCCACTATTAAAAACAGCTATAACATCATATTTTTCTGTCCCGTCTTTATCCATCTCTCTTATCATTTTGTCAGCGATACTACTTTGCTCTGTATTAGGAATCGTAATATGCCCTTTTTCTTTCACTAATTTATCCATATTAGGCATCGTTACGATCATTGTAATAGTAATAACTATCCATAATAGAAAAGATAAACTTCTCCAATTTTTCAGCTTACTCATATTAATCATCTCCCGTTTTGAAAGTTTCACGTTAGTTTAGGAATGAATATTCATTCCTATCATTTCGAAACTATTTTTCAGGAATGAACGTTCATTCCTATCGTTTTATTAATTTATTTTATAAACTCTATTAAACTACTCTTTCCGGAATGAATGTTCATTCCCTTAGTTACACAAATATCCTCTCCTACTTTCATTTTTTTAATCTATTTAGGAATGAATATTCATTCCTATCCTTATAAAGCTATAGAATCAAATGATTCTAATAGCATTCCAAGAGCTTTCTTCCAATTCTTTTACTAACTCTTTTGAGTATTCTAATTGCCCTGTTGCAATTACTTTCGTTAATTTTTCTAACGGTTGATATACAATAATAATTAAAGCAACTGGAGGCAATGGACGAAGAAAACCTTTTGCAATTCCATCTTCAATAATATTCATAAAGAAGCCTATAAAATCGTCAAATATTTTCTTACTCTGTTCGTCAAGAAAATAACTATCGCAGTGAGAATTTGTAAATAAAAAAGCATCCACATTGTTTCTCGCAAATTCAAATAAACGGTTATACGTATGACTAAACTGTTCACGAATATTTGCTTCAACAGGAAAATCCGTTTTTATCATTTCAGAAAGCTGTAACATACTTTTTGAAAATAATGAGTTAACAAGTGCCTCTTTATTTGCAAAATAGCGATAAATAGTACCCGCACCGACATTTGCTTTTTCAGCGATCATTGGAATTGTCGTACCATCGTAACCACGCTCTGCAAAAAGTTGCATCGCAGCATCAAAAATATCCTCTTGTTTGTTTTTAGCCATTTTTTCCACCTCTATTTTCAGGAATGAAAATTCATTCCGTTTTTAATTATAAATTACAGGGACTAAAAGTCAAGTGCGTGACTACGTATAGTTGCAATTTTAATCCCGTGTTTGTGAATAAATTTATATCAGCGGTTTTTAAAATATATCGACTTACCGAAAAAAACGACAATCAAAGAGAAAGGCGTCCCAAAATTTTGTTTGGGACAGCCCAATTCCCTATTTAAAACTTAAAAGAAATCATAAATAAAAGCTTTACGTACTGGAACTATATTCTCAAATGCTTGTATTTCCTCTTCGCTTCCGGTAATGAATTCTAGTTCATTAAGTTCTAACGGACGTTTGTATCCAAACATTATTGTAGATAATGCGTTTATATCCAGCTTGATTCCTTTTTCCATTGTTTCTTCTACAATTGTTATTTCATGATTTGCAAGCCTCACTGTAACGTTATTCCACGGTGCAAACGAATCTGTAATCTGTAAAATCACTTCTTGCTGTACATTGTTCCAGTTTAATTCATATTGTTTTAGGAACTGCTCCACATCTACAATTCTGCCCATAAAATACGGCTTTATTTCTGCCTTCACGCGTGGCTCTTGTAGTGTATATAATAGCGGTTCGTTTTCACTTATAGTCATTTCAAGTTCTTTAATCATAGAATCATGCTGACAAATAAAGTTCCACAGGCCATTTCGCGCCTCATTATGCAGTGGAACAAATTCTTCTACTGTCATTTTGCTGTTTTCAATTTTATATAGCATGTAGCCTGCTGCCGTTTTATTTTTATCGTAATAAATCGCTAATGTTAAATCATCATAAACAGCTTGTAACCACCATTTTTCATCGCGAACTAGCATACCGGAAAAACATTGTGCAAATGTTTCATAAAGTTTCTCGACCTCTTCAGGGTGATTTTCTTTATTGAATCGTTTCACAGTACCGTTTACTTGTTTTTTCATCACGAAATCGCTCTTTGTCATTTGACATACAAGGAGGTTCGCACAAAGTTCCCATCCATATTTACGGTAAAATGAAACGGCAAATGGATGTAGCATCGATACTGTATATCCCTCTTTTTTCATCGTTTGTAGTGAGTGTCGAAGCAATTCTTTTACATACCCGCTTCTTCTATACTCTGGATACGTCGCTACCCCTGCAACGCCACCCATTTTAAATTTTTCTTTGCCTATGTATATATGAAACGGAATGAGATGCAGTTTTGCTGCTAAATCTTCCCCTTCCATAATACCGTATATTTCATGACTTTCTTTCATCTTTGTAAGTTGTTGCTGCAATCGTTCCTCTTCAACTTTATATTGAAAAGCGTATTCTGATAAGCGTAATGCTTCTTTAAATTTATCTTCTTTTAATCGTATAACGTTCATATACTTCTCCTCCATTCCTTGTTTGAATTGTACCATAATTCTCAATATTACAGTGTGGTGAATGAAATTATATGAACTTCACGAAACGAATCCAATATAAGAAGCAGATACATCCTGTATCTGCTTCTTATTACTTTATTTAGCTAACGTTTGAAGTTCGTCGAAGAATGTAGGATATGATACGCCTACCGCTTCTGCATCTTCAATTGTTGTTTTTCCTTCTGCGATACATCCAGCGATCGCAAGCATCATTCCGATGCGGTGGTCACCGTAACTATTTACTGTATTACCTTTTAGAGCTGATTTCCCGTAAATAATCATCCCGTCGTCAGTTGCTTCTATGCGAGCTCCTAGCTTCGTTAATTCTGCAACGACTGTATCAATACGGTTCGTTTCTTTAACTTTTAATTCGTGTGCATCTTTAATAACTGTAATTCCTTCTGCTTGTGTTGCTGCTAAAGCAATTACAGGAATTTCATCAATTAATCTTGGGATAATATCTCCGCCAATTTCAGTTCCTTTTAATGAAGATGTTTCAATTGTAATGTTTGCAGCTGGTTCTGATGCTCCTTCGTTAATTGGCTCTACAGTAAACGTAGCACCCATTTTCTCTAATACATCAATAATACCAGTACGAGTTGGATTCATCCCTACATTTTGTAATACTAGTTTACTATTTGGAATGATTGCGCCCGCTACTAGGAAAAATGCTGCTGATGATACGTCACCTGGCACTTGGACGTCTGTTGCTGTTAGCTTTTGTCCACCTGCAAGTTTCACTGTTTTTCCTTCGCGCGTTACTTTAACTCCAAAGGCTTCAAGCATTCTTTCCGTATGATCGCGTGAAATATGTGGTTCTGTAACAGCTGTTACACCTTCTGCTCGAAGTCCTGCAAGTAAAATAGCTGACTTTACTTGTGCACTTGCTACAGGTGAAGTGTATTCAATTGCTTTTAAATCTCCGCCACGTATTGTTAACGGTGTGAACGTTCCTTCTTCACGACCATCAAGGTTTGCACCCATTTGTTTTAATGGGTTTGTAACACGTTTCATCGGTCTTTTTGCGATAGATGCATCACCTTGTACACAAGAGAAAAATGGTGTATTTGCCAAGATCCCTGACATTAAACGTATTGTTGTACCAGAATTACCAACATCTAATACAGCTTTCGGTTCTTGTAAACCTTCTAATCCTTTACCAACTACAGTGACTTCATCACCATTTTGCACGATGTCTACTCCCATTTCTTTAAAGCAAGAAATCGTACTTAAACAGTCTGCACCGGGCAAGAAACCTTTAATTGTTGTTTTTCCTTCTGCAATCGCACCGAACATGACAGCACGGTGTGAAATGGATTTATCTCCTGGAATTGTAATGTTGCCATTTAATCCGTTATTAACAGGTTGTATCGTTCTTTCCTTCACGTTTTCACCTTCTCATTTAAATTGTTTCATAAGTTTGGTATTTTTCTTCTCTAAGCGCTAGCTTTGCTTTCATACGATCTTCTTCTCTTTGGAAGCTAATACGTAACACCCCTAGCAATCCTTCACGCGCTTCTAATATTTGCAAGTTCGTAATACTAATTTCTTCGCGTGCTAAAATGCTCGTAATGTGAGCCAATGCTCCTACTTTATCTAAAACATCGACGTATAAGTCGTGATAGGCAGGAATTGCCCCTCTTTTTCGTACTGGTAAAGAGTCACGGTATTCTTTCGCGCCTGCAAAATAGTTTTGAATCTCGCCTGCATCTCCGGTAGAAACTGTATCATATAAATCTTCCATTTCAGAGATCCACTCTTTTAATAATACCATTAAATGCTCACGATTTTGCTTAACAATATCACTCCACATTTTTGGGCTACTAGATGCGATACGTGTAATGTCTTTAAAACCTCCAGCAGCTAGTTGATGAATAAGTGGATTATCTCCTGCATGTTTCTCCACTTGCTTTACTAACCCTGCTGCAATAAGATGCGGAAAATGACTTACAATTCCTGTTACATAATCATGTTCTTCCGTATTTAAAACGAGAAAATGAGATCCTGTCCCTTGTAACCAACGCTTTAGTTCTTCTACATGTTCATTTGGCACATGATTCATC
Source organism: Bacillus cereus group sp. TH152-1LC (assembly GCF_027710505.1). Taxonomy (NCBI): domain Bacteria; kingdom Bacillati; phylum Bacillota; class Bacilli; order Caryophanales; family Bacillaceae; genus Bacillus; species Bacillus cereus group sp. TH152-1LC. The sequence continues at coordinate 14,013 of NZ_JAQFNK010000007.1, read as the reverse complement.
GGTGTCAAAATGTAAAATGCATTTTCAAATAAATGTGCTTTTGCACTTTCAACGCCCGTTTTATGAGAACCTGCCATTGGATGTCCACCAATGAAAGAAACTTCCTTTGAAAATAAAGCTTCTGCTTCATTCATAATCGTCCCTTTTGTACTACCAACATCGGTTACAATAACATCTTCTCGTAATCGAAATGACGCTAATTTGTGTAATAACTTCTTCGTTTCTTCAACTGGAGAAGCAAAAACAATTAAATGCGCCTCTTCACACGCATGCTGTAAATCTACCGCTACTTCATCTACTACGTGTAATTCTTTTGCACGCTCTACTTGTTCTTGAAAAATATCATAACCTGTTATCGTTACATCGTGCTCTTTCTTAATTGCTAATGCAAGAGAGCCCCCTATTAAACCAGTTCCAATTAAAACTACCTTTTTACGCATTTGCCTCATCTCGAGACTTTCTTTTTTTATTTTCAAAGTGTTGTTGTAACACTGAAATCACTCCTTCATTTTGCTCCCTTGTTCCGACTGTAATACGGACACCATTTGGGAACGGACGAATAATAAATCCTGCGTGTGCACAAGCTTCATAAATCTCCCCAGCATTCTCAACTGGCAAGAAGATGAAATTTGTTTGCGATGGATAAAATGGAATTTCATTTTCCTTACAAAAGCTTTCGTATTGTTGTAATCCTTCTGTATTCACACGAACTATTTCTTCAATAAACTCGTCATCACCAAAAGCAATCGTCGCTGCTTTTTGCGCTAATGAAGATACGTTAAATGGCAAACGTACGACATTTAATTTCTCGATTAGCTCTTCATGTCCAATCGCATATCCAACGCGGAAAGAAGCTAATCCGTATGCTTTAGAAAACGTTCTAAGTACAAAAATATTTTTATGTTTTTCTAATAGCGGTAATGTCTCTGGGAAATCTTTTGCTGTTACGTATTCATAGTACGCTTCATCAATGACAATTAACGTATTTTCATTAATACCTTCAATAAATTGAGACAATTTTTGATCATTCACATATGTGCCTGTCGGGTTATTTGGATTACAAATCCATACGATTTTCGTATTATTATTTACCGCTGACGAAATTTCGTCTAAATCGTATACACCGTTATTTAAAGGAATTTCTTTCACTTCACAGCCTTCAATAATTGCATGATGACGGTACTGCGGGAATGTCGTACCAGCCGTCACGATGTTATCTCCTGCTTTCAGTACTGCACGACTTATGATTTGAATGACTTCATCTAATCCACTACCGCAAAGTACTTGTTCCATTTGTACATGTAACTTATTTGCAATTGTTTGACGGAGCGTTGTAGCACCTCCGTCAGGATATAAAGCATGTTCCAACCACGATTTTTGCAACTCATCTAAAACACGTGGTGAGCAGCCGAATGGGTTTTCATTCGATGCTAATTTCACAAATGAATGATCTCCGTACACTTCTTTCATTTGTTCAGGTGATTTACCTGGTTTATATGGTTGTAATGATGAGAGTTGATCTTTTACTTGCATGTTAAAACCACCTTTTATTAAAATTCTTTTGCGTATTTGTTATGTTGCGTAATGTTTTGCTGGATTAATTCTATACGATCTTTTCCGAATTGTTCGACTAGTGCATGTGCAAGTTCCCATGCTACAACAGACTCAGCTACTACTCCTGCTGCTGGTACTGCACAACTATCAGATCTTTCAATACTCGCTTGGAATGATTCTTTCGTATCAATATCAACACTTGCTAACGGTTTGTATAATGTAGGTATTGGCTTCATCACACCTCTTACGACAATTGGCATGCCTGTTGTCATACCACCTTCTAAACCGCCGGCATTATTCGTATTTCTCGTGTATCCTTGTTCTTCATCCCATAAAATTTCATCATGCACTTTACTTCCTGGCTGTCTTGCCGCTTCAAAACCAATGCCAATTTCAGCACCTTTAAATGCATTAATACTCATAATTGCACCAGCAAGTTTTGCATCTAATTTACGATCGTAATGAACGTAACTACCGACACCTATTGGCATGCCTTCTGCAATGACTTCAACAATGCCACCGATTGAATCTCCACTACTTTTAGCGTTATCTATCGCACCCATCATCTCTTGTTCTACTTCTTTATCCAAACATCGAACTGGTGAGTTTTCAGTAATTGTTTGAATCTCTTCAATTGATAACTTTGAAATATGTTTTGCTTTTACTCCACCAATTTCAAGTACATGCCCTGCAATTTCTACGCCTAATTCTTTTAAAATTTGTTTCGCAACTGCACCAGCAGCTACACGAACTGTCGTTTCTCTTGCAGATGAGCGCTCTAGCACATTTCTTATATCACGGTGACCGTATTTAATTGCTCCGTTTAAATCCGCATGTCCTGGACGTGGTTTTGTAATTGTACGTTTCATTTCTTTACTTTCTTTTTCCGAAATTGGCTCTGCACCCATTACTTTCGTCCAATGTTTGAAATCATCGTTTTTTACGATTAACGTTATCGGCGAGCCAAGTGTCATCCCATGACGAACACCACTTACAATTTCAACTGTATCAGTTTCAATTTGCATACGTCTTCCGCGTCCGTGCCCTTTTTGTCTTCTTAATAATTCTTTATTAATATGTTCCGCTGTTAATGTTAAACCTGCTGGTACACCTTCTAAAATAACTGTTAACTGCGGCCCATGTGATTCTCCAGCTGTAATGTATCTCATTTCTCTTGCCCCTTTACTATTTTTTTGTACAAAAAAGTCCCTACTGAGCGCTCAGTAGGGACGATGTTTATCGCGGTACCACCCTAGTTGTAGACAACTTTCGTCTACCTCTCTTCTTCTTTAACGATCATTTGACCGTCTTTCCCTCCAACAGTTGGCGGAAAAGATGCTCCAAGGCTGTAATTCATGCTTACCTTTGTACTGATTCTCACCGACCATCAGCTCTCTTTAACAGGGAGATAAGCACTACTGTTTCCTCTTCAGCGCATATATGATATGGGATTAAGATAATTTATTTTTGAATCCTTTTAACTCATCCATGAATCTATGGAATTCTGGAATATCCATTTGTTGTGCAGAATCTGATAATGCAACTGCTGGATCTGGATGTACTTCAGCCATAACTGCATCTGCACCAATTGCAAGTGCTGCTTTCGCTGTTGGTAATAATAAATCTCTGCGTCCAGTTGAATGCGTTACGTCAACGATAACTGGTAAATGTGTTTCTTTCTTTAAAATCGGTACTGCTGAAATGTCTAATGTGTTACGTGTCGCTCTTTCGTATGTGCGGATACCACGCTCACATAGAATAATTTGGTCGTTACCTTGTGCAATGATGTATTCAGCTGCGTTAATGAACTCATCAATTGTTGCTGCTAATCCACGTTTTAGTAATACTGGCTTGTTAACTTTACCTACAGCTCGTAATAAATCGAAGTTTTGCATGTTACGTGCTCCAACTTGAATGACATCAACGTAGTCTAGCGCCATTTCAACATCGTTCGGATTTAAAATTTCACTAATGATCGCTAAGTCGAACTCATCTGCTACTTGGCGTAAAATTTGTAATCCTTCTACTCCTAAACCTTGGAAATCGTATGGAGATGTTCTCGGTTTGAAAGCACCACCGCGCATTAATTTTAGGCCTTGGTCTTTCATCGCTTGCCCTACTTGACGAACTTGTTCTAAGCTTTCTACCGCACAAGGTCCCATAATGAATGTTTGTGTTCCGTTTCCAATCAATTCACCTTTTACATTAACGATTGTGTTTTCTTGTTTCTTTTTACGTGATACTAGTAATGCTTTACGGTTATCATCTTCCTGTAATTCTAAGCTAGCTTTGAAGATTGTTTTGAAAATGTGTTGAACTGTTGACGTTTCGAACGGTCCTTCGTTATGCTCTGCAATCATATCAAGCACTTCACGCTCACGTACTGGATCAAAACGTTTCGTACCTTGTACTTGCTTTTGCTCCCCAATTTTTTGAACGATTTCACCACGTTTGTTTAAAAGGTGTAATAGTTGTAAGTTAATTTCATCTACCTGTTTACGTAATTGATCTAATTCATGATTTGCCATTTGGAAATCCTCCTCTAATGTTTTAAAAGTATAGTAAGAGAATGAAAAATTCTCTATTTTCTGAACTGATAAATTATACAAATTTTAAGTGGAATCGATACCTCTTCTTATTTTAAACGAATACTTACTATAAGGACACTATCTACTAGATAAAAACCCACTTTTTTGTACAAAAAATCCCTACTGATTCAATCAGTAGGGACGATATTTATCGCGGTACCACCCTAGTTGTAGACTTCTTTCGTCTACCTCTCTTCATTGTTAACGATCATCTGACCGTCTTTCCCTTCATAAAGACAATATTATCTTTACTACGAAAAAGATGCTCTAGGACTGTAATTCGCTCTTGTTTTTGTACTGGTTCACACCAACCACCAGCTCTCTGTTACAGGGAAACAACAACTACTGCTTTTCCTTTCAACGCATGTATATTTAATTTTCAAGTTGGGCCACTAAAATACAAAAAGTCCCTACTGAATAAATCAGTAGGGACGATATTTATCGCGGTACCACCCTAGTTGTAGACTAAATTTCCGTCTACCTCTCTTCACTGTTAACGATCAATTGACCGCTTTTTCTTCATAAAGACAAAACTATCTTTACTACGAAAAAGATGCTCCAAGACTGTAATTCATGATTATCCCTGTACTGGTTCACACCAACCACCAGCTCTCTGTTACAGTAAGACTAACCACTACTGTGATCTCTTCATTGCACTTTGTTTATTCAAATGTTTTTTGAAATTGAATAAGTATGATTCGTATTATAGAACGCTTTTCAAAACACTGTCAACAACTTTTTATATATTTTTTAAAATTCCACTTTCGTCCTACATTTCTTCTTGTAAATTCTCCATAACAATTCCGATGCGAATTATCTCATTATCTATTGCATTTAATACATACTTTTCTACTCCGTACCGGATTAATACTTCTTTTATTCGAATGATTTCCGTTTCAAGTAAATCGGCTTCCTGAAGCGTTTGCAGTAAAGTAAAAAATACATTTGCATACAAATCTTTGGACATTTTTATACGCTCTGTCTTTTCAAGTATTTCGTTCAATAACTGTTTTATCTCCGTTTGATTCCCTTTTCCACCCATGTCCGAAAATGATTTACATATTATCGATAATCCTCTTTCTACTATTTCATCCATAAATAAAATAATGCGTAAAAGCATTACATATTCTCTAGCTGTGATTTCACCCATTTTCGGTCGCTCTCGCAAAAATATACTGAGCCAAGCTGTCCAAAATTTTTGTTGTTCTTTTACACTTAACGTTTTGACGTAATAGCATAAAAACTGCATAAATTTAATTTTATTTTCTTCATTTTCTTGTATAAGCAACGGGTATAACCAATCTGTTTTTTGCTCCCAATACAGTACACATTTAATAAATACAAAACTAAGCCATTTCAAGAAAGCTTCCCTCGTATGCGGATGCAATACTTCCAAATGTTCTACCGCATACTTAATAAATCGCTTCATTTCTGTAAATAAAGGCAAATTGATTTGCGTGTAACATAAGCCTGCCCATGCATATTTCGTAATCTCATTTTCCTTCTTTAAATCTAAGTACGGTAACAAATATTTTCGGCACCATTGCTTCTCAATATGATAAAGAAATGTTATATCTGCTACTAACCGAGCTAACATATAATTTGTCCGCTCTGAACTAACTCTTACTTGTTCTTCAAATAAAAATAAATATTCATACACGTTTCGATCGTATAAATGATCATATGATAACAGTTTTAATAATACAGCTGTCATTTTCCCAACAGGATGCTGGATTGATTCATTGTAAAAATCTTGTTTTCCAAGCTTAAAATCTGTATCACTTTTCATTACTTGAGGGAATACCGAAAAAGCAAACCGTTTCACATTGCGTATGCTATTTTCCTCTAGCTCCTCTAATCGATTACTAATTTCATATAGAAAACTACTTATTAACCAATGAAAAGCAGTATTTCTAACAAATTTCTGCAATAGCGGAATAACTTTTTGGATTTGTTCATTTGTCAGTCCTCGGTTATTTCGCCACTCTCTAATACAAACAAACCATACTTCATTACTTATTTCATGCATACTAACTAATTGATAAGCAAATGAAATACTCCATTCTATATTCAATTTACATGCTTTCGATACCATCTCTAAAAAATGACGTTGTTCAAAAACTCCGTCTTGAGAAAATTGCTGAACTTGTTTCATAATTTCATCGTCTTTCAGCTGTAATAATCCATCAGCAGTTACATTACAAGTAATACTTTGTTCTGTGATTTCTTTCTTTTGTACACTGTATCGCTCAGAATGAAAGTGAGGATGTTTTTGCTTCATTACCTCATAACCTTTTGCTGTAGATGGACTATTTGAATCACAAGTAAACAATAAATCTAATACGAAACAAACATCAAATGCTCTCTCCTCTGCAAGGTCTTTCAGTACAATTTGAATGACTTCTTCCTTTGTTTTTTCTAGAGAAGATGCGAAATGATTTTTTATAAACTGAAAAACTTCGTGTTTATACGTGACATCTAAAAGAAGTCCTTCCTGTAACAACCATTTTATTTTGTCATCAGCGCTAACAAATATATTTTTATTCATTGCATCAATTGCAATTCGAGTCTGAAGCACGCTGTTTGCTTCTATCATTTCTGTAATATAATAATTTGCTTTTTTCTCATTGTTTTCACATAAATAAGCTAAACACTCTTTTACAATTTGAATTAAAAAGGCAAGATCATTTTGCTGAAACTCTTTTTCAACATTTTCCTTATCCTTTTTTTTCAAAGCCGTTTGTCGTAGTGATAACAGTCGCATCTTTTCTATTCCCATCATCATAATTGGTACGGCATAATAGGAAATATACGGTTTCATCTTCTCATTCCACATTTGCTCCACATATGAAAATGTAGACAATGGTAAACGACTCGATTCCTCAAGTTCTATCGATTCTTGTGTATCATTTCCCCATTTTCTTTCCCGCTTCAACTTAAGCTTTCCATCCAAAATAAACGTTAATAACAATAAAGCAATCTCTTTATGCTCAGGAAAAGAACATTTTTGCAGTAAGTAAGAAATTTTTTCAATTGATTTACTATCTTTTTCAGCTGTTTCTAATAAAAGAAGTGTCCATCTTGCAAACAACAACGGGTCCATCTCAATTTTCGTCTCGTTTAAGTAGCTACAAATTGTTTTCCATAATAACGGAGATAGTTTAGAATGATTTTTAAAAATTAATTGAAATAATTCTTTTTGATGACTAAACAGAAATTGTTCCACTAACCATTCTGCAAGTAGTTCATCTACCTCATTATCATTTGATGTAACTAAAAATAAATTTTGTAATTTCCCTTCTGCTTCAAGCCATTCCACCCATTCATAATCATGAGCAAATTCAACAAAGTAGCGGACTGTTTCAATTTTTTTTATGGATTGCTTTATGTATGATAATTGTTCCTGCTCTACTGATGGTGGAACTGTTACTATGTCACGAATCCGCATTCGTTTTGTAATATAATTATCTCCCATTAATTCCGCCCATCGCTTCACTGCTTTAACGAGCGATTGATGATTATTGCCTTTATTCGGATATACAATCGGCCGTATTCCTAAATGCTCCCAGTGGTACGTATTTTCCCCTTGTGCAACAAATGCATAACGCCTTGTACTTGGCGGTAAACCCGTCGCTAAATATTTCATTACTGGGTCATTATGGCTATATCCAACGAATAAAACGGTATAATTCGAGAATAAATCAACTAAAAATCTTCTTGCCCATCCTTCCGTCAAGTAAGCCCTTCCAAAATCACCATCTGTTAATATTAATGCTTCTTTCTCTTGTTCTATATTGCCATGTATGTAAGCGAGTCCTTTAAACGCTCGACCTGTAGGTAACGCAGGTGCGTAATATACGTTTAATTCTCTATTCATTTCTTTCATCGCAGTTGTAAAATGCCGATCAAAATTTGTCGTTACAATGCGGACTTCTGTATCTAAAGGAAACAGCCTCGGAATCGCATAATGAAGCGGATTCGGCTTTGATTTTTCAGTATGAACTAAATCTCTTGCAACTTGATGTACGTCTTTTGTTTTCGCAATTTTACCAAGATAATAATCATGTGGTTCTGTTATTTCACGTGTTTCCACATATAACGTTTTCGCAATTTCATCAACTAGATCATCAAAATTCGGTAAGTTTGATTTCCCTTTCATAGAAACTCCCGCTCCAACAAATAGTACTAACTTTCCTTGTTCAAGATGATCAATTAACTCATCTGGAATTTCTACTTCTGAAGTAATCCACACCATGGATTCCCCCTTACCTAAAAATGTCATATACTCTCATTTTACTATAACATTTTTTCTTTGTTTTTTTAATATTTAGACAAAAACGAACGTGAAAAAGTTTTATGTAAATATATTTGTTACAATGTATGAACTCCTAAATTTATTGTAAAACTATGTATAAATCGGAGGTGTAAATATTGAATGGTTTTACTGTAGTTCTTATTAAGTTTATATCGTGCATTATCGCATTTAGTATTGGACTCGCTTTATTTTTCCCTGCAACATTCGTCCAAATTATTTCATTTAGTCTCTTTGTTACAATCGTATCCTATATGTTCGTCGATAAAATCATATTAAACCGAATTGGCAATACTGGCGCCATTATGTCGGATTTTTTACTAACGTATTTAAGCGTATGGATTTTCGGTAATATTTTATTAGACAATTACATGCAAATTGCATGGGGCAGTTTCCTTTCCGCTACTGTCTTTACATTATCTGAAGTAATTGTTCATCGCTTTTCTAACTCACAGACAAGGCACAACAATGATAACATTCATATTAATCGCCGCTTTGCATATGGTACGGAATTTGCTGAAGAGCAGAATATATTGGATAAAGATAAGAAGAAGTAACTTTTTGATGCAGGAGCGCCCTTTTAATTATGTGGTGCTCCTTTTTCATGTATTCAATATGGTACGTAAAATTATATGAACAATGTTTCAAATATACCTTATAATAAAAAAACTGCCTCTTATTTAAAGGCAGTCGCTTTCAAATCTTTTAACGCAATAACATTAGCAAACGCTCCAAACACTACATTATGATGCTGTACAATGTCTTCCGCACGTAACACTTCTGTATGAAACGTACTATGTGCATCACTCACTAACGTTACTTTATAGCCTTCACTAAACGCTCTTCTCGTTGTCGTATCCACACAGTACTCTGTTTGCATACCTGAAATCATAACGTGTTCAATCCCTTTTTCTTTTAACACTTCGTTTAAGTTTGTCTTATGGAATGAATCTGGCGTCGTCTTTTCAACAATACAATCCCCTTTTTGCGGAGTAATCGCCTCATGCACTTTCCAGCCCTCTGTACCTTTTTCTAACGGATGATCTTTTGGTCCGTTATGTTGTACATAAATAACTGGAATATCATTAGACCGACATTCCGCAATAAGTTCTTGCAATATTTCTAAAAACTTCACTCCATTATGTACGGGCATTCCAGCTGTATACATACCTGCTTGCACATCAATTACTATTAAAGCTTTTTTCATTTCGCGCAGCTCCCTTTTTTGTATATGTCTCTATATATTCATCCTAATACAAAACTTCAATTACATTAGACTAATTCAAGACTGATCCGATAAAATCTTTTATATCAAGCCCAGGCATTTCATATACTTCTTCATCGTTAGCAGTTCCTGTCGCATCTTCAATGAGCGTAACTTTATAGCCTTTTTCAAAAGTAGCGATACTTGTAAATAAACAGCAAAATTCCGTATTAAATCCAACGATTACAACATGATCAACTTTATGTTTTGTTAATATCTCTTCAACACTTGTTCCTTTAAAAGCACTAGGGGTTGTCTTCTCAACTACATAATCCGCAAACTCGGCATATTCTTCTACTAATTCGCTGCCGGCTGATTCAAAATACAACGTACTTTCTGGATTATTATCTCGGTGTTTTAAGAAAATAATAGATTCATTTTCTGCTTTAAATCGTTTTAAAAGATTTGTGATTAACTCTTTTTCAACAAAAAAATCTTTACACTCTAAAATCGCCTTTTGCATATCTAATACAAGTAGCGCCTTCATTTATATCATCTACCCCCAATAGTTTTATACTCCATCATCCAACAATCTTCTAATTCCCCCTCATGCAGCTCATGTTCCTTTAAAATCTTCACCTTTTTAAATCCGCATTTTTCATAACAGTTTATGGCGCGTTCATTATTTACTTTCGGGTCCATTGCGATTGCTTCTGCTCCCGTGTTCTCCATAATATATGTAATTGCTGCCTGAACGAGTTTCGTTCCAATTCCTTTTTCCCAATAAGTCGGCTCACCGATAAATTGATCCATTCCCCATATATTTTGAGATTCTTCATAGCCATATAACGCTTTCCACTCAGAATCAACTGAATACATTTGAATATAACCAATCGGCATATTATCAAACTCTATTACACACACCTTTTTTCATGACTATTGGGATTATGTATGAAATGATCCAGTACCATTTCTACAGATTGCGGATTATCTCGCCCTTCGTAATACTGCAAGACTTCTGGGTCTGTTAACCATTTTGAAATGACCTGTGCATCCTCTTCTTTTACGTACCGTACCGATACATAATCTTTTTGAAATAGCATATAATACCTCTTCTTAATTATTTATATTTTTCCTTGTTGTGAAATCTTTCATTGCACCAATTAATGCGTATGGTAACAATGTAATCGCAAAAAATGCTGTAAACACATTAAAATGAGGAATTTCATATGGAGTGAACCATTCCGTGAAAAATTCAGAATGTAAAATTCTATTTAAAAACTCTCCACTTGGCTTAAAATTTGGTGCCCATCCTGTAATCTCACAAATAATAAATAGTAATTGAACAATTATAAATGCCCCTAGATAGCGAAACCATGTCCGTTTCCAAATCGGCTGCGCCTTATTTAATTCATGTTCCATCTAACTCCCACCTTTTTATTTCAATCCTATTAATTATACACTTTCCGCACTTTATTTGTTAAAATTTTCTATATACTCATTCGCGCTGGGGGAATACATTATGTCTAATCCTATACTTAAATCAACTTTAATCATTCTTAGAGGCAACTCCGCAAGTGGTAAAACAACAATCGCAAAGCAACTACAAGAACATTTCGGACAAGGTACACTTTTAGTATCACAGGATGTTGTACGTAGAGATATGCTTAGAGTACACGATTCGATGGGGAATTTATCACATAATTTACTATTTGAAATTACAAAGTACGGAAAAGGAAAATGTGAATTTGTTATTTTAGAAGGCATTTTAAACAGTCGTAGATACGGTGATATGCTGAAAGAATTAATACATTTTTTGGAAGGAAACGTCTATACATATTACTTTGATTTATCGTTAAAAGAAACGATTCGACGACATAACACAAGGGACAAACGACATGAATTTGGTGAGGATTCCCTAGAAAAATGGTATAATCCGCACGATACAATTGAAGTTACCAGAGAAGCTATTTTTACAGATAACTTCACGCAAAAAGATATATTTGATGCGATTCTTACTGATGTTGCGATACAAAAATAAGACCGACAGAATATGTCAGTCTTATTTTCGTTATGTACCTTGTATTTCAGTTTTTATAATTGAACAATCTTTACATATATAAAAATATAAATTCATTTCCCCAAACTGGAAATCAACTACCGAAATAAGTCCGCGTTCTTCGATATCTTGTGTAATTGTAGCAACATACTTCATCTCTTTAAAACAAGTTGGACACGCTAAATTCTCTGGAAGATCATCATATAATGGTGCCCCTAATAATCTACATACATATTCAGAACCGAACCAGTCAAAAGCTTCCCAGTAACTATCTTCATCTATAGGTATATCATCATTTTTCATATTTATAAGCTTTACCGCTGTTTTGGGTAATGAAACGGGTAACTTATATTCCTCTTCCATTATCCATTCTTCTGTATTGTACTGCTGTATGATTTGAACCGTTTTACCTCCATCACTTAACTGAAAATATTGCGGTTCCCACACCATCGAGCAATTCAAGCATGAAACTAAAGGTAAAATGTCTAGCTCACTACTTTTAAGTCCAGCAATCCTCTCATCTTTTAAATCAAAACAGAGAATTTGATGCATCTTCTCACTGCATAACTTACATACTGGCAAATTGCAATCTTCACCACCAAAGTAATGATTATAAGAATCTGTCCCTTCTACTACCCTATACCCTTTCATGTCATTGTACTGTTCCCCATATAATCCCATTGTCATATTCTATCCTCGCTTTTTATAAGAGTGATTCACAAAATGATAATAATTAATACTAAAAAGCATCGTCTCCGTGAATAGTTTCTAAAATAAATTCTTTTAAACTGGGAGATATTTCTTCCATTTCATCATCCGCATGATACCAAATATATATTTCATCATCCATTTTTCCATTATTTTTTTTAAAGCACAATTTATCCCCTGAACCATCGTCACCAATTATAATAAGGTTTTCTGTCATATACTCATCTCTCATGTCAACATTTTGTCTAACTATATCATCCCAAGTTTTCGTTGCATTTCTACTATCTTTAATCGGATATAGTATCCATTCCCCTACTTCAGCGTTATTAACTAATTTAATAAGGTCTCTATATTGCATTGGGAAAGCAGCACCTAACTTTTCTTCAGTTTCTTTTATATGTAACTCCAATACACCTTGTTTCTTTGTTTCAATATATTCCCTTACTTCTTTCATGAAATACACCAATCCTTTAAACTTAATTACACTATTATGAGTGAAAGTGTTTAGTAAATGATTTGATCCAATTTATATATTTCATTATACGTTAACCCTTCGTTGTCAACATACTATTCTTCTACACTTCTCAATAAACTTGCTTCCTCACCTCATTCTTAATAGTTTTAATTTGTAAACATAATTCACGTTTTATGTTTTATTACAGATTTAGTGATAAGCCCTTAAAAAAACTATTTTACTTCTACTAAAAAAATAAAAGTCAGCCTCAATAAAGAGAACTGACTTCTATCTAGATAACTATATTTATTAAAGAATTTTAACTTTAACTGTTTGTCTTCCCCAATTCATAGCTTTACTTTTTGAGCCCATTAAAACATCAATGCGATTTCCTTTAATAGCACTTCCCGTATCACCAGCGATAGCTTCTCCATAACCTTCTACCCATACTTTAGATCCTAATGGGATTACTTTCGGATCTACTGCGATAATTCTCATATTCGGATTAGCCGTTAAATCATGCCCCATCGCAGTTAAAACGCGTCCACCATAAGTACCATTTTCACTTGGATCAGCAGTATATGCTGTCGCTACTACCGTTAATTCACGTTTAGCAGACTGTATGTTATTTTTAGACTCTTCTTTTACTTTTGCTTCTTCTTTAGCTTTGGCTATTTCTCTTGCTTTCTCTTCTTCCTTAGCCTTTGCTATTTCTCTTGCTTTCTCTTCTTCCTTAGCTTTGGCTATTTCTCTTGCTTTCTCTTCTTCCTTAGCTTTGGCTATTTCTCTTGCTTTGGCCTCTTCCTTAGCCTTCGTTATCTCTCTTACTTTTTCTTCTTCTTTAGCCTTTGCTATCTCTCTTGCTTTCTCTTCTTCTTTAGCCTTTGCTATCTCTCTTGCTTTCTCTTCTTCTTTAGCCTTTACTACTTCTTGGACTTTCGTTTCTTCCTTAGGCTTTACTACCTCTTGGACTTTCGTTTCTTCCTTAGGCTTTACTACCTCTTGGACTTTCGTTTCTTCCTTAGGCTTTGCTACTTCTTGGACTTTTACTTCTTCTTTAGGCTTTGCTACTTCTTGGACTTTTACTTCTTCTTTAGGCTTTGCTACTTCTTGGACTTTTACTTCTTCTTTAGG
>NZ_JAQFNK010000006.1:0-279663 GCF_027710505.1 Bacillus cereus group sp. TH152-1LC | reverse complement strand
TGTGTTACCTTGAGGCCCTTGAGAACCAGTGGCACCAGTAGCGCCGGTAGCACCTGTGTTACCTTGAGGCCCTTGAGAACCAGTGGCACCAGTAGCACCTGTGTTACCTTGAGGCCCTTGAGAACCAGTGGCACCAGTAGCGCCGGTAGCACCTGTGTTACCTTGAGGCCCTTGAGGCCCAGTGGCACCTTGAGCACCTTGAGGACCAGTGGCACCCGTGTTACCTTGAGGCCCTTGAGGACCAGTAGCGCCAGTAGCACCAGCTGGCCCCGTAGGTCCAGTAGGTCCTTGAATGAATGAAGCGGAATTAACTAAAGCAGTTTGTAATGCTGCTATTAATTTAAGAAGCTCTTGAAGTGTGCAAGGGTCGATTCGGAATAATTTTGTAATGTATAGTAAATAATTAATTAGATTCTGAAGCTCGATAAATACAGCGCTTGCTACGAAGGTTGGATTTTTTAATATAGTTATTAAATTTTTAATAATAGCTAACCCTTGTGCTTTCAGGGAGGAAGTAGCGTCTAGTGAACAAATAAATTTACTTAGTAGGTTCAATGTATCGATTAGATCTTCAATATTTTGAGGAGATGGATTTGCGAAAAGTTTTGGAATTATTTTTGTTAAATCGATAATAATCGCGCGGAATGTTCTAAGTTGTGCCTTAGTAACTGGGATTGATGGAGTATTTGGGATTCGTCCGGCGCTACTTGGAAAGCATGGTTTGGAGAATTTGTTCTGACTGTCGTTATAATGAGACATTAAATCTCTCCTTTCTCATGAGGATATGAACGAAACTCATCATAGTAGATGCAAAAATTAGTTAAATGGTCATAGTAAAATCGTTTGTTTAAAGAAAAAATAGAAAAAACGCCTTAGGATAAGGCGTTTTTTCTATTTTCTGCGTACTGATAATATCGTTTGAGTGAAACTTTTGATTTAAATCCAACTAATTTTATAATTTCTGATTCTGGAGTTTCTTTTTTTATTAAGTTTAAAATATAGGTGTTACGAAAGTGTTGTCCTGAGATTCCTTTACGTAAATTAGCTCTAGATACTTCAAGGCGAATCATTTTTTGGATAGCGATTTCTGTTAATCCCTTTGGTGCATCATTTTCGTATACCCATCTGTATGTTCCGCGATTAAAATCAAATGCAATAAATAATGGGTCATTACTATGGTATTTTGGACGAACGGGCTCTGGGATGCTTTTGTAATAAGTATATAGTTGTTTTTTGTCTTCGCTAGTTAATGTAATTGTTCTTTCTATCCCTGCGGTTGCTGAGATAGATAATCTGTTCGTTTCAAAGTGGACGTGCTGCATGGTTAATGCTGTAAGTTCCTGTAAGGATAATCCGTAGTCGATTAATAAGTTTAAAATAGCGATATTGCGATCCATTAGTAAAGGGCGCACAGGACGTTGTTTTTCTGAAAGTCCTTCTAATGAAGTGACTATATGCTTTAATCTTTTTTCTTCATCAGATGAAATGAAATCCTCATTACGAAGTGTGCGGTCTGGTTGAATAGAAATTTCCATGTTCTTTAATGGATTAGGGATGTTTAGAAAGTGATGCATTCTATTTAATACAATAAATACACGATGCATCGTTTTCTCTGAGTAATGTCGATTCTTTTTTAAATCGGAAAAGTAATCTTCATAGTCTTTTGTACAAAGTGTAGCCCATATATTACTGGAAGGGAGCTTTTTGTTTTTTTCTAACCAATGTCCGAAATCTTCAATGTCATAAACATAACGTTTAATGGTTGAAGGTTTGCGGCCTTTATTCAATAAAAAAATAGAAAAGGCTTGTATTGTATCATGGAATTCCGTTGTCTCCATAGTCCCACCACCTTCATTATTTCTTATATTATAGCAAACTTTTCTGAAAATAGTCATTTGCAAGGGAGACGGGAATAATAATATTTGGTGAGTGGATAAAGTGAAACTTTAATCAGGGGGTATTTGTCTATCCCCTTTGATTATTAGTTGAACCAATCGGGCGTTTACAGGCAGTTATCTTTCGTCTAACTTCCTCGCGTTTGCTGAATTTTGAGGTGGGAGTCTTATTGCCTGTTCATGCAGGATAAAATGAGGTGATTGTATGGAACAATCGATGCGAAAGAAAAATAATAATCAAATTAACATTGTGTTAAATCATCGAAAGAAAATTTCTTTATCGGCTGCGGAAAATAAAACGGTAATTTCAAGTGAAACTACTACGAAACATGAGATGCTGCAAAGAATTGAAGAAGAGATGGGAAAGCTCGTTGGAATGGATGATATAAAAAAGATAATAAAAGAAATATATGCTTGGATTTATGTGAATAAAAAAAGACAAGAAATAGGGTTGAAGTCTGAGAAACAAGTACTCCATATGCTATTTAAGGGAAATCCGGGTACAGGGAAGACAACTGTTGCTAGAATGATAGGGAAATTGTTGTTTGAGATGAATATTCTATCAAAAGGGCATTTAGTTGAAGCTGAACGTGCGGATCTTGTAGGGGAATACATCGGTCATACAGCTCAAAAAACAAGAGATTTAATAAAAAAAGCAATGGGAGGTATTTTGTTTATTGATGAGGCGTATTCATTAGCACGAGGGGGAGAGAAAGATTTTGGGAAAGAAGCAATTGATACGCTCGTAAAACACATGGAAGATAAACAACATGGTTTTGTATTAATTTTAGCCGGATATTCAAGAGAGATGAATCACTTTCTTTCGTTAAATCCAGGGCTGCAATCCCGTTTTCCATTTATAATTGAATTCGCGGATTACTCAGTAAATCAGCTGTTAGAAATTGGGAAGAGGATGTATGAAGAGCGTGAATACCAGTTATCGAAAGAGGCTGAATGGAAATTTAGGGATCATTTACATGCTGTAAAGTACTCGTCGCAAATTACATCGTTTAGTAATGGACGATATGTACGGAATATTGTTGAAAAATCGATTCGTACACAGGCTATGCGCTTGTTGCAAGGGGATACGTATGATAAATATGATTTAATTGGGATATCAAGTAGCGATTTGATGCTTGAAGAGGAGACGCACAGTACGTAAACTGTGCGTCTGTTTTTTCTTTATAAGTGCTTGTACTATTTTTTTGCTTTTTCTTGATAAGATTTATGGAAGCGCTCCATTTTAGCGCTTTTTTCGTGTGCAGAATTAGGATCATGTCCAATTTGATCTACTGAGCTTTTTTGAGCACCTTTATTAACATGGTTTGTCATTTATATTCACCTCGCTTTGAGGATTAGTATAAACATTATGTAAAGAAAAACTCGTTAGAAAAGAAAAACCTCTTTACGATCTGTAAAGAGGTTGGATTGCTATTTATGCACTGAACGTTCGTTTGTGTCGATACGTCTATGTGGTAAATGCCATTTGTAATGAATAGAAACCATGCGGAAGCAAACAATTAAAATGAATAAGGTGTATAAAGCCCAATCACTAACAATAATTTGAGCGCCGATTAAGAAACCTGCTAGAATCGTCCAAAAAGCATATACTTCAGCTCGAAGGACGAGAGGTTTTCTACGGGCTAAAAGATCGCGGATAATACCGCCGCCAATGCCAGTTAAAACAGCTGCTACGATTGTAGCACTAATTGGTAAATTTAATTTCTGGGCATATAATGCTCCTTGTACGGCAAATGCTGATAAGCCGATAGCATCAGTGATGTTTTCCCACTTTTTCCAGTGTCTAATTAATTTATTTGGAAAAAGAAAAATAATTGTCATTGATAAAAGTGCGATTTGGAATAACATGTCTTGTTGCCAAAACGCGACAATCGGATAACCGATTAATAAATTACGAAGGGCACCTCCCCCAAATGCGGTCGCCATTCCTAAAATATACACCCCGAAAATATCATAATCCTCTTCCATTGCAACAATGGCCCCGCTTAGTGCGAAAGCAATTGTGCCTATGATGCTAAAAATCTCCCATGCCATGAATTTTCTCCCCCGCTAACTAGATGAAATGTGCTTCCTCTGCTATTATATTAGAAGGTTTAAATTTCGAAAAGGATGAGTGAACATATTTGATGGAAGAAAAAGAAAAAGTCATATTAGTGGGCTGTCAATTGCCGCAAGAAGATGATGAAAAATTTATGCATTCCATGAAAGAGCTTGCATCGCTAGCGAAGACTGCGCGAGCAGAATTGTTAGTGTCTACAACGCAAAAACGACCGAAGTTTCATCCGGCGACGTATATAGGTAAAGGTAAATTAGAAGAGCTTACAATGTTAACTGAAGAATTAGAACCGGATGTTATTGTATTTAATAACGAATTAACGCCGAGTCAAATTCGGAATTTATCCTCAGTATTAGATGCGAGGGTAATTGATCGAACGCAACTCATATTAGATATTTTTGCGCAACGTGCGAAGTCGAGGGAAGGTAAGCTTCAAGTAGAGTTAGCTCAGTTGCAATATACAATGCCGCGTCTTATGGGGCAAGGGTTGTCTTTGTCACGTCTTGGTGGTGGTATTGGGACAAGGGGACCAGGTGAGACGAAACTTGAGACGGATCGACGTCATATTCGATCACGTATTGATGAAATAAAGAAACAACTTGCAGTTGTTGTGGAGCATCGAAAAAGATATCGTGAGAGAAGAAAAGATAATAAAGTATTTCAAGTTTCGTTAATAGGATATACGAATGCGGGGAAATCTACGCTGTTTAATAGATTAACGGAAGCTGATACATTTGAAGAAAACTTGTTGTTTGCAACGCTAGATCCGACAACAAGGAAGATGCCATTACCTTCTGGTTATGCAGTATTACTAACTGATACGGTTGGTTTTATACAGGATTTGCCCACGTCATTAATTGCGGCTTTTCGTTCGACATTAGAAGAAGCTGGTGAAGCGGATGTTATTTTACATGTAGTTGATTCTGCAGATCCTAACTATATAGGGCATGAGAAAACTGTAAAGCAATTATTGTCAGAACTTGAAATTAATCATATTCCTATTATTACGTTATATAATAAAAAAGATGAATTACATCAAAATTTTATTCCGTTTCCGAAAAATGACTTCTTAATGACTAGTGCTTTTGAAGAAAATGATTTATTACATATAAAAGAAGCGATAGAAACGAAAATGAAGGAAGAAATGAATTGTTATCAAGTGGAAATTCCTCCGAGTGAAGGTAAGTTGTTAACGTTATTGAAGACGGAAACACTTTTAACAAAGATGGAGTTTTTAGAAGATAAATTTGTATATGATTGCGTAGGGTATATTTTTGCTCATTCATCGCTTAATGTGCAATTAAAGAGATTTTTAGTGGAAGAAGGAGAAAATTAAAATGTTTGATCGTTTGAAAAATGGAGAAAAAATTGCTCCAATCGTAAAAGAAGTAGAAAGCCAAATTACAGAAGTACATAAACGTGCGGATGAAGTAATTGAAAGTAATCAGTTTCGTGTATTAGAAAGTTTTCGCAAACATAAAATTAGCGATTCGCATTTTATTCCGACGACAGGTTACGGTTATGATGATATTGGCCGTGATACGTTAGAAAAAGTGTATGCGGATGTATTTGGAGCGGAAGCTGGTCTTGTTCGTCCACAAATTATTTCAGGTACTCACGCTATTTCTACAGCGTTATTCGGTATTTTGCGTCCAGGAGATGAGTTATTGTACATCACTGGCAAGCCGTATGATACGTTAGAAGAAATCGTTGGTGTACGCGGAAAAGGTGTAGGTTCATTTAAAGAATATAATATTGGTTATAATGCAGTTCCGCTTACTGAAGAGGGGCTTGTTGATTTGGGAGCTGTTGCGGCTGCAATTCATAGTAATACGAAGATGATTGGTATTCAGCGCTCAAAAGGCTACGCTACTCGTCCGTCATTTACTATTTCTCAAATTGAAGAGATGATAGCGTTTGTTAAAGAAATTAAACCAGATGTTGTTGTATTTGTAGATAATTGTTATGGCGAGTTTATTGAAGAGCAAGAGCCATGTCATGTTGGTGCAGATTTAATGGCAGGTTCGCTTATTAAGAACCCTGGTGGTGGAATTGTTAAAACTGGTGGTTATATCGTTGGTAAAGAACAGTATGTTGAAGCGTGTGCATATCGTTTAACATCTCCAGGAATTGGAGCGGAAGCGGGGGCATCTTTATACAGTCTGCAAGAAATGTATCAAGGTTTCTTCTTAGCGCCGCATGTAGCGGGACAAGCACTAAAAGGTGCGATTTTTACAGCTGCATTTTTAGAGAAGTTAGGAATGAATACATCACCAGCATGGAATGCGCCACGAACAGATTTAATTCAGTCTGTTCAATTTGATGATAAAGATCGTATGATTGCATTCTGCCAAGCGATTCAATATGCATCTCCGATTAATTCTCACTTCACTCCATATGCCAACTATATGCCGGGTTATGAAGATGATGTAATTATGGCTGCGGGAACGTTTATTCAAGGTGCAAGTATTGAATTGTCAGCTGATGGTCCAATTCGTCCGCCTTATGTTGCTTACGTGCAAGGTGGGTTAACTTATTCACATGTAAAAATTGCGATTTGTTCTGCAATTGATGCATTAATTGAAAAAGAATTATTAACAATTTCTTAAGGGGAAGCTGTCGATTTCGACAGCTTTTTTCTTGTGAAAGTAATGATTTATTTCATTAGAAAAAAGAATGAAAAAATTTATAAAAAAATCATGTAAGAAAAGCTAACATCTATTGACACTAAACATAACATGGTATAAAATGAGAAGCAGTTAAGGCGAAGGAGGAACTGAAACAATGAAAGAAGATAGACGTTCTGCCCCGCTGTTTCCTATTGGTATTGTTATGGATTTAACACAATTATCTGCACGTCAAATTCGCTACTATGAAGAGCATAATCTTGTTTCTCCAACCCGTACAAAGGGGAATCGTAGATTATTTTCATTTAACGATGTAGATAAGTTGTTAGAGATTAAAGATTTATTAGATCAAGGCTTGAATATGGCTGGTATTAAACAAGTGTTACTAATGAAAGAAAATCAAACAGAAACAGTGAAAGTAAAAGAAGAAACGAAAGAAATTTCAAAAACTGAGCTTCGCAAAATACTTCGAGATGAACTACAACATACAGGTAGATTTAATCGTACTTCATTGCGACAAGGGGATATTTCAAGGTTTTTTCACTAAATAGAACTGATTCTGAAGGTGTTTAGAGGGACTAAGGAGGAATTTATAATGGCTAGGTACACAAAAGAAGATATTTTCCGTTTGGCGGAGGAAGAGAATGTAAAGTATATCCGTTTACAATTTACAGACCTTTTAGGAGTAATTAAAAACGTAGAGATTCCAGTGAGACAATTAACGAAAGCTCTTGATAACAAAATGATGTTTGATGGATCTTCGATTGAAGGTTTCGTACGTATTGAAGAATCTGATATGTATTTATATCCTGACTTAGATACTTGGGTGATTTTCCCATGGACTGCTGAAAAAGGTAAAGTTGCACGTCTAATTTGTGACATTTACAATGCAGATGGCACTCCATTTGATGGAGACCCACGTAACAACTTAAAACGTGTGTTAAAAGAAATGGAAGCTTTAGGATTCTCAGATTTCAATCTTGGACCAGAGCCAGAATTCTTCCTATTTAAAGTAGATGAAAAAGGAAATCCAACATTAGAATTAAACGATAACGGTGGATACTTCGACCTTGCGCCGATGGATCTAGGGGAAAACTGTCGTCGTGACATCGTTCTTGAACTAGAAGAGATGGGCTTTGAAATTGAAGCATCTCACCATGAGGTTGCTCCAGGGCAACACGAAATTGACTTTAAATATGCAAATGCAATTCGCTCATGTGATGACATTCAAACATTCAAACTTGTTGTAAAAACAATTGCTCGTAAACACGGTTTACACGCAACATTTATGCCGAAACCATTATACGGTGTGAACGGTTCAGGTATGCACTGTAACTTATCACTATTCAAAAATGGTGAGAACGTATTCTTCGATCAAAACGGTGACTTACAATTAAGTGATGATGCTCGTCACTTCATCGCAGGTATTTTAAAACACGCACCAGCATTTACAGCGATAGCAAATCCAACTGTAAACTCTTACAAACGTTTAGTACCTGGATACGAAGCTCCTTGTTACGTAGCATGGTCTGCACAAAACCGTAGCCCATTAGTACGTATCCCTGCATCTCGTGGTATTAGTACACGCGTAGAAGTACGTAGTGTTGACCCAGCTGCAAACCCATATTTAGTAATGGCTACATTATTAGCAGCAGGTCTTGATGGAATTAAAAACAAATTAACTCCACCAGCTGCAGTAGACCGTAACATCTATGTAATGACAAAAGAAGAGCGCGAAGAAGCAGGTATCGTTGACTTACCAGCAACATTAGCGCAAGCATTAGTTACATTACAATCTAATGAAGTAGTATGTGGTGCACTAGGAGAGCATTTACTTGAGCACTTCATCGAAGCGAAAGAGATTGAGTGGGACATCTTCCGCACGCAAGTTCACCAATGGGAACGCGATCAATATATGTCTCTATACTAAGAGAAAGAAAAGCCTTGATACTACGGTATCAGGGCTTTTTTTATTTATGGGCAAATAGAGGTTTGTGAAATGAACTGGATGGGTGCCCGCAAAAAAGTCATGTGGATTATTTAAAATGCGTGCTAGCTATGAATGAAAATGTAAAAGTTGAAATATGAAGTGGGTGTATTTAATTCGAAAATTAAGTATCGAAAAATATAGTACCTTGCAATGAATAATACTAAGTGGTATATTATGGATATAACGGGTACCGTGTATTGAACAGTACTGAAATGAGAAAGGGGGATTGACTTTGAACGTTCAGTTTAAAAAAGGTGTGTTAGAACTGTGTGTTTTGGCACTTGTGAAACGTAAAGATTGTTACGGTTATGAACTTGTTCAGCAAATCTCAAATAAATTTTTAATATCGGAAGGGTCAGTGTATCCATTATTACGTCGTTTAACGAAAGAAGGGTATTTTCAAACGTATTTGAAAGAATCTACGGAGGGGCCGCCTCGTAAATATTATCAACTAACTGAGCAAGGGGAAACACAACTGAATTTGTTAGTAACAGAGTGGCGTGATTTTGCAAAAGGCGTACAAGAAATTATTGAAGGGGTGGAGTGGGATGAGTAAAGAACAGTTCCTTAAAGAATTATCGAGTCATCTTAGAAAGTTACCGGAAGAAGAGAGGAAAGATATTTTATTTGATTATGAAGAGCATTTTCAGTTTGGGATAGAAGAAGGAAAAACTGAATCGGAAATAATAAAAGGCCTTGGCTCTCCGAAAGTAATTGCGAAAGACTTACTTGCTTTATATCGCTTTGATGAAATGAAAAAGGACCCATCTACTTCGAATATAACAAGGGCTGTCATGGCAGCGATTGGACTTAGTTTGTTTAATTTCATTATTGTATTAGGACCGTTAGTTGCCATTATCGCTTTTATATTTTCTTTTTGGGTTGGTGGGATTGCTAGTGTAGTGACACCATTTTTTGTTATTGCAAAAGTATTTATGGGTACTTTTATATGGTTGGATGTATTCGTTAGTATAACGTTTGTTGGAGTAGGTTTGTTGTTATGTATTATCGCTTATTATAGTACGAAGTGGTTTAAAAAGTTATGCGTACGTTATGTGTTATGGAACTTCAAAATGATAAAAGGGGAGTAGATGATGAAAAAAATATTGTTAGTAGCAATTGCTTGTATCATTATTGGAGTAATAGGGATTTCGCAAACATATGAAAAAGCAGTACAAACTGCAGAAAAAGGAAACAAAGAAGATGTTATTAAAAACGAAACATTAAAAAATATAGAAGTTAAGTTAGACGCTGGGGATATTGTTGTCCAAAAATCTCCCGACTCTTCTTTTTATGTAAAGTACACAGGAGATGCACGTAAACAAGAGGTTCGTATTGCCGAAGATGGTGACACATTAAAAATTATTGGGGAAAGAGAAAAAGGTGCTTCATTTGATTTTTCTTTTTACGATTTTAGGTTTCAAACTTCTACAATAACTCTCCTCGTGCCTGAACGTTCTTACCAAGAGATAAAAGTCAATTCATCCGCTGGACAAATAGAGATAAGTGATGTGAAAAGTGAGCGTGTAAGTGTTGGGACACTGGCTGGAGAAGTAGATTTGAAACATGTCACAGCTAAGAGTGTGGAGGGATCTACAAAAGCTGGTGAGGTGAACTTTAAAAAAGTAATAGGGAAAGTAACGGCGAAGTCGGCTAGTGGGGAAGTGCATATTATGGATCATGATCCTAAATATGATGTAGAGGCAAGCTCAACTGCTGGTGATGTAGATATAACTTTATTGGAAAAACCACAAGATGCAGTTATAACGGGGCAAAGTGCTGCTGGCGACGTGACGATTGAAACTCGTTCATAAGAAATAGAATGTATGAAAATCTATCAAAATACAAAAAAGAAGATAATTACCGTATATAAATAAGGTAATTATCTTCTTTTATTATTCTTAATGTAAATCACGATATACGCCAATTACTTTTCCGATAACTGACACTTGTTTTAAAATGATAGGTTCTAATGAAGAGTTTTCCGGTTGTAGACGGAAATGGTCTTTTTCTTTATAGAAACGTTTAACAGTCGCTTCGTTATCTTCTGTTAAAGCGACTACAATTTCACCGTTGTATGCAGATTGTTGTTGGCGAACAACAACTAAATCCCCATCAAAAATACCAGCTTCAATCATACTATCTCCAGAAATACGTAGCATAAACACTTGGTCTGCTCCAGCAACAATGCTAGCTGGAAGTGGGAAGTGATCTTCTACACTTTCAACTGCTGTAATCGGTAATCCAGCAGTAACTTTTCCGATGATTGGAACTTGAATAACAGATTGTGTTTCTGTATCCATTCGATCGTCACCTAAAATTTCAATTGCTCGTGGTTTTGTTGGATCGCGTCGAATATATCCTTTTTCTTCTAGTCGTGATAAATGTCCGTGCACTGTAGAACTAGAAGCGAGGCCGACTGCTTGACCAATTTCACGTACGGAAGGTGGATATCCTTTTTCTTGTACTTTTAGCTTAATAAAGTCGAGAATGTCTTGCTGGCGTTTCGTTAACTTTTCCATGTTTTCTAACACCTCGTTTTCTTTCATTTTTCTTATTAATAAGTATAACATGCGAAAAAACATTCTACAAACATAAGTTCGAACAAAAGGCAAATTTATGTTACACTGGAGGGAAATAATAGTGAGAAAGAGGGGGTCATAATGAATGCAATTATTTATGTGCGTGTGAGTACAACGAAAGAAGCGCAAGAAACGTCATTATTACGTCAAAAAGATGAATTGTTGCATTTAGCTGAGCGCTATCAAATGAATGTTGCTAAGGTAATTGAAGAACAGGCTAGTGGGTATACGATTGAACGTGACGGTATATTAGAAGTGCTAGATACAATTCGAGATGAACAAATTGATGTGCTACTCATACAAGATGAAACGCGCCTTGGTAGGGGGAATGCAAAGATTGCATTAATGCACTGTTTACATAAAGAGGGAATAAAGGTATACACGCATACGCATAATGGAGAATTACAATTATCGGATTCTGATTCGATGGTATTAGATATTATTGGTATTGTTGAAGAGTATCAAAGAAAGATTCATAACTTGAAAATTAAACGTGGTATGCAGCGTGCAGTAGAAAAAGGTTATCGTCCAGAAAATAATTTGAAGAATCGTCATTTAAGTGTAGGACGAGAGAAGAAAGAAGTGCCAATTGAGGAAATTGTACGTTTACGCCGGAATGAATTAACTTTTGAAGAAATTGCAGCAACACTTCGTGGTTTTGGTCATGATGTTTCAAAAGCAACTGTACATCGAAGATATGTAGAATATACAAAGCAATTGCTTGATAAAGAGGACTAACTATTGTATGATAATAATCAGTTTTGAGTAAAAGGGGGATTCGAGATGCAAAGTCACGAACTCATTGAACGCATTAACTTCTTAGCGAAAAAAGCAAAAGCTGAAGGTTTAACTGAAGAAGAACAACGTGAGCGCCAATCGCTACGTGAACAATATTTAAAAGGATTTCGTCAAAATATGTTAAACGAACTTAAAGGAATTAAAGTTGTTAACGAAGAAGGTACTGATGTTACGCCGGCGAAATTAAAAGCTTTAAAAAAGCAAGATAATGCAAAATTAAACTAAAAGATGGGCGAAGCCCATCTTTTTTATTTATTATATCGGTTATTTAATAACTTTCCAGTTATTATTGACTGTTGCCTCTATCTTTTGGTGCTTCAATATATAGTTAGCAATAAGTTCAGACATATCTGTTGATATGTCTTTTATTACGGGCTTATTTTGAAACATAAAGAAGTTTCCTCCGCCGCTAGCGCGATAATTATTCATAACGACGTCATATTCTTCATCCATATTAAGAGGAGCACCTTTATACTGTAAAGATTCTACTCTCTCCCCAATAGGTTTGGAAATGTTTAATAC
The DNA here is from genome assembly GCF_027710505.1 of Bacillus cereus group sp. TH152-1LC. NCBI lineage: Bacteria > Bacillati > Bacillota > Bacilli > Caryophanales > Bacillaceae > Bacillus > Bacillus cereus group sp. TH152-1LC. Next base: position 267,172 of record NZ_JAQFNK010000006.1, on the reverse strand, counting down.
GTACGAAATCCCTTCCCACATATCGTAATTATAGTGTTGTGGCTTCGGTTCTATAAAGGTAGGGTTTACGATAATAGCTCCATCTGCATGTAATGTGAAATAAGAAGCAGAGAGTTCAAGGGCATTTTTTATATCTGCTCCAGTTATTCTAATTACTTGTAATGTATTTGGATAAATATAATTAGAAACGATGTCACGCATTGTTACATGATCAGGGAAACCTGGAGATGTATTATGGAATAAGCTTGTACAAGAAATAGAAACATTAGCTATATCCATCTGTACTTTATTTATGAATTCAATAAAAGGATGGTCTTGCAAACGAGTTTGCATAGCGTCTGAAATTTGCATATCTCCATAGATTAGTCCAATAGGTTGATCGAGCCAATTTTGTGTTTTCTCTTCATAATTGGTAACCAAGGAAAGCATATGTTGATCCGCCGCAATTCCTCGCACGGGCAATAATTGTGAATAAATCTCTTTTTTTACCCATTTTTGTTCTATTTTCTCGAATGTTACTGTTATTTTCCCGAGGGAGTGTCCATTGCATCCGGTCTGTAAAACTGTTACACCATTTATTACGGTGTGAGCGATTTCCCGGTGTTGGTGGCCTGTTAGTAAAATATCTATGCCTTCAATTTCATGGCACATTGCATAACCTTGGTTTTCACCTGTTAAAACTTCAGTCGGTACCCCGGTTTGTAAATCGCATTCAAATCCTCCATGATACGCTACGACTAGTAAATCTGGTTGCTCTTGTTCGCGAATGTAAGAAACCCATTTTTTTGTTGTTTCTAATGCATCATCAAATTGTAGATCTTGAATGTGATGAGGTTGTTCCCAATTAGGAATGTAATGCGTTGTCATCCCTAAAATAACAATTTTTATATTTGATTCAATATGTTTTATTATATATGGTTTCCCGAAATAAGGTTCTTTTCTGTTTGTATCTAAAATATTTGCTGATAGATACGGGAAGTTCGCAGTAGAAATAGCATGATTTAATACGTCCATTCCATAATTAAATTCATGATTCCCAATAACTGCAGCATCATAACGTAAATAGTTCGCTAATAAGGACATTGGATTTTTTTTATCTTTTGCATATGTAGCGTAATGATAAGTGAAGGGTGTTCCTTGTATGAAGTCGCCGTTATCAATTAAAAGAACGTTTCTATTTTGGGAACGTTCTTTTTTTATAAGAGTAGAAATTTTAGCTAAACCAATTTCAGCTTTGGAGTTATCTTGGTAGTGAATTGGATAAACAGTACCGTGTATATCACTTGTTAATAAGATGTTTAAAGTTACAGTTTGATTTTGATTCAATATCATTCACCTTTTCTATTGTTATCTACTAGTTAAGCATATCAAATATATGAAGAGAATTTTAATGAGAATGTATAGAATGTGTAAAGATTCTGTAAATAAGCAATTATTAATAAAAATGTGTGATATATTTCTTCATGTTTACGGAAGGTAATTTATAATAATAAAAATGGAGGCTTTAATATGTTGAAAAAAGTTTTTGCAATGAGCACGACAGTTGTACTGGCGGCGGGATTATTAAGTGGCTGTGGAACGAAGGAATCTAGTGCAAGTAAAACTGAAGATACGAAAAAAGGTTATGTACCGAAGACGTTAAATGTACAATTTGTTCCTTCTCAAAATGCAGATACGTTAGAGGCAAAGGCGAAACCATTGGAAAAGCTATTAAGTGATAAATTAAATATCCCGGTAAAAGTTAGTATTTCAACGAATTACAATACAATTGTAGAAGCGATGGCATCTAAGCAAGTAGATGTAGGATTTTTACCACCAACAGCATATGTGCTAGCACATGAGAAAAAGGCTGCAAACGTAATTTTACAAGCACAACGTTTTGGGGTAGATGATGAAACCGGAGCTCCTACAAAGGATTTAGTAGACTTTTATAAATCTGAGTTTGTAGTTAAGAAGGATTCAAATATTAATAGTGTAAAAGATTTAAAAGGTAAAAAAATTGGTTATCAAGATGTAACGTCATCAGCTGGATACGTATGGCCTGCGGCTGTATTGTTAAAAGAAGGTGTTGATCCATTAAAGGATGTGAAACCTGTTACATTAAAAGGTCACGATCAGTCGCTTATTGCTCTTTTAAATGGTGATGTAGATGCTGCTGTTGTATTCCAAGATGCTCGTAATATTGTAAAAAAAGATTATCCAAATATATTCGACCAAACGAAAATAGTGAAATTTACAGAGAAGATTCCAAACGATACGATTTCAGTACGCTCTGATTTAGATGAAGAGTGGAGCAAGAAATTACAAGATGCTTTCATTGAAATAGGAAAGAATGAGGAAGGTCACAAAATCATTAAAGAAGTATATTCACATGAAGGATATGTTAAATCTGATGATAGTAAATTTGATATCGTTCGTGAATATGGAAAGAAAGTAAACACGCAATAATACATATGAAAATGACAGCTAACTGGAAGGATATGTTTTCAGTTAGTTTGCCGTTTTGATTACATAGAAGGTAGGTAAGATGTGTGATAGAGTTTCGAAATGTCTCCAAATTGTATCCGAATGGTACAAAAGGATTAAATAATATAAACTTGAACATTCAAAAAGGTGAGTTTGTTGTAATGGTAGGGCTATCCGGGGCTGGAAAGTCTACACTTCTCAGATCGGTAAATCGACTTCATGAGATTACAGAAGGCGAAATTATGATTGAAGGTGAGTCTATTACTGCTGCGAAAGGAAAAGGCTTACGACGCATGCGCCGAGATATTGGTATGATTTTTCAAAGTTTTAACCTTGTAAAGCGATCAACGGTATTGAAAAATGTATTAGCTGGCCGTGTTGGATATCATTCGACTTTGCGCACAACGTTAGGTCTATTTCCAAAAGAAGATTTGGAGCTTGCCTTTCAATCGTTAAAAAGGGTGAATATTTTAGAAAAAGCATATGCGCGAGCTGATGAATTATCAGGGGGACAACAGCAACGTGTATCGATTGCTAGAGCGTTGGCGCAAGAAGCAAAAATCATATTGGCGGATGAACCTGTTGCGTCGTTAGATCCGCTAACAACGAAGCAAGTATTAGATGATTTGAAAAAAATTAATGAAGATTTTGGGATTACAACAATTGTAAACTTACACTCTATTGATTTAGCTAGGCAATATGCGACACGCATTATTGGATTGCATGCAGGAGAAATTGTTTTTGATGGTTCAGTAGAAGAGGCAACGGATGAAAAATTTGCTGAAATTTATGGAGACGTAGCGCAGAAAAGTGAATTATTAGAGGTGGCAGTTAAATGAATGACGTGACGATATACTCGAAATCGATACCGAAGCCGCCGAGTAAGTTGAAACATATGTTAACAGCTATTCTAGTCATTTTGCTGTTGTGGGGAAGTAGTGTACAGGTCGACGCATCATTTTCAAAACTAGTAGTTGGTTTTCCTAATATGATTGATTTGTTAAAAGAGATGGTGCCGCCTGATTGGAGTTATTTTCAAGTTATTACAACTGCGATGTTAGATACGATACGTATGGCGATTATTGGGACGACTTTAGGAGCGATTTTAGCTATTCCACTGGCACTATTAGCGGCAAGTAATGTGTTTACTAGTACATTCTTGTACGGTCCAGCTCGATTGGTTTTAAATTTTATCCGAACGATACCAGATTTATTATTAGCGGCAATTTTCGTAGCTATTTTTGGAATAGGGCCGCTTCCAGGTATTTTGGCTCTTACTTTTTTCTCAATTGGGCTCGTGGCGAAATTGTTGTATGAGTCAATTGAATCGATTGATCCAGGTCCATTAGAGGCGATGACAGCAGTAGGAGCAAATAAAGTGCAATGGATTGTGTATGGGGTAATTCCGCAAGTGAAAGCACATTTTGTCTCCTATGTTCTTTATACATTTGAGGTAAACGTACGTGCGGCAGCTGTTTTAGGTTTAGTAGGGGCAGGCGGTATAGGATTATATTATGACCGTACACTTGGGTTTTTACAATATCAACAAACTGCATCTATTATTATCTATACCCTTGTTGTTGTATTGTTAATTGATTATGTAAGTACATTGTTGCGGGAGAAATTATAATGAGTAAAACGACGTTAATCGTACCAAAACCGAAGAAACCGAGTGTGTATCGCTGGTTTATTTTTATAGCACTTGCATTTGTTTATGTATGGGCTTTTTCAGGAGTCCCGTTAGAGGGAATAAAGGATACGGCAGGGGAAATTACAAAAGCAATTATGACAGGTGTATTGAACCCAGATTGGTCGTATGTATCTTTGCCAGATGGTGAAGATTTATTACATGGTTTAATTGATACGTTGGCAATTGCGATATTAGGTACATTTATTTCTGCCTTTTTATCTGTTCCATTCGCTTTTTGGGCGGCAACGAATATGAGCAGTGGAAAATTAACTTCAGGAACTGGGAAATTTGTACTTAGTTTTGTTCGTACATTTCCGGAATTAGTTATGGCACTTTTATTTATAAAAGCTGTTGGACCAGGCTCTTTTGCCGGAGTTCTAGCTTTAGGATTACACTCTATAGGAATGTTAGGGAAATTATATTCAGAAGGAATTGAAAATATAGATAAGGGACCGACGGAAGCGTTAATAGCAACAGGCGCGAATCGCTTCCAAATACTTTGGTATGCAGTATTACCACAAGTATTACCGGACTTTCTATCGTATACGTTATACAGGTTCGAAATTAATGTGCGATCCGCTGCTATTTTAGGTGTTATTGGAGCAGGTGGGATTGGTACGCCTCTAATTTTTGCGCTGAGTTCACGCAATTGGTCTCGTGTGGGTATTATTTTATTGGGTATTATTTTAATGGTAATTATCATTGATTTTATTTCAAGTTCGGTACGGAAGAAAATTGTATAATTTATAAAAAAGCACCTATAAAAGGTGCTTTTTTATATAATAAGAATAATAAATGTGAGCAATAGGGGGGATAATTTGGCTTTACAGCATGAATTTGTATTTGTTTCGAATGAAAAAAGGGTTGGATTTTATAGGCATAGATTGGATTGAACTTTGTTTTCTATATAAAGAAGAGGCAACGATAGATGAGTGTGTTGTATTAAGTGATGAGCTAATCGTATATCTATTAGATTTTACCCATTGGATTCCGACCTATTATCCAGCGAAAAGGGCAGAAGGATTTAGAATTCACTATTATGGTATTACAAAAATTGAGCAACAAGGAGCAGTGATAGCAGAACAGTTATTTTGTTCGCTAGTTAGCATGTTTTCTTTAGCGCCAGAAACAATCGAATTGACAGGACAGTTTCAATGGGAAAATGATAAGAATACGGATGGAGAATATGAGAGATACGTATTTGATCGAGATAAATTATGCCAAAATTTACAGTCGTTTATTTATTTGCTTCGTAGAGTGAAAAATGGGGAAGGATATATTTTGCATTATGGAATTTGAAAATGATGAATAAATATACAGATAATTCCCTTTCTTTTTAAAATAAAAATAATGAAAAAGTATGTCATATTGAATACCCATACATTCCCGAAAACATTGATTTTTTTATGAAAAACCAAAAAAATATCAACATATTTGTCGATACATGTTGTATAATCTTGCGTGGGAAGCTATCATATAAATATATAAAACGTTTACTAATATAAGCGAAGGGAAGAATAGCATGTCACATTCAATCGAACAACTTTCTATCAACACGATTCGCACATTATCCATCGATGCGATTGAAAAAGCAAACTCTGGTCACCCAGGAATGCCAATGGGTGCAGCACCAATGGCTTATACATTATGGACTCAATTTATGAAACACAATCCAAATAACCCAACGTGGTTTAACCGTGATCGTTTCGTATTATCTGCAGGTCATGGTTCAATGTTATTATACAGCCTACTTCACCTATCTGGTTATGATGTAACAATGGATGACTTAAAGAACTTCCGTCAATGGGAAAGCAAAACTCCAGGACATCCTGAGTACGGTCATACAGCAGGTGTAGACGCAACTACTGGTCCACTTGGACAAGGTATTGCAACTGCTGTAGGTATGGCAATGGCTGAAAGACATTTAGCTGCTAAATACAACCGTGATGCGTATAATGTAGTAGATCATTATACATACGCTATTTGTGGTGATGGAGATTTAATGGAAGGCGTTTCTGCTGAAGCATCTTCATTAGCTGCTCATTTACAATTAGGTCGTCTTGTTGTGCTTTACGATTCAAATGATATTTCATTAGATGGCGATTTAAATCGTTCATTCTCTGAAAGTGTAGAAGATCGTTACAAAGCATACGGATGGCAAGTAATCCGTGTTGAGGATGGAAACGATATTGAAGCTATCGCGAAAGCAATTGAAGAAGCGAAAGCTGACGAAAAACGCCCAACGCTAATTGAAGTAAGAACGACAATTGGTTTCGGTTCTCCAAACAAATCAGGGAAATCAGCTTCACATGGTTCTCCACTTGGTGTAGACGAAACAAAATTAACGAAAGAAGCATATGCTTGGACTGCTGAGCAAGACTTCCATGTAGCAGAAGAAGTATATGACAACTTCCGTAAAACGGTACAAGATGTTGGTGAAACTGCGCAAGCAGCGTGGAACACTATGCTAGGTGAGTATGCACAAGCATACCCAGAATTAGCAAACGAATTACAAGCGGCAATGAATGGTCTTCTTCCAGAAGGTTGGGAGCAAAACTTACCAACTTATGAATTAGGATCAAAAGCAGCAACTCGTAATTCTTCAGGTGCTGTAATTAATGCAATTGCAGAGTCTGTACCATCATTCTTCGGTGGATCTGCTGACCTTGCTGGTTCTAACAAAACATACATGAATAACGAAAAAGACTTTACAAGAGATGATTACAGCGGAAAAAACATTTGGTACGGTGTACGTGAGTTCGCAATGGGTGCAGCAATGAACGGTATTGCACTACATGGCGGTTTAAAAACTTACGGTGGTACGTTCTTCGTATTCTCTGACTACTTACGCCCAGCAATTCGTCTTGCAGCATTAATGCAATTGCCAGTAACGTATGTATTCACACACGACAGTATCGCTGTTGGTGAAGATGGTCCAACACATGAACCAGTCGAGCAATTAGCAGCGCTACGTGCAATGCCAAATGTATCTGTTATCCGTCCAGCGGATGGTAACGAATCTGTTGCAGCTTGGAGACTTGCTCTAGAATCTACAAATAAACCAACTGCTTTAGTATTAACTCGTCAAGACCTTCCAACATTAGAAGGTGCAAAAGACGATACGTATGAAAAAGTAGCAAAAGGTGCATACGTAGTTTCTGCAAGCAAGAAAGAAACAGCTGATGTAATCTTACTTGCAACTGGATCTGAAGTAAGTCTAGCTGTTGAAGCACAAAAAGCTCTAGCGGTAGACGGCGTTGACGCAGCTGTTGTCAGCATGCCATCTATGGATCGCTTTGAAGCTCAAACTGCTGAGTACAAAGAATCTGTATTACCAAAAGCAGTAACAAAACGTTTCGCAATCGAAATGGGTGCTACATTCGGATGGCACCGTTACGTAGGTCTTGACGGAGATGTGTTAGGTATCGATACATTCGGTGCTTCTGCTCCTGGTGAGAAGATTATGGAAGAGTATGGATTTACTGTAGAGAACGTTGTTCGTAAAGTAAAAGAAATGCTTTAATGATTTTAGAAAAATCTCTCCGGCATGGAGAGGTTTTTCTATGTAAATGAGTTTTTTCGACAGAAAAAGTTTTTTATCTCTCCGCAGTCAGACAATCATTGCAAAGTTTCTTCTATATAATGAAGAGAAAAGGTTGTCCAGATTGGGAGGCGAAGGATGAAAACGTATGAATTGTATTTAATTCAAGAGGATATTGCGAGAGCTTACTTTGGTCGTGAATATTTGTTTTTTGATTTATTTGCTCGATTTTCAGAATCTGGGTCCCTTTCGGAGAAAAAAGTGTTATACAAACAAATGATGTATATAACGATGCCATTACAAGTAATGAAAATCCATCATAAATTAGAACAAGCTTTGCGCGTTCTTGGTAAATATGATCGAACACATCATACACATACACTTTATACAGGAGCGGAATACGGCGAAATAATGGTGAAACCACACTATATTCGCATGAATACCTCTGAAAACGTTTCTATGGAAACGACTTTCTTTGAGGTGTTGAGAAAGTGTGAATTAACATTTTTAGCTATGGATTATGAAAATACAAAGTACGGATGGCTGAATCCTCTAAAACAAGTACGAACATATGTGTAAAAAATGTCGAATTGTATCTTGTCTTATTGAAAAGGTTTTAGTACACTGTAAGGTAGACAACATGAAGGAGGAAAATATATGCCAATTTGGTTAGGTATTCTAGTGGGCGTAGTAGCACTAGTAGCAGGCGTGGCGTTAGGATTTTTCATTGCCCGCAAATACATGATGAACTACTTAGAAAAAAATCCACCAATTAATGAACAAATGTTAAAAATGATGATGATGCAAATGGGACAAAAACCTTCCCAAAAGAAAATCAATCAAATGATGAGCGCGATGAGCAAGCAACAAACAAAATAAGCGCTAAAGGGCACTCGATAAGAGTGCCCTTTCTTATTGGACTTTTAAAGTGTTTAAAACTTTTAAAAATTCTGCATCTTTGATAAACTGAAAACATCGCTCATTTTAAGGGAGGAGGATAAAAATGAAGGTATTTATTAATTTAGCTTGGTTTTTTAAACAAGAAAAACGAGCGTACATAATCGGAATTATTATGTTATTTGGTGTCGCGCTTCTTGAACTTGTAGCCCCGAAAGTACTAGGTATTGTAGTAGATGAAATTAATAATGGAACATTAACATCTGAGAAGTTGTTGAAGTGGGTTGTTTTGTTAGTAGTTGTAGGGATTACTATGTACATATTACGTTATTTATGGCGTATTATGATTTTTGGATCTGCGTTAAAACTAGCTCGTCAATTACGAAAGAATTTATATGAACATTTTACAAAGATGAGCCCATCTTTTTATCAATCACGTCGTACGGGTGATTTGATGGCGCATGCGACCAATGATATTCAGGCGATTCAACAAACTGCTGGATCGGGCGTTTTAACACTGGTTGACTCATTAGCGGTTGGGGGCTGTGTACTCGTAGCGATGGGCTTTACAATTAGTTGGAAGTTAACATTGTTAAGCTTAATTCCAATGCCGATTGTAGCGATTTCGACAAACTATTATGGAACGTTATTACATAAAAGGTTTCATAAAGCGCAGCAATCGTTTTCGGAAATCAATGATAAAGTGCAAGAGAGTATGAGTGGGATGAAGGTAATTCGATCACTTGGACAAGAGAAAGAAGATTTACAAGCATTCCGAAAAAAGTCAGAAGATGTTGTACATAAAAATATGTTAGTCGCACGTATTGATTCGTTGTTTGATCCGACAATCTCACTTATCGTTGGATTTTCTTTTTTAATTGCAGTATGTTACGGGTCAGTATTAGTTGTGAGAGGGGAATTAACTGTAGGTGATCTCGTTACATTTACAACGTATTTAGGTACCCTTGTTTGGCCAATGTTAGCCTTTGGATGGTTGTTCAACATTATGGAGCGTGGGCGTGCTTCGTATGACCGTGTAGAAAAAATTCTCTCTCAAAAATCAGATGTAGTAAATAGAGAAGATGCTGTGCATACAATAGCGAGCGGTAATGTTACATTTGCGGTTGATTCATTTTCATATAAGAAAAATGAATTGTTACAGCTAATAGATGTTCACTTTGATTTAAAGAAGGGTGAAACATTAGGAGTTGTCGGACGTACAGGCGCCGGGAAAACGACTTTATTAAAATGTCTAATTCGTGAGTATGATCATTTTAATGGTGGATTAAAAGTTGGGGAGCGGGATATTCGCGATGTAACACTTTACGGTGTCCGTTCTGCCATTTCATACGTGCCGCAAGATCATTTTTTATTTTCAGCAAGTATTGGGGAAAATATTGCCTTCGGAAAGGCGGATGCTACATATAATGAAATTACCCGTGCTGCAGAGATTGCTTGTATTCATGATGATATTCTCCAATTTTCAGAAGGGTATGAAACAGTAGTAGGAGAAAGAGGGGTTTCGTTATCTGGAGGCCAAAAACAGAGGATTTCTATCGCGCGTGCTTTATTAACGAATGCGGAAATTTTAATTTTAGATGATTGTTTATCAGCGGTAGATGCAAAAACAGAAGAAACGATTTTAAATGCATTAAAGAGGGAAAGAGCAGGAAAAACGACGATTATTACTGCTCATCGTTTAAGTGCAATTCAACATGCTAATCTTATACTTGTTGTGGATGAAGGCAGAATTGTGCAACGAGGTACACATGAGCAATTAATGGAAGAAAACGGTTGGTATAAAGAGATGTATGAGAGCCAGCAGTTAGAAGCATTAGTTGAGAAAGGGGGCGTATGATGACTGAGAAGAAGCAGAGTGATTTAAGTAGGTTACTTTCTTATATGAAGCCATATAAAGGGTTGCTATCTTTAGCATTTATCTTTTTAGTTGGTGCAACAGTAACTGAAATGATGGGTCCTTTTTTAATTAAACAATTTCTTGATGAACATTTAGTACCACGAAATTTTGATCAATCAGCACTTGTTACTCTATTTGTAGTGTATCTAATTGCTCACTTATTAAAAGTATTATTTACTTATTTAGACTTATTGTATTTTCAAAATATCGCTTTTAAAATTGTTCAAGATATGCGTGTGGAAGTATATGATCATGTTCAAAAGTTGTCATTAAGTTTCTTTGATCGTACGCCGATTGGTACGCTCGTATCGCGCATAACGAATGATACGGAAGCAATTAAAGACTTTTATGTCAGTGTATTATCCACATTTGTCAAAAATGTAGTCTTTTTAATAGGTATTGTAGTAGCAATGTTTTTATTAAATGTAAAACTAGCTCTATTTTCTCTCGTATTAATTCCAATCATGTTTGCAATTATGGTGCTATATCGTCGGAAAAGTGCAGCTTTTTATTTAGAAGTACGTAATCAATTGAGCGTGTTAAATGCAAAGTTAAATGAGTCTATTCAAGGAATGAATATTGTTCAAGTGTTCAGACAAGAAAAGCGTATGAGAAAAGAATTTGAAGAAGTGAATAATAAACATTATAGTGCAGGGCGACGGACGTTAAAGTTAGACGCATTACTTTTACGCCCAGCAACGGATTTAGTTCATATTATAGCAATTGCGTTAGTACTTGGTTTATTTGGAATTGATGCGCTGAAGAGTCCTGTTGAAGTAGGAGTTCTATACGCGTTTGTTAACTATATACATCGTTTCTTCCAGCCTGTAAATGAGATGATGATGAAATTATCATTTTTCCAACAGGCACTTGTTTCATCATCACGTGTATTTCATTTAATGGATGAAAAAGATTTAGCGCCAGTTCAAAAAGGGGATGGAAATCCTCAAGTCGTTAATGGAGAAATTGAATTTAAAAATGTTACTTTTTCGTATGATGGAAAACGTGATGTTTTAAAAAATGTATCTTTTCACGTGAAACAAGGGCAAACGGTTGCTTTCGTTGGACACACTGGTAGCGGAAAAAGTACCATTATGAATTTATTAATGCGATTTTATAATATTAATTCCGGAAATATTGTAATAGATGGTGTGGATTTAGTGGGATTTGAAGAACGAGAAATTAGAAAGAAAATAGGACTTGTATTGCAAGATGCATTTTTATTTGCGGGAAATGTAAAACAAAATATTCGTATGTATAATGAAGAGATTACGGATGAAGAAGTAAAAGAAGCAGCCCAATTTGTGCAAGCGAATACGTTTATTGAGAAATTACCAGAGCAGTATGAAACGGAAGTAGTAGAAAGAGGAGCGGCTTTTTCTAGTGGTCAACGACAATTAATTGCTTTTGCTAGAACGATAGCAACAAATCCGAAAGTATTAGTATTGGATGAAGCAACAGCTAATATTGATACAGAAACAGAAGATGCGATCCAAACAGCATTACAGCAAATGCGAAAAGGGAGAACGACGATAGCCATTGCGCACAGGTTATCTACAATTCAAGATGCGGATCAAATCTTTGTTATGCATGATGGAGAAATAGTAGAAAGAGGTACACATCAAGAATTACTGAGTGAACAAGGGTTGTATTATAATATGTATTTACTACAAAATAAAGGAAGTTTACAAAAGGCCTTGTAATTACAAGGCTTTTTTATTTTGTTTATAAAATATGTTTGCTCTTTATGTCTATAGTATAAACGTCGTGACCCTTTAATAAAGTTGTACATATTGTATGTATACGAAATGAAAAAAATTGATAGGAGCTTTTATATGCAAGATAGATCTAGTTCAAATATTACGTTTATCGATGTGTCTCATTGGGAAGGGAATATTGATTGGAATGCAGTGAAGGGATCGGGTATTTCAGCGGCATATGCAAAAGCGACAGAAGGTGTGAATAATCTTGATCCTACTTTGGTTCAAAATGTACAAGCAGCGCGAAATGCGAATGTATTAATCGGTGCATACCATTTCGCACATCCAGAACTAAATGATGCAATTTCAGAAGCGAAACATTTTGTGAACATATTACAAAGCAATCAGACAGATTTAATGCCAGTTCTAGATTTAGAATCACCGATAGATCCGAGTAATAGTAATTTAACTGGTACTGCTATATCTAATTGGGCAAGAAGCTTTATAAATTATGTGAAACAGGCTACTGGAAAAGATGTCATGTTATATACAGGAATTTGGTATATTAATGAGTTTGGAATTAACGGGTTAAGTGATATTCCACTTTGGATTTCTAAATACTCTAGTACGCCGCCTGCTGATGCTGGTGGATGGACAGAGTGGACAGCATGGCAATACACGGATTCTGGTGAAATCTCAGGTGTAGTAGGGAATTGTGACGTATCAGCAGCGGTTTCATTAGAAGCTTTACAAGGAAATGGAACAAATGGTGGCGGAAATGTTTCCCCGCCTAGTACTGCTACTGCAGTCTACGGCGTTGCTGTAATTAAAGGCGATAATGTAAATTTACGAAGTGGACCATCTTTACAATCTAGTGTAATCCGCCAGCTAAATAGAGGAGAATCGTATGAAGTTTTGAATGAACAAGGTAGCTGGCTTGCTTTAGGTGGAAACGAATGGATATACTATGATCCAAGTTACATTCAGTATAAACATTATGTGGCGACTATTACTGGTGATAATGTGAATCTGCGGGATGCTCCATCATTAAATGGAAATGTTATAAGACAGTTACATCATGGTGAGGCTTATAGAGTATGGTGTAAACAAGATGGATGGCTTGGTTTAGGTGGAAATGGCTGGATATACTATGATCCAAGTTATATTCAGTATGGTGTACAATAAAATGCACGTAAAAGGTATCTCGCCTGAGATGCCTTTTATTTCTACTATTTGTGGGCTACCTGAAACAATCAAGTAGGGGATGGAAAAAATCGCTTATTAAAGTCTCGCTTCATTAAAAATATGTAATTTTTACAAAGTGTATATTGAAAGCATAGTATAATATAATGGATGTTTATAAAAATAAATGAAAATGAAATGAAGGAGTAAAAATATGGATTATGTGCTAATAGGTGTGATTTTATTATTATTAGCTGTAGCATTCGTGCTGTTCTATAAAAATAAACAGCTAGAATCAGAGAGTCAGCAAGTAGAGTTTGAAAAAAAACAAGCAATTGAAACGTATGAAAATGAAATTGCAGCTACGGTTACAGAGCATAAAGAACAACAAAATACATTGAAAAGTATGGAACAGAAGAAATACAATGATTTGCAAATAAGTGCAGCTAGAGAACTTGAAAATATGCGTATGATGAAAAATCAATTAGCTGTGCAACATAGTAAAGAACGCAGTGAAGTGCAAGAAAAGCATAGTAACGAAATACATATGTTTCAACAATTAATTGCAAATTTGCGAGAGTATACGAAAAGTGGAGCTGAAGTGAATACACACGAAACATTACATTATATGAAACGAGGCTTCGTAGAACAAGGCATAATACTAGATAATGAATTTCATATTATGCCGAATGTTTTTATTAGAAATCAGCACGGCGGAAATGATTTTCGAATTCATCATCTTGTCTTAAGTAAAACGGGGATGTATCTACTTGAGACGAAAGAATGGAAAGGGAAATTAATTCATGGCTTAACGAAAGAAAATGCTAGTATATATTCATTTATGATTGATGAAATTGGCAAGTATCAACAAGAAGTAGAAAAAGAAGAGACGTTTGAATGCGTAACAGGTGAAGATTCATTAACGATACAAGTGAAAAATGAAGGGAATCCAGTATATAGAGCGAAGAAACTATCTCATATTCTATACAATTGTTTGAAAGAAATCCAAGTTGATATTGTAAAGGAAAACGTAAAACCGATTGTATATTTTTATAATGAGAGTGGGGAAGAAGTGCTAGATTTGTCTGAAGAAAAAACGCCGAGATTAAAAGATAGAGAGCAAATTGTAACATTCTTCAGAAATGAGATCTTAACAGGGAAAGTAATATATACAGATCAAGAGTTAGAAAAGCTTCGAGAAATCATTAACCGGATGAATTATAAAATGAATTAAAAAGAGGTGGGCTTTTTGAGTACTATATTAAGGGGTATTTTGTATGTTTATGTTTGTTTGTATATACTCATGTATCTTGCGTTTATATTTGTTATTGATTCGGTTCATATGTCAGTAAGTGTAAAAAGTATGTTTGTAGTAGTCATGCCATTTGCTATATTAGTCGTGATTCAAAAGTTCGTCTTACGTACTTCTGTAAATCGTAATCCAGGAAAGAAGAAAATGCTAGGTGTAATGATAGTAGGATGTATTCTATTGTTAGTGTGTACTGCACAATTAAGTGTGAATACATACACCTCAAAGTTTAATCAAAATCGGTGGTTACATGCTGAAGAGAAACGGGTACATATGGTAGATGATTTAATGCAAAAATATACATTAACAGGGAAATCAAATGAAGAAATTACAAAATTATTAGGAATGCCTACTGAAATAAGAAATGGAGAAGAAGGGATTATCACTTCGTACTATCTTGGAAATGAACGTGGTTTTATTTCAATCGATAGTGAACAGCTTGTTTTACAATTTAATAGAGATGGTAGGGTTATGGAATATAAGGTGCATAGAGGTTAAAAAATGTAGAGGGAAGCTATATATTATAGCTTCTTTTTATATTCCAATATAGTAAATGTAGGCAAATAGTAGTCATTCCTATCTATACGAATCGGAATGAGTCTGTTATATTGTAAATGGTTATGTAGTTTAATAGTTTACTAGATGATCTATATTTTAGTTGAGGAGGGAGAATTTAACACGAATTTAATTATGACGTGTTAAGTATTATGATGAAAAAAAGATTTTATAATGTTTTAGCTGCATCGATTGTATTTAGTATGGTAACTATTCTAAATTATTCCTATGCTGGCGAGCTTGACAAAACTGTGACAGTTTCACCTGATGAACAAGCTTTAAAAAGTATCGAAAACCATATGAAAGATGAAGATGGTCGAGGAGAAGATAAAGGAGTACAAAATGAAGTGCCAGGTGAATTTCTTGTACATATAGTGAAAGAAGTACCTTTATATGATTCTAGTAATCTGCAAAAAGAGACAGGGATTCATATTTCGAATCAAGTCGTAAAAGCTGAGAAGAGAAAAGGAAACGCTTACTATGTTCGTACTTCATCTGGAATTGGATGGATACAAAATAGTGAGGGGAATGTAGAGGTTAAAGAAGTTCATACGTTATCAAGTGAAAAGCTAGTTATTAATGAAGAAACCTCTACATACTCTGAACCATTTACTTCATACAAAGAAGAAAATGTATTGGAGCCACAAACCATTCAAGTAATGGGACAGGCGGGAGAATGGTTCCAAGTAAAAATAAATAATGAGATGAAATGGATTTATTCACCTTCAGCAAAATTTGAAGGAACAAAGGCTTCGCTTATTCAAGAAGCAACACCAGCACGTACAAAACGCGCAGCAGTTATGTATGCTGCACCATTAGAAGAGAAAACAACGGATATTTATGGTGTAACTTTAAAAGAAATGATTGTACCAAAAGGAAATGAAAATATCCGTCCTGGTTATGCAATGAAGCCGAAGTATATTACGATTCATGAGACAGATAATTACCGTGTTGGGGCAAATGCTAGAAACCATGCAGTATATTTATATAACCAGGCAACAGGAACGGAAGATCGCTCAGCGTCTTGGCACTTTACGGTAGATGATAAAGAGATTTATCAACATCTTCCATTAAATGAAAATGGTTGGCATGCCGGAGATGGGGCGGAAGGAACTGGAAATCGAGAATCCATTGCGATTGAAATTGCTGTAAATGAAGATGGTGATTATAATAAAGCTGTTGAAAACGCTCGTAAATTAACAGCTTATTTAATGGGAGAATTACATATTCCTTTAGAAAATGTGAAGAAGCATCAATTTTGGAGCGGGAAGAATTGTCCGGCTATTATGATTAAAAATAATGCGTGGGAACCATTCTTACAAGGAACAAAAGTTTATTATGATGCGAACCATAAAGATGATATAACAGGTGGTTGGTACGAAGCAGACATTCGTGAATTAGATAAACGCGGCATTATGGTTGGGGATGGAAAAGGTTCTTATTGGCCAGAGCGTCTTGTAACACGTGGTGAATTTGCGAATTTAATTTCAAGATCATTGCAGTTACCTGAAGGGGCATCGAATTTTAATGATTTAAATACAGCACATCCATCGCTAATAGATGGTATTAATCGTGCAGCAACTGCCGGGATAATAAATGGTAGAGGAAATGGGACATTTGCTCCAAATGATACGATTAAACGAGATGAAGCTGCTATCATGATTGACCGTGCACTGCAATATAAAAAAATTAAAGGTAACTTAGTTCCATTACCATTCTCGGATCAAGATTTAGCATATGATAAACAAGCTGTACAACGTGTTTATGGATTAGGTATTGTAAAAGGAAATGAAAATAATGAATTTATGCCGAAAGGTTCTGCAACACGTGGAGAATCGGCAGCATTTATTAATAGAATGTTAAAAGTAATTGAAAGTAAATAATGAAAAAGCATTCGCTTTTGCGAGTGCTTTTTTTATTTTTCAATACGTTACGGAAGGGAGAGCAACCTTTTGAGGGGAATAAGGAATGAAAACGGAGGTGATACATATATATAGATGCATTGGGTTGTTTTTTATCCCGTTTTAATGGGCAGTAAGACCCCCACCTAAAAATTCAACGAAAGCAAAGAAGTTAGGTGGGGATCAACTGCCCATAAAAGTCCGATTGGTTCAACTAATAATCAGTGCGGAGTGTACCAAACTTCTACTGATTAAACTTTCACTTTATCATATTGTATAAATGAAGAGGAGGTAAGACGGTGAAAGCTATACCGACTGATGTCCTGAGTAAAGAATTGATGGAAAGAGAAGGTGTTATATCTATTACAGTAAAAGAATTCGAAAAGATAGAAGTAGCTGGAGTAGTAGTCGCTGGCCCCGCAGTTATTTTGATTAATCAAGATTAAGTACATAGTATCAATTTAGACAAGTATGAAAGCATCCGTCCAGGGTGCTTTTGAAGTTTTCAATGATAATGACACCAGTTTTAGCCGGATGTATGTGATGGATGGAATAAAAATAATATAGCGAACTAATATGTTTTACGAATGAATTATGTAAGTAATTCATATTTCCCATATAAAAGGATTTGCTTTAATATAATGAGTATAAGGTTCGAGTATTCGAAGTACTACTTGAATTATATCCCTATCCCTTTTCTAAAAATGCGAACAAGTTTTGCCCTATTCTATTCAATAATTAATTGCATAGAAATATATTGTTCGATGACCATTATGGAACGTACATAATGGGAAAATCCCGATCCTTAAAGAGGATGCCCCTAATCTTCATGTGAAAATATGATCGGATAAGAAAGCTGACCAGTTTATGGTCGGCTTTCTTTTTGTTCAAAAGTTATTTCTTCTTTAATTTCTGTTTGCAATAGTAAAGCTTTTCCGAAACGACGTTTACATTCCGCACGTACTTTTTCAATGGCTAGTAGCTGAGTAGTGGCGGGAACTGTTACGATAGCTTGGCGAGGTTTTCGATTTTCTTCACAAAAGACACATTCCACAACATATTTAGAAATCATGTTTTCATCCTTCCGTTTTTCATTTCTAAGAAGGGATTGTCTATGAAGTTGATGTAAGTTTTCGTCATCGTTTTCCTTTTTTCCTCTTTTTTCAAGGGGAATATAAAAAGGAAGACGAATAGTAGTAGGGGAGGGATGTATATGGAAAGATGGGTAGGGTGTGCAGCAGTATGTGTAAATGAAAGAAATGAAGTTCTAATGGTGTTGCAAGGGCAAAAGGGTGAAGAAAAAAGGTGGTCTGTTCCAAGTGGTGGGCTTGAAAAAGGAGAAACACTAGAAGAATGTTGTATTCGAGAAGTTTGGGAAGAAACAGGTTACAATGTGGAGGTTGTAAATAAAATATACGAAAAAGAAGGTATTACATACGGAATTCCAGTGTATGTTCATTATTACTTTGTAAAAAAAATAGGCGGTAGTATGAAAATCCAAGATCCTGATGAATTAATACATGAAATTGCTTGGAAGAGGATAGATGAAATGAAGGAATTAACGCTATCTTTCCCAGAGGATTATGAGATTTTAAATAAATATATAAATAAAAAAGCGAGTGTTTAAACACTTGCTTTTTTAATGTATCCACGATAAGAAAAGCGGAACGATAACTAAACTAGCCCCCGCTGTTAAAAGCATAGATAAACTTGCAATCGTTCCTTCTACAGGTCCGATTTCGAATGCTTTTGATGTACCGGTTCCATTTGCGCTCGTGCCTAACATAATGCCTTTTGCGAGTGCTGTTTTAATACGACATATGCGTATGAGAGAAGGACCGAGCAGTGCCCCTGTTAACGCAGTTAAAACAACAAATACGGCTGTTAATTGTGACATACCACCAATCATTTCTGAAATAGCCATTGCAATTGGTGTCGTTACAATATGAGGTGCTAAACTATGTTCTAACGATGAATCAATTTGAAAATAATTTGCTAGTAGTGCTGAAGTAATAACTGATAAAAACGAACCGACAATGACATTAAGTAAAATAGCTAGTCCATGTTTTTTCAATAAATCAAAGTATTTATAGATTGGCCATGCAAAAGCAACAGTTGCAGGCTTTAATAATTCTGTTAACCATTGACCACCTGTTTCATATGTTTCATAAGGTGTGTCTAGTCCGAGTAATAAAGCAATTAAAATAATAGGGCAGACGAGAAGAGGAGAAAGTAAGCTCCAATTCCAGCGTTGATACATTTTTTTCGATATCCAATATGTGAATAGTGTTAATAATAAACAAAGAAAGCCGATCATTGTGTTGACCCTTTCCGCTTTAGTAGCAATTCTGTTAAGAGTCCTGTAACTAAGGTAACGCAAAGTGTACTAATCATAATAATTAAAATGAGATCGATTCCATATTGTGATAGTGTATCTTTGTAGCGTATGACAGCGACTGCAGAAGGAATGAAAAATAAAATAAGTTCTTTTAATAAAAAGTCTGCTCCGTCTTGTATCCGCTCTTTTTTCACTAGGTTAAATTTTAATGAAATTAATAATAAAAAAATACCGATTATACTTCCTGGAACTGGGAGGTGTGCCTGTTTTGCAATCCATTCACCTGTCCAAGCGAAACAAAATAATAATAAAATTTGTCCGCTTAATTTCCACCATTTCATACAGTAACCACCTCTTTCTTTTTTTACATAAAAATTGTAAAAAAGAATTAACAATTTCTACTATACGTTCATTCAAAAAGTTTGTCTAATATATAAATTATATGTTATTAATATATTAGATGTATTAATCGAAAGTGAAAAGGGTGTCCAAAATGGAATTACGGCATTTGCAATATTTTGTTGTAGTGGCAGAGGAGTTACACTTTGGACGAGCAGCTGCTCGTTTACAAATGACACAACCACCGCTTAGTCAACAAATTCAGCAATTAGAAAAAGAAATGGGAGTTATGTTATTTTCAAGAACGAAGAGAAAGGTTGAATTAACAGAAGCTGGAGAAATGTTTTTAAAAGAAGTAAAAAAAGCGTTCGAACAAATTGAAAAAGCAGTAGAGATTGCACAAAGTGCCCAAAGGGGAGAAGTGGGCTCACTTTCAATTGGTTTTGTAGGTGCGGCGATATATGATATTTTACCATCTATCGTAAGGGAGTATAGAAAGAAATTTCCGAGAGTGTCTGTTGCACTACATGAACTGTCAACACCAGATCAGGTGCATGCACTTCACGATAACCGTATTGATATTGGTTTTTTACGTCCGCCAATTCCAACACAATTGCTAGAGTTAGAACCAATTCAAAGGCTTTCTTGTACGTTATGTTTACCGAAGGCACATCCACTTGCTGAAAAGGATGAAATACATATTGAAGATTTAAGAGACGAACCGTTTGTATTTATTACAAGGCCCGTATGGCCAGCGTTATACGATACAATTTTATCACTTTGCCGTGATGTAGGCTTTAGTCCACATATTGTACAAGAAGCGACGGAATATCAAACAGTTATGGGGCTTGTAGCGGCAGGAATTGGAATTACGGTAATACCTGTATCGGCAAATAAATTGTATAAAACAGAAGTCGTATATAAAGAGTTATATGATTCTAATTTTGTTGCAGAAATGTCAGTAGCGTACAAAAAAATGAATACTAATCCAGAACTTTTAGAGTTTTTGAAAATTGCAAGAGAGAAGAAAAGAATCGAAGTTGAGGATGATATTGATTAAGTTATTTAAAAGTACACCTCATTAAACACTAAAGCGGAAATGCAATAGTATTGCATTTCCGCTTTAGTGTTCTTTTTTTAGCTCTATACTAAAGAGATAAACATGTTCATTTTCTTGTAATAGTTGGTCAATAGCGTTTTTTTCCTCAAGCATTGGAATTCTTACCGTTTCTTTATTCGTTTTTATTATAGCCGCTAAAGTCGTTTTTTGATTATATTTTAAGTTTATAGCAGATTGAAGAGTAGTAGATGCAGAGCTATTTATACTTGGAGATGCTTCTTCAGGAACGAGCATGGAACTACCTTCAATATTAACATACCAATGTTTTTGCGCTTGTATATCTTTATCGAGTTGGGATTGAGGTGGTAAAAAAGAAAGCTTTACTTTCTTTTTTGGAAAATGTGAGGTAGCTGTATTCACAATTTCGTTTGTTTTTTTACCATTTTGATAATAATCAATTGTAGCATGTATTTCATCTTTTTCATTTTTAAGTGTAACGCTATAAAACATGCTGTTTCCTTCTTGAAAAGGGGTCATTTGTAAAATAGAAGATTGCTCTTCTGTTAATTTGTACGGCTCAACAATCGCTATTTCATTGTTTTTAAGTGGGCTACAACTTGTGAGAAATAATAAAAACAAGATTGATAGTAATTTTATACGCATGCAACCTCCTCCTTTTTACAATTATATTTTTAATATGATTTTTTTACCATTTTATTTTCTAGGACTAAAGACTTAGAACAAATTCAGATTGTAGTGCGATGTTTAAAATGTCATATTTTTATACACTTGTAGTATAGAATGAGTTTGTTATGAAGTAAGGTAGGGGAAGAACATATGTCTTTATGTCAGTTAGTGAGAAAAAATATAAGAACATTCGCTGCCAAAAGGATGAAGCAATTCATGTGGGTTGCTATGAGTACTATGATTTTATTTTTTATGATTTCGCTCCAATTTAATGAAGTAGTTGTTGAGGAATTAGGGACTACACTTTTATTTCAAATGTGTTTTTATACACTGTTTCTTATATTCACTTTTATATGTGTTTTTACTACATATAAAATAACGTTTTCTCTTCTACAAGTGAGGAAAGAGGAAATTAAATCTTATGTAGTAGAGAATAGGAAGAGAAATGACGTACTATGTTTATTATGTCAGGAGCAATTATTTATGGAGCAGCGTTTGTTTTTGGATTAGTTAATGGGATGTTATTTTTGAAATTATTTACGATTATCTTTATGAAAATAGCAGGAATACAAGGGATAAATAGTGCACCGATTACAATATATGCAATAGCAGTTGTTAGTATAATTATGATCGTTATCGTCCTATTATCGATGATGCAATGTTTTCGATTTGTTCAAATTTTACAAGATAAAAATTCATTTCATTTCAAGGAAAAGGCATGAGAAATCATGCCTTTTTCTATTTTACACATAAAAATAATCATGTTACAGTGTAAAGACCTGACAAAGAATGGGAAGGAAAGGTTGTATAGAATGACAAATGAACAGTCGATTGTAAAGGTTGAGCGATTAACGAAGCGAATCGGTTCAAAGACACTTGTAGAAAATATTAGTTTCGAAGTTAAAAAAGGTGAAGTAGTTGGTTTACTCGGACCAAATGGTGCTGGAAAAACGACTTTAATGAGAATGATGGTCGGCATGATTCGTATGACAGAGGGAGAAGTTTGGATTGACGGCCAATCTGTAAAACAGCAATTTGAAAGTACTGCTTCGAAAATTGGAGCAGTAATTGAGACACCGGAATTTTATCCTTTTTTGAGCGGCTATGAAAATTTAACATATTTCGGACGAATGAATGGTAACGTGACAGAAGAACGTATCGATGAAGTAGTGAAATTGTTAGGGATGGGACAAGTAATTGACCGCAAAGTAAAAGCATATTCACTTGGCATGAGACAACGTTTAGGAATTGCTCAAGCGCTTATTCACAATCCAGATGTATTGATATTAGATGAACCAACGAATGGATTAGATCCTAGTGGAATACATGAAATGAGAATGTACATAAAGAAAATTGCACATGAACAAGGAAAAGCGGTACTTGTATCTAGTCACTTACTTTCAGAAGTTGAATTAATGTGTGACAGAGTTATCATTATTCAGCACGGAGAATATGTGGCGACGCAAAATATTCAGCATAATCAAAGCGAAGAGATGGAGACAATCCGTATACGTGTAGATGATGCAAAGAGAGCAGCGGAATTGTTAAACCAAGATGTTTTAATAAAAGGTAATGATCTACTTATTACTGTAAAAGATGAAGAAATCCCAAATGTTATTCGTACATTGCTTGAGAAAAATATTCAAGTGTATCGTGTATATGAAGAAAGAAAAACGTTAGAAGAGCAATTTTTAGAATTAACAGGGGGAAAAGATATTGTTTAATTTAGTATATAACGAATTGTATAAAATATTTAAGCGAAAGCGAACGATTATTCCCTTTGCAGTTATTGCAGTATTAATAATTGGATTAGGATGGGTTACGGTAAAGTATCTAGAACCAGAAACAAAAGGATGGAAAGCTGATTATACAGAACGAACTATAGAAATTGAGAAAAAGCTAGGCATGAAAAAAGAAGCTATTTTAGCAGAGCGATCTGGAGACGAGCTTGTAAAGGAATATCAGCTGAAGATGAAGTACATAGACACAGATACAGCGCCGGCAAGCAGTTCGCCGCTTTCTTTCATGAGAGATACAGGTTTTATCGTATTTCCAATATTGCTCCCGTTTATCCTTGTGTATGCAAGTACAATTTTTGCGAATGAATATAGCTGGGGAACATATAAATTTTTAACGATACGACCGGCGAGTCGCTTTAAAATTTTGACAGCGAAATTTTTAGCAATCGTAATATTTGCAGCATTATTGTTTATATTTAATATGATTTTCTCCACATTATGTGGACTTGTTATTTATAAATTCCAGCAGCCTGCATGGAGCGAGTTTATTTTCCAAGACGGAAATATTATAAAACAAAATATTTTTGTAGAAGCTAGTAAGTATTATATTTTATCGTGGTTGCCGACTATTGTGTATGCAGCATTTGCATTTATGATTTCTGTGTTAACAAGATCTAGCGGAGGCGCGATTGGTATTTCACTATTTCTTGCTTTATCCGGAAACATTGCATTACTAGCAGCAACTAGATATGATTGGGCGAAATATTTACTGCCAGCAAACACAGATTTATACAGTATTGCAAAGAATGGCAGTTTTATTGATGGAGTAACGTTCCCATTTGCTTCATGTATGTTATTCCTGTATTTATTTGTATTTTTAAGCATTTCCTATACGGTATTTTTAAAACGTGATTTAACTTAATAAAAGAGCCGTTAAGTATTTCTTAACGGCTCTTCTTTATGCGAATTGTTTAAGTGCTTTTTCAGCTAACAAAGCGAAGTATTCTGCACTTATAGGTAACGCTCGCTCGTCTACTGTAAAAGCGGGATGATGCCATTCATGTGTGCCACTCGTTCCCATAAAGACGAATGAACCAGGTATTTCTTGTTGATAAAAAGAAAAATCTTCTCCGGCCATTGACGGGGTAGGAGAGATGATATTTAAATTCATTTTTTCGGCAACTTGGGTGGATAAGTTTGTTAGAGATGTATCGTTATGAACAGCAGGAGGACCTGCATAAAAACGAAATTCTGTTTTTACACCCAATGCATCAGAAACCCCTTGAATAATACGTTTCATTAGTGCGGGAATCTTTTCGCGTGTTTCAGCTTGGAATGTACGTACAGTTCCTTCCAGTGTAGCTTTTTCAGGAATAACGTTCCATGTATTTCCTGAATGGATGTTTGTGACACTAATGACTGCATTATGTGAAGAACTTATATTTCGGCTTACAATTGTTTGGAGTGCCATAACAATTTGAGAGGAAGCGACAATAGGGTCTACCCCAGCATCTGGTACAGCTGCATGTGTACCAACTCCGTGAATTTCAATTTCAAAGCGATCAACTCCGGCCATGAGTGGACCATCTTTAATACCGATTGTACCTACTGGTAAATCAGGTTTATTATGCATACCGAAAATAGCTTGCACATTACGTAAATGTCCAGCTTCAATTACTTTGCAAGCACCATCGCTACTTTCTTCAGCTGGCTGGAATATAAAGCGTACCGTTCCGCTAAGAGAAGATTCTTTTTCTTTTAATAAATAAGCGGCACCTATAATGGCAGCTGTATGAAAATCATGACCGCAAGCATGCATCTTACCGTGAATTTTGGAAGCGTACGGCAAATTTGTTTCTTCTTGAATAGGAAGTGCATCGATATCAGCACGGATTGCTATAATTGGTCCGCTATTATTCCCAGAAATTTCAGCAATAACGCCTGTTTCTAAACTAGAATTTATAATCTTAATGTGTTTCTCTTCTAACCAATTTTTTATAGCTTTCGTCGTTTCAAATTCTTCGTATGATAATTCTGGGCGCTCATGTAAATTTCGACGAATAGAAATTAGCGATTCAGTTAATTGCTCTAGATTTGCTGCCACGTATAATGCCCTCTTTCTTAAATAAAGTATTTATATTAAGTATACAATAAGAAAAGAGAGGATTCTCAAATGAAAATCCTCTCTCGTTTTATGCTGCCAGTTTTTTGTGTGTATGATGTTTACGATAACGTCCACGCATTGCATAGGCAATTTGCGGGATTGCAATACCGATTAAAATAAGTGATACACCGATCCATTGTGAAGATAGCACCGCTTCTTTTAAAACGAACACAGACATAATTGTTGTAACTGGTAGTTCTGCGGCACCAAGAATAGTCGCTAAGCCAGAACCGATCTTTGGAATACCGATTGTAAAGGCGATAGAAGGAATAACGATACTAAATGTTCCTAATCCTAAACCGTATTTCCAAAGTCCTTCAGAAATTGCACCACTAAAAATAAATGTTGGCGGGAATACGATCATTACTAAAGTTAAAGCGCCAGTCATTAAGAGAACACCACGCGGTAATGAAGGTACTTCAACGGCAACTTTTCCGCTCACGAAAATGTATGTTGCGAATGTAACAGCAGATAATAAACCTAGTATGATTCCAGTCATATCGAAATCACCTGCTGATTTCTCTAGTAAACCACTTGATAAAAATGTACCTGCAAGTAAGAAAATAACGGAAATAACCTTTTCTCTTGAAGGGAATGTTCTTGTTGCGACTGCTTCAATAATAATTCCGACCCAAACGAATTGGAATAAAAGTATAATTGCAATAGATGCTGGTACAGTTTTTAATGAACCATAATAAAAAATTCCAGTAAAACTTGCAGATGTACCTGCAACGAATAAAATTAACGCTTGTTTTAATGGAACACGATGTCTAGAAAATAGAAGTGTAATAGCAAGCAAAATAATCCAACCGAACAAATATTGGCTACCAATTACTTCTCCAAGTGAAAATCCTTCTGCATATGCAAGCTTAACAAAAATAGCTAAAATCCCATAACTACACGCTCCTAATAAAACTAAAAGAGAATAACGAAGCATGACAAATTCCTCCCATCTATATGAAATTGTTCCTAACGGACATATATAACTAGAGGGAAGTATACAAAATTAAAAATGAAGGGTCAAATAAAAGAAAAGTGTGACATTTTATAGAATAATAATAAAAGTATGATATTTATGCATAATCTTGAAATTAGTAATAATAGAAGTATTATAAAATCAGCTTCGTATTGTATAAAGACAGCATTTGAAAAAAATATTTTTTAAGCAATATATATGTAGGCGTACTTGTATCGTGCTAATCATTTGAGAAACTACATCACCTTTGTTATGTTAATAACATTAGAGAGGTTTTGTAGTCTAATTGAGATTTTTCTATATAATAGAAGGAAATGAAAACGTTTTTTTAGAAACAGTGTGAAATGGTAGTTTTTATTATTATCACGTTGTTAAAGTGATTTCACGAATTGTTCATAGTATTTTTATATGTTTTTGCTACAATATGTAAAGAGAGGAGTGGAACAATGCAAGATATTAGTATTTTTTTAGCGTTTGGCGCTGGGTTTCTATCATTTATTTCCCCATGTTGCTTACCGCTTTATCCGGCATTTTTATCGTACATAACAGGTATGTCGGTTTCTGAGTTGAAAGAAGAAAATGCAATGCTTCGCAAGAGAAGTATGATACATACAGCGTTTTTCTTACTTGGATTTTCAATTATATTCATTGCAATTGGATTTGGTACAAGCTTTATCGGAGGTATCTTTACAGATTATAAAGATTTAATTAGACAGTTAGGTGGTATATTTATCATCGTGTTCGGTCTTATTATTGTCGGTGTGTTTAAGCCGAAATTCTTAATGCAAGACCGTAAATTTACGTTTAAAAATCGTCCGAGTGGCTATTTTGGATCCGTTTTAATTGGATTGGCATTTGCTGCAGGGTGGACACCTTGTACAGGACCTATTTTAGTATCTGTCATTGGATTAGCAGCAACGAACCCAGAATCAGCAATGATTTATATGATTGCATATATACTTGGATTTGCTATCCCATTTTTCGTGCTATCATTCTTTATTACGAAAATGACTTGGATTAAAAGAAATAGTATGAAATTCATGAAAATCGGGGGATACGTTATGATTGTCATGGGTATCTTCCTATACTTTAACTGGATGACGAAAATTATCGTGTATTTCTCAAGTTTATTTGGTGGTTTTACTGGTTTTTAGTATTATTCTGTGAAAATGTTGGAAATACTAACGGAAAAGCATATAATGAAAGTATATTTTGCATATAGCCACAAAAAAGGATGAGAAAATATGAACATAGTTGTTTTATCCAGTATCGTTGCTGTTTGTATGGCTGTCGGTGCGATGTTTATTCGTTTAAAAGCAGCTAAGAAACCTGCAACATTGAAAAAAATTATACTTCCACCATTTTTTATGAGTACGGGAGCATTGATGTTTGTTTTTCCAGAATTTCGACTAACTCCAGCAGAAATATTAGAAGCAATTTGCGTCGGTTTGTTTTTCTCTATTTTTCTTATTAAAACATCTAAATTTGAAATTAGAGGACAAGAGATTTATTTGAAGCGTTCAAAAGCATTTGTTTTTATATTAATTGGATTACTTGTCGTACGGATTGTATTTAAAACATACTTAAGTCAATCCCTTGATTTAGGACAACTTAGTGGCATGTTCTTCTTACTGGCGTTCGCTATGATTGTGTCATGGAGAATTGCTATGTACCGTTCCTTTACGAAATTACAAAAGGAAATGGAAAAAGAAGATGGTTTTTATAATGAAAAAGATATGAAATTAACTTAAAAACTGTATATGTATAACATAAAAAGACAGCGTTTTTTGACGTTGTCTTTTTATTTATATTGTTAACATCTTCTGTCCCAGCCGCGTCGTATAAAACGTTCCCCATTAAAGAAACAATTTAAATTTGGTGATACGAAAGGACCGATAAACGGAATAATATTTGGTTCTGTAGTCTCATCGACAGGGATAGGTGGTTTAGTAGGGCCAGGTCTTAGTGTATAGCGAATGCGAGCGGTATTTCGAATGAGACCATTTCTTGGCTCTGCTGTTACTTGAACGATAAAACGGACAACAACGGATTCACCTGGTTTAACAGTTTCAATAAGAATACCAATAGTCGGATTACTTCCAGGACGTGAAACGCCGTTTACTGTTACTGAATTTGGATAGAAAGTAACTTCGGGAGGCAGTGGATCGGTAATGAGTACATTATTAGCAGGAATAGCGCCATTGTTAGTAAAGGTAAGTGTATATGTGATGAAGTCACCAAGCTCCACGCTATTTACATTCGCTGTCTTAATAAATGTGTTTGGCTCATTAGGATTTGCTTCTATCGTAATTGGTGGTGTTGTTGTCGTTGTTGTGACAGGAGGTCTAGTAGGATCAGGTTGAGAAGTATACGTAATGGATGCGATATTTGTAATCATTCTATTAGCTGGAAGTGTAATAACCTGTACTTGGAATGAAATAGTTACTGATTCTGTTGGATTAAGAGTTCCGACTGGAATTCCTGTGGATGGATTTGCGTTTGGAACGGGAATGTTATTAATTGTGACACTATTTGGAATGAATGATGTGCCGACAGGAAGTGAGTCTGTAACAGAAATATTAGTGACAGGAATCGTACCTTCATTTTGGAATGTGATAGTAAATGTAATCGTATCACCTACTGACACGATGGATGTATCAGCGGTTTTTATCGGATTAATAGTGCCAACGTTTACAGGGGTAATTGTAGTAGGTGTAGGCGTAGTAACGGATACAGGTGGCTTAGTAGGATCAGGTTGGTATTGGAAGGAAACGTTACCTTGGTTTTGAATTTCTCCGCTTGGTGGAATTGAAGTAACAAGGACACGGAAAGAAATCGTTGCGGATTCAGAAGGAGCAAGTGTTGAAATCGGGATGCCTGTGGATGGATTTGCGGTTGGTTGTGGCACATTGTTTATGGTAACACTATCTTGAATGAAAGAAGTACCTACAGGAATTGTATCAGTTACA
This sequence comes from Bacillus cereus group sp. TH152-1LC, assembly GCF_027710505.1. NCBI lineage: Bacteria > Bacillati > Bacillota > Bacilli > Caryophanales > Bacillaceae > Bacillus > Bacillus cereus group sp. TH152-1LC. Next base: position 237,741 of record NZ_JAQFNK010000006.1, on the reverse strand, counting down.
ACAATATTGTTAGCGGGAATGGTACCTGTATTTTGGAGTGAAATCGTATACGTAATGATATCACCTAGTGTAACTGTTTCCGGCGTAGCTGTTTTTTGCGGATTTAATATAGCTGTATTTACATTCGTTGTGTTAATTGGAGTAGGGTCTGTAATGGTAATAGGAGGTTCACCGGGAACTGGTTCATATGTGAAAGTAACAGTTGCTTGATTTCGAATGATACCACCAGGTGGTACGCTTGTTACTCTCGCTTGGAATTGAACAGTAATTGTGTCGTTCGGATCGACTGTACCTACAGGTATACCCGCTACAGGATTTGCTCCAAGGTCTGGAAGGCCATTTATTACAACGCTACCAGGAACAAATGTTAACCCATTCGCTAACGGATCGGTAATGATGACGGAAGTTGCAGGGACTGATCCGCGATTTTGGAAGGTTACGGTATACATTATGATTTCATTTATATCTACAATTTGTTTGTCTGCTAGTTTATTTGGGTTAGGTGTAGGTGTAATAACGGATACTTCAACAGTTGGAGTAGGATCTGTAATGGTAATAGGTGGTTCGCTAGGGTTTGGCTGGAATGTGTAAGTGACAGTTGCTGTATTTGTAATAATGCCGTCTGGTGGCAATGTTGTTACAGTAACTTGATAAATTAATGTAATAATTTGTCCTGGAGTTACTGTTCCGACATTTACACCACTACTTGGATTTACACCAGGTAAAGAAACACCATTTACAGTAACACTATTCGGTACGAAATTGGTTCCAGCTGGAGTAGGGTCTGTCATAATGACATCTGTCGCATTAATATTTCCTACATTTTGGAATGTGATTGTATATGTGATAGTATCACCGAGATTGATTATTTGAGGGTTTGCTTGCTTGTTAGGGTTAATGGTAACTTCACTTACTCGAGTTTTTGTAGCAGGTGTAGGTGTAGTAATAGATACAGGTGGTAAGTTTGGATCTGGCTGATATTGGAATGAAACGGTGCCCTCATTTTCAATAAAACCTGTCGGCGGTATCGATGTTACTTGTACTTGGAAAGTTACGACGGCCGAGGTGTTAGGTTCTAATGTACCAATAAGAATTCCAGAACTAGGGACGGTACCTGGTTGTGGCACGTCATTAATCATTACACTATTTGGAATGAAAGTAGTACCAGCTGGAATAGGATCGGTTACAAGTACATTCGTGGCAGGGACAGTTCCTGTATTTTGTAAGGAGATTGTATAAGTGATTGTGTCACCTAATAACGCAAATGCTTTATCAGCGGATTTTGTAGGATTCGTTGTCGCTGTGTTGACATTTGTAGTAGTAGGGGGCGTTGGAGTAGTTACTGTTACTGGTGGTTCTCCAGGATTAGGTTGGAATGTGTAGGTGATAGTAGCTTCATTTACAATAATTCCGTTAGGTGGTATGGAAACAACGCGAACTTGGAATGTTAAAACAACTGATTGACTAGGGTTTAATGTGCCCAGAGGGATGCCCAGAGCTGGGTCAACATTACTAGTTGGTACACCATTAATTGTAACGCTATTTGGAATGAAAGTAGTTCCTGTTGGGATGGGGTCTGTAAAAACGATGTCTGTCAGTTGTACAGTTTGTAAGTTTTGGAAGGTAACGGTGTACGTAATAATATCACCTATATCAACGTTGTTTCGATCAGCTGTTTTCGATGGATTAATAATACTATTAATGATTTCAGTATTAACTGGTGGTGTTGTCTCTGTTTCTGTAATAGGAGGTTCATTTGGATTAGGCTGAGATGTAAAGTTGACTGAACCAACATTTGTAACAACCCCGTTAGGCGGTATATTTGTAATCGTTACTTGGAATGTGATGTTTACTATTTGATTCGGTTGTATAGTACCGATAGGTATTCCGACACTTGGATCAATACCTGGTTGTGAAATACCATTTACTGTAACGGAATCTATAATAAATTGTGTACCTACTGGTGGTGGATCAATGACAGATACATTTGTCATAGGAATATTTCCGATGTTTTCAAGAGTGATTGTATACGTGAGTACATCTCCAATGTTAGCAACTGATAAATCTACTGTTTTAGTTGACTCTAACTCTGCATTTTGTACAATTGTTTCTGCGATTGGAGTAGGTGTGGTTGTTGTAATAGGCGGAAGGGTAGGGTCTGGTTGAGATGTGTAAGTGACATTTGCTTCATTTGAGATAATACCATTTGGTGGTAGAGCAGTTACTTGTACTTCTAAAGTAACAGTCACTATTTGTCTAGGATTTAATGTGCCAACTGGGATTCCTGTTTCAGGTGTCAAGACAGGTTGTGAAATACCGTTAATCGTAATGCTTCCAGGAATAAATGTAGTTCCAGTAGGGATAGAATCTGTAATAATGACATCAGTTGCAGGTATATTACCAGAATTTTGAAGGGTGATTGTATAAGTGAGTGTATCGCCAATACTTGCAAACTCACGGTCTACTGTTTTTTGCGGATTCGGGTTAGCGGTACGAACCGGTAAAGTAACAGTAGGAGTCGTTTCTGTCGTTGTAATAGGTGGTTCACTAGGGTTAGGTTGAGAAATATAGGTTACAACGGCCGTATTTTCTATTTTTCCGTTAGGTGGAATAGCATTTATTTGTACTTGGAACGTAACCGTGACAGTTTCGCCAGGGTTAACAGTACCGACGGAAATACCTGTGATTGGGCTTACGCCAGGTTGAGGAATATTATTTACTGTAACGCTATTCGTAACAAAAGTTGTACCAGGTGGCAAAGAATCTGTAATTGTTACACCTGTAGCAGGGATGGTTCCTTGGTTTGTAAATGTGACAGTATAAGTTACGATATCACCAATTTCTGCAAACGTAAGGTTTGCAGTTTTTGTTGGACTTATGACTACAGTTTGAATAGGAGTCGTAGTTTCAGGAGTCGTTTCTGTTTTTGTGACGGGAGGTAAATTTGGATCCGGTTGATAATTAAATGTGACACTTCCTTGATTGCGTATTTCGCCGCTAGCAGGGATGTTTACTACTCGTACTTGGAAAGTAATCGTCGCTCGTTCGGACGGCGCTAAAGTTCCAAGTGAAATTCCTGATGCTGGATTGGTTCCTGGTTGAGGAATACCATTAATTGTAACACTATCTGAAACAAATACAGTACCAGTAGGGATAGAATCAATCACGGTTATATTCGTAGCAGGGACAGTACCGGTGTTTTGAAATGAGAGTGTATAGGTAATGATATCATTTAATGCAACGAAGGAGCGATCAGCTGTTTTTTGTGGATGTAGTGTTGCTGTATTAACTGCCGTTTCTGTTTCAGGAGTTGTAATAGTTGTTGTAACAGGAGGTTCATTCGGATTTGGCTCATATGTGAATGTTATATTTGCTTGGTTTCTAATGACTCCCCCGGGCGGGATGCTATTTACTACACCTTGGAATGTAACTGTAATACTTTGACCAGGATTTACAGTGCCGACTAGAATACCAATTTCGGGATTTTCTCCAAGCTGGGATGTTCCATTCACGACAACGCTACCAGGAACGAATGAAACACCGGATGGAAGTATATCTTTCACAATAACATTTGTAGCGGGCACGGTCCCCCTATTTTGAAATGTTACGGTAAAAGTAATCGTATCTCCTAAATCAGCAATTTGTCGATCAACAGATTTTGTAGTCGTCGGATTTGGATTGTTAATTGGGATGTTCACACTTGGAGTTGTAGTAGTTGTTGTAACAGGAGGCTCACTCGGATTTGGTTGATATTGATAAGTGAAGGATGCTTGGTTTCTAATTATTCCATCAGGTGGTAAATTTGTAACGACAACTTGGTAGGTGATTGTTTTTGTTTCTCCAACAGAAATAGTGCCAAGTGGTATCCCGAGTTCTGGATCGGAACCAGGATTCGAAACGCCATTAATCGTAACACTATTTGGAACGAAAATAGTCCCGTTAGGAGTAGGGTCTGTAATGACTACATTTGTAGCTGGAACTGTCCCGTTATTTGTAAACGTGACCGTATAGGTAATTGTATCTCCTAAATCAGCAACTTGTTTGTCTGCAGATTTTGTAGGTGCTGTAACAACAGTCCCAACTTGAGTTTCTGTTTTAGGAGTAGGGGTCGTTTTTGTAACAGGGGGTTCATTTGGGTTTACAATATGATTAAATGATACAATACCCTGGTTTTCTATAAGGCCATTTGGTGGCACACTTGTAACTTGAACTTGGAATGTAATTGTTTTTGCTTGATTTGGATTTAAAGTGCCGATTGATATACCGTTTTCAGGGTTACTGTTAGGCTGTGAGACACCATCAATCGTGACGCTATTTGGAATAAAAGTTGTGCCGTTTGGAATTGGATCTGTTAGTACAATATTCGTAGAGGGAACAGTGCCGTTATTTTGTAAACTAATTGTATACGTAATAACATCACCAATGTCAACGAAATTCCGATTAGCAGATTTTGTAGGGCTAACCGTAGCGGTATTAACAGCGACTGTAGTAGGTGCTGTCGGTTCGGTTGTTGTAACAGGAGGCCTTGTTGGATCTGGCTGATACGTATATGTCGTTGAAGCTTCGTTTGTAATAACACCGCCAGCAGGTACTTGTGTAACAAGAACTTGAAATGAGAGTGTTTTCGTTTCACCAGGATTAATGGTTCCAACTGGAATTCCTAGTGCTGGATTTGAATTTGGGACGGGATCATTATTTAAGACTACGCTATTCGGAATGAATGTTGTCCCAGCGGGAATTGTATCATTAAAAACTACATTCGTAGCAGGAATCGTACCATCATTAGTAAATGTAAATGTAATCGTATACGTAATAATATCACCAATATCAACAGCAGTTTTATCTGCCGTTTTAACAGGATTTGTAATAGCGGTGTTAACAGGAGTAGTGGTAGGTGGTGTAGGATTTGTTGTTGTGATAGGTGGTTTTGTTGGATCTGGTTCATACGTAAATGTTGTAGTTCCGATATTTCGGATTAGGCCATTCTCTGGGAGAGAAGTAACTTGAACTTGGAATGTAACTGTAGCGGTTGTACCAGCAGCGATCGTACCGATTTGTATACCACCAGCAGGATTTACACCAGGTTGTGAAGCGCCGTTAATTGTAACGCTATTCGGAATAAATGTAGTGCCATTTGGAATAGGATCAGTTACAATAACGTTCGTCGCAGCGATATTTCCTGTATTTGGTACAGTAATTGTATACGTAATAATATCACCAATATCAGCAATTTGTGGACTAGCAGTTTTTGTTGGATTTACAATTGCAGTTCGTACAGAAGTAGTTGTTGGAGGTGGTGTTGTCGTAGTTGTCGTTGGAGGTTCAGTAGGGTTCGGTTGCGACGTAAATGTTATATTTGCTTCGTTAGTAATCGTTCCATTATCTGGAAGAAAAGTGACTTGAACTTGAAATGTGACAGTTGTAGTTTGACCAGCAGGAATCGTACCTAAAGGAATATTTGTTGGTGTTACGCCGGATTGTGTCGTTCCATTCACTGTAACACTGTTTGGAATGAAAGTAGTGCCAGTAGGGATAGGATCAGTGATAGAAACATTCGTTGCTGAAATATTACCGTTATTTGGAACAGTAATCGTATACGTAATGATGTCACCAATATTCACAATTTGTTGGTTTGCATTTTTAGTCGGATTAATGATAGTAGCATTGATTTGTGTTTCAACTATATTACTTGTAGAGTTTCTGTTAATTGGTGGTTGGTTTGGTGGATTATATTGAAAACTTGAAGTGGCACTATTTGGAATAGGGTTTGGTGTAGGTAGGGTATTAACTCGAACTTGAAACGTAATTGTAGCATTCCCGTTTGCAGCAATCGTTCCTACATTTATACCGGTAGCAGGATTATCTGTAGTGGAAGTACCATTAACTGTAACGCTACCTGGTACGAAAGATGTGCCGGCAGGAGGTGTATCTGTAATGATAACATTATTAGCAGCTAATGGAGCTTGATTTGTAGCGGTAATTGTATACGTAATCGTATCACCGACGGTAGCAATTGTTTTATCTACTGCTTTTGTTAATGCGACATTAGCTGTGAAAATATCTGTATCAACTATATTGCTGGTTGTTGTACGTGTGATAGTGGGTGCGTTAGGTGCAGGTTGAAATTCATATCCAAATGATGCTATGTTACTAGCGACAGGTGGTGTAGGAATACTAGTTACATCTACTTGAAAAGTAATTGTAACAGAACCACCAGCAGGAATATTATTGATAGGAATACCAGTCGAGGGATCGCCGGCTGTTGGAGTACCATTAACAGTTACACTGTTTGGCACGAAAGTGGTGCCAGCTGGTATGGGGTCTGTAAATGTAACGTTTTGGGCAGGCAGTGTTCCAGTATTTTGGACAACGATTGTATAGGTTAAACGACTTCCTATTGTTGCTATTGCCATTAGATTCGTCCTTTCTCAATAAATTTAAATCCGATCGATAGTTAGATATTTACAAATAGCATCAATTCAAAATTAAAAACTCGTTCTATTTGTAAAAAAATATGAAAAATGTGCTCGTCATTGCATCCTATTCAAATATAAATGAATAGGAATAGGCAAAGGCTTTTTTTTGCCTAAATTAGCTCGTATGTATATAAATGGAACTTTTTCGTTTTGCTCGCATTAAATGAAATAGCGAGAAAATATTACTTTTAATAGAAAGGAAGTGAGGCTGTTGGCCTTTGTACAAACATATACAAAAACGGATTCGCTTTTTATGGTGCATACAGGAAATACGTTAGGGATGCGTGGTATTACGACAGCTACTGCATATCAATATAACGCATTAATTTCTACAAATACAAATTTGAGTTTTGCTGGGGTGCCATCCTCAACAGATACTGATACCTTCGCAGGAACGACAAATGATTGGACTTTAGATGGATCATGGACGAGGCTCAATCCATCTGTAACAGATGTACCAATAACGGCTACGGTCGACTTTGCAATGTTAGTTTGGCAAGGAACATTAGGGGGGACTGTAACAGAAGCAGTAGTCAATGCGAATACTCCAACATTTAGAACCCCGGATGATGTGACTCACACTATTACAAGTACACCTGCGTGGGGAGAAACAAGATCGAGTGGGACATTTCAAGGTACGATTTATACACGTGCAGCTAATGTGACAAGTATTCTTCAAGGGCTTCCTAATCGTGCTCTAGGTGATTATTTTGTAGAACGTGTTCCAACGGCAAATCCACCTTTGCAAGGAACAGGAGTAGGGTGGGCGTTAGTTGTTGTATATCGTGATAATTCATATCCTGTTAGGAATGTTAGTTTATATACTGGTTTACTCATTTCTACATTGGGTGAGACAGCAACGATTTCTAATTTTATCACGCCCGCTACAGCACCGGTTAACGCTCGTGTATTTACAATGGCGTTAAATGGTGATACAGATGCAACAGCAGATACATTTGTGTTAAATGGTACAGCGCTTGTGGGTCCTAATAATGCCAATCCTAATTTTTTCACTTCGCAAGTCAATAATTATGTGGGGAATTTAAATACAATTGGTAGTTTTGCAGATAGAAATATGCCGATTGGAACTGCTGCAACGAATCGGCGTGCTGAATTTGATGTGACGAATGTCCCAGCGAACGGTGTATTAACAGCTGGGTCAACTTCTACGACAGTTAATATCCCAAATACATTTGATTATCTTTATGCTGGTGCTGTAGGTTTGCAAATAGAGTTAGGAGAGGCGCGTCTATCTGCTACAAAATCGGTAACTGTAAGTTAAAGTAATTGAAAATGTTAGTGAAAAATCCCTTTTATAAAATAATAGGAGTGATCTTTATTGGCCTTCGTTCGAGCTTACGGTAAAAATGATAATTTATTCATGATGCATACGGGCAATACGATGGGAATGCGTGGTACTGCTAATACAAACTTTGCTTACAATGCACTTATTACATTAAATACTGACTTAACCTTTGGAGGGGTTCCTTCATCGACAGATCCAAATACATTTGGAGGTACGACGAATGATTGGACGTTAGATGGTTCATGGGCTGAATTAAATCCATCAACTACTATTGTTCCAGCTACAGCGGTTGTAGATTTTGCCTTACTTGTTTGGTCAGGTGGTTTGGATACGGCTGTTACAACCACTGTTGTTGATGCGAATCCACCAAATTTAGTTACGCCAGACGGAACGAGTACACAAGTGACAATTAATTCAGCATGGTCATCAGAAGGGACGAATTTACCTTTTATAGCCAATGTTTATAATCGAGCAGCAGACGTTACATCTTTATTACAAGGATTACCCAATCGAGCAGCAGGAAGATATAGCGTAACGAGATTACCTACGCGTCAGCCGGTTGGATATGGTGCTGGATGGTCGTTGATTGTTGTATATCGTGATTCCTCATATCCGGTGAGAAATGTGAGTTTATTTCCAGGTTTTTTATTATCGGGTACACCACAAACTCTTTCTGGATTTTTCACACCAGCTACAGGGACAGTGACAGCAAGAGCAAGAGCTTTTGTAATGGCGATGAATGGTGATCCGAACTTTACAGGTGATAATTTTCAATTGAACTCTGTGACATTAACAGGACCAAATAATCCAATAGGAAACTTTTTTAGAGGGCAAGTAAATGATATTAATGGGAATTTAAATACAATTGGTAGTTTTGCAGATCGTAATTTTTCTGGAACAACTACAAACGCAAATGCGAGAGCTGAGTTTGATATTACAAATGTAAATGCAACAGGTTCTATTGCATCAAATACGACATCCACGCAAGTGAATATTACAGGCACAGGCGATACGATTTATATAAGTGCAGTCGGATTACAAATAGACTTGGCAGAAGCTAGATTAACAGCCGTAAAATCAGTAACTGTAAGTTAAAAAAGATTGCTATAAGCTAGCAATCTTTTTTATGAGGAGGATTTTGTTAGTAAAGATTCATAATGAGAATAATCAATCTCTTTTTCTTGTAATTTTTTCACTAAAAATTTATGGTCGCGCTTTGGTGTAGCAATAATATATCCTTTAATAATTAAATCTTGTGTAATTTGAGAGGCTTTTTCTTGTAATGCCAGTTCTCCGATTTTACCAGCAATTTTTGATTTAGCAACATCGCGAAATAGTTCTGGAACAGGACTTACGAGTTCTTCTAACAATTGTTTTTGTTCGTCATCCCATAAATGTCTAGTTTTATTAATATAGTGCTCTTCCCAATCTAATATAGACATACCATCTTCTTTTGGTAGTCGTTTTAAAAATTTTCTGAACATAAAGTATCCACCGATAGACATAAGTCCTAATAAAATAACAGTCCATAGCACAATAAACCAACTGAACCATCCTTCGAGCAAGCGTATCCCCCCTTAATGATTGCGGTTTTCTATTATTCATATTATAAACAGTGAGATTCATAGAAAGCAAGAACGCTTGGTCATTTTGACCAAGCGTTATCATTTAAACGAAGTATAGTTGTTCAACACATAAATTGTTACTATCATCTTCTACATATTCAATGATTAATGTGCCAACTTTACGATCTTTATCTTCAGTTGTGAAAATAGAGTAAGAAGTAAAACGTGCTGTTGATAGGCCGCTTATATGTGTAGGTAAAGAAATGTAGTCGTTATCGCGGAAGAATTCCATCAGTTCAATATCCTCAAATTCTTTTCGGTCAACTTGTTTGTTTGTATAGCGGCGTTGAAGTTGTTTTAAAGACTCATTCCAAGAAATTGCTTTTGTGTCGTATACCATTGTTCTATCTCCTTACTGTATGTAATAATTAAGAACATACGTTCTAAACTAGTATACTCTTTTTATTAGAAAAGGGAAAGCAAAAAATAATGTAAGCTTGGATTTCCAAGCTTACATTATCGATGCGTCCGTCATAATCTCTATTTTTTATTATAAGTTAGATAAGAATAAGAAACAAGATGATATATATATTGTTGATGGTTTTCAAAATTCTGTATATTATAGATGTACGAAAGCGTAAGGGGATGAGAGGAATGGCATATGTAATTTCACTCCAAGGACCGATGGCAAGCGGAAAAACAACATTGGCTAAAAGGTTAGAGCGATGTGGACTTTCAGTTATATATGAAAATCCTTATCCAATTGTAGAAAAACGAAAACAATTAAATTTGGATATGAATTCAAAAGAAGGATTTATTATAAATCAAAAAATGTTTATGGAAGCAAAAATAAAGGAGTTTCAAAATGTGAAAGATTCAGTCGTTATTTTTGATCGTGGACCAGAAGACACCCTGTTCTATACACTTTTTTATCCAACGATTATAGAGAAAGAGTGGGATATAGAAGCTGAATTGAAAGCTGAATTATATCGATTAAGAGAATGTCGTTCAGATGCGATTTTTTATTTAGATGTGACGAAAAAGAATGTATATAATAGAAAAAATAACGATAGAACAAGAAACAGAAGTACATTTGATGAGCAATTTAGATTAGTAGAAACTGAAAAAGACTGGTATAAACAATTTTCTGTAACTTATGTGGACACGAATAGATTAACAGTGGACGAATTAGAGGAATATTTTATGAAATGGTTGAAGGAGAGAGGGTTATGAAAAAAATACTTTTATTTGTGTACCCAACATTTGCGGAGTTTGAAATAACGGTAGCTACGGCGCTGCTGAAAAATAAATTTGAAATCATTACAGCGAGTGTAACAAAAGAATTGATTATAAGTGAAACAGGTTTGCAAGTGCAACCACATATAGAATTAAGTGAAGTGCGTGTAGAAGAATTTGAGGGGATTATTATTCCGGGTGGAGATGCAATACATATGAAAGATGCAGAAGTACTTTTTTCAGTCATTCGTCAATTTCATAAACAAGAAAAATTAGTAGCTGCTATTTGTGCTGGGCCATATGCGCTGGCAAAAGCAGGCTTATTCAAAGCAATCTCGTATACGGTGACTATGGATTATCAAAATTAGATTGTTTTCCAGTAGAAAATTTTGTATATGAAGAAATTGTGCAACACTCAAATATTATTACAGCACAGGGGCATGCATTTGTACCATTTGGAATAGCGATTGCCTCTTATTGTGGAGTAGCGAACAAACATAATATAAATTTTTATGGTGGTAAGGGCAATATGATGATGGAGGAGCTTTTGCCTGAGAATGTATAAAAGCTAGCATTTACTAGCTTTTTTCTTTTTTACATCGATAAATGGCTAACGTTTTCGGATCGCGCCATATACCGTTATGAAGTGACAATTCATTTTCTACTTCTTCTTTTAGCCATTCCTTCATTTCGGCGTGAAGATATGTATTATCAGGTATATTTAGGGATGGAAACATGCTAGAAATATAGTTTACAATCGGAGTAGCATGATGAAAAACGAGAGCATTATGAATAACTATTTCTTCGACAGTTGGAAAAACAGACTGTAATATCTCTTTACCATTTTCTAAACAAAATGGAGTGACTGATGATGTTGTTTTCGGTAAATCAAATGCGTCTAACATGCGGTTACACATTTCAACTATACGAGGTAATGTAACGTCAGAATTTGTTGTAGCTAAAAGTGAGCCACCAGGACGAATTACTTTATGGAATCCTTGAACTGTTTTTTCAACACTTTTCATGTGATATAACATATGTCTTGCGACGATCCAGTCGTAGCAATTAGCTTCAAAAGGAAGATTACCAGCATCACCTAATCTCCATTCAATTATGTTATTTTTTATTGCAGCTTCAGAAAGCATCGTTTTCGATTGATCAAAACCGGTTAGTTGTCCTTTATGACCGTTAGTTTGTAAAAGAGAAAGAAAATTCCCGTTAGCGCATCCAACCTCTAATATTTTTTCGTCTCCTTGAAGTTGTAAGTGTTCCATGACGAATTCATCTAAATTCACTTGTTTTTCTTCGTAATGTTTATGCGTATCGATACGAGTTTGTAAATGGTTGCTTACGTTGTATTGGCGTTTTACATCATTCATTTTTTCACATTCCACCTTCGTGCAAAATTGCTGAATCGCATGTGTTAATACGTCGGTTTTCTTTAAATCTTCATATTGGAGTGCAGATTCAAACCTTTCAAGTAATTTTTCTTCAATTCGAAAATGAATATCTTTTCGCTTCGTCATTGAAATATCGCTCCTTTGCATCTGTTAGTGAGACTATAGCACGCCTGGAAAATTTGTGTAAATTATTTGTGTACACAAATGGAGGAGATGAAAAAATTATTTGAATGTGAGTTTAAACTATTGACGATTTAACCGTTTTCATATATTCTTAAATTAAGAAATATTCAAATAATTAAAAGAAATGAGAGAGTCACATGCTTCTTCAAGGAACACATCGAATTGGTCGTATGGCCATGCTGTTGGCACTTGCGGATGAGAATGAAAGCCCTGTATTATCTATTCCAAAAGGTTGGAAGTATTGTACGGGGAAAGTGGGTTCGATGAATTCGCAAAAAGTTGTAGCAGCAATGGAAACAGCGGCTAAGAGCAACCAAGTTATTGAAACAGACGTTTACAGAGAAACACATGCACTTTATCATGCAATTATGGAAGCTTTGTACGGAGTGACGAGAGGTCAAATTCAGTTAGCAGACGTTCTTCGTACAGTAGGACTTCGATTTGCGATTGTGCGCGGTACACCATACGACGGAAAAAAAGAAGGCGAATGGGTTGCTGTTGCATTATATGGAACGATTGGTGCACCTGTAAAAGGATCTGAGCATGAGGCGATTGGTTTAGGAATTAATCACATATGATTTGCCCATAGTCTATTAGTTAGAAGGGGGCCTTACTTTTTTAGGACAGAAGTCTGTCTTAAAAAGATAAGGTCCCCTTTTGCCTTTTTAAGGAGGAAAAAAGAATGATTACGTTAACAGGACACACATTGACAATTGAAGAAATGAAGAGGTTGTTACTTGAAGGGGAAGGTGTAACAGCTTGTCCAAATAGTATGCAAAAGGTGGCAGAGTGCCGCGAAGTAGTTGAGAAAATTGTAGAGGATGGAAAAGTCGTTTACGGTATTACAACTGGATTTGGAAAGTTCAGTGACATGCTTATTCAAAAAGATGATGTCAAGGCACTTCAACACAATTTAATTCAGTCACATGCATGCGGGATAGGCGATCCATTCCCTGAAGAAGTATCACGCGGTATGTTAATTTTACGCGCGAACACGATGCTTAAAGGCGTATCCGGTGTTAGACCGCTTGTTGTAAATATGCTTCTTGAGTTTGTAAATCGTAGAATTCACCCAGTCGTTCCGCAACAAGGTTCACTTGGTGCGAGTGGCGATTTAGCGCCTTTATCTCATCTTGCGCTCGTATTATTAGGCGAAGGTGAAGTGTTCTATAAAGGGAAACGCGTTCATGCGATGGTGGCTCTTACAGAAGAAGGTCTTGAGCCGATTGAGCTTGAAGCGAAAGAAGGGCTTGCATTAATCAATGGTACGCAGGCGATGACAGCTCAAGGAGTTCTTTCTTATATAGAAGCAGAAGCAACGGCTTATCAAGCTGAATTCATTGCTTCGATGACAATTGAGGGGTTACAAGGCATTATTGATGCATTTGATGAAAATGTTCATAAAGCACGTGGTTATAAAGAGCAAGTGGAAGTAGCGAGCAGAATTCGTGACATCCTTCACGATAGTAAGTTAACAACAAAGCAAGGAGAACTACGAGTACAGGATGCATATTCACTTCGCTGTATCCCACAAGTACACGGTGCTTCTTGGCAAGTTTTAAATTATGTGAAAGAAAAATTAGAAATTGAAATGAATGCTGCAACAGATAATCCGCTAATCTTTGATGGCGGAGAAAAAGTAATTTCGGGTGGTAATTTCCACGGTCAACCGATTGCATTTGCGATGGACTTCTTAAAAGTAGGAATGGCGGAACTTGCAAATATTTCAGAGCGTCGTATTGAGCGTTTAGTAAATCCGCAATTAAATGATTTACCCCCATTTTTAAGTCCAGAACCAGGACTTCAGTCTGGTGCAATGATTATGCAATACGCAGCAGCGTCACTTGTTTCTGAAAATAAAACGTTAGCACATCCGGCGAGTGTTGATTCAATCCCGTCATCAGCTAACCAAGAAGATCACGTAAGTATGGGAACAATCGCTTCACGCCATGCGCATCAAATTATTCAAAACGTAAGACGTGTTCTTTCAATTGAAATGATTTGTGCGATGCAAGCGGCAGAATATCGCGGTATTGAAAACATGAGTACAGTGACGAAGAGCTTCTACCATCAAGGTCGTCAGCAAGTACCTTCTATTACTAATGACCGTATATTCTCAACGGATATTGAAAATATTGCGTATTGGTTAAAAACGAATTATTCGATAAAAGAAAGATTAGATGTAAACGCAGCACTATAAAATGAGAAAAAGGGAGAGATTGAAATGGAAAAAGTAAAACAAACAATTCGCGCGCCAAGAGGTACTGAGTTACAAACGAAAGGGTGGGTTCAAGAAGCTGCACTTCGTATGTTAATGAACAATTTAGATCCTGAAGTTGCTGAAAAACCAGAAGAATTGGTTGTATATGGCGGAATTGGCCGTGCAGCTCGTAACTGGGAAAGCTATCAGGCGATTGTAGATTCATTAAAAACGTTAGAAAGCGATGAAACATTACTTGTTCAATCAGGAAAACCAGTTGCAATCTTTAAATCACATGAAGATGCACCTCGCGTACTTTTAGTGAACTCAAACTTAGTACCGAAGTGGGCGAACTGGGATCACTTCCGTGAACTAGAGAAAAAAGGTCTTATGATGTACGGACAAATGACAGCAGGTAGTTGGATTTATATTGGAACACAAGGTATTTTACAAGGAACATATGAAACGTTTGGAGAAGCGGCACGTCAACATTTCGATGGTTCATTAAAAGGTACAGTAACACTTACTGCTGGTTTAGGTGGTATGGGTGGTGCACAACCTCTTGCTGTAACGATGAATGGCGGTGTTGTTATTGCTATTGACGTTGATAAGCGCAGCATCGATCGTCGTATTGAAAAGAGATACTGTGATATGTATACAGAATCGTTAGAAGAAGCGTTAACTGTTGCGAATGAGTATAAAGAGAAGAAAGAACCGATTTCTATAGGCTTATTAGGAAATGTGGCAGAGATTTTACCAGAACTAGTGAAACGTAATATTACGCCAGATTTAGTTACGGACCAAACATCTGCTCATGATCCATTAAACGGCTATATTCCAGTAGGTTACACGTTAGAAGAAGCAGCAAAACTTCGTGAAGAAAATCCAGAACGTTACGTACAATTATCAAAAGAAAGTATGACAAAACATGTGGAAGCAATGCTTGCAATGCAAGCAAAAGGTGCAATTACATTTGATTACGGAAATAACATTCGCCAAGTTGCTTTCGATGAAGGCTTGAAAAATGCATTCGATTTCCCAGGATTCGTTCCAGCATTTATCCGTCCATTATTCTGCGAAGGAAAAGGACCATTCCGCTGGGTGGCACTTTCTGGTGATCCAGAAGATATTTATAAAACAGACGAAGTTATTTTACGTGAATTCGCTGATAATGAGCATTTATGTAACTGGATTCGTATGGCACGTCAGCAAGTTGAATTCCAAGGTCTTCCATCACGTATTTGTTGGCTTGGTTACGGTGAGCGCGCGAAATTTGGTCGCATCATTAATGAAATGGTTGCAAGTGGTGAATTATCAGCACCAATCGTTATCGGCCGTGACCATTTAGATTGCGGATCAGTAGCATCTCCAAACCGTGAAACAGAAGCGATGAAAGACGGTAGTGATGCAGTAGCAGACTGGCCAATTTTAAATGCATTAATTAACAGTGTAAACGGTGCGAGTTGGGTATCTGTTCACCACGGCGGTGGCGTTGGTATGGGTTATTCACTTCACGCTGGAATGGTTATTGTTGCAGATGGAACAGAAGCGGCAGCAAAACGTATTGAGCGCGTATTAACTTCTGACCCTGGTATGGGTGTTGTTCGTCACGTTGATGCAGGATATGACTTAGCTGTGGAAACTGCGAAAGAAAAAGGCGTTAACATTCCAATGATGAAATAAGGAGGAGAAAACATGCTGGACACTTTACTAATAAATATCGGTCAATTACTAACAATGGATCAAGAAGATGGCTTGTTAAGACGGGAAGCGATGAACACGCTTCCTGTTATCGAAAACGGTGTGATTGGAATTGAAAACGGCGTAATTACTTTCGTTGGAACAGTGGAAGAAGCGAAAGGATTACAAGCGAAAGAAGTTATTGATTGCGGCGGGAAAATGGTTTCTCCTGGTCTTGTTGATCCGCATACTCACCTTGTATTTGGTGGATCTCGTGAAAATGAAATCGCACTAAAATTGCAAGGAGTGCCGTACTTAGAAATTTTAGAACAAGGCGGAGGTATTCTTTCAACTGTAAATGCAACGAAACAGGCGTCGAAAGAAGAACTTGTTCAAAAAGCGAAATTCCATTTAGACCGTATGCTATCTTTTGGAGTTACAACTGTAGAAGCGAAGAGTGGTTACGGATTGGATGATGAGACAGAATGGAAACAATTAGAGGCAACTGCGCAATTGCAAAAAGAGCACCCGATTGATTTAGTTTCCACATTTTTAGGTGCTCATGCAGTTCCGAAAGAGTATAAAGGGAAATCAAAAGAATTTTTACAATGGATGTTAGACTTACTGCCAGAAATGAAAGAGAAGCAATTAGCTGAATTCGTTGATATTTTCTGCGAAACAGGCGTGTTCTCTGTCGAAGAGTCGAAAGAGTTTTTATTAAAAGCGAAAGAGCTTGGCTTTGATGTGAAAATTCACGCAGATGAAATCGACCCTCTTGGTGGTGCGGAAGCAGCGGCTGAAATTGGTGCAGCATCAGCGGACCATTTAGTTGGCGCTTCTGATAAAGGAATTGAAAT
This sequence comes from Bacillus cereus group sp. TH152-1LC, assembly GCF_027710505.1. Taxonomy (NCBI): domain Bacteria; kingdom Bacillati; phylum Bacillota; class Bacilli; order Caryophanales; family Bacillaceae; genus Bacillus; species Bacillus cereus group sp. TH152-1LC. The sequence continues at coordinate 220,838 of NZ_JAQFNK010000006.1, read as the reverse complement.
GCTTGCAAACTCTAATACAGTAGCCACTTTATTACCAGGAACAACTTTCTATTTAAATAAAGAAAGCTTTGCTCGTGGACGTAAAATGATTGATGAAGGTGTTGCTGTTGCGTTAGCTACAGACTTTAACCCAGGTAGCTGTCCAACTGAAAATATTCAACTTATTATGAGCATCGCAATGCTCAAGCTGAAAATGACACCAGAAGAGGTTTGGAACGCGGTAACAGTTAACTCTTCGTATGCTATTAATCGTGGTGACGTAGCTGGGAAAATTAGAGTTGGTCGCAAGGCAGATTTAGTTTTATGGGATGCTTACAATTATGCTTACGTACCGTATCATTACGGCGTAAGTCATGTAAATACCGTATGGAAAAATGGTAATATCGCATATACAAGAGGTGAACAATCGTGGAGCACGGCCACTATTTAAAGAAGAATGCAAAGTTTATCGATCGTGAAGTGACGAAATGGAGTGAAATGATTAAAGATTGGGAGGAAGGCGTGGAAATATTCGGTGCTGCCTTAATTGGAGCACCCCTTTCTAAACCATCTATTAGTCATTCAGGAGCGAGCTTTGCTCCAAAAACAATTCGTGCGATGTTAGATGCATATAGCACGTACGCAATTACAGAAGAACATGATATGAAGGAAAGTGTTTTATATGATTGTGGTGATATTACGATGCATGTGACGGATATAAAAGAAAGTCATAACCGAATTGCGAAAACAGTTGGTCATGTAACGAAAGTAAATCCGAACATGATACCAATCGTTCTTGGCGGGGATCACTCGATTAGTTTTCCGAGTATAACAGGATTTGCAAACAGTAAAGGAAAGGTCGGGATTATTCAATTTGATGCCCATCATGATTTACGTAATTTAGATGATGGTGGCCCATCAAATGGTACACCGTTCCGTAGTTTACTAGAAAACGGTGTCATTACAGGAAAACAACTCGTTCAAATCGGAATTCGCAATTTTTCAAATGCGCGAGCGTACCATGAATATGCAAAAGAACATGGCGTGACAGTGTATACAATGAAAGATGTACGAGAGCGAGAAATCAAAGATATTATCACGGAAAGTATTGAAGTATTAAGAAAGCAAGGCGTGACTTCTATTTATATTTCTCTTGATATGGACGTACTCGATCAAGCATTTGCACCAGGTTGTCCAGCAATTGGTCCTGGCGGAATGGATAGTACGACTTTACTTGATGCGATTGAATTTCTTGGTAAAGAACCGCTCGTTCAAGGGATGGATATTGTAGAGATTGATCCAACACTTGATTTTAGGGATATGACGAGTCGAGTAGCCGCGCAAGTGATTATGAGTTTTCTTTTAGCGAGGGAAACAGTCCGTAAGCAGGTTAGTATATAGGCGTGAAATTAATAGGGAATGTTTAACGATTCCGTATAAAAAACACATTACTACTTATTATGTAGTAATGTGTTTTTTATGTAAAAAGAGCAGGTGAAATTAGAATGTATATATGTGTGGAAAAGTTAATAAGATTGCGGGTTTTTAGTGAAATTTTACGAATTTATTTTCTTAGTTCGAAAGGATTGACATGAAAAATAATTTTATGATAAAATAAAAATTTGCTAAAAAAGCTATTGTGTGTTAAGATTGAGAAGGTTACCATATATGGAGGTGGATTATTTGTTTCAAATTGGCGATAACATTGTTTATCCAATGCACGGAGCAGGTATAATTAAAGCCGTAGAAGAGAAGGAAATCGCAGGAGAAAAACAACAGTATTATGTTATAAAAATGTCGGGTAGTAATATGGAAGTAATGATTCCGGCAGGGCGGATATTGAGCTCAAATATACGACCAGTCACGGATATAACGGCAATAGCACACATATTGGATATTTTTCAACATGGAGAATCTGATAGATTACTTACGTGGAAACAAAGGTATAAATTGAACACTGATAAAATAAAGACGGGTAAAATACAAGAAGGTGCTGAAGTTGTACGTGATTTATTACGTATGCAGAAAGAAAAAGCACTTAATGCAAGCGAAAAGAAAATGTTAGATAACGCACACGAATTTTTGATTAGTGAACTGGGATTAATTGAAGGTATCACAGAAAGTCAAATAAAAAGCTTTTGTTAAGATTCATTAAAAATAATGTATTACATCCCAAAAAAGATTTTGAATTTTTTGGGAACATAATTATAGAAAATTAATCATTTCAAAGACATTCAACTCTTTCAAACCACTTTTAGAGCATTAACCTCTTTTGTTATTACTACAATCAAATCCATTTTTATTTTTTACTTCTTTATGAATGTTCGAAGTTTAATTAAATACTTCGATAGAATAGTTACTTGATTTTTGCAATCCTGATTCACACTGGCACGGACGAGGAGCCGTAAGGATGAAAGAGAGGTAGGGCTTTCATTGTTTTAGGTTTATAAGTTATTATTTTTAGAAGAATACTGAACCACCCTCATTTCTACTGCTAAGGAATTTTTATATGTGAAGAGATAATAATTGTTTATATAAAAGAGATAAACAAATTGACAACCATATATGGTCAACTAAAAAAGGTTTCCTACTTAGGAAACCTTTTTTAGTTTATTTATAGCATTCTATTTGTTTAATATTCGAATGTTTTGAGTTTAAAGCGTATAAATTGACGTTACTATCTAAAAGTAAGTATGATGCGATTGTAGTAAGAACTTTTTAGGGGGAAGAAAAATGGCAAGTTCAAATAATAAAGCAGCAAGTATTTATGAAGGAACAAATATAAACGTTTGGGGATCTTTTGAAAATATTGAAGAAACAAAGTTGTTTAATCCGATTCAAATTGGATCTTGGTCTCTTCGTAATCGCATAGCGATGGCACCGATGACGAGATGTTTCGCAAATCATGAAACGGGAGTAGTTGGTACTGATGTAGTTGAGTACTATAGAAAGCGTGCAGCTGATGAAGTTGGATTCATTATTACAGAGGGAATCGTCATTAGCCCAAGAGCAAAAGGTAATCCAGGAGTACCAGGAATCTATACACAAGAACAAATCGATTCGTGGAAGCCTGTTACAGAGGCAGTACATAAAGAAGGCGGAACGATTATTGCTCAAATATGGCATGTTGGACGTATGAGTCATCACGAAATAATTGGTGGGCAAATGCCGCAAGCACCGTCTGCTATCGCTGCAGAGGGAAATGTTCCGCGTTTTCGAAAACCATTTGATACGCCAGAAGCAATGACGTTAGAAGAAATACAAGAAGTGATTGGTCAATACGCACAAGCTGCGAAAAATGCAATTGAAGCTGGATTTGATGGAGTAGAAATACACGGTGCACACGGATATTTAATCGATCAATTTACTTATGAGTTTGCAAATAAGCGTACTGATAAATACGGCGGAGACTTAAAGGGGAGGTTAACGTTTATGAAAGAAGTAACGGCGGCTGTAATAGAAGCTGTTGGAGCTAATAAAACACTTCTTCGTTTCTCTGCTTTCAAAGGTGATAATCCTACTTATATGTGGGAAAACCCTGAGCTTGCAATTGAAACGTTTATAAATATGTTCAAAGAAGTTGGATTAACGATGATTCACCCTTCAACGATGAATTATACGGCAGTTATTGCTGACGGAAAGAATTTTCATCAATTAGTAAGAAAATATTGGGATGGTACGATCGTAGGAGTAGGGAATTTAAATCCGAAAGAGGCTGAAGAAGCGTTGCAAGAAGGAACGATTGATGTAGCCGCATTCGGAAGACCTTTAATTGCTAATCCAGATTTTGTTCATCGAATTAAAAATGCTGAAAGTTTAGTTGAATATGATGCGAAAGAGCATCTTGTTACATTAATTTGAATAAAGATAAAAGGAGAACACATCAGGTGTTCTCCTTTTATTATGGATTTTCATAGGAGGAAGCGGGATGAGTGAAACGCTACTCGTTATTATTAGTATATTGCTCTTATTCATGCTACTATTAATCATTTTTTTTATTATTACATTTTTTATTAAAAAACGGACGCATCATTCTATATTAAAGCTACATCCATACTTAGGAAGGATGCGTTATTTACTTGAAAAGATAGGGCCGGAATTTAGGCAATATTGGTTTGATCATGATACGGATGGAAAGCCTTTTTCACGGTATGATTTTCAAAGTGTAATGTTTTTAGCAAAGTACCGTTCTGAAATACTTGGCTTTGGATCAAAACGAGATTTTGATACATCTGGTTATTATATTGCTAATACATTATTTCCGATATTAACAGAAGAATTAAGTGTGAATGTAGCGCAAGAACGTGAAGGGAAAAAGTATGTGATTCATAAAGAAGGGTTATTTTCACGAAGAGAAAAATTGACAGCGGATACAACGAATCTTTGGTTATATGAAGAAGATGATGCGGTTATCGTCGGTGAAAATCGTAAATATCCATGGAAACTGTATGGCATGTTTGGAGCATCAGCAACTTCTTACGGTGCGATTGGCGAAAATTATATATTAGCGAGTGGATTTGGTGCGAAGATGGCTGGCGGTTCGTGGATTAATACCGGAGAAGGTGGTGTAATACCAGAACATTTACATACAGGTGCAAATATCGTTGCGCAAATTGGTCCAGGATTATTTGGTTACCGTGATGAGGATGGTAATTTTTCAATGGAGCAATTCATGGGGAAAGCGAAAGAAAGAAATATTAAAGCATTCGAATTGAAATTTGGGCAAGGGGCTAAAATACGTGGCGGTCATCTAGAGGGACAAAAAGTAAATGAGAAAATTGCTTCTGTTCGAAATGTACGAGAAGGAGAAACGATTAATTCACCGAATCGATTTTCATTTTTAAATAATGCAGCAGATACACTTTATTTTATTCAGCAGTTGCAAGAAACCGGCGGTAAACCTGTCGGTATGAAAATTGTAATTGGGCAGCAGGAGCCGTTGGAAGATTTATTCAAATCGATGAACGAGTTAAACATCTATCCAGATTTTATTACAATAGATGGTTCAGAAGGTGGATCAGGTGCAACGTATAAATCGATGGCAGATAGTATGGGAATGCCGCTTATTCCAGCGCTACTGACATGTATTGATACAGCGAATCATTATGGTGTTCGGGACAAATTCAAAGTGTTTGCATCGGGGAAATTAATTACACCAGATAAAGTAGCAATTGCTTTAGCTATTGGTGCAGATGCTATAAATTCAGCACGTGGGTTTATGATGGCAAGTGGCTGTATTATGGCGCTCCAATGTAATTCGGGGCAATGTCCGTCTGGTGTGGCGACGACGAATCCTCATTATCAAAAAGCGTTAGATCCGTATGAGAAGAAATGGCGCGTAATGAATTATGTTGTTAGTATGAGATATAGTTTGTTCTCACTTGCGGCAGCAGCGGGAGTAAAGAGTCCACGCCATTTAACGAGAGAGCATATTGTGTTTAAAGATGAGGTGGGGCGGGTGGTGCCTCTTTCGGAACTGTTTCCTACTAGTAAATAGAAAATAAGCTATGTTTAATAGATTAAAAGTCATACATTTGTATGGCTTTTTAATTTGGAAATGAGGAGTGAAAAAGTGCATGATATATTTTCTGAATATTTTTACTTTAATTTATTTTGAAAGCCGGGTAATCCACTGGGATAAAGGCGTTTATAAAGGTTTTTACATGTAGTGAAATTGGCTTGTTCACTTGAAAGAACAAAAAATGTTTGTTAAGGTAGGGAACCATAAGCGAAAACAAGAAAATAGAAAAAGTCATCTTTCGAAATTTTGAATGGCTTATGTAACTAAGGGAGAGATTTGGTGAAGATTGAGATTATGGTTTCGCTTGCTATTTATATGGCAGGTATGTTGTATATCGGTTATTGGTCTTATAAGAAGACATCCGATTTATCAGATTATATGTTAGGCGGAAGGGGACTCGGTCCAGCAGTTACAGCTTTATCAGCTGGTGCTTCGGACATGAGTGGTTGGATGCTAATGGGATTACCTGGTGCGATGTATGCAACAGGATTATCAAGTGTATGGATTGCCATAGGTTTATTAATAGGTGCTTATGCAAACTATTTAATTATTGCCCCGCGTTTGCGAACGTATACAGAAGTGGCAAATGATTCAATTACGATTCCAGACTTTCTAGAGAATCGATTTAAAGATCGTACGAAAATACTTCGTTTTGTCTCCGCTATCGTCATTTTAGTATTTTTCACATTTTATGCGTCGGCTGGTTTAGTATCAGGTGGACGTTTGTTTGAAAATTCTTTCAACCTAGATTATAAGATTGGTTTATTTGTAACTGTCGGTGTCGTAGTTGCTTATACACTATTCGGTGGTTTTTTAGCAGTAAGTTGGACCGACTTTGTGCAAGGATGTATTATGTTTATTGCTCTTGTATTAGTGCCAATTGTTGCTTTTACAGATGTGGGTGGTGTAACAGAAACATTCAATACAATTAAACAAGTTGATGCATCGCATTTAGATATTTTTAAAGAGACTACAATTCTTGGGATTATTTCATTTTTAGCATGGGGTCTTGGGTATTTTGGTCAACCACATATTATTGTCCGCTTTATGGCGATTACTTCTATTAAAGATTTAAAAACTTCTCGTAGAATCGGTATCGGTTGGATGACGATTTCAATTATAGGTGCAATGCTTACTGGTCTAATTGGTATTGCTTATTACGCTAAAAATAATGCAACGTTACAAGACCCAGAAATGGTCTTTGTAACATTCTCAAACATTTTATTCCACCCGTACATTACTGGGTTTTTATTATCAGCTATTTTGGCTTCGATTATGAGTAGTATTTCCTCGCAATTACTTGTTATTTCAAGTGCAGTAACGGAAGATTTCTATAAAACATTTTTCCGTCGTGACGCAAGTGACAAAGAACTTGTATTTATCGGTAGGCTGTCAGTATTAGTAGTAGCTATGATTGCAGTTGCTTTAGCGTATCATCCAAGTGATACAATTCTAACACTTGTCGGTTATGCTTGGGCGGGATTTGGTTCAGCGTTCGGACCTGCTATTTTATTAAGCTTATATTGGAAGAGAACGAACAAATGGGGCGTTCTTGCTGGTATGATTGTAGGTGCAGTAGTTGTTATTACTTGGGTACAAATTCCAAGTTTAAAAGCGACTATGTATGAAATGGTACCTGGATTCTTCTGTAGCTTATTAGCTGTTATTGTTGTAAGTTTATTAACGAAAGAACCAGTGAAAGCAATTCATCGTGAATTTAATGAGATGGAAGCAGTGCTGGAAGAGGAAACGAAATAAATTGCAAAGAGAGTAAACTAAATTGGTGTTTACTCTCTTTTAATTAAAAAATGAAAATAAGGACTTATTGACAATGAAAAATAAGTAACTTATAATAAATCTTGAGTTCGAGATAAAAAATAGTTCAAATCAAGATTTATTGTGATTATAGAATGAGAAAATATTTTTCGTATATTATCTTGAATTCGAGATAATTCCGATAAATTAGATGTTGATGTGTAATTTTATAATTAATATCTTGAATTCGAGATAAAATCGTAACGATGGATTTTACTTTGCAGTATGGACAAAATGAATAATGAATTTGAATGTATAAAAGTTTTTAAAATGGAATAAAAAGGGGCGGAGAAAATGGAAAAGAAAACGATGGGAATTCATCACATTACAGCAATCGTAGGACACCCACAAGAAAATGTAGATTTTTATGCTAGTGTGTTAGGTTTACGTTTAGTGAAACAAACAGTGAATTTTGATGATCCAGGCACGTACCATCTTTATTTTGGTAATGAAGGAGGGAAGCCCGGAACAATTATTACGTTTTTCCCATGGGCAGGTGCTCGTCAAGGAATTATTGGTGACGGTCAAGTAGGAATAACTTCTTATGTCGTACCAAAGGGCGCAATGGAGTTTTGGGAAAATAGATTAGAAAAATTCGATGTTTCGTATACAAAAATGACTCGATTTGGAGAACAGTATTTAGAATTTGATGATCCACATGGTTTGCATATAGAATTAGTTGAAAGAGAAGAAGGCGAATTAAATAATTGGAGTTTTGGAGAAGTTACACCAGAAGTAGCAATTAAAGGATTTGGTGGTGCTGTTCTTTTATCTGCACAACCTCAAAAAACTGCTGAATTGTTAGAGCATGTTATGGGTCTTGAGAAAATTGGAGAAGAAGGTGAATTTGTTCGATTCCGTTCTTCTGCTGATATTGGAAATATTATCGACTTGAGATTATCAACAATCGGTCGTGGTCAAATGGGTGTTGGTACAGTTCATCATATTGCTTGGAGAGCGAGTGATGATGCTGATCAATTAGATTGGAAAGAGCGTGTGACTCGTTTTGGATATCACGTAACGCCTGTACAAGATCGAAATTATTTTAACGCAATTTATTTTAGAGAACACGGGGAAATCTTATTTGAAATTGCAACAGACCCTCCTGGTTTCGCTCATGACGAATCGTTAGAGACGATGGGTGAGGAATTAAAGTTACCGGAGCAATATGAAACACATAGAAAACAAATTGAACAAACACTTTTACCATTTGAAATGAGAAATTTAGACGAAAAGTGATTGAAAGGGGAAAAAGATTATGATGAAACATGTTTTTCAAAAAGGAAAAGATACGTCAAAACCAGTGTTGTTATTACTTCATGGTACAGGTGGTAATGAATTAGATTTATTACCACTTGCAGAAATAGTTGATCCGGAAGCATCTGTATTAAATGTTAGGGGAAATGTATTAGAAAATGGCATGCCACGTTTCTTCCGTAGATTGGCAGAAGGCATTTTTGATGAAGAAGATTTGATTTTCCGTACGAAGGAATTAAATGAGTTTTTAGATGAAGCTGCAAAAACATACGAATTTGATAGAAATAACATTGTAGCTATCGGTTATTCAAATGGAGCAAACATTGCTGCAAGCTTATTATTCCATTACGAAAATGCATTAAAAGGCGCTGTGCTCCATCACCCAATGGTGCCTAGAAGAGGAACACAATTACCTAATTTAGCAGGGAAATCCGTGTTTATTGCTGCTGGGACAAATGATCCGATTTGTTCATCAGCAGAGTCAGAGGAATTGAAGGTACTATTAGAAAATACAAGCGCTAATGTAACAATGCATTGGGAAAATAGAGGTCATCAATTAACGATGGGTGAAGTAGAAAAAGCGAAAGAATGGTATGGCAATACAATATTATAAAAACAAATAATAAAAGAAGCATCTGTTCATCATTAGCAGATGCTTCTTTTATATTCACGACTGAATTGCAAGATGAGATGAAGAAAGCGGTAATTGAATATCAACGATCGTACCTTTATTTAATTCGCTTGAAATGTGTAATTTACCATGATGTTCTTCAATTATTTTGTAACACATCATTAATCCTAGTCCTGTTCCTTTTTCTTTCAAACTATAAAATGGTTCGCCTAAACGAGAGATACGATCTTCTGGGATACCACAGCCTTCATCGATAATTCGTATTAAGATGAAGGTATCATCTAATGGTTTTGTTTGGATGAAAATATTTCCGCCATTTGGCATCGCTTCGATTGCATTTTTTAATATATTTATAAAAACTTGTTTTAATTGGTTACCATCACACTGAATATCATGTTTGTAATCAAAATGATCCATAATGATATGGACACTATGCATAATAGCAGTTGGTAAAATAAATGTAACTACTTCTTCAATTAAAGTTTGTATGTTACAAGTTTGGATAGATAATACTTGTGGTTTAGACATCGCCATAAATTGACTTGTAATAGATTCCATCTGTGAAATCTCACTTAACATAACATCGATATACCATTTCTGCTCCTCATTGATTTCAGGGAGTAGCAATGTTAGAAAACCTTTTAGAGAAGTGAGTGGATTTCGAATTTCATGGGCAATTCCAGCTGTCAGTTGTCCGACTACTGCGAGCTTTTCTGATTTTCGTAATAACTTTTCTGTTTCTTTAAGTTCGGTAACGTCTCTACCCATTACGATAAGACCTTTACGCGAGCCGTCAGGATGATAGAGAGGAACTTTCGATATACTTAAGATTAAGGCGGAATCATCTCTATGAATAATAAATTCCTCACCATGAAGAATTTGTCTTTGTTGCCACGCTAGTTCATCAACTTCTTCACAATGTAAAAAAGCTTCTCGGTACGCTTCATTATATTGAATGAGTTCACTATCTTTTTTCCCGTGGTAAGGTACATGGTGGAAATTGAAGCAAGAAAGTGCATAGTCATTTGCTTCAAGCCAGCGCCCTTCATGATCCTTAAATATAACAAACGCAGGCATGGAGTTCACTAATGTACGTAATCTCTTCTCGCTTTCTTTTAGCATGTTCTCAATTCTTTCTGATTTTTCAAGAGGCTTCATAATGGCATATACGCCAGTTAGACGATTTTGGACCAATATAGGAACTAGTTTAGTCACGACGTCTAATAAGAATCCATTTTTATGATAAATAGATAACATATACTCTTGTTGATTATCCGCTTTAGTATTCTTTATATTTTGTAATACTTGCTCAGAAATATGAGCTTCTAAAATAGAGGTAATATTTTTCTGTTCTAATTCTAAAGAAGTGTAACCTAATATTCTTTCGACAGAAGGGTTCGTATGTAGAATAACTCCCTCTAAGTTCAATGAAATAATACTATCAGGATTGTGCTCGAACAGAGATGCGTACATTTCTGCTGAAGAACGATCTTGTATATGGTTTCGCAAACGTCCAGAAATGTTCAGATGACGTTTTCTTTGAATTGATGAATATTTTTTACGACTCATAATAGTTCCTCCGTACAAATAGCATCTAAAAAGATTTGTCTATTCATAACTATAATATAGATGTAATGTGTATTTCTATAAAAAATGGAAGTTATATAATAAATTTTGTTTTCTTTATTTTGGAAAAGTGCGTATAGGGTGGTAATAAGGGGAGCTTATATTGTTTTATAAATCTTATGTAAGTTACAAAAGTATGGTTTCTTTATAACATTAGGATAGAAGAGGGGGAGAGAAAATGAAAAATTATATTCAAGGGATTGATCATGTGCAAGTAGCTGCGCCTGCAGGCTGTGAAGAAGAAGCACGAGAGTTTTATAGTAATAAAATTGGTATGGAGGAAATCCCAAAACCAGAGGAATTAAAGAAGCGTGGTGGGTGCTGGTTTAAGTGTGGAAATCAAGAGATTCATATCGGAGTTGAGCAAAACTTCAATCCAGCTAAAAAGGCGCATCCAGCTTTTTATGTTTTAAAAATAGATGAATTTAAAAAAGAGTTAATAAAGCAAGGTATTGAAGTAATAGATGATCATGCACGACCAGATGTAATTAGATTTTATGTGTCAGATCCGTTCGGAAATCGAATTGAATTTATGGAAAATAAAAACTAGGTGGAAATTCACCTAGTTTTTTAACCTTTTCTAAACAATCCTAATACTTCAACCGTTTCTGTAATGTTAACGAATGCATGAGGGTCAATTTCAGAAATTGTTAATTTCATACTTGCTAATTCTTCGCGAGAAACGACCGTCATAAGTACACGTTTTTTTTCGCTTGAATAAGCACCTTCGCCATCAAGCAATGTAATTCCACGTACAACAGTTGAAAGGAGTTGTTTTTTCATTTTTTCTGCTTCATTTGTTACAATCATAAGTGTAACCTTTCGATGTTTCGTATGAATAGCATCGATAACTTTACCAGTTACATAAATGGAAAGTAAGCTTGTAAGAGCAACATCCCAAGTGAAGAAGAACCCTGCAATGATTACAACGACTGCATTTAAAATAATAAGGAATCCGCCAAGTTTAATGTCTCGTTTGCGAGATAACAGCATACCGATAATATCAAATCCACCAGTTGATCCATTGCAGTTAAAAACAAGACCGATACCAGCTCCGGCAATGACACCACCAAAGATAGATGATAAAAGTGGATCTGTTGCTACGACTTTCACTGGAACATAGTATAATGCAACAGATAATACAATAACAGAGATAACAGTGTTAAAAATGACTTTTTTCCCAAGACCTATGTATCCTAAAATAAGGATAGGTAAGTTTAATACAAAGTTAATAATACCTGTGTTTACAGGCGTTACAATCCCTAAAATAATAGCAATTCCGCCAATTCCACTACTTAAAATTTTGTGGGGGATAAGGAAAAGATTAAAGGCAATCGCAATAATAATAGAACCAATAATAACACCAAGAAATCTGACCATCTCTTTCCCGTCCTTCACTAAAAAATTCATATTATTTCAAGATTATATATGATATTGAAAGTTTTGGGTAAAAACAGTTTATTTCGGAAAATTAGATTAATCAAAAGAATTTGAGTATTATATCATTTGAAAGGGGATACAGTTGTGAAGATAAAAACATATCAACAGAAAAGCCCGTTGAAGCAAGAATGTGAGGATTCTTATTTTTGTAATGAAGAAAATAAGGTTTATGGTGTATGTGATGGGGCAACACCACTCGTCCCGTTTCGAGATGAAAAGGGACATAATGGAGCATACATCGCTTCACACTTATTTGCAAGTTATTTTAATTCATTCCGCGAAAATCATAGTTTACAAGTTGCCATTGCAAAGGCAAATGAAGCATTGCAAAGCAAAATGTTAGAATATGAAGTAGACACGAGAAAGAAAGAGCATTTGTGGTGTACATGTATCGCGGCAGTCCAAATAGTTGGTGAGAAAATTGAATATGCGCAATTAGGGGACTGTATGATTGTTGCAATACTTCAAAATGGAACGATGCAAGTATTAACGAAAGACACGGTTGAAGGAATTAGTAAACGAGCAAAAAAGAAAAGAGAAGAAGATCGTAAAAAGGGACTATCTGTACCGGAAGAACATGTTTTTCAAGATGTGCGGGAACAGTTAAAATATAATCGTTATCTTGCAAATATGCAGGGTGGGTATTCCGTTGCAAATGGAATGAAAGAAGCGATACATTATTTACAGCATGGGGAATTATATATAGATGAAGTAAGTGGGATTTTTATTTGTTCAGACGGATTATTCCACCCAGATTGGCCACTGGAACAAACTGTTTCATATATAAGAAAGAATAGTATAAAGGAATATGTAGCAATTGTTGAAGAGCTAGAAGGGGAAAAGAGAATCCGACCAGATGATAAAACAATGATGATGATTGATTTGTAAGGGGGATGTTCAAATGGAAATTAAATGTGTTAATTTAACATTTCAAGATGAATTAGTTCCTTTAGAAAAAGTGAATAAACTGATTATCCACCATACATCCGAAGATGGATGGGATGTGTATAGAACACATGAATTTCATCAAAAAGTAAGAGGATGGAGCGGAATCGGTTATAACTATTTTATTGAAGAAAATGGTACTGTAGTTGAAGGACGAGGTTTACATATTGGAGCACATGCGAAAGATAATAATACAGATACAATTGGAATATGCATGACGGGTAATTTTGATAAATATGATCCAACTACCGCACAAATGAATGCATTATATTCTTTATGTAAAGTGTTTATGAAGCAGTTTGCTATAAAGAAAGAAAATATACTCGGTCATAGGGAGCTAGAAGGCGTTACAAAAAGTTGTCCTGGAAAGCGTTTTTCTATGGTAGAGTTAAGAAACGTACTATCTTACATATAGAGGAGTAATAAATGATGATGAATATAAAAATACCAAATGATAAAAAAGAAGAGCTTGTAGCACAAATTCAGCAATTTTTCGTTGAAGAAGATTTAGATGAAATTGGACGTTTTCAAGCAGAACGATTAATAGAAGAAATGATAAAATTAGTAGGACCATTTGCATACAATCAAGCAATTGGAGATGCTAGAAAGCTTGTAACAGAGAAACTATCTAATATTGAAGAAGATTTGTATGTGTTAGAGAAGAGTGAAGGGAAGTAAATTTCCGCCAATTATAATATAAGTATTTGCCACGGCTTCTTTCCGATGTTTTATTTGGAAAGGGCCGTGAAATTATTTTTGATCATATAAAATAAACCTTTTCTTTTTTATCAAAAGGGACCCTAGAATTTAAAAAACGTTATTCTTTCTTAACAAGCTAGATGAGAAAGAATAACGTTTTTTTTGATTGAGATTAAAAATATATTATCTTAATTTTATCTTTTTTTAATAATTTATTTATGGGCAATTTATAGTTGCTATTTATAATTCCTATATATAGCAGCTATGGATACTATAAAGAAGAAATTTGGGTGTGTAACACTTTGTATCCAATTAGCTGTAATCAAAATTTATAACATGAATTGATCACATAGAATTTTCTTTTGAAAGAAAAGTGGTGTAATTCTTTGTTAAATGAAGGAAGGGATTGGAAGCCATGAATAAAACAATTTTAAAAACATGTATCATATCAGCAGTTTTAGGTGGAAGTTTATTAAGTGAAACGATTGGAGAGGTGAAAGCGGAAGCAGTTACACCAAACACGAATCATACTGGTGTATTCAAAGATGTTCCAAAGGGGCACTGGGCATATGAGGCGATTCAGCAATTAACAGGTGAGAAAATCATTTTTGGATATGATGATGGAAGATTTGGTTTTGGAGATAACGTAACACGAGAACAAGTTGCAGCTTTAATGTATCGTTATTTTAATATGGAAGAAAACAAAAATTATCAAAACCCATACAGTGACGTAAGTGAAGATTCAACAAGCTATATAAAGGAAATTTTATCCTTAACAGAAATGGGTGTTTTTAAGGGGGATGAGCATGGAAACTTTAGACCGAAGGCATCCTTAACACGTGCAGAAATGGCGCAGGTTCTTACAAATGCTTTTCATTTAAAAGCAAAGAGTGAGCACACTTTTACTGACGTTTCAACGAACTCATGGGCAAGAAATGCAATTAGTGCTGTTCAAACAAATAATATTGCAAAAGGGATAGGAGGAGGGAAATTTGCTCCAAGTATGGATGTGACGCGTGAACAGTACGCACAATTTTTATATAATGCAATACAAGAAACGAAACAAACTGAACAAACGAAAGGGCAACTACTAGCTAATATACTTGGTGAAACAAATTGGCAAGGGACAAAAGTCTATGACAAAGATCATAATGATGTAACGAAAGAAAATCAAAATTTCATCGGGCTTGCAAAATATGATGCTAAAACTGCAAGATATGAATTCTTTACTGCAAAGACAGGAGAGAGTCGTAATGATAGCGGTACCTTTTTTATAACGAATGATGGAAAGAAAAGAGTGTTAATTTCTGAAACGCAAAATTATCAGGCAGTTGTTGAATTAATGCAATTAGATAAGGAGAAATTTACATATAAAAGAATGGGGAAAGATGCAAAAGGGAATGATGTAGAAGTGTTTGTTGAACATGTTCCTTACGATGGAAAAGAACTTTCTTTCACGCGACCTGATAAAAGTTTAGAAAGCTCGACGGGGAAAATAGTTACAGACGTTGATGGAGATGAAATTTTATCTAGTACACTATGGAACGGAACGGTGGTATTAGACGAACAAGGTAATAACGTAACAAAATACAACTCAAACTTAATCAGTCTAGCAAAATATGATAAAAATACAAATAAATACGAGTTTTTCAATGTGAATACAGGAGACAGTCGTGGAGACTATGGTTTCTTTGATGTTGTACATGGTAATAAAATAAGGGCTCACGTTTCGTTAGGAAATAATAAATATGGTGCTGTCCTTGAACTTACAGAGTTAAATAAAGAGAAATTTACGTATACAAGACTAGGGAAAGATGCGAATGGAAAAGATATAAAAATCTTCGTTGAGCACGAACCGTATACAGGTGACCTAAAACCAAATTTCACAAAGTAAGATGTAAAATAGTTGTTTATAGACAAAAAGATGCCTTCAGGCATCTTTTTGTCATTTTAAAATAATTTTATGGGCAAATATAAAATACAAACTATAGTAACTTACTACTTGCACCATCATACATCTTCGTTCTTTTTTATTTATTCTCTTTATGCTCTTTATATTCATTAACTTTCTCTTTTACATTACCGACAGTATCTTTAGCAGTGCCTTTCACTTTATCCCATTTTCCTTCAGCTTGTAATTTTTTATTGTCGGTTACTTTCCCAACAACTTCTTTTACTTCGCCTTTTACTTTATCAATAGCACCTTCTACTTTTTCTTTTAAACCATGATCATGTTTAGTCATACATTTCTCCTCCTTGTAGTTTGATTAGAATTCACTTTTCATATTGCAAGTTGAATGATGTATCTAGTAATAGCGTAACAAATTTAGTTTGAATATTCAAATGATTAATAGGATAGAAAAGGAATTGTCATAGAATGTATAAGATTGTAATGAAAGGAGAAAGAATGTTAATTATATTTCTTTTGCAGTCCATATTGATTTTGTATAAGCAATTTTCATATGGGCAAGTTCCATATTATTTTGACTGCCGCTACCGAACCTTGCTTGTCCAACTATTAAATTACAATTGGATTCAATAGCTGTTTCAATTCGTTTTTGAATTAATGCAGTATGACAGCCTTTACGTTGAAATTCTGGCAAAGTAGCAGATGCAGCTAATGAAGCAGCACCGTTATTTATATAGAGAACTCCTATACTAGCAGGAGTGTTTTGAACTTCGGCTATGAAAAAATGCCAACCGGGTTTATTGTAGAGAATTTCGTTATTTTGACGGACGCCATCTTTTGTAAAAGATGGCATGTTAAATCCACGTACATATATGTCTGCAAAAATATGAAATTCATTTTCTTTCAGTTGGCGTACTGAAATGTTAGAAGGAAGCAAGGATGGATCTTCTCTCGGTATACTATATAAAGCGGTATGGAAGCTGGATTGGGAAAATCCTTTTTGAGATAAGTATTGAAATAATTCAGTTGTACCTTGAGCGGGCGTAATTTCAAAACGACAAGGGATTTGTAGCGATTGATAATAAGCGATGATTTCATCTATCTCATCTGTATTTGTAAATGTAATACCTTTTACGGTGTTAAAAGTCGGACCAGCAATTACTTTTGATGAAAAGGCAGTGGCGCTCCCGAATTTTTTCATTTGTATTTGCATTGGGTTTCCACTTGTTGCTTGTAGTAGCGCTAATCTAGAAGAAAGCATATGTATTTCTGCGTTTTCTATTTCTTGTGCTGTATTGAGCGTCATAATTGTACTCATAAAATTCCTCCGTTAATTAATATATTTCATAGTACATATACGATGTTTGTTCTGAGATTCCTGTTGAAATGTAAGAGAATAAGAGGTTTTTTGGAAGGGAAATGGAAGCGAACTGTCGAAGGGAGTGGAAACAGATTAAAGGTGGTGCTCTCATGAAACAGAAAGACGTGCAGACATGCTCTAATTGTGGTTCTCAAAACATAGGGGAAGGTGAGTTTGTCGGATATGCACAAATACGGAAAAAGGAGACGATGTTCACATCTTCACCAGTAGATGCTTATATTTGTACAGATTGCGGGAATATCCTTTTATTAAAAGTACGACATTATGAAAAGTTTAAGCAGAAGCCGTTATGATTATTGAAAAGTGTTTTTATTAAGGAAGTTAATAGGAGTAATATTTTACATATATATGAATATGCCTTATATAAAGAGATGACAACATATACTGTGTGGGATGCTTATGAATCGTTGCACAACATACAAAAATGTATAGAAGTAATTGTGAATTAATATGAGAAAGAAAATTAGCTCTTCTTGGAATATTTCATATCGAAAACTCCTTTAAATGAATAAGGGAGTTTTTATTTTTTATAACAATAATTACCTTTAATTGTTATAATTGGTTATCGGGATAGGGTGTTTTTATTCACACCATAATCATAAAAGAAAACTAGCTAAATCGTATACAAAACCGCTATTTAACACAATCGCAACCGTAAGTTGACAAAGTGCAACCGCAGGAAGATAGAGATAAGGGTAATGTTTACATACAATTTAGGTAAGAAAACAAAGGGGGACACACATATGGGATTTGGTGAAAAGCTTTTTAAATTAAGAAAGGAAAAGGGCCTTTCTCAAGAAGCATTAGCTGAAAAATTAAACACAACAAGGCAAGCGGTTAGTAAATGGGAAAACGGTCAAGGTTTTCCTGAAACTGAAAAGTTAATAATGATTGGAAATGTATTTGAAGTATCACTCGACTATTTATTAAAAGAAACTGCTGAGCAAGGTAATGAAAATGTGGATGGCTATTATGTAAGTCAGGAAATGGCAGAAGGGTATATAGTGTACGGGCAAAAGATTTCAAAATATATAGCGTTAGGGTTTAGTTTGCTAATTTTATCTACAATACCGTATTTATTATTTAAAGAAAATGCAACAATGTCGACATTCCTTGTCATTATCATTGCTGTCCTTGGAATTGGAGCAATGATGGTACCTGCAACGATAGAAGAGAGTCAATACAATGTATTGAAAAAAGAAGAGCTACTATTTGATCAAAACTTTCTAAAAGAATTGACAAACAGATATGCGAGTATTAAGAAGAGATATGCTGCAGTGATGATTGTTGGATTTTGTTTTATAGCTGCAGGCGCAATACCGTTTTTGTTTGAGGAAAAAAATATCACTTCAGGAGAATTAGTGCAGTATTATCCGTACTGTGTTGTACTTATTGCAATTGGAGTCTATCTTTTTGTTCGTGTTGTTGGAGTGTGGGAGATGTATCGAATTTTAGTAGAGAATAAAGAATATAGCAATCGTATTATTTTTAAACTAAAAAAGAAAGTGAGAGATAAAGTGGATAATTTTTAATAGGAGAAAATCTATTTTATTAAAAGTTAAGATGGGAGTGAAATGATGTCAAACATTCTAGAAATTAAAAATTTAAGTAAATCATTTGGAAGCAAAGTTGTTTTAAAAGATGTTACATTCAATGTGCCATCAGGGGCAATTGTTGGATTCATTGGTGACAATGGGGCAGGTAAATCAACAACATTTAAAACAGTACTAGAATTAATTTCTAAAGATAGCGGTACAGTAAAAATATTTGGTGAAGAAAATATAAATAAAGATGCCAAGAATAAGGGGAAGATTGGAGTCGTATTTGATGCTATGAATCTCCCAGCTCATCTTACAATAAAACAACTAAATAAGGTTTTTGAAAACATGTTTGAATCTTGGGATAGAGAAAATTTTTACCGATTAGTTCATTCTTTCTCTTTACCTACTAATGAAAAAGTAGGTAGGTTTTCCCGTGGAATGTCGATGAAACTATCTATAGCTGTTGCATTGTCGCATAATGCCAAATTATTAATTCTAGATGAAGCGACGGGAGGTCTTGATCCTTCATCTAGGGAGGAGGTATTAGAGGAATTAAAAAGTTTTGTGAATACAAGTAATGGTGGTATATTACTTTCTTCACATATTATGAGTGATGTAGAAAAAATAGCTAGTCACCTTATCGTAATAAAAGATGGAGAAATTTTATTGAATGAAGAAAAGGATAAGGTTTTGGACAATTATGCCATTGTAGATGTTGATGAGGAACAACTAACTTTAATCAACAAAGATATAGTTGTGGTGAAAAGGAATAATGGTTCTTATTTCAATGTACTTGTATCAGATGTGCATAAATTACCAAGTGGGATTGCTC
Organism: Bacillus cereus group sp. TH152-1LC; assembly: GCF_027710505.1. Classification (NCBI taxonomy): domain Bacteria; kingdom Bacillati; phylum Bacillota; class Bacilli; order Caryophanales; family Bacillaceae; genus Bacillus; species Bacillus cereus group sp. TH152-1LC. The sequence goes on along the minus strand of NZ_JAQFNK010000006.1, from coordinate 201,262 downwards.
ATAGAACCATTTCGATAGAAGAAATAAGTGTTTTATTGACGAGGAGTGAAAAATAAATGAAAGGTTTATTATTGACAAACTATTATCTAGTGTATCGAACTTTCTTTATGTTTATGGGAATAGCGATATTGGAAGCGGGATTTGTTTTTTATTTTGGTAATGCTTCAATGTACCGTTTAATCGCTACGTTCATTATCTTATTTGCTGCGATTCCTGCACTTGAAGTTATTAAATATGAGAGTAAGTCAGGGTATGAAAAATATGTACTTACTTTACCGGTTACTAGAAATAATATTGTACAAAGTCACTATCTTTTCTATTTTTTAGTTGTAATTATTGGTACTTTACTATCGTACGGCATATTTTATGTACATGGTTTAGTTTCAGATACACCAATTGATGATGGTATATTTAAGAGTGTTTCTTTAGGGACGTTCATCATTCTTAATGCCGGAGCAATAGCTTATCCGCTTCTCTATGTTTTTGGAGCAGAAAAATCTGATGCTATTACAATTGGAGGTGCATGTGGGGGACTTGTTACTTATTTTGGATTACAAAGTGTAATTGGATATCTAATAGAACAATTTCCAATATCAAATTTAAATTCATCTGTATACGTTTCAATTCTATATACGATATTTGGCGTTATCATATATATCTTTTCTTATTTCATTTCGGTATTTATATATCGTAAGAAGGAAGTTTAGTATATTTTCTCATAGTATTTTCTGAATTATTTCCAAAGAAATAATTCAGAAAATACAGAAAAATGTCGTAATCATTTGTGGAAGTCTGTTATAATAAATGAAAAATGAAAACGCTTTAAAGGGGGATATAACCAATATGATGATGAATGTACCGCTAACAATTATTTCCATGATGGAAAGAGCAGAAAAACTGTTTTCAAAGAAAGAAATTGTTTCACGGACACATGATACAGTTACGACGTTAACGTATAAGCAGTTAGGTGAAAGGACGAGAAGGCTTTCCAGTTCGTTAAAAAAATTAGGAATTAAAGAAGGCGAGCGTATAGGAACGTTAGCGTGGAATCATCATCGACATGTGGAAGCGTATTTTGCTATTCCTGGTATTGCTTCCGTTTTACACACAATTAATATTCGTTTATCTCCTCAACATATTTCATACATTATTCAGCACGCAGAAGATCGAATTCTACTTATTGATGAAGATCTCGTACCACTCGTTGAAAAAATTCAATCTGAATTATCAACTGTACAAGCCTATATTATTATGACTGATAAAGATGAACTCCCAGACACTACACTGGAGCCTGTATATCATTATGAAAAGCTATTAGAAGAAGGCGATCCAACTTTCCAATTTGTTAAAGATATTGATGAAAATACACCTGCTGGTATGTGTTATACGTCAGCGACTACAGGAAACCCAAAAGGTGTTGTATATACGCATCGTAGTACTGTTTTGCATTGTATGGCACTCGGTTTAGCGGATACAGCTGCTTTATCAGAAAGTGATACGGCAATGGCGATTGTACCGATGTTCCATGTGAACGCTTGGGGGCTTCCTTTCGCTGCTACTTGGTTTGGAACAAAGCAAGTTCTTCCAGGACCGATGTTTACGCCAAAAATTTTATTAGAAATGATTCAATCAGAAAAAGTGACGTTAGCGGCCGGTGTACCGACAATTTGGCTCGGTGTATTACAAGAGTTAGAAAATAATAGTTACGATTTATCTAGTATGACGAGAATACTATGCGGTGGTGCAGCTGCACCGAAGAGTGTTATTAAAGCATTTGAACAGAAACACAATGTTCCGTTCATCCATGCATATGGTATGACTGAAACAAGCCCACTCGTAACACTTGCACGTTTAAAAAGTTATGAAACAGAATTATCGTATGAAGAGCAATTAGAAATTCGATCAAAACAAGGGTATCTTGTTCCTGGTGTAGAGATGAAAGTAGTCGGTACAAATGGTGAAGTGAAGTGGGATGGTACGGAGATGGGAGAACTATGTTTACGAGCACCATGGATCGCTGAAAGCTATTATAACGATGATCGTACTGTCGAAGGTTTTCGTGATGGTTGGTTATATACAGGAGATGTCGTTACGGTTGATGAGGAAGGCTGCGTGAAAATCGTTGACCGTACGAAAGATGTTATTAAAAGTGGGGGTGAGTGGATTTCTTCAGTTGACCTTGAAAATGCATTAATGGCACATGATGCTATATTTGAAGCAGCTGTCGTTGCCGTTCCTCATCCGCAGTGGCAAGAGCGACCAATTGCCTGCGTCGTTCAAAAGAAAAATAGTACAGTAACAAAAGAAGAAATATATGAGTTTTTAAAACCACAGTTTGCGAAGTGGTGGTTACCAGACGATATTGTATTTATGGAAGAAATACCGAAAACATCTGTTGGGAAGTTTTTAAAACAGGCGCTTCGGAAAGAACTTGAGCATTTGCATAAAGAGAAATAATTGAAAAAATATTTGTAAACCTATATTTAAAATAAGTTGACAAAGACTAAATAGAAAGATAATATAACTCCTATAATATGTTATCTGAAAATCATTTTAAGTTTACAAATAGGAGAAGCAAATATGAATACAAAAAACTTAGTTTTCGTCGCTTTATTTAGTTCTATTATGGGAGTGTTAGGGTTAATACCTCCAATTGCTCTTGCTATTACACCAGTTCCGATTACATTACAATCACTCGGTGTTATGCTTGCTGGTGGATTGTTAGGATCACGTCTTGGTGCGTTAAGTCAACTTATTTTCTTACTTATAGTTGGAGTTGGAGCACCATTACTTGCTGGTGGACGCGGTGGTCCAGGCGTATTTGTTGGGCCAAGTGCAGGATATTTACTCGGTTATATCGTTGGAGCGTTTGTCATTGGTTATTTAATTGAGCGTTTACGTGAAGTTTCTATAATAAAGGTATTATGTATTAATATAATTGGTGGTATTTTCGTAGTTTATGTATTTGGTATTATTGTACAAGCTTTCTTTATGGATGTTTCTATATGGCAGACGATGAAAGTAAGTGCCGTATTTTTACCAGGTGATTGCATAAAAGCGATTATAGCAGCGATTCTTGTAACGAAATTACATCGTTCATTGAAACATATTATTACGCCTGCTCTAAAGAGTGGGAAATATACAAATGTAGGATAAGAAAGAGAAGAAACACGTTCATTGCGTGTTTCTTTTTATTATTTTGTAGAGAAAGGACAACTTATATGGGAATTACAAAAGAATATAAAAAACATCTCTCTATACAATCAAATAAAATAGCGATAAAGGAAAATGATCGAATTTTAACATATAAAGAATGGTTTGAGTCAGTGTGTAAAGTAGCAAACTGGTTGAATGAAAAAGAATCGAAGAATAAAACGATAGCAATTGTATTAGAGAATAGTATAGAATTTTTACAACTATTTGCTGGTGCTGCTATGGCCGGATGGGCTTGTGTGCCATTAGATATAAAGTGGAAACAGGATGAGCTCAAAGAAAGAATTGCAATCAGTAATCCGGATATGATTGTGACAGAGCGATATAAGGTAAATGATTTACCGGATGAAGAAAGAGTAATAGAAATTGATGAGTGGAAAAGTAGGATAGAGAACTACCTGCCTACATATTATCCTATAGAAAATGTGCAACATGCTCCGTTCTATATGGGGTTTACATCAGGATCAACTGGAAAAGCAAAAGCATTTTTACGTGCACAACAATCGTGGGTTCATAGCTTTGATTGCAATATAAAGGACTTTCATATGAAAAAAGAAGATTCTATTTTAATAGCTGGGACGCTCGTTCATTCTCTTTTCTTATATGGCGCAATAAGTGCATTATATGTAGGGCAAACGGTGCACGTTATGAGAAAGTTTATTCCAGATCAAGTGTTGGATAAGTTAGAAACGGAACATATCTCGGTCATGTATACAGTTCCGACAATGCTAGAATCTTTATATAAAGAAAATAGAGTAATAGCAAATGAAATAAAAATTATTTCGTCAGGAGCGAAATGGGAAGCTGAAGCGAAAGAAAAAATAAAGAATATATTTCCTTATGCACGAAAATATGAATTTTACGGTGCATCGGAACTAAGTTTTGTAACAGCACTTGTTGATGAGGAGAGTGATAGAAGGCCAAATTCAGTAGGGAAACCTTGTCACAATGTGCAAGTTCGAATATGTAATAAAGCAGGAGAAGAAGTACAGAAAGGCGAGATTGGAACTGTTTATGTGAATAGTGATCAGTTTTTTATGGGATACATATTGGATCAGGTTTTAGTTCCAGAGTTGACTGAAGATGGCTGGATGACAGTACGAGATGTAGGTTATGAAGATGAAGAAGGCTTTATTTATATTGTCGGTAGAGAGAAGAATATGATTTTATTTGGAGGAATTAATATTTTTCCAGAAGAAATAGAAAGTGTATTACATGAACACCCAGCTGTTGATGAAATAGTTGTAATTGGTGTGAAAGATAGTTACTGGGGTGAAAAACCTGTCGCCATCGTAAAAGGAAGTGCTACGAGGCAACAATTAAAAAGTTTTTGCTTACAACGATTATCCTCTTTTAAAATACCGAAAGAATGGCATTTTGTAGATGAACTACCGTATACAAATAGCGGGAAAATCGCTCGTATTGCAGCAAAAAATATGATTGAAAACCGGGAGAAGATATATGAATAGAGCGGTTATTGTAGAAGCAAAAAGGACACCTATTGGTAAGAAGAATGGGATGTTGAAAGATTATGAAGTTCAGCAATTAGTAACGCCGCTTCTTACATTTTTAAGTAAAGGAATTGAGAGAGAAATAGACGATGTCATATTAGGGAATATTGTGGGGCTGGGAGGGAATGTTGCAAGATTATCTGCTTTAGCGGCAGGACTTGGCTATCATATTCCTGGTGTAACGATTGATCGGCAATGTGGTGCGGGTTTGGAAGCGATTCGCACCGCATGTCATTTCATTCAAGGCGGGGCAGGTAATTGTTATATTGCAGGGGGAGTAGAGAGTACAAGTACATCACCTTTTCAAAATAGAGCGCGATTTTCACCGGCAACAATTGGCGATCCTGATATGGGAATAGCGGCTGAATATGTTGCAGAGCGTTATAATATAACGCGAGAAATGCAAGACGAATACGCTTGTCTTAGTTATAAACGGACACTGCAAGCATTAGAAAATGGATATTTACAAGATGAAATACTTTCTTTTAATGGATCTTTTGACGAAGCTATAAAACGAGAAATGAAGTATGAAAGAATGATTAAAAGAACTAAGCCCGCATTTTTACAAAATGGTACAGTAACGGCAGGTAATTCGTGCGGTGTAAATGATGGAGCATGTGCCGTTCTTGTAATGGAAGAGGGGCAAGCCCGAAAATTAGGATACAAGCCTGTACTTCGTTTCGTTCGTAGTGCTGTAGTTGGAGTGGATCCAAATCTTCCGGGGACTGGTCCGATATTTGCGGTGAACAAATTATTAAACGAAATGAATATGAAAGTAGAGGACATCGATTATTTTGAAATAAATGAAGCATTCGCTTCAAAAGTTGTTGCTTGTGCAAAGGAGTTACAAATTCCATATGAAAAATTGAATGTCAATGGTGGAGCAATTGCGCTCGGTCATCCGTATGGTGCATCTGGTGCTATGCTTGTAACACGTTTGTTTTATCAAGCGCAAAGAGAGTATATGAAATATGGAATTGCGACGTTAGGAATTGGTGGTGGAATAGGGTTAGCGCTATTATTTGAAAAAGTAGAAGACTAGAAAAGAACTAGTTTTCTACTTTTTGAGGAACATAAGCATTGCTACCAGGTTTTGCTTTTATTTCATTCCAAGCGGCGATAGCATCAGCTTTTGATTTTCCTTTGTTATTTGGATCTTCGAAAAAGTCGCGAGTGAAACGATTGTATTCAAACTGCGCGCTGATAGTTGTTTTATAAGTAGGATCTTTTTTTCGTTCGTTTTCTTCATACCAAAACGTTATCGCGTCCTCATATGTTTTTCCAACATTCTCTTTAAAAAACTTTTGAAGAGCTACTGTAAAGCGGAAGTTTGCTCCAATTTTGTCTTTGAAAAAAGCACGAACATCTTCGCTATAGCGGTGATTTTTAGTAATAATTGTTTGAAGGGAAAGGTCCTTATAAGAGAGGGAAGCTTTACTCACTTTTTGATCAGAGCTGTTTTTTAATATTTTACCAGTATGTAAATAATGTGAGATACGCTCTGTTATTTCAATCTTAGAGCCACTAGCCGGCAAACCATGTTCACGACAAAATGTTTGCAGTTCTGCTTTTAACCAATAATAGTTTTGGAAATCTTCAAGTGATATAGATTTTGTTAAAGTTGGACGCATGAATGTAACAACTTCTTTCTTCCATAATTTTCTTTAATTATAAAACATACGTTCTTTTTGTGGAAGGATTAATTTGTAAATATAACAGGAAGAGGAGATTACATATGGAAAATGTAATGCAAGTTCGTGTTACGGGAATTTTAATTGAAGATGAAAAAGTATTGCTAGTAAAGCAAAAAGTTGCTAATCGCGATTGGTCTTTACCTGGGTGAAGGATAGCTATTAGCTATCCTTCACAAAAATATTTCACACTGCTGACTGTAAAGAAGAAACAAGTTGATTTAAAAATTCGTCCCCGGTCATAACCGCTTTTCCACCGCCGCGCGCACTCTTTTTATTTCCGCCACCTTTTCCTTCAATAGCAGGAAGAGCGTCTTTTAAAAGTGAGTTCATATCAAGTGTGACTGTCTTTCCGCAAGCAAGAATACATTGTAATTTGTCCTCATTTTCAATAACAAAATATGTAATGGCATGTTCTTGTTGTTCTGTAATAATAGCGGAAAGTTTTGCGATTTCTTGCATAGAACGATTTGTAAACACTTTAGAAATAAGTATGCCAGCATGTATTTCTGAAGGCTGTTGCAGTAGTTCGTTTGCTTCTGTATATAATAATTTTTCATTCATTGTTTGTATTGTTTTTTCGTTTTCTTTTTGAGAAGTGAGAAGTTGTGCTACTTTTGCTGGAATATCATTTTCGCTACTGTTTAATTGTTTAGAAACATCTTTTATAATTTGTTGCTGTTGCCCCATTAATTTATGTGTGCGCCAGCCAGCGATAAACGTTAATCGTATGCCACCTTTATTACGCTCCCATCCTAATACTTGAATAGGACCTACTTCACCTGTATATTTTGGATGCGTTCCGCCACAGCCGTTGTAGTCGAAGTTTTCAATTATAACAACACGTATATTTTCTGTTAAAGTCGGTTCTTTACGAAGGGGCAATGTTTTCGCTTCTTCTAAGTTCATCCACTGGATACGGATTGGATGGTTTTCAAAAACAATTTTGTTTGCAATTTGTACTGCTTTTTCAACTGTTTCTGCATGCAGATTGTCTGTTTCTAAATCAATTGTTACCGTTTCTTTTCCAAGATGGAATCCAATCGTAGGTATGTTAAAATGGTCCCAAAAAGCAGCAGATAAAATGTGCTGAGCTGCATGTTGCTGCATATGATCAAAACGGCGCTCCCAATTGATTTTACCTTCAACTTCTTCTGTATGTAATTGTTCTGTAATAAAGTGGCGGATTTCTTCATCGACTTCTTCAACATCGATTACTGCAATGCCATTTAAAGTTCCAGTATCATGGGGCTGCCCGCCACCTGTTGGATAAAATGCTGTTTCGTTTAAAACAACGTATAAGTTACCGTCTTTATCATAATCTTGCTTTATAATTTTAGTAGTAAAGTCTTTCTTATAAGCATCAGTGTAATATAATTTTTGCTTCAATTTTCTTTCCCCTTTCGTGTTCAATAGTTTCATTGTAAAGCAATTGAAATTAGTTTCCTAATATTTCAGAAGAAAGAAACCGTTTTTAGAATTTTCTTGCTATAATAAGAAAAAGAAAATGCGGGGGTGGAATGAATATGTTATATGAGAACGGTGTAGATAAACTACTTAGTTTAAGTAAAAATATTTCTGAATTGTATCGAGAATTAAATGAAATGACCCGGATTTTAACGGACTGTAATCGAGAAAGTGTGAAGTTCGATCGGTTATATGTAAAAGAGGTACTGTGGAAGAAAGAAGATGTACTAGAGAAATATGACGAGCTGCTTGTGCAACTTTGTATAAATGAATGTTTTGATCTGAAAAGTGTCATTACGGGGGAATATAAGTATACATATGAAGAAGTAGAAAATATCGTTTTACAATTTAATGAGAAATATAATGTCGCAATTTTAATTAAAGATGTTTGTAAAGAATTACAGTTTACATATGGCATAGATATGGATATAACGAGAACAACTCGAGTATCAACAGCTCAAGTATAAAAAGGGAAAAGAAAGCAGAACCTTTGCTTTCTTTTTTTATGTAAGAACAGGGAGAGTAGGTTTTTAAGATGAAGGGGAAGTTGCAAAATATTCATCCGTTAGGAATGACAATTATAATAGGGACCTTATTTGCGAGGTTTGCCACGTCAATGAGTATTCCTTTTTTAGCAATTTATTTAACGACTGTGAAAGGCGTATCAGCTGGAATGACGGGTGCTATTATCGGAATGAGTGCACTTGTTGGAGTATTTGCGAGTTTTATCGGAGGGAATTTATCGGATCGGTTCGGCCGAAATATGATTATAATATGGTCCATGATCGTTTGGGTGTTTGTATTCATAGGTTTTTCACTTGCAGATCATGTGTTAAGTTTCTTTTTATTAAATGCTTTGAATGGATTATGTAGGTCCTTTTTTGAACCGACGTCAAGAGCATTATTATCAGATTTAACGAAACCAGAGTATCGTTTACTCGTATATAATTTGCGTTACGGTGCAATCAATGTTGGAGTAGCAATTGGCCCACTTGTCGGATTACAAATTGGAAGCGCAAAATCAACAATTCCGTTTTTAGTAGCAGCTGGAGTATACATTCTATATACAGTTATATTAGCGTTCCAATTTAAGAAGTATCCAATTGAAAAAAAGAAAGTAAATACAGAAAAACCTGTCACAATGTTAAATGCAATTCGCATTTTGCGAAAGGATGTCGTCTTTTTAGTTGCATTAGTTGGTATTATTTTGAGTAATTGTGGCTTTTCTCACTTAACGACAACAGTATCTCAATATTTTGCAAATGCACATATATTTCAGGATGGAGTGAAATTATTTTCATATATGTTAGCTTTAAATGCGATTGTTGTAGTCGTAATTCAATACCCTGTTATTCAAATGTGTAAAAAGTATACACCGTTAGTATCCATTATGGTTGGAACTTTATTTGTGAGCGAGGGACTGTTTGGGTTTGGAATAGTAGAATCTATGCTAGGTGCTGCCATTTGTACAATTATTTTTACAATTGGAGAAGTTCTCATGTTTTCAATGACGGATGTCTTTATAGATGGTATAGCTGTTTCGCATTTAAAAGGAACGTATTTTGGAGCAATGGGGTTTTCAGGAATTGGAGCAGTAATTGGTCCATGGCTTGGGGGCGTACTTCTCGATTACTACGGTTATCAAAATGGATTTATTGTCTTTTCAGCGCTAGCTATATTTTCAACTGTAGCATTTCCTGTACTTTTAGTTACAAAAGGTTTATTGAAAAAAAGAGATGATAGAAATTGTAATTTAGAATTACATGCGAAATGAAATAAGCCCCAGCAGACGACTGGGGCTTATTTTTGTATTCATCCCGCTATTTGCGGGCAGTAAAACTCTCATTAATTAAAGTTTCACTTTATTTTAATTCTCAATTTGAAAAAGAACTTTTTTTTCATGTTTATTAGCAACTTCATTTTTCGAAATATGAATGGCTAAATATCCATTCTCTAAGCAGGCTAGCATCTTCTTATAAATAATAGTAGCGGGTAAAGGAATGATTCGCTGCAAAGAACTATTATTATGAAGTATGCAAATATTTAGGCCTGTCTCCATCTTTTGAATAACTACATTTTGTTCGGATACATTTGGTACATCTGTTTCCAAAATGTACTCTTGTTCAGTTTCACAAAGGTCAATATGAATTTGATTTGGGAAACTAAAGTTACTACAAGAATCAGAACAAAATTGATCCATCCACTCTTCGAAACCATCAACATGAAAAAGACAATCCTTCTTTTTCTTGCCCATGTAAGACACCCTCCGTAAAATCTCAATTCATACTATGTTATGCATGAATGAAGTAGGGGTGAAGAATAAATGGAAAAATATAAACATTGTATGTGGCAAAGGTAACTAGTGTGAGCCTTTTGTTTTACATATCATGATGTGCATGATTTTTTTGGCGTGAATGGTTACGGTTTTTTACTTTATGAGATCCGCTTAATGGTTCAGGTTGTCCTTTTTTTTCTTTTGCTTCACGATTGTTTTTTCCCATTGTATGTGACACCTCCTCTTTCTCTTTAGAATGAGAGAAGTTTGCAAATTTATACGAGAATGTTTTTAGAAAAAAAGGTAAAGATAAAGGGGACTAACTATTATGGAAAGGGGATTATATAATGCCATATCATAAAGATAAACAACAAGCTTTTCAAGCAGCGCAGCAAGGAGTTACACAAGCAGAAAATGCATTTAATAACATTGTAAAAAATGATCCAAACTACGGTCACGATTTAAAAGAGTTACGCCAAGAGGTTCAGGAAGCGTATGAACAAATTCAAAATGCGTTAGAAGTAGCTTCGGAAACACAACGCCCACAACTTGAGCAATACGAAAATAATCTCCAAAACATTATGCGAAATGTAGATCAATTAGAAAAGTAAATGAGATTGTTGTGTATTCGACAACCTTATTACTTTGACGAATGTTATGCTAAAACAGAAGATTTTTCTATTCGTTTTTTGTTTACTATGCGCAGTACATATATTTCAAGTTGAAAAAGTGGAAGCGAAAATGTTGCTCAGAAAAGAGTTAGAACCAACTGGCTATGTAACGTGGGAAGTACCTAATAATGAAAAGATTATTGCCATTACATTTGATGATGGACCAGATCCAACTTATACACCACAAGTTTTACATTTATTACATCAATATAAAGCAGAAGCGACATTTTTTATGATTGGATTTCGAGTGCAGCGTAATCCATATTTAGTGAAAGAAGTGTTAAAAGAGGGGCATGAAATTGGAAATCATACGATGAATCATTTGTATGCGAGTAATTCATCAGATGAAAAATTGGAAAATGATATTTTAGATGGGAAGAAATATTTTAAAAAATGGGTGAAAGAACCTTTGCTATTCCGTCCACCTGGCGGATATATTAACGATGCTGTATTTAAAACCGCGAAAGAAGCGGGTTATCAAACGGTTCTATGGTCGTGGCATCAAGACCCGCGTGATTGGGCAAATCCAGGGGTTGAATCCATTGTAAATCATGTAGTGAAACATGCTAAAAGTGGAGATATCGTATTGTTACATGATGGAGGAAATGATCGTAGTCAAACAGTAGCGGCATTAGCAAAAATTCTACCTGAGCTGAAAAAACAAGGCTATCGATTTGTAACGGTTTCAGAATTACTACGTTATAAACATTAGAAAAAATCCCAAAAGGAAATGGGCCTTTTGGGGTTTTTTGTTACTGGTTCTTTTTACGCTTTTTATTATTTTGTCGCTCTTCTGGAGTTAAAGGCTCGTTTGCAAATTCTTCATTGTAACCAGCACCTTGTCCTTGTGCAGATGCCGCATTCATTCCTGAAATAGTATGATTTGCTTTTCTTTTACCCATTTTATTTCACCTCTATAACTTTTTTTGTAAGTTGAATGATGAGCAGTTCATAGTATGTATGAACTGTAAGCAAAGCGCTAATAGAGCACTTTACTTTATGGTAATAGTATTCATAAGGAGCATGAACATTATTCAAATTTAGAAACATAAAGAAAACTTATGATAATCTATAAGTTTCTTATTATTTACTTATTTAGAAAGTTGTAATAAGATATTATCGTAAGGTATTGAAAAGTTTGTCTACATTTTATATTCAGACAACTTAGTCACGTTTAACAGGGGGGAAACATAATGGTCAAACATAATCCATTTCAATCACGTGCAACTTTTGAATTAGATGGAAAAACGTATCATTATTATGATTTGAAAGCGCTTGAAAACGCAGGGGTTGGCAACGTATCTCAATTACCATATTCCGTGAAAGTTTTACTTGAATCAGTACTTCGTCAAGTAGACGGACGTGTAATTACAGAAGAGCATGTTACAAATTTAGCGAAATGGGGAACGAAAGATGTGCAAGATATCGATGTTCCATTTAAACCATCTCGTGTAATTTTACAAGATTTCACTGGTGTACCAGCTGTTGTAGATTTGGCTTCGCTTCGTAAAGCAATGGCAGATATGGGCGGGGATCCTGATAAAATTAATCCAGAAATTACTGTAGACCTTGTAATTGACCACTCTGTACAGGTTGATAGAGCGGGTACGGCAGACGCGCTTGCATTCAACATGGACTTAGAGTTTAAACGTAATGAAGAACGTTATAAATTTTTAAGCTGGGCACAAAAATCATTTGATAACTACCGTGCAGTTCCACCAGCTACAGGTATTGTACACCAAGTAAACCTTGAATATTTAGCACCAGTTGTTCATGCTGTGAAAAATGCTGAAGGTGACTTAGTTGCATACCCAGATTCATTAGTTGGAACAGACTCACATACAACAATGATTAACGGTATTGGTGTTCTTGGATGGGGCGTTGGTGGTATTGAAGCTGAAGCAGGAATGCTTGGACAGCCTTCATACTTCCCAGTACCTGAAGTAATCGGTGTGAAATTAACTGGTACACTTCCAAGTGGTACTACAGCAACAGACGTTGCATTAAAAGTAACACAAGTATTACGTCAAAAAGGTGTAGTTGGTAAATTCGTTGAGTTCTTCGGTAATGGACTAAAGAGCATGCCTTTAGCTGACCGTGCAACAATTTCAAACATGGCACCAGAATACGGCGCAACTTGTGGATTCTTCCCAATCGACGATATTTCATTAGAATACTTACGTTTAACAGGTAGAGATGAAGAGCAAATTCGCGTTGTTGAAGAATACTGTAAAGCAAACGGTTTATTCTATACAGCAGACAGCAAAGATCCAATTTACACTGATCTTGTTGAAATTGATTTAAATACAATCGAATCTAACCTTTCTGGACCGAAACGCCCACAAGATTTAATTCCACTTTCAGATATGAAAGATGCGTTCCACAAAGCTGTTTTAGCGCCAGTTGGAACACAAGGACTTGGATTTAATGAGCAAGAGTTCGATAAAGAAGTGAAGGTTACATTAGAAGATAAAGAAGTAACGATGAAAACAGGTGCAATTGCAATCGCTGCAATTACAAGCTGTACAAATACATCAAACCCATACGTATTAATTGGTGCAGGTCTAGTTGCGAAGAAAGCAATTGAAAAAGGACTTGTAGTACCTGAGTACGTAAAAACATCATTAGCACCAGGATCTAAAGTTGTTACTGAGTACTTAGATAAATCAGGTTTAACAACATATTTAGATCAATTAGGTTTCCAAACAGTTGGTTACGGCTGTACGACTTGTATCGGTAACTCTGGTCCATTAGCAGAGGAATTAGAAGAAGCAATCGCAGCAAACGATTTATTAGTAACATCTGTTTTATCTGGTAACCGTAACTTTGAAGGTCGTATTCACCCGCTTGTAAAAGCAAACTACTTAGCATCACCACCACTTGTTGTGGCATATGCACTTGCAGGTACTGTTGATATTGACCTGAAAAATGATGAAATTGGTAAAGATGCAAATGGCAATGCTGTATACTTCAACGATATTTGGCCATCAGCTAAAGAAATTGAAGATGTAGTTCAAAGTGTTGTTACATCTGAACTGTTCAAGAAAGAATATGCACAAGTATTTAACAGCAATGAGCGTTGGAACGAAATCCAAACTTCAAATGAAGCTTTATATACTTGGGATAATGATTCAACTTATATTCAAAACCCACCATTCTTTGAAGGTTTATCTAAAGAGCCAGGTGAAGTTGAAACGTTATCAGGATTACGCATAGTTGGTAAATTTGGTGATTCTGTAACGACAGACCACATTTCACCAGCAGGTTCAATCGGTAAGCACACACCAGCTGGACGCTACTTATTAGAAAACGGCGTACAACCAGTTGACTTCAACTCTTACGGTTCTCGTCGAGGTAACCATGAAGTTATGATGCGTGGTACATTCGCGAACATCCGTATTAAAAACCAAATCGCACCAGGAACAGAAGGCGGATATACAACATATTGGCCAACTGGTGAAGTAACATCTATCTATGATGCTGCTATGAAATATAAAGAAGATGGCACAGGTCTTCTAGTTGTTGCTGGTAAAGATTACGGTATGGGAAGTTCTCGTGACTGGGCTGCGAAAGGTACAAACTTATTAGGTATTAAAGCAGTAATCGCAGAAAGCTTCGAACGTATTCACCGCAGTAACTTAGTGTTAATGGGTGTGTTACCACTTCAATTTAAAGATGGCGAAAGCGCTGAAACATTAGGTCTTGTTGGTAACGAGTCATTTGAAATTCAAATTGACAAAACAGTTAGACCACGCGATCTTGTAAAAGTAGTTGCAACTGATGCAGATGGCAACGAAAAACAATTTGAAGTAGTAGCTCGTTTCGATAGTGAAGTTGAAATTGACTACTACCGTCACGGTGGTATCTTACAAATGGTTCTTCGTGAGAAAATTGAAGAGTCTAAAGTGTCGAACTAAATAATTGAAATAAACGATAAGGAAGCTAACAACTGTTAGCTTCCTTATTTTATGGAAAGGGGTGAAACCATTTGGTTTCATCCCTTTCTTTTTACTTTAAAAAAATGGAGGAAAGGTCATGAAAGAATATAAAAGAATATTGTTACCGTTACAGAAAGAAAAAATGTTAGTAATAGCAGCTGTATGCAGTGGACTCTTTGCAGCTATTTTAAACTTATCCCGTCCAATTTTCATGGGATTAATTGTAGATAACCTTATTCAACGGGAGTTAAAGGAGGTGTATCTTTACATTACTTTGTTTGCAGTTAGTCGTTTGCTGATGTGGGTGAACAATCTTTCATTTGATTATGTAAGCTCTAAAGCAAGTCAACGAATATTGCGAAAGAAGCGTATAGATGTATTGCGCCATTTTTTCTTATTACCGTTTGAAGAGAGTGAGAAGATTAAGCAAGGAGAGTTA
This sequence comes from Bacillus cereus group sp. TH152-1LC, assembly GCF_027710505.1. NCBI lineage: Bacteria > Bacillati > Bacillota > Bacilli > Caryophanales > Bacillaceae > Bacillus > Bacillus cereus group sp. TH152-1LC. The sequence continues at coordinate 186,057 of NZ_JAQFNK010000006.1, read as the reverse complement.
GAGACGTTAGTTGTGTCTGATATTCCGAATTGGGTCAGATTATATGGTTCTATATTAATAGAATATATACACGCCATTGCGCAATTTATAGGTGCGTTCATAGCACTACAACATATAGATATGAAGTTTATATTGTGGGTAACTCCGTTTTTATTTTTAAGTGCAACGGTTCCGATGGTGATGGGGAAAAAGGTAAGAAATATTGCAAGCGTTGCTCAAAGCAATCAATCAAGTGTTGTAGAGATGGTGTCACAGTTTGTAAAAGGAGCACAAGATTTACGTAGTTTGCAAAAAGAAAAGTGGGCCATTCGCTTATTTAAAGGAGTAACAGCACAATCTTATAAAACAGAAGTAAAGAAGACGATGATGCAAAACTTTATTGGGGTAGTTGGGACAGTGATTGAAACAGGAGCATATATCGTTGTTCTCATTATAGGTGCGCAGAAAATAATGAAGGGAGAAATGGAAATTGGTTCACTTGTTGCCGTGTTAGCCACAATTGAAATGCTCTTTTTTCCAGTTCGTTACGTTGGTGATTTATTAATGATGACACAAGTTGCAGTCGCTTCGGCAAATAGAGTTTTTTCCTTTTTAGATAAACGAGTGGCAGATAGTAAGGTAGAAAGAGCGATGGGGATGACGGTAACAAATGTTTCATTTCAGGAGAGTGATGAAGAGAAATGCAGAATTCATAATATTGATTTGCAAATTTACCCTGGTGAACTCGTTATTATTGTGGGGGAAAGTGGTGCAGGAAAAACAACGCTTTTAAAATTAATGACAGGTTTGTATAAACCATCTAACGGTAGCATTGTTTATTATGGTAATGAGACTCGTATGACTACAGTGTGGCAAGAACCTCGTTTCTTTCGGACGACAGTAAAAGAGAATATGTATTTCGGGGAAGAGTATCTAGAAAAACAGTTAGAAAAAAATATTGAACTCGTTAATGTGAAGCCGATAATTAGGGGAATATCTGAAGGGGTTCAAACTGTGTTACATAAAAGTGGAGAAGAGTTTTCGGGAGGAGAAAGGAAACGTCTTGCATTATTACGTGCCATTGTTTCAAAGCCGAATCTTATTATTTTAGATGAACCGACTGTGGGATTAGATCCGAGCAATCAAGAAACTGTTTGGGATATGATAGAAGGACTAGGAAAAGAGGTCACGAGAATTGTGGCAACACATGATGTGGAGAAAGCGATACTAGCAGATCGGGTTGTCATAATGAAAGAAGGCAGTATTGTTGCATGTGGAAGTCCTGAAAAATTAATATATAGTCATTCATTTTTTAAGAAATGTGAATAAGGATAAGAGCACTGCTCTTATCCTTATTCAGCATCATTAATTTGATACTCGATAGATTCTGAATGATTCAGATCAACGTTAAAGGTAGCAGTCATAAGGAAAGTGGCAATTCCAAGAATTAAGAAAAGGACGAATGAGACTAGAGAGACGTAGAGACAAATACGCCCTACTTTCTTTTTTTCAAGATCTTTACTAAAGAGTGAAATGATCCAGGCAATAATACCGACTGGGTATAAAAGAAAACTAAGAATATATAATGTTGTTTTTTCGAATGAATTCATAAACAGTCCCCCTTTTGTTGTAGATTTATAACTACGAGAGTAAAAAGGTGAATGGGTCCATAAGAAGATAAGCAACACTTCATCTGTTTTTCTAATTATATGATAAAAAGGAAAAAATTTCACTTTAAATGAGAATATTCTAATTATTTCGACTGTGAATATTTCCAAGCTCGTCCGTATAAGCTAAAATAAGGTATATAGTATTTTGTTGATTAAGTTATAAGAAGACAAACACGTTAGGGTGATATAAAATGTGGCGGAAGTTTACGATTATTGTAGTGTTACTTTGTTTAGCCGGATATGCAGCTTATGAACAGTTTGGTAAAAACGATCAGGTGGTACAAGGGAAGCAAGAAAAAAGTGAAGCTGCTATGAAAGAGATGATTGCAAGTAATGGTATTGAAATAGGGAAGAGTGCACCAGATTTTGAATTAACAAAGTTAGATGGAACGAATGTAAAGTTATCAGATTTAAAAGGAAAGAAAGTGATTGTAAACTTTTGGGCAACGTGGTGTGGACCGTGTCAGCAAGAAATGCCTGATATGGAGGCTTTCTATAAAGAACATAAAGAAAACGTAGAAATTTTAGCAATAAATTATACGCCTTCAGAAAAAGGTGGGGGAGTAGAAAAGGTAAGTAATTTTGCTAAGGAAAAAGGAATTACTTTTCCTATTTTATTGGACAAGAACATTGATGTGACAACAGCGTATAAAGTAATTACGATCCCAACTTCGTATTTTATAGATACGAAAGGTGTCATTCAAGATAAGTTTATTGGACCGATGACGCAAAAAGAGATGGAGAAACGGATTGCTAAATTAAAATAACGGCGAAAAGGTAGAGGTGGAAAGTTACCATTTCTACCTTTTCTTTTTCATGTAGTGATAGCAGCATGTTATGATAAAGGAAATATAAACGTTTAGAGGTAAAGGAGTGTTTGGAGTGGGGAATATATCCTTACCGTTAGATTATGTTGTAATTGATTTTGAAACAACAGGATTTAACCCTTATAATGATAAAATTATTCAAGTCGCAGCGGTGAAATATCGTAATCATGAACTAGTAGATCAATTTGTTTCCTATGTGAATCCAGATCGTTCAATTCCGGACCGAATAACGAGTTTAACAGGTATTACAAATTATCGTGTTTCAGATGCACCGACGATTGAAGAAGTATTACCTTTATTTTTAGCATTTTTACATACAAATGTAATTGTCGCTCATAATGCATCGTTTGATATGCGTTTTTTGAAAAGTAATGTAAATATGCTTGGTTTACCGGAACCTCAAAATAAAGTGATTGATACTGTGTTTTTAGCAAAGAAATATATGAAGCACGCGCCTAATCATAAACTTGAAACGTTAAAGCGAATGCTTGGCATTCGTTTAAGTTCTCATAATGCATTTGATGATTGTATTACTTGTGCAGCTGTTTATCAAAAATGTGCATCTATTGAAAAAGAAACAAACAGGAAATCGGATACGGAAGTACTTGATGAAACAGCAGTATATGAGGCAGTAAAAAAGATACTTGTACGAAATAAACGTGATATCGAATGGGTTCGTTGTGTGAATGTAGGAAGCTATTTAGATATAAAAGCTTTTTATTCAGTTATGAGAGTAAAAGTAAAAGGGCGAAAGAAATACGTATTAACAGAGATATTAGAAGATGATGTGAAAGAAATATGTACGAGTTTAAATTGTGAACCGGCGTTAAAAAGTGAAGTTGGTAATACGAGAATTATGCTTAATAGCTTAGAGGATGTCCTGAAATTAGAAAGTTATATTTTAGAACAATATGATTTCGTACTGCAAGCGCTAAGTGAGTATAAACAAAGTGAAATGAATGCAGATGAAAAGTTAAAAGAGTATTTAAATATGATGGTATAAAAAACTCCGTGTACGGTTTATTGTACACGGAGTTTTTTTAGGAGTACTAAAACATAAAATTTTCTTGCAAATCTGATTAAAGAGTTTTTCCTTTGCTCATACTATGTATAGTAAGAATGCGAAGGAGAGAGGGTGAAAAGCGTGAGAAGAAGTCGCCGTAAATCATTTGACGAACTTGTGAAAGAAAATAAACAACAATTATTAAGCGATCGTGATGCAATCGATCGTATTGAAGAGCGTATTGAAAAACGATATGAAATGAAACTTTTTAAGCAAGCTGAATAATTCTTAACACTAGTACGATACTAGTGTTAAGGAGGCGATAGTAATGGGTAATCCGAAAAAGAATTCAAAAGACTTTGCACCGAATCATATTGGGACACAATCAAAAAAAGCTGGTGGCAATAAAGGAAAGCAAATGCAAGATCAAACAGGTAAACAACCGATTGTTGATAACGGTTAAAAAGGGAGAATGTTGTCATTCTTCTTTTTTGTGAAGGATTTTTAATAGTAAAAAAGGGCTGACTTTTGTCAGCCCTTTTTCGTAATTGTAAAATTTTCAACGAGTAAACGCCAATTTTGCGGGAATGGTAAACCGGTCTTCCAGTAACTAATACCACCAATGCCTTGTTCTTTCATTAAGTTGAATTTACTTTGAATAGATCTCGAATCTTCAAACCAGACTTCGTGTTGTACGCCGTTTTCGTCAAAGTAATTGAAATGTGGAGCTTGAGCTGTGAAATCATAGCGGATAGGAACATTGTATTTACGAGCTAGTGCAACAGCTGCGACAGAGCTAACTGCTTTTGCTGGTGGATTCCCTTGTTTGAACGGAAGTTTCCAATCGAATCCGTATAAATTTTGCCCCATCATAATTTTTTGGGGAGGCATTTGAGATTTTGCGTATTGGAGTACTTCTTTTACAGGACCGATAGGAGAAATAGCCATCGGTGGTCCGCCTTGCCAACCCCAGTCGTATGTCATAATAACGACGAAGTCAACAATTTGTCCTTGTGCTTTATAATCGTGAGCTTCGAAAAATTTCCCTTTTTGATTTGAACTTGTTTTCGGTACAAGCGTTGTACTCAATGTGTATCCGTTAGGTAATCGTGTTTTCACATTTCGTAAAAAACGATTATACGCTTCGCGATCTTCAGGTGCCACGCTCTCGAAATCAAAATGAATGTCTCGCATACCGTACTTCTCAGCTGTTCGCAAAATGTTTGTAATAAATTTGTTTTGAATTGTTGCGTCCCGTAAAATAACTGATGTCAGATCGGCACTGAAATTTCCATTTTCAATATTTGTAATAACGAGCATAGGGATGGTTTTGCCTTGCGTTGCAATATTAGCGATTTTAGCTGTTTCAGTCGGTTCTTTTAACGTACCATCTCTTTTTGCCTCGAAACTGAAATAAGCTAAGTATGTTAAAAATGGATTAATAGCACGCGTAGCAGTAACTAAACTTTCTTTTATTGGTATAGTTGAAGGTTGTAAATAAGCGATGGATTCTACTGCTCGTTTTGTCCCTTTCGGTATATATAATTGCTGTCCGACATGGAGAATGGATTTTAAAGATAAATTATTCACTTTAGCTAAGCTAGCGAGAGGAACGTTATATGTTTGAGAAATTCGATAGAGGCTATCGCCAGGCTGTACATAATAATTATTTCCTTTCGTATTTACGATTAGTGCCTGACCAACGACGAGTGTTTCAGATGGATTTAATCCATTGTCTTTTACTATTTCATCAGGTGTTGATCCATATTTTGATGCCAAGCTATATACGCTATCACCGCTACGAACAGTTACAATTTGAATCATATGCTTGCTCCTTTCGGTAAAAGATTCACTGTTTTTATTTTATTTTTGATTCCGCTGTATTATGATTAAATGTATGCAAGGTAGCAGAAGTGAAAGAAGGCGAATAGAAATGTTTGTAGCAGAACATGAAGTTGAAATCCGTTATGCGGAAACAGATCAAATGGGTGTTGTTTACCATTCAAACTATTTAGTGTGGCTGGAATTAGGTCGCACGAAACTTATACAAGATTTAGGATTTTCATATGTTGAAATGGAGAAAGAGGGGATCATTTCTCCTGTGTTAGACTTGCAAATTTCATATCGTAAAGCGATGCGCTACGGTGAAAAAGCAATTGTGAAAACGTGGGTGGACACTGTGAGTCCGCTTCGTGTTGTATATGGTTATGAAATATATAACGGTGATGGAGACCTTTGTATTACTGCAACTACGACGAATATTTGTGCGAAAAAAGAAGGGTTCAGGCCCGTATCATTTAAAAAGTTATATCCTGAGTGGTATGCGAAATATGAGGAAATTAAGAAAAAATAAAAAAAGTGTGGCTTCTGCCACGCTTTTTTTATTTTTCATAATTAAATTGCGGGAAATCATCACCGTCGTTAAATGTAACAGATAAATTATGTCCATCGAAGAACCACTCATCATCGCCTTCAATAAAGAAGTTAATACCTTCTTCTTGAGTTTGAACAGCAGGATGTGCAGGATCATCTTTACGAATACCTAAAGAAAGTCCTTTTTGCACAGTACTGCAACCGCCGTATTGTACGAAAAGGCGTAGTGTTTCACCCGATTGTAAGTTTAATTCGCTTTTATACCATTGTGCTGCTTCTTTTGTTACGGAAAGATTCATGTATAGTTCCTCCAAATTATGTTGCTTTTTCTTTAGTATAAAAAATAACGCAAAAAGACGCTATTAATATGCTTCACGTTTTCTTTTTGCGTTATGTGGGTTACGATCTTATTTTTGCTTTTTTGAAAAGTTTGCTTTCGGTTCAGTTTTATTTATAATTCGTCCGATATTTGCACGGTGTTTATAAATAACCATACCTGCTAATAAACACATCGCAATAATGAAGATTTTATCCCCGCTAACAATGGATGCAATAACAGCAACGACGGCTGTTACCATAGAAGAAAGTGATACGTATCTTGTTGTAAATAAAAGGCTGAAAAAGACAACAGCTAATATTGCAAAAACAACTGGTGAGTAGCATAATAGTACGCCAGCAGAAGTTGCAACAGCTTTACCACCACGGAATTTTGCGAAAATCGGATACACATGTCCAAGAACAGCTGCTAATCCGAACCATAGTGGGTGAACATATAATCCGAAAATAATCGGTAGGCTTGTTGCTAATGTACCTTTTAAAATGTCAGCAATTGTAACGATAAAACCTGCTTTTTTCCCTAGTGTGCGGAATGTATTTGTTCCGCCTAGATTACCGCTTCCGTGCTCACGAATATCGATTCCGTAGCCGATTTTTCCAACGACTAGTGCGAATGGAATCGAGCCAAGTAAGTAGGCAACGATAAATAAAAGATATGTAGTAACCATAAGTTCAGTCTCCTTTATTCAAATGTGTTGATAAAGGGTAAAAAGAGTTTTTCCCGTATATTGTACCATACATTTGTAAAGAGCACATTTCTTTTTTGTAAATGAAAAATTCATTATTTCGTGAAAAAAATTTCACAGGAATGTTACATTTCTCACAGAAAAACCAAGACTATATGTAGTAACATTTTAATCAAAAGACAACAACATATTGGTGGAGGGTTATAAATGTTACAACGAAATGTACGTGGAGAAGAATTAATGAGAGTGTTTGAGACGATTGTCCACGGTAGTGAGCAAGATTTAATGCAAGAAAATGCAAATGTAGATGGCCGTTCTCCGATGGGAGTAATGGGAACGTTCGCATCAGAGAGTGCGAAATATTATGCAGTTGAAAATTTATTGTCAGATCAAGTGAAAAAAGCAATAAATCAAAATATATTATATCCACATGACTTAGATTTTTATGCGACAGGAACGACGACTTGTTCGCAAATTCCGTTAGCGCAAATGCTTGTGAATGGTTTTCATACCGGACATGGACATATGAGACAACCGCAAGACATTAAAAGTGCATTGGCTCTTTCGTCTATTATTTTTCAGGCGAATCAAAATATGCAGCATGGTGGTCAATCGTTTGCACTCTTTGATATTGATTTAGCTCCTTATGTGAGAAAAACAGTAGCGAGACATAAGAAACGATTACAGGCGTACCCGCTTACGAAAGAACAAATAGAAGAATTTGCATGGAAAGAAACAGAAAATGATACGTATCAGGCGTGTGAAGCTTTCATTCATAATTCAAATAGTATGCACAGTAGAGGCGGGGGACAAGTACCGTTTATTTCTATCAATTATGGAACAGACACATCAAAAGAGGGGCGGTTATTAGTTAGACAGCTTTTAAAAGCGACACAAGCCGGTCTTGGTAAAGGAGAAACACCAATTTTTCCTATTCAAATTTTTAAAATGAAAAAAGGTGTGAACTTTGAAGAGTGTGATCCGAACTATGATTTATTTGAATTAGCGTTAGAGACAACGGCTGAACGATTATTCCCTAACTTTTCATTTTTAGATGCGCCATTTAATGCAGTACATTATGACGGAAGACCAGAAAGTGAAGTATGTTACATGGGATGTCGTACCCGTGTTATGTCTAACATACATGGAGAAGAAACAGCGATTGGAAGAGGCAATTTATCATTTACGTCTATCAATTTAGTGAAATTAGCGTTAATTAGTGGTTCAAAAGAAGCGTTTTTTGAAGCGTTAAATTATTACTTAGATTTAGGAATTAAGCAATTATTAGAGAGATTTGAGTATCAATGTACGAAGCGAGCAAGAGATTTTAGATTTTTATATTCACAAGGTGTATGGCGCGGTGGAGAAAAGTTACAGCCTGAAGATTCTGTAGCATCTATTTTAAAGCAAGGGACGTTAAGTCTTGGTTTTATCGGTCTTGCGGAGTGCTTAGTAGCTTTAACAGGAAAGCATCATGGAGAAGATGAAGAATCATGGAAACTCGGGTATGAAATCATTTCCTTTATGAGAGATAGAATGGATAAAGCGACGGAAGAACATGAACTGAATTTCTCAGTAATTGCAACTCCTGCAGAAGGGTTATCAGGGAAGTTTGTGAAAAAAGATAGAGAAGAATTTGGTGTGGTTAGCGGCATAACGAATCATAATTACTATACGAATTCATTCCATATCCCAGTTTATTATAACATTCAAGCGATAAATAAAATTCGTTTAGAAGGACCTTTCCATGCCTTATGTAACGGGGGACATATTACGTATATTGAGCTAGACGGAGCAGCTATGCATAACAAACAGGCGTTAAAACAAATTGTGCGAGCGATGGCAGATCATGGCGTTGGATACGGTTCAATTAATCACCCTGTTGACCGTTGTAAGTGCTGTAGTTACCACGGGGTTATTGGCAATGAATGCCCAAGCTGTGGAAATGGAGACGAGGCTAATATAGAAAGGATTCGCCGTATTACAGGCTATCTTGTAGGAGATATGTCGAAGTGGAATAGTGCCAAACGCAGTGAAGAGATGGATCGGGTGAAGCATAAATGAAAGTGATGAACATCATTCATGATAGTGTAGTAGATGGAGAAGGGTTGCGGACAGTCGTGTTTTTTGCGGGCTGTCCGCATCGTTGTTTCGGTTGCCATAATCCGAAATCGTGGAATATTTGTAATGGAACTGAAATGACAGTAGAAGAAATTGTGAAAGAGATTGCAAGTAATCCATTAACTGATGTAACATTTTCAGGTGGAGATCCATTTTTCCAAGCTACTGAGGTGAAGAAAGTAGCACAAGCAGTGAAAGATTTGAAAAAAAATCTATGGATGTATACAGGTTATACGTTAGAAGAGATACAGAGTTCTCAAAATAATGATATGATAGAGTTGTTACATTATGGGGATGTTTTAGTCGATGGAAGATTTGAAATCGAGAAAAAAGATTTAACACTTCCATTTCGCGGAAGCTCCAATCAACGTATTATTCGATTGAAAGAGTAAAAAGGCGGGATAGATGATATGAATAAAACAGTATTACTTGTTGAAGATGAAAGAAGATTACGTGAAATCGTTAGTGATTATTTTCGTAATGAAGGCTTTGAAGTAATCGAAGCAGAAGACGGAAAAATAGCGTTAGAATTATTTGCAGAGCATGAAATTGATTTAATTATGTTAGATATTATGTTACCAGAAATAGATGGCTGGTCTGTTTGTAGACGAATTAGAAAAGAATCAGCAGTACCTATCATTATGTTAACAGCACGTTCAGATGAGGATGATACATTACTAGGGTTCGAATTAGGTGCAGATGAGTACGTAACGAAACCTTTCAGCCCGAAAGTGTTAGTAGCTCGCGCGAAGACGTTATTGAAACGTGCGGATGGCGTGGTAGGAGTAGCAGAAGAAAATACTATGTCTTTAGCTGGAATAGAAGTAAATCGCCTATCTAGAACGGTGTTAGTAGATGGAGAAGAAATTATATTGACACATAAGGAATTTGAACTTCTTGTTTATTTAATGGAGAACAAAGGAATTGTGTTGTCACGTCAACATTTATTAGATCAGTTATGGGGATATGACTACTACGGTGATGACCGAACGGTAGATACTCATATTAAAAAACTACGAAATAAACTAGGAGATAAGGCGAAGCATATCGGTACTGTTATTCGAGTGGGTTACAAATTTGAAGAATAACCTTGAAATTACTATGTACTTTGGCTTTGGGATATAGCAAATTTATACTCTCTTTTGTAGGTGGAATGTACAAAAAATACTTTTCTTGTCTACAATGATAGATAAGAGTATTTTTTTAATTGGATTTCACGATGAGTTCACAAGAAGGACACAAACTGTGACTATACTGAAAGTACGAATTCACCAGAGAGGGGAAATAAAACATGGGATATTACGACGGACCGAATTTAAATGAAGAGCATAGTGAAACGAGAGAAGTGAGAAAATCAGGCGGTAAAAAAGGTTATTTTTTCACAGGTTTAGTCGGAGCGGTAGTTGGAGCTGTCACAATTAGTTTTGCAGCACCATATATGCCATGGGCTCAAAATAATGGAGCGGCCGTATCATCATTCAGTTCGGATTCAAAAGTTGAAGGTACTGTAGTTCCTGTTGTCAATAAAGCAAAAAATGAAACTGATTTACCTGGTATGATTGAAGGCGCGAAAGATGTTGTTGTAGGTGTTATTAATATGCAACAAAGCATTGATCCATTTGCAATGCAACCAACAGGCCAAGAACAACAAGCTGGTTCAGGATCAGGTGTTATTTATAAAAAAGCAGGAAATAAAGCATATATTGTAACAAATAACCACGTAGTAGATGGTGCAAATAAACTTGCTGTAAAACTAAGTGATGGTAAACAGGTAGATGCAAAGCTTGTAGGGAAAGACCCTTGGTTAGATTTAGCTGTTGTAGAAATTGACGGATCTAACGTAAATAAAGTTGCCACTTTAGGTGATTCAAGTAAAATCCGTGCTGGTGAAAAAGCAATTGCAATCGGTAATCCACTAGGATTTGATGGAAGTGTAACGGAAGGTATTATTAGTAGTAAAGAACGTGAAATTCCAGTAGATATTGATGGGGATAAACGACCAGATTGGCAAGCGCAAGTTATTCAAACAGATGCAGCGATTAACCCAGGTAATAGTGGTGGTGCGTTATTTAACCAAAACGGTGAAATAATTGGGATTAATTCAAGTAAAATTGCACAACAAGAAGTTGAAGGAATTGGATTTGCTATTCCAATTAATATCGCAAAACCAGTTATTGAATCACTTGAAAAAGAAGGAGTAGTGAAACGTCCAGCTCTTGGTGTAGGTGTTGTTTCATTAGAAGATGTGCAAGCTTATGCAGTAAACCAATTGAAAGTACCAAAAGAAGTAACAAACGGCGTTGTATTAGGTAAAATTTACCCAATATCACCTGCAGAAAAAGCTGGTTTAGAGCAATATGATATTGTAGTAGCATTAGATAATCAAAAAGTAGAAAATTCACTTCAATTCCGTAAATATTTATATGAAAAGAAAAAAGTAGGCGAAAAAGTAGAAGTTACATTCTATCGTAATGGTCAAAAAATGACGAAAACAGCTACTTTAGCAGATAATTCAGCTACAAAGAATCAATAATTGAAATAAAAGAAAGTCTCTTTCATATTGAAAGAGACTTTCTTTATCGGCTATACTAAAGGAATAGGAGGGATAAATTATGACAATTGAAAACCCAACTCGTACGGAAATTGGTGAAGTATTAAAGAAAAGCAAAACGATTGCAGTTGTTGGATTATCGGATAAGCCAGAACGTACATCGTATATGGTTTCAAAAGCAATGCAAGATGCTGGGTATCGCATTATTCCAGTGAACCCAACAGTAGATGAGGTGCTTGGAGAAAAAGCCGTTTCTTCGCTAAAGGATATTAAGGAACATATTGCCATTGTAAATGTATTCCGCCGTTCAGAATTTTTAATGGATGTTGCGAAAGAGTTTGTAGAGATTGATGCAGACGTTTTTTGGGCACAATTAGGAGTACAAGATGAAGATACATATAAACTGTTAAAAGAAAAAGGCTATACTGTAATAATGGATCGTTGTATTAAAGTAGAACATGCGATGACAAAATAGTATAAATTTAAAGTAGAAAGATTGATTCAGCCCTCATTATAGGAAAGTAGGGCCGATGAACGAGGTGTTCATCATGAGATTTTTTAAAGGCTGTTTTTGGGGATTATTACTCGTTATCCCATTTTGGATATTGATCATTTGGATCATGATAAAGGTTTGGAATGTGTAATCTTGGCATACATATCCATTTCTCGTTGACAAACGATTATTTTTCTGAAATAGTAGCCTAGAGGAATCCTTGTGAAAAAAACAAGGATTTTTCTATTGAAAATGGTATATAAAAGAGATAAGATAACTTGCCAAAACTATAGTCGAGGCGTTATTCTATAATAGAAACGTATGTTCTGATTTGATTAGGAAAGGGGCAAGGAGTTTGGCGAAGCATCAGTTCCAATATAATGAAGATGCAATTCAAGTGCTAGAAGGACTTGAAGCCGTTCGAAAACGCCCGGGTATGTATATCGGGAGTACGGATAGCCGTGGATTGCATCATTTAGTATATGAAATAGTAGATAACTCCGTTGACGAAGCGTTAGCGGGATTTGGCGACGAAATTTCTGTCGTAATACATAAAGATAATAGTATTAGCGTTATAGATAAAGGGCGAGGAATGCCTACGGGAATGCATAAACTTGGGAAACCTACACCTGAAGTTATTTTAACTGTACTTCATGCTGGTGGTAAGTTTGGTCAAGGTGGTTACAAAACGAGTGGTGGTTTACACGGTGTTGGGGCATCAGTTGTAAATGCCTTGTCAGAATGGTTAGTAGTAACGATTAAACGTGACGGAAATATTTATGAACAACGCTTTGAAAATGGCGGTGTTCCTGCAACGACGCTTGAGAAAATCGGGAAGACGAAAGAGTCTGGTACGACAATGCATTTTAAACCAGATACAACGATTTTCAGTACAACAAATTACAATTATGAAACACTTTGTGAGAGATTACGTGAATCTGCATTTTTATTAAAAGGGATGAAAATCTCAATAAAAGATGAGCGAAATGATTTAGAAGATGTCTTTCATTATGAAACGGGAATCGAAGCTTTCGTTTCATACTTAAACGAAGAGAAAGATTCAATTCATCCGGTAGTATATTTTACTGGTGAACAAAACGGAATTGAAGCAGAGTTAGCATTCCAGTTTAACGATGGCTACTCAGAAAATATTCTTTCTTTTGTAAATAATGTACGTACAAAAGATGGTGGAACACACGAAGCTGGGTTTAAGACAGCAATGACTCGTGTGTTCAATGAGTATGCTCGTAAAGTTTCACTATTAAAAGAAAAAGATAAAAACTTAGAAGGTACAGATATTCGTGAAGGTGTAGCGGCTATCGTTTCTGTACGTGTACCAGAAGAAGTACTTCAGTTTGAAGGACAAACGAAGGGAAAACTAGGTACAAGTGAAGCTCGTTCTTCAATTGATGCCATTGTATCAGAGCATTTAGCTTACTTTTTAGAAGAAAACCCGGATGTTGCTACACTTCTTGTGAGAAAGGCAGTTAAAGCAGCGCAAGCACGTGAGGCTGCTCGCAAAGCGAGAGAAGAAGCACGTACTGGTAAAAAGAAAAAGAAATCAGAAGGTACATTAAGTGGTAAGTTAACACCTGCACAATCACGTAACCCGCAAAAAAATGAACTGTACCTAGTGGAGGGTGACTCTGCCGGTGGTTCAGCGAAACAAGGCCGAGACCGACGTTTCCAAGCGGTATTACCATTACGTGGTAAAGTAATCAATACAGAAAAAGCAAAACTTGCTGATATCTTTAAAAATGAAGAGATTAATACAATCATTTACGCTATTGGCGGTGGTGTAGGGAATGAATTCGCTGTTGAAGATATTAACTACGATAAAGTCGTAATTATGACCGATGCCGATACAGATGGTGCGCACATTCAAGTATTGTTACTAACGTTCTTCTACAGGTATATGAAACCACTTATCGAAGCTGGCAAAGTATTTATTGCACTTCCTCCTTTATACAAAGTAAGTAAAGGAAAAGGGAAAAGTGAAGTAATTGAGTATGCATGGTCTGATGAAGAATTAGATGGTGTAACAAAAAAGGTCGGTAAAGGCTACATGTTGCAGCGTTATAAAGGACTTGGCGAAATGAATGCCGATCAATTATGGGAGACAACTATGAATCCTGAAACACGTACGTTGATTCGTGTGAAAATTGATGATGCATCAAGAGCGGAGCGCCGAGTTACGACATTGATGGGTGATAAAGTAGAACCTCGTCGTAAATGGATCGAACGAAATGTACAATTTGGTATGCAAGAAGAAGGAAATATTTTAGAAAATGAAATGATTATGGAGACGGAGGTGGAATAACATGCAGGCAGAGAAGTTTCATGACCTCCCGCTTGAAGACGTGTTAGGTGACCGCTTTGCACGTTATAGTAAATATATTATTCAAGACCGCGCGCTTCCAGATGCGCGTGACGGTCTAAAACCTGTACAAAGACGTATTTTATATTCTATGTATGTAGAAGGAAATGTACATGATAAAGCATTTCGTAAATCAGCTAAAACAGTCGGTAACGTTATTGGTAACTACCATCCACACGGTGATTCCTCTGTATATGAGGCGATGGTACGTTTAAGTCAAACTTGGAAAGTACGTAATGTTTTAGTTGAAATGCATGGTAATAATGGTAGTGTGGATGGCGATCCAGCAGCGGCAATGCGTTATACAGAGGCCCGTTTATCACCAATCGCATCTGAGTTATTACGTGATCTTGATAAAGAAACAGTAGAATTTGTGTCAAACTTTGATGATACGAGTGAAGAACCAGTTGTATTACCGGCAATGTTCCCAAACCTATTAGTGAACGGATCGACAGGAATTTCAGCTGGTTATGCAACAGAAATTCCTCCGCATCACCTTGGAGAAGTAATTGATGCGACGATGATGCGTATTGATAAGCCGAATAGTACGGTTGATGATTTATTAACAGTTATGAAAGGCCCAGATTTCCCGACAGGTGGTATTATTCAAGGGATTGATGGTATTAAAAAAGCGTATGAAACAGGAAAAGGTAAAATTATTATTCGCGGAAAAGCGGAAGTTGAAACAATTCGCGGTGGTAAGCAACAAATCGTTATTACAGAAATTCCGTATGAAGTAAATAAAGCGAACCTTGTTAAAAAAATGGATGAATTACGTCTAGATAAAAAGCTAGATGGAATTGCTGAAGTGCGTGATGAGACTGACCGTACTGGTCTTCGTATTGTTGTAGAGTTGAAAAAAGAAGTAAATGCTGAAGGTATTTTAAATTATTTATATAAAAATACAGATTTACAAATTCCATATAACTTCAATATGGTTGCGATAAATAATCGTCGTCCTACACTTATGACATTACCAAAAATTTTGGATGCATATATTGGACACCAAAAAGAAGTTGTAACAAAGCGCTCTCAGTATGAATTACGAAAAGCAGAAAATCGTCAGCATATTGTTGAAGGTTTAATGAAAGCATTATCAATTTTAGATCAAGTAATTGAAACGATTAGAGCTTCTAAAGATAAGCGTAATGCGAAAGATAACTTAAGTGCTAAATTCGGCTTTACAGAAGCACAATCAGAAGCAATCGTTTCGTTGCAATTATATCGTTTAACAAATACAGATATTACAGCACTAGAAAAAGAAGCGGATGAATTAAGTGCAAAAATTGCAGAATTACAGTCGATTTTACAAAGTGAAAAAAGACTTCTTCAAGTTATTAAAACAGATTTGAAGAGAGTAAAGAAAACATATAGTGATGATCGCCGTGCTATTATTGAAGACCAAATTGAGGAAATTAAAATCGATGTGGAAGTGATGATTCCGCAGGAAGATGTCATCGTTACTGTAACGAAAGAAGGATATGTGAAACGAACAGGTTGGCGTTCACATAATGCATCGAACGGGAAAGACTTCGGTATGAAAGAGGGTGACATCTTACTGGAGCGATTCGATACGAATACGACAGAGACAGTCCTCTTATTTACGAATAAAGGAAACTATATATATCTGCCAGTATATGAAATGCCAGAAATCCGTTGGAAAGATTTAGGTCAACACGTTGCGAATCTCGTTTCACTCGAGCGAGATGAAATGATTATCTGGGCGACCGTCGTACCGAATTTTGAAGAAGAAAAACGATTTATCGTATTTGTAACAAAGAATGGCATGATTAAGAAAACAGAATTAAACCAATATAAAGTACAGCGTTATTCAAGGGCGTTTGTTGCTGTAAACTTGAAAAAAGATGATGAAGTAGTAGATATATTTGCAACAGATGGAACGAGTGATATCGTTCTTGCAACCTATGGTGCATATGCACTTATTTTCCATGAAGATGAAGTAAGTCCAGTTGGTGTAAGGGCTGCTGGTGTGAAAGCCATTAATTTAAAAGAAGATGATTATGTCGCTTCTGGTAAACCGTTAAATGGTGAAAAAGATCAACTTATTCTCGTAACGCAGCGCGGTGCTGTAAAACGTCTAAAAGCATCAGAAATTGAAAAATCAACGAGGGCGAAGCGAGGTCTTGTTATTTTCAAAGAGTTAAAACGTAATCCATACCGTATTGTCGGTATTGAAATTGTTCGAGACGATGAACTAGTTTACATGAAGACAGAGAAGCACATCGTAGAAGAAATTGATCCGAAAGCGTATCGAAATAAAGACCGGTATAGTAACGGTAGTTTAGTACTAGATGTTAATGATACTGGTGAAGTTATTGAAACGTGGACGAAAAAACGACCGAATTAAAAAAAGCATCTTGCTATGAATAATGGCAAGATGCTTTTTTCTAGGCAAATTATTATGTCCATAACAATAATCTTGTTATAATAATTGAATGAAATCGTTCTCATAAAGTGAAACTTTAATCAGTGAGTGTTTTCTTTATCCCGACTGATTATTAGTTGAAGCCGGACAGATGGAGGGGCAATATGAAAAAAATAGGTGTAGGGATTGTAGGATTTGGTTTTTCTAGTACAACATTTCACATCCCATTATTACAAACGATAGAAGAATACGATATTCGTGCCGTATTATCTTCAAAAGAAGAAGTAGTAAAAGAAACATTACCGAATGCTAAAGTTGTTAGTACAATTGATGAATTGGTGAAGCGAGCTGATATTGACTTAGTGGTCATTACTTCACCGAATACAACTCATTTTCCATATGTAAAAGAAGCAATTTTACATGGTAAGCATGTAGTTGTGGAGAAACCATTTGTTGTTTCAATTGAAGAAGGGAAAGAGCTTATTTCGTTAGCAGAGCAATATAATGTGGTATTAAGTGTATATCATAATCGTCGTTTTGATAATGATTTCTTAACGATAAAGAAATTGTTAGAAGAAAATAGAATAGGGAATTTATACGCATATGAAGCGCATTTCGATCGTTTTCGTCCGAATGTGCGTGATCGCTGGAGAGAAAAAAACTTACCAGGATCAGGAATATTATATGATTTAGGCTCGCATTTAATTGACCAAGCATTATCATTATTTGGGAAACCAGATGCGATAAGTGCAGATGTAATCAAACAACGACCAGGTGCAGAAATTGATGATTACTTCCATGTTATACTTCATTACGGTGTGAAACGTGTCACTTTACATAGTAGCAGTTATGTTAAGCAAGCAGGTCCACACTTTACACTGCATGGAGACAAAGGTTCTATCGTGAAATACGGTATGGATTCACAGGAGGAACAATTAAAAAATGGAATGAAGCCAGGCGATGATGGTTATGGAGTAGATGCTGAAGAGAATTTCTCTACTCTAGAAACAGAAGAAGAGTTAGTACGTATTCCAACAGAAGTCGGCTGTTATGACATGTACTATAAAGGTGTAAGAGATAGTATTGTAAATGGCGAGAAACCACCTGTAACAGCACAAGAAGGCTTAGAAGTTATCAGGCTTATTCAATTAGCGATTGAAAGTAGTGAAACAGGTAGAGTTATCACTGTAAAATAAAAAAAGACACGAATTTCGTGTCTTTTTTTATTGAGAATATGTGAATAGGGAAAATTATTTAGCCTAATCGTTTGTCATACATTAACTGGATTTGTATGCCGTATGGATCTTCAATAATACCATACGCTTCACTAAAGATATTTTTTTCTAGTGGAGAGATTACCTTCACGTTCTTATCGGAAATTAAATTATTATAAAATCTTTGTATTTCTTCTAAATTAGCGCTTTGAATGCAAAGTGACATATTATTTCTAACGTTATAACGTTCAGTAGGATTCATTGTATCTTCTGCTATCATTAGCTTTGTATTCCCAATTTGTAAAACAGAGTGAGCAATATGATCCTTATTTTCACTTGTTATTTTAAAAGAACGATCTCTTTTCGCCAGTTCTTCATACGTAACAATCATTAACTGCTTAGCTTCTAAATTGCGTGTATAAAAATTAATTGCCTCTTTTGCATGCCCATTCATTGAAAGAAAAATAGCTATTTCTAATGTCATACATATACAACTCCTTTATTAGTTAATAATTATAATATAGACTAAAAAGGTTTCAATACATGACACCTTTCGGGAGGGAAATATGAAAAAAACGGAACGAATTAATGATATGCTTATTTTCTTAAATAATAAAAGGCATTTTAATTTAAAGGATTTAATGGTTAGATATGCTATTTCTAAAAGTACAGCTTTACGAGATATTCAATCATTGGAAGAAATAGGTGTACCATTATATTCTGAATTAGGTAGAAATGGAAGTTATAAAATTATAGAAAATAGTGTGTTATCGCCAATTTATTTTAGTGTGGATGAAATGTATGCGTTATATTTTTCGATTCTTACACTAAATGGATACAAGACGAAACCATTTAATATAGAAAGTATTGCACTTGAAAATAAATTTAAACATGTATTACCTGAAAATGTGAGTAAAAATATTTCAATTATGGAACGAACACTTTCTTATGAAGTAACAAATCATAGTAATTTTAGTCCGTTCTTAAAAGAAATTTTACAGGGGATTTTTGCTGAGCGAGTTTATCATTTAACATATTTAAAAAAAGATGTGGAGAAAGTAATGGTAGCTCAATTTATTCGAATCGAATCTAAATTTGGCCAGTGGTATGCTAAAATCTTTAATTTTGAGACAAATCATGTTCAAATCATTAGATGTGATAAAATTCTTTCTATTGAGGAAACAAATAATACGAATTCAAAAACTCTTGAAGAATTGTTAAGTTATCTTACTACTTTTCACAGAAAGCCTGATGCAACTGATTTTAGTGTCATTGTTAATCAAAAAGGAAAAGACATTTTTGATAAAGAGAATTATCCTTCCATGAAGATACAAAAAGAAAATGAAAATTACATGATAACAGGCTATTTTAATAAACAAGAAGTTGATTTTATATCGAACTATTTTCTGAATTTCGGAGAAACGATTATCTCCATTCAGCCTGTCATGCTAAAGGAGCTAATCTATAATAAGGTATTATCTATAAAGCAGCATTTAACTTCTTTAAGATAAAGTTAGTTTGAATCATTTTTTGACATGAAAAAGCCCTTGAGATTTAAATAGCTAAAGGGCTTTTTTGTGATGTTATTTGTTCTTTAGAAACATTATTTTTCTGGGATGGACAGTCCATAAAAGAACATCGTAACGATATCTTGTATATGTTTTTCGCGATCCCCTTCAAGAAGCTGTGCTCCAAAATCATCACCTAATTTAGTGAACATTTGAATGTATAGCAACATCATTTCTTTAGTAAGGTGAGGATTAATTTCATTTTTTTGCTGTGCTTGTTCTAATATTTCTAAATACCAAGGTAGGATTTTTTCGTTTTGATAACTATAAATAAACTCTCGGAGCTTTTCATCTCTTTGCATCATTTGTAGTAACATATCTGGCTGAAATAACCCACCAGTATTCATTTTTCTTACAATCATTTTTTGCATCATATCATGAAAAGGTAGTTTTTCCGCTGCAAGATCTTTATAATATTGAAATTCAGATATAATAAACTCTTGTATAAGCTCTCGAAATAGCGCATCTTTACTTCCGAAATGATTATAAATGGTAACTTGAGAAACGTTTGCTTTTTTTGCAATATGTTCTATTTTCACTTCATTAAATCCACGTTCTGAAAATAATAAGAAGGCGGCCTCTTTAATGGCACGTTTTTTCTTTTCTTTCACTTTTTCAAAGCCGTTCAATGCAATCACCTCAATTAAAATATACAAGAAAAAATAATGGAAAACAATAATTTTGAAATACGGACATATAAATATTTCAAAAAGTTGTTGCGAATATGAAAGATGAGGAGTACAATAATTTTGAAATATCACATATTTAATATTTCAAAAAATGAGGTGGAATTATGATTTCAGTTCAAAATGTCACAAAACAGTTTTCAAATGGAAAAGGTTTGTTTCATATTACATTTGATGTAAAAGAAGGAGAAGTATTCGGTTACTTAGGACCAAATGGTGCCGGGAAATCCACAACAATTCGTAATTTAATGGGATTTATAAAACCGACAGATGGTAAAGCGACAATTTTTGGATTAGATTGTTGGAATGAAGCAGCGAAAATTCAAAGAGAAGTTGGCTATTTGCCAGGAGAAATCTCTTTTATTGAAGGAATGAATGGATTAGAGTTTTTAAAGTTAATGCAAGGCATGCGTGGGCTTAAGGATACGAAAAGACGAGATGAATTAATAGATCGTCTGCAATTTGATGTGAAAACACCGATTCGAAAAATGTCTAAAGGAATGAAGCAAAAAGTAGGAATTGTTGCTGCGTTTATGCATGATCCAGAAGTGTTAATTTTAGATGAACCGACATCAGGGCTTGATCCACTTATGCAGCAAGTATTTATAGATTTAATAGTAGAGGAAAAACAAAGAGGAAAAACAATTCTTATGTCGTCACATATTTTCACTGAAATTGAGCGTACGTGTGATCGAGTAGCGATTATTAAAGATGGTTGCCTTGTAACGGTTGAAAATATTCATGATTTACAAAGTATGAGACGTCAGGTAATAGATGTAACAGTATCATCGCAAGAAGAGATTGAATCTCTGGCGCAATGTAATTTGCAATTTGAAGCGGTGAAAGGAAGAGAAGCATCGATTATTGTACAAGGAAACTATCAAGCTGTTTTACAAACACTTTCAAACTATAATGTAACAGCGCTTCAAACGAGAGCAATGGATTTAGAACATTTATTTATGCATTATTACGATCAGAAAGAAGGGGTAAAGCATGAATAAGCAATTGTTTTTAGCTAGTTTGAAAGAAACACAGAAAAGTATTTTGAGTTATGCAACTGGTGCAGCTCTATATTTATGGTTATTAATTTGGATCTTCCCTTCAATGGTATCAGCGAAAGGGTTAAATGAATTAATAAGTGCTATGCCTGATAGTGTGAAAAAATTGTTGGCATGGAAAGTCCAATTCAAAATGTAATGGATTTTTTAGCTGGCGAATATTATAGTCTATTGTTTATTATCATATTAACAATTTTTTGTGTAACAGTTGCAACGCATTTAATTGCTCGTCATGTAGATAAAGGAGCGATGGCATACTTGCTAGCAACCCCTGTATCTAGAGTGCAAATTGCAATCACGCAAGCGGCTATTCTCATATTGGGACTACTGATTATTGTAACTGTTACGTATGTAGCGGGTATAGTAGGAGCAGAATGGTTTTTAGAAGATAATAACTTAAATAAAGAATTATTCCTGAAGATAAACGTAGTCGGAGGGCTCATATTTTTAGTCGTTAGTGCTTATTCATTTTTCTTTTCTTGTATATGTAATGATGAAAGAAAGGCACTTAGCTATTCAGCAAGTTTAACAATTTTATTTTTCATAACGGATATGGTAGGTAAATTAAGTGATAAGTTAGAGTGGATGAGAAATATATCATTATTTACGTTATTTCGTCCGAAAGAGATTGCTGAGGGAACGTATAATATATGGCCAGTGAGTATAGGTTTAATTGCTGGAGCCCTTTGTATTTTCATAGTAGCAATTGTAGTGTTTAGAAAGAGGGATTTACCGTTGTAAAGTAGAAAGTCCACTGAAAAAGTGGGCTTTTTTTGATGAGGAGGAAATGAATGAATCAGTTGTTCCGGGTGCAGCTATATGTAAATGATATAGAAAAGTCATTATTGTTCTATGAAGAAGTAATTGGTTTACAGTTGTATAAAAAATGTATGCATGCAGCACGTTTTAATCACGACCAGTTTTCTTTATTACTAGTTAGTGATTCAAGATTGAATGAAAATCACTATTTTTACAATCGAAAAGAAATGAAGGGGAATGGCTTTGAACTAATTATTGTTGTCAATCGGATTGAAGAAGTATATGAACGTTGTAAAGGGAAGCGGTGCACAATACAAGAAGAAATTCAAACGTATCCGTGGGAGATGAAGGGATTTAAAGTTACGGATCCAGATGGATATTTCCTTAGAATTACATCTGAGTAAAGGTAAACATGAAGAATGTTTATCTTTTTTTTATGAAAATATTCAAAAAAATGAACCTTTTTCTAGGCTCATCCGTCTAATATATGTAAAGTTAAATTTGAAGTGAGGATGAAACAGGAGGAGCAATTGTGAAAGTAATCCCTTTATATAAAATGATTGTAAAAGAAGAAACCGATGTTTCTTTAGCGAAAAAAGGTAATCATGAAGCGTTTATGGCGCTTATACATACAGAAAAAGTGAAGATGTATCGCATTGCAAAGGCTATGTTGCGTGATGAGACAAATATAGAAGATGCGATACAGGCAACAATTTTAAAAGCCTATGAAAGTATTAAAAAATTAAAAAAAGAAGAGTTTTTTCAAACGTGGTTAATTCGAATTTTAATGAATGAGTGTAACAATATTATTAGAGCGTATAAAAAGGTAATTGTGACAGAAGAGAATGATTACAATATGAGTGCGTGTGATCAGTATGAAGATATAGATTTGTGTAATGCGATTCAATCGTTACATGAAGAATTAAGAGCTGTTACGGTGCTTTATTATTATGAAGATATGAATCAAGAGAGTATAGCGAAGCTTTTAGAAATACCAAAAGGAACAGTAAAATCGAGATTGTCACGTGCGAGGGAACAACTGCAAAAACAATTAAAGATGGAATAGGGGGTGTATAGGATGGATAACGAAAAATTATTTGATGAGAAATTAAAAAAGAGAATAAAAGAAGAGAATGTGATAGTACCGACAGAGTTAAATGAAAAGATTAATCGTACACTACATAATCTTCCGGTCAAAAAGAAAGGTTACAGAGTTTATATGATGGTTATAAGTGCAGCTGTTCTAGCACTTTCAATCGTATCTATGTCGGAGTTCTCTGATCAAATTTTCGCTCAAAATGGTGGAGTATTTCAATATGTAAAGAAAAAGGCGTTTTCTGATTATGAAAATGAAGAGGAAATAAAATCGAACGTAAATTATCCAGATAAAGAAAAAATTCATGAAAAGATGCTGGATTCTATTGATTATTTTAAAAATATTTCAGGACAATTTGAGGAATATTCTAGCTCGTCAAGAATTGCTACAACATACAAATATGCGATTGATACGGAGCAACAAAGTGGGATCTCTTCGAAAGAAGATAAACTAGTGAAAAAACGAACAATTATATATAACGAGGGCAAGAAAAAAGAATTTGATGATGAGAAGTATACATATAAAGAAACAAAATGGAGCCCGAAAGAAAGGAACTATGAACTATTAAAATTAAATCCTACGGAAAGATTATTGAGAAAATCAGGAGAGAAAAAAAGATATGATGATGAATATGTGGGATTTGCTAAGTATAGTATTCAATCAGAGTTTGCGGATCTATTAATTCGATATAAAGATTGGAATTATAAAGAAACGAAGTATCTTGGACTGGATTGCTACAAAATAGAAGGGACAATAAACATAGAAATGCCTGTAAGTACATCTGAAGATTTAAAAGGGAAATTTGAAATGGTTGTAGAGAAAAATACGGGGATTATGCTAAAGTTCCTTAGTTTCCACGAAGGTATGATTCAATATTCGATTACGACTGAATGGATACAAATAAACAAAGGGTTGAAAGAGAATGTGTTTCAAAAGGATAGCGCTAAGTATGAAAAATTGAAAAATATATTAGATGAATAGAAAATGGAGGGAACTATATGGAGAATACCTCTTCTTCAAGAGAAAAGAAAAATAAAAGACAATATAAAAAGACAATGATAATAAGTGTATTGTTAGTAGTATTACTATTTGGCGGAGTGGGATATGGTGCTTATGTGTATATGAAAACTTCTAATCTCGTACAAAAGTCTAGTGTACATTTAGCACGCGGTGAAAAATCAAATTTACGTGAGAACGCTGTAAAGCCGATTACAAATAATGTTTCACTTTTAATTATGGGAATTGATGAAAATCAAGAACGACAAAAGGAGTATAATGGTGCTTTTCATACAGATGCACTACTGCTAGCTACTTTTAATAAAGATGATAAAACAGTGAAGTTAACGGGCATACCACGTGATACATATACATATGTTCCAGTTGAAAAGAAAAAAGATAAAATAACGCATGCATATGGAAGTGGTTTCGTTAAAAATGGTAAAGATGGAGGACCGCAAGCTTCAGTGGAAGCGGTAGAAAAATTGTTACAAGTACCTGTTGATTATTTTGTGAAGTTCAATTTTAATGCATTTACTAAAATTGTTGATGGATTAGATGGGATTGAAGTAGATGTCCCAGTTGAATTTACGGAGCAAAATAGTAAAGATGAGCCTGATGCGATCCATTTGAAAAAAGGACTACAAAAATTAACAGGGGAAGAAGCGCTTGCACTGGCAAGAACGCGTCATATTGATAGTGATGCAATGAGAGGTCAGCGTCAACAGCTTGTTATTGAAGCGATGTTAAGTAAATTAAAAAGTGTAGGTTCGATTACGAAACTAGAAAAAATGGTTGAGGCGGTTGACGGTGATTTTAAAACAAACTTAGTAATGGATGATATTTTATCATTTTATAAGTACGGTTTAAACGGTTCAGTTGAAAAAATACAATTAGCTGGTGACGATTTATATTTACCTAACGGTCCAAATGGGCAACGTGTATATTATTATAATCCTAATAAAAAAGATCTACAGAGTTTGAGTAATACGCTTAGAACACATTTAGGATTAAGTGAAAAGCAGATTGAGGAGAATTGAAGCAGGCATAATGTCTGCTTTTTTATTTTTGTAGAAAAGATGTTTGTTACGATATACATTATTTATTAACAATAATTTACAAGTGTTTTATAGTGGAGGGATATAAAAGGCTATTAAATCAATACATAGAATTCAATGAGATATAGTGTTTCGAAAGATTATGGAATTTTTATGAATATTACTGTAAAAAAATAATTTTTTAAAAATTTTCAATAATAACACTTTACAAAACTCAAAAAATTAGTAGAATAATAGTTAATAAGAATCTTCTGATAAATATATAAAGAAAAACAGAATTATCAGAAAATTATTAAATGAGAGCGTTAAGAATTAGGGAGGGTACAGAAAGTGAAAAAGAAAAAAATCAAAAAACTAACAGCAGTTGTAGCACCAGTTTTAGCAATGAGTATGGCATTAACAGCATGTTCTACATCAGGCGGAGATAAGAAGACAAGCACAAATTCTAGCTCTGGCGGAGATAGCAAATCAGAAGAAAAATTAGCAGCGAAACAAGTGCTAAATCGTACGGAAACAAATGAGATTCCAACAATGGATACTTCTAAAAATACTGATACATTAGGTTCTCAAATTTTAGGGAACACAATGGAAGGTTTATATCGATTAGATAAAGATAACAAACCAATCCCAGCTGCGGCAGAGTCAAGCACGAAGAGTGAGGATGGTAAAAAATATACATTCAAATTACGTAAAGATGCAAAATGGTCAAATGGTGATCCTGTAACAGCGAAAGATTTCGTATTTGCATGGCAACGTCTATTAGATCCAAAATCAGCTGCTGAGTATGCATTCATTGCATTCCCAATTAAAAATGCAGAAGCAGTTAATAAAGGTGAAAAACCTGTAACGGAGCTAGGAGTAAAGGCAGTAGATGACCTTACTTTAGAAGTTGAATTAGAACAAGCAGTACCATACTTCTTAAACTTAGTAGCATTCCCATCGTACTATCCATTAAATGAGAAGTTCGTGAAGGAAAAAGGAGATAAATACGGTTTAGAGTCTGATACAACAGTCTATAACGGACCGTTCGTTCTTACTGATTGGAAGCATGAGCAAGGATGGAAACTAAAGAAAAATGATCAATATTGGGATAAAAAGACTGTAAAACTAGATGAAATCAACTATAGTGTAGTAAAAGAAGTAGCTACAAGAGTAAACTTATATGATACAAATGCAATTGATTTCGCGCTATTATCAGGTGAATTCGTTGATAAGTATAGAAACAATAAAGAAGAGTTTGGGACTTATTCACAAGTAAGTACTTACTTTATTCGTATGAACCAAAAACGTGGTGGACAAGATACACCATTAAAGAGTCAAAAATTACGTGAAGCAATTGCCTACTCTATTGATAAGAAAAATTTAGCAAATGTTATTTTAAATGATGGGTCTAAACCTGCGGACTTCTTAGTGCCGAAAGGATTAGCAACTGGACCAGACGGTAAAGACTTCCAAGAAACATTTAAAAACGGTATTAAACCAGATGCGAAAAAAGCAGCTGCTGCATGGGAAGCAGCGAAAAAAGAACTTGGAAAAGATCAAGTTACAATTGAGCTATTAAACTATGATACTGGTAATGCGAAAAAAGTTGGAGAATATGTTAAAGATCAAATCGAGAAGAATTTAAAAGGTGTAACAGTTAATATTAAACTTCAGCCGTTCAAGCAAAAACTGAAATTAGAAACAGAGCAAGATTATGATATTTCATATGGCGGTTGGAATCCAGATTATGCGGATCCAATGACATTCTTAGATATGTTCCAGTCTAATCATTCTCATAACCAAATGAGCTTCGCTGATTCAAAATATGATGATATGATCAAAAAAGCTGGTGGAGAATTAATGGGTGACGCGAAGAAACGTTGGGAAGAGCTAGGCAAAGCTGAGAAATTACTTCTTGAGCAAGATGTAGCACTTGTACCTTTATACCAACGTGGTGATGCATACGTTCAAAAACCAAATGCAAAAGGCATCGTTCATCATAACATTAGCCCAGAGTATAGCTTCAAGTGGGCATACATGACTGAAAAAGATGGAAAATAATTTTAAACAGTAATACTATCTTTAAGTGGATATATACACGTTTCTTAGCTTATTTTGTAGTGAGAATCTCATCGTCCACAATAGTAAGATAAAATGATAGAGCATTTCAAAAGTAGACTATTTACTTTTGGAATGCTCTTTTATTTTGAGATTAAATGTAAATCAATCGATAAATATAAGGAAGTATTTGTATTGTGATAATTGTAAAACATGCTTGTTATTATCACAAAAAAATAATTTTTAGAATATTTTAAAAATAACTTTACAAAATCTGAAAAGTTAGTAGAATATTAATTAATAAGAATTTTCTGATAACTGGTTATTAGAAAATCTATCAAAATTAGTTTCGTACATATAATTGGGGAGGGTACAAAAATGAAGAAAAAGATGAAAAAGTTCACGGCGGTTGTAGCGCCAGTTTTAGCGATGAGTATGGCGTTGACAGCGTGTTCTGGATCTGGTGGAGAGAAGAAATCAACTACGACGTCTAGTGGTGGTGGGGAAGAGAAAAAATCTGAAATTAAATACGCAGCGAAACAAGTGTTAAATCGTACAGAGAATCAAGAAATTCCGACGATGGATGTTTCAAAATCTACAGATACATTAGGTTCTCAAATTTTAGGGAACACAATGGAAGGTTTATATCGATTAGATAAAGATAATAAGCCAATCCCAGCTGCTGCAGAATCTAGTACGAAAAGTGAGGATGGCAAAAAATATACATTTAAATTACGTAAAGATGCAAAATGGTCGAATGGCGACCCTGTAACGGCGAAAGATTTCGTATACGGTTGGCAGCGCTTACTCGATAAAAATACAGCTGCAGAATATGCGTTTATTGCTTTCTATATTAAAAATGCAGAAGCAATTAATAAAGGTGAAAAACCTTTAACAGATTTAGGAGCAAAAGCGGTAGATGATTATACGCTAGAAGTAGAATTAGAAAAGCCAGTACCATATTTCTTGAATTTAATGGCGTTCCCATCTTACTATCCTTTAAATGAAAAGTTCGTAAAAGAAAAAGGAGATAAATTCGGTTTAGAAGCAGATACAACGTTGTATAATGGACCATTCGTGATGGCTTCTTGGAAACATGAACAAGGATGGCAGCTAAAGAAAAATGATAAGTATTGGGATAATAAGACTGTAAAATTAGAAGAAATTAACTACAGTGTAGTAAAAGAAGTTGCGACGAAAGTAAACTTATATGATACAGGGTCAATTGATTTCACACTATTATCAGGAGAATTTGTTGATAAATATAAATCAAACAAAGAGGAGTACGGTGAGTATTCAGAAGCAAGTACATTCTTCTTACGTTTAAATCAAAAGCGTAACGGACAAGATACACCGTTAAAGAGCAAAAAACTACGTGAAGCAATCGCATTATCAATTGATAAAAAAGGCTTAGCAAATGTTATTTTAAATAACGGTTCAAAAGCAACAGATCAATTAGTACCAAAAGGACTTGCTACAGGACCAGACGGTAAAGATTATCAAGATACATTTAAAAATGGTCTGAAATATGATCCGAAAAAAGGTGCGGCAGCTTGGGAAGCAGCGAAAAAAGAGCTTGGAAAAGATCAAGTGACAATTGAATTACTAAGCTATGATGATGGAACTGCGAAGAAAATCGCTGACTACTTTAAAGATCAAATTGAGAAAAACTTAAAAGGTGTAACGGTTAACACGAAAATTCAGCCGTTCAAACAAAAACTAAAATTGGAGTCAGCACAAGATTATGAAGTTTCGTTTGCAGGTTGGAGCCCAGACTATTCAGATCCAATGACATTTATTGATATGTTTGAATCGAAGAGCCCATATAACCAAATGAGTTATTCGAATCCAAAATATGATGAAATGGTGAAAAAAGCAGGTAATGAATTATTGTCTGATCCTAAGAAACGTTGGGAAACGTTAGGAAAAGCAGAGAAATTGTTCCTTGAAGAAGATGCAGGATTAGTACCTTTATACCAAACAGGTAGAGCGTATGTAATGAAGCCGAATGTAAAAGGAATTGTGAAACATAACATCAGTCCGGAATATAGCTTTAAGTGGGCTTATGTAACGGAAGGGAAATAATAAAAAAGAGCGTGTTCAAAGTAGAAACATTACTTTGAACACGCTCTTTTTCTATTCAATTAAATAGAGAAGAATAAGAAAAGTAGTACTGACATATAGTAGATGGGGGAGAATTCGTATAGTAGTAATAGTAAAATACATAGTTACTATGAAAATAAAATAATGGGAACTTCAAAAATGAGGATAATTACCAAGATTTTAATTGGTGAAGAAGTATTAATAACTAAGTTCTTAGAAAATCTCTCAAAGTTCGTTTCATACATATAATTGGGGAGGGTACAAGAATGAAGAAAAAAATGAAAAAACTAACGGCAGTTGTAGTGCCAGTTTTAGCAATGAGTATGGCATTAACAGCATGTTCTTCTGGATCTGGTGGGGAGAAGAAACCGACTACAACGTCTAATAATGGCGGGGAAGAGAAAAAATCTGATATAAAATATGCAGCGAAGCAAGTGCTAAATCGTACAGAAACGAATGAAATTCCGACGATGGATACTTCAAAAAGTACAGATACACTTGGCGCACAAATTTTAGGGAATACGATGGAAGGTTTATATCGTCTTGATAAAGATAATAAGCCAATACCAGCTGTAGCAGAATCTAGCACGAAAAGCGAGGATGGTAAAAAATATACATTTAAATTACGGAAAGATGCAAAATGGTCAAACGGTGATCCAGTAACAGCGAAAGATTTCGTATTTGCATGGCAACGTCTCGTAGATCCAAAAACAGCTGCTGAGTATGCATTTATTGCCTACTATATTAAAAATGCAGAAACAATTAATCAAGGAAAAGCAGAAGTTGCTACATTAGGTGTAAAAGCGGTAGATGATTATACGCTTGAAGTGGAACTAGAAAGGCCGGTACCATATTTCTTGAACTTAATGGCATTTGCGTCATACTATCCATTAAATGAAAAGTTTGTAAAAGAAAAAGGGAATAAATTTGGTTTAGAGTCTGATACAACAGTATATAACGGACCGTTCGTTCTTACTGATTGGAAACATGAGCAAGGCTGGAAATTAAAGAAAAATGAGCAGTATTGGGACAAAAAGACTGTAAAACTAGAGGAAATCAACTATAGTGTAGTAAAAGAACCAGCTACTCGAGTGAATTTATACGATACAGGAGCGATTGATTTCGCCCTTTTATCAGGAGAGTTTGTTGATAAGTATAGAAATAACAAAGAGGAGTTTGGCGCATATTCGGAAACGAGTACGTTTTACTTACGTCTAAACCAAAAGCGTGGTGGGCAAGATACGCCGTTAAAGAGCAAAAAATTACGTGAAGCAATCGCATTATCAATTGATAAGAAAGCTTTAACGAATGTTATTTTAAATGATGGTTCAAAACCAGTGGATTACTTAGTACCAAAAGGTTTAGCAAGTGGGCCAGACGGTAAAGATTTCGCAGAAACGTTCAAGAATGGTTTAAAACAAGACTCCAAAAAGGCAGCAGCAGCTTGGGAAGAAGCGAAAAAAGAACTTGGAAAAGATCAAGTCACAATTGAACTTTTAAATTATGATACTGGTAATGCGAAAAAAGTTGGGGAGTATGTAAAAGATCAAGTTGAAAAGAATCTAAAAGGCGTAACAGTAAATATTAAACTGCAACCATTTAAGCAAAAGCTTAAATTAGAATCAGACCAAGATTATGATTTTTCATATGGTGGCTGGAATCCAGATTATGCAGATCCAATGACATACCTTGATATGTTTGAAACGACAAATTCTCAGAACCAGATGAGCTACTCAGATTCAAAATATGATGACATTATTACGAAAAGTAAGACAGAATGGATGGCTGATGCAAAAAAACGTTGGACAGAGTTAGGAAAGGCTGAGAAAATATTACTTGAAGATGATGTAGCGCTTGTACCTTTATATCAAAATGCTCGATCCTATGTAATGAAACCAAATATAAAGGGAATTGTGAAACATAATATTAGTCCGGAATATAGCTTTAAATGGGCGTATGTAGAAGAGAAATAATAAAGTAAAATTTTAATCAAGCTGCCCAGCAAATAGCAGGATAAAAGAAAAAGCATTTTCAAGTTGCGGTATTAGAGCACTTGAAAATGCTTTTTCTATGCACTTTTATTCCTTCCTCGAATATATAAAATTAAAAAGGGAGAATCCCATGGAACGAAATGCTTACATCGATTTCCTAGCTTATTACGGAATAGGGAGTGCTCACCCTGGTGGTTTTACGTTAACAAAACAATTGTTAGCACAACTACCTTTTAAATATGGAGCGAATGTCCTTGAAATAGGCTGCGGTACGGGGAAAACAGCCGCGTATATGACAAAAGAATGTGGTTATAAAGTAACGGCGGTTGAAAAGAATGAGATTATGATTCAAAAGGCGAAAGATAGATGGTCAATTGAAGGACTAGACATTCAATTAATTGAAGGGAATGTAGAGCAATTACCTTGTTTGCATGACTCATTTGAGTTCGTACTCGGAGAATCGATACTCGCTTTTACGGAGAAAGAAAGGGTGATCTCAGAGTGTTATCGTGTATTACAGAAGGATGGCAAGCTAGTTGTCATTGAAATGATTATTGATAGGCACATTGAGAAGAGTGAGGAAGAAAAAATTGCCCGATTATACGGGATGAAAGAACTATTAACTGAGAATGAATGGGTACAATTATTTCAGAAAGCAAATTTTAAAAGAATTACAATTGCTGGCGGTGGTACAATTGCAGAAACGATCTCGGGCTATATAGAAGAGCCAGAATGGAATGTATCCGCGTATATTCCAAATGAATTATATGAGGCATGGGTACAGCATGAAAATGTACGACTTATGTACCAACATATTTTAGGCCATCGTATTTTTATATGTGAAAAATAAATAAAAAGAGTTGGCTAAAGTTAGTCAACTCTTTACTATGTTAAATGAAAAATAATGCAGCTAATGTAATTCCGAAGATGAAACCAAATCCGAGTTCAACGCCCCATCCACAACCGCCGCCTCCCCAGCCGCCGCAATTACCGCAACCACGACCGCCACATCCACAGCCGCTGAATCCACCACCACCACAACCAAATCCGCAGCTGTCACATCTGCTAATGCCTCCGCAAAGATCACATCCACCGTTTGCATAAGCGTCATAGTATCCAAATCCTGTATCAAAAGATGAGCGCTGTTGCACTGGTTCAATCCATACAGAGCTTTTTGTCACATCAATTATTTTTCCTAAATGAATGCGACCATCACGATCTTCAATTCGAACGACTTTACCGAAATAACGTTGGCACGTATCGTAACATTTTTGTCTATGCATGTTCTTCCTCCTTCCCCATTACAGTAATACGATATGTAAAGGGGACAAGTGCGGCTTGTACGAATGCCCTATCTATCATAATTGTTATAGGAAAGGGGAAATATAGGAAGAGGATATATAAGGAGGAAAAAGGCATGAAATCTACAGATCAGTTTCAGACATACGAAGTACCGTGGGAAGAATTTATTGAAGCATTGCGAGAGGAAATGAAGAAGCAAGTAGGGGCAGATATAATTGATACAGTAGTTTGCAATTTAGAAGATGGCTTTGAAGTGTATACATATGTGCAGGGGGATTTGGAGTTTGAATACAAGGAAGCACTTGAAAGAAAATATGGAAGCGATGCAAAAACGCCTAATGTGCTAACGATTATGTTATTAGCTAGTATTTATAGTACAAGTGAAGAGAATTTACGCTTGCATGCGGATAATAAAGAAAATCCGGTTGTTGAAGTGTATGTGAGGCAATAAAACACGCTGTGAAGGCGTGTTTTTTATTTGTCCCGCATTAACGGGCAGTAAGACCACCACCTCAAAATTTAGCGGGAGAAAAGGGTTGGGCTGCCCGTAAAAGCCCCACTGTTAAAGCTTCACTTTATATGGTAAAATATTAGAAAATTAAGAAAGAAGATGGCGGTTTGAAAATTAAACATCTTAATTTAACAGTTTCAGATGTAGTAGCTGCTAGAGAGTTTTTAGAGAAATATTTTGGTTTAACTTGTAGCGGAACAAGGGGAAATGGCTTTGCAGTTTTGCGTGATAATGATGGGTTTATATTAACATTAATGAAAGGGAAAGAAGTACATTATCCACAAACATTTCATGTAGGGTTTCCTCAAGAAAGTGAAGAACAAGTAAATAAGATGAATCAAAGATTGAAGGAGGATGGCTTTTTGGTCGAACCTCCTAAGCATGCACATGCGTATACGTTTTATGTTGAAGCACCTGGTGGATTTACAATTGAAGTGATGTGTTAATTCAAAATCAAACTTTTTGATATATGTTTTGAATACGAAAAGTAGGAAAAGTCTGTTTTAAGTGTAGAGCTTAAACAGGCTTTTTTACTTATAGTATCGGATAGAAAACGCTAGAAGGAATACTATTCAGTTTATATAACTGTTTACATAATAAAGTTATGCCATGTTAGTTGTCCTAAAATACAAGTCATATATCTTGTTTCCTCTCATAAATTTAAACATAGGAATTTGTCTACAAAGGTGGCGAAGCCTCATCATGAAAATTCGAATTTGTGCCACATTCATGTTGTTTCTATTTATATGGTTACATCCGTTTTGGACTTTTGCAAAAGGAGAGGAGGCAAAGGAAAGGGTCGTTTCACTTGTATATGATGATTCGGGCAGCATGAGAAATAACGATCGCTGGAAATATGCCAATTACGCTTTGCAAAGTTTAGTTGCGCTATTAGATGAAAAAGATAAATTTTCGTATGTTCCAATGAGCAAGCCGAATGATCCATTAAACATTTCGTTAACGAAGGATAAGAGACAAACAGAAATTGAGGGAATTGGGGCATGGAAAACCTATTTAAATACTCCGTTTAGCGCAGTAGAAACGGCGATGCAATCTATAAAAAAGGAAGCAGATATAGATGGAAAACGTGAATTTTGGCTTATTGTCTTAACTGACGGGGCATTTAATGATTTAGAGAAAGATAAGGTTGGCGGAAAAGAACAAATCTTGCAGAAGTTAGCACAGTTTAAGAAGGATATGGATGCAAAAAAGATATCGTTACATCCAATTTTAATTACGATGGAAGAGGATTTAGGACAGCAAGAAAAGGCACAACTAAATACATTTAAAGAAATATGGAAGAAAGAGATAAACGGAGTTACGATGCCATCTAGTGGAGAGGATGGTATTGTAAAAAGCGTCAATCAAGTGGCAGCATTAGTTGCAAATCGTGATCCGTTCTCCTCTGTTGAATCGATTGTAAAAACGAAAGTAGTAGGGAAGAAAGTAGAGATTACAACACCATTTCCATTAAAGCGTATGACACTTGTACGACAATCGCCTTCTTTGTCTAATTATCAGGTCACACAAATTTCTAAACCGTTACAATTACAATCTTCCTATTCTATACATGCACCAGGAGAAGCGAAATTATTCGGAAATATAGTTCATATCAGTACGGAAAATCAGGAAGTTATTAAACCAGGAACTTATACGATAGAGGTGGATCGAGATATTGAGAAAGAAGGACTACAAGTACTAGTTGAACCGGCGCTTAACTATACTGTTTCTACTTATGACAAAGATGATCGTATTCAAAAAAATGTGGAAAAAATGTACGAAGGTGCTACTGCTGTTATTGAAGCAAAGCCTACGGAATTACCAATTCAGTCTTCATATTTTCAGGCAGAAGTAGAAATAGACGGAAAACAGTACCCGATGAATTGGGACGATAAAAAACATGTATTTCACTACGAAACGAAGATTGATAAAGGGTTAGTGCGCGGGAAAGTTCATATGAACATAAAGGGATTTTACAGACAAACGAAAGAATTTAAAATCGAAGTAACGGAAAAACCAAAATTATCACTGCAGGCAATAACGAAAGATTATGAAGAAAAAGTAACAAATTTAGAGAATAGTAAACCCTTTATTATACAACCACAGTTAGATGGTAAGCCGATGACAGAAGAGGCTGTAAAGAAACTAATAAAATCTACTGGTGTCACATCTAAACAATCAATCAACTATGAAATAAAACAACATGGTAATCAAATTTATATTTATCCTCGACCTCATTACTCCGACACATTCAATTTTACAGATACTGGCACCGTAGAAGCTACCATCGTAGTGCAAGATTCAAAATTACAAGAAGTAAAGAAAAGTATTTCACTTCATATTCAAAATGCACCGTTTTATGAAAAATATGCGCTTATCTTTAAGTTTGTTATTCCTATCACTTTATTACTGTTAATAGTAGGAATAATCATTTTAGGTTGGATTGTTCGCCCAAGATTTCACCGGAAAGCACTGTTGTATTACGAATGGGATCAAGAAGTAGCGAAAGATTGGTTATATCAATCTGAGCCAGAATTACTTAAAAATAAATGGTGGAAGCACTATTTTGGTATTCCGTATAGAGCGGAAAGGAAGACAGTACAATCCGTTACGTTTATAGCAAAGAAAGGATCGAAATCGATATTTGTAGCGAAAGAGTCCCAAGTAGTAGGAATGATTATTGATGGGATGTTTATAACAGAGGATGAGGTTGGAATGGAGCATAAGACGCTATATCCAAATGAACTTTTAGTAATTGATAGAGGGTATGGTAAAGAAATCTACAAATATGAGTGTGAATAGTAGGTAGGGAAAAGGAGGGAGTCTTATCTTTTCCCCCTCATTTCAAACAAGCAAGAATAGGAAGGTGGTTCACATGACGTTACAAGTTCCAACGATATTAATTGGTTTAGGTGGAATCGGTAGTACTGTAACACATCAAATATATGAAAGGCTACCTGAGGAGCGCCGGAAAAAAGTAGCAATGCACGTATTTGATACAGATGTGAATACATTGAGTAAATTTGATCATATTCGAAAGTTTAAAACACAAACGAGTTCGAGTAAAACGCCAAGAGAATATATTGCGGGAGATCCAACGATTCCAGAGTGGTTTCCGATGGACCCGACAATACTTGATAAACCGCTGACAGAAGGGGCAGGACAGTTACGCGTCATTTCCCGTTTAGCGTTACGTGCTGCAATGAAAGAAGATAAATTGACGTCCTTTTGGCAAGAAATCGAGAAGATTTTTCCGGTTACAAGCGATCAAACCGAATATGGAGTGCGTGTCATTATCGTAACATCACTAGCGGGCGGAACGGGTTCAGGGATGTTTCTACAAATTGCTTTATATTTACGTGAAATGCTTCGGAAAAAACTGCAGCATCACAACATTTTAATACGTGGTGCGTTTCTAATGCCTGATGTTTTAGTTAAGACGAGAACGGTTAGTGCGAAAGAGTTTGAAACGGTGCAAGCAAACGGCTATGCCTCGTTAAAAGAATTACATGCGATTACACTCGGTTCTACAGGAGAGCTATCCAAACGCGGTGGCGTCACGATTGAATTAGAGTATCGTCCTGATCAAGTAGATGAGGATGGGAGAACGAATCATACGATTAAACAGCATCATTTACCATACAATTATTGTTTCTTATATGATTACGAAAACTTACATGGACACCATCTGCACAATTTATCAGATTATATGGAGCAAATGGCAAATACGATTTATTTACAGTTATTTAGTCCGATGTCTGCCAATCATTTTGCGCAGGAAGATAATCAAATTCAACAATTAGCAGAATCGAGCGGGAAAGGACGATATTGCGGGGCAGGAACGGCAAAGATTATTTATCCATATGAGCACGTGTTAAAATATTGTGCTTTAAAATGGGCTGTGCAAGGTTTAGATGAATCGTGGCTTCATTTAGATCAACTGTTTCAAGAGAAAAAACAAAGATACGATCAAGATGTAAAACGTGGTATGCAACGTGAAAAGCCAGAGCGTGGGAAAAGTTATTTAGAAGACTTAGAACATCTTGCTACTCGTCCGGAACAGGCTCATATTTTCTATAGACAAATGTACAATGAAACGCGTGAAGGAGCAGAAGGCGGTAAGGTTGGTGTTGCGAAATCTAAACTGTTTTTAGAGGCTGTAGAAAGCTATGTACAGCGTACGGTGCAAAAAGATGAGGAATTAAACCGTCTGCAGCATGAGTGTAAAATTTCAGCTGCGAAACTGAAAATGATGGAACAAATGAAAGGTGAAGTAGCAAGAGTGGATCATGCGGTTCGTTTATATGCGTATGCGATTCCAAGCCGCGTACATGAACATGTAACGACACTTTTATATGACATGATTGAATCAGACCGTTTTTCACCAAGTGGTTCTGAAGGCCAGTCGTATCAGCTAAATACATGGTTTTTAAAGAAAACAGATCCTGTTCACCCAGTATCAGCTCGTTTTATGTTGTATGAAATTCGAAAGCAGCTAGTCGAGAAAATGAATCGTTTACATGAAAATAATGAACAAAAGCGTAATTTAATTCAAAACTACGATAAGAAATTTAATGTAAGTAATATTGATGGGACGGTAACAGCTGTTCGCCGAGTAGAAATTGCGCAGCAACAAGGCTGGTTTGGAAAAATGATGAATAATCAGCAGCGTTTGTTTAAAAAAGAATTTGAAGATATTGTAACGCAGTACGTACACAAATTAAACGAGTATCGTAAAGAAATGCTATTAGAACTCGTTTATCAATCGCTATATCAAGCGGTTAATAAAATGATTCAATATTGGGAAAGGTTTTTTGATAATTTACATGAAACGCGTGAAAATTTATTGTTTGAAATTCAAAAACGAAGCAAGGAATTTGAAGGGAAAACAAACCCAACGAATGTATACGTATTAGCTGAAGAGAAGTTGCAAGAAAAAATATGGCAAGATATGCAGCAACATTTAAATTTAGGTGTATTACCGAAAGATATATCTGCGGAAATTTATATGAGTTTATACGGGGAATATTGCCGGGATGCGAAAACAGAAGAGATTCAATCGAAAAAGGTAGAAGACTTTTATCGTGAGCACATACTAAGTTATTGCTACGATGAATTACAAATACGTTATCGCGATAAATTAGAACTGAATATCGTTGAGGCGTTACGAAAAGAAGCGGATTATAAGAAGCGTGATCGTGATGAATACGTCCGTGAAAAAATTGAAGACTTGTTCCATTTAGCTAGTCCATTTGTGCCGAAAGTTTCCCATCATAGGGAATTACAATATTGGGGTATACATCCATCTTTAAAGAAAGAACTACAAGAGGAATTAATTCAAGAAATGTTTAAAGAAAAAGATACAGTACATGAAGCTTTTTCGCCATTTGAAGTCATTTGTTATCGTGCGCATTACGGTTTATCGTTGCAAGACTTCCCTAAGCTTTCGTCTGGGCACATTGCAAATGGATTTATGAATGATAAAGGTGATTATTTTCAGTCATACTATCGCCGTGTGAACAAGTTGAATAGTAAAAAATCTAGTTTAACGCCGCATTTAGATAAGTATTGGCACTTACCAGCATTCATGCCAGACTTAAATGCAACGCAAACG
Source organism: Bacillus cereus group sp. TH152-1LC (assembly GCF_027710505.1). Classification (NCBI taxonomy): domain Bacteria; kingdom Bacillati; phylum Bacillota; class Bacilli; order Caryophanales; family Bacillaceae; genus Bacillus; species Bacillus cereus group sp. TH152-1LC. The sequence continues at coordinate 147,259 of NZ_JAQFNK010000006.1, read as the reverse complement.
AAGTTGGATTACGATAAATGTAATCGAGCTCTTCTATACGCGTATATGTATCGCTGGATTAGTTTAGTTGCTGTTGATGGTCAGTTCGTGTATCAATATAACGGCGTTGGACGTAGCTTTTTAATTCAGTCGATGGGAAAAAATATTTCAAGTGAAAGTTACAAATTACACAGAGCATTGCTTCATAATCCGTTTATTTATGAAAACATCTTGTCCAGATTTGAAGAAGAACAAGAAAAAGCGATGATACAGGGCGGACATTTATATACACATCCGTTCGTATTAGGTGCTCAAGATATTAGATGGCTTCGTAAAGAGCATGTCCATAATATTTTAGATATGATTTTAATGTATGACCGTGAAGCAAAATATGACCCAACGCTAGAAGAAACTTCTGATGAATTATTAAGGCTATTTCTTGATGAAATTGAGTTGTATTTCCAAAACTATTACGGTACAGGTGCCGATATGGTTGCAAAGAAAGAGAAAGAAATGTTTATTAAACAATTGTGGGATCGTTCGTATGCGAAAGGTTATGTAGATCCAAATAGTGCTCCTTATAAAAAGTGGCAAAATTTATTAAGCGTTCATGATGAAGAAGAAACGCCAAAAACGAATGTTTAATGAATGAAAAGGGAATCCTTAAAAGTGGCAATACAACTTTAGAAAAGAGGGATTCCGATGCCGTTTTTAGGAAGTGTATATCAAATATTTGGATTGTATCCAGAAATTTATTATGGAATGATTTCAGCTGAACTTGCGGAGCAGCAAAGATTGGAACAAGCGGAAAACGAAGAACCAGAAACAGAAGCGTAACTGTATAAGAAGTTTCAAAATAAAAATGATAACACGCTACTTACTCTTTACACGTATAAGAGTAAGTAGCGTGTTTTTACTATTTAATGATCCCGTTTTCTAAAATTTTAATAGTAGGAGTTACTTTCACATTAGCTTTTGAAAAGGCACGTGGCCAATCATCTTCGACAGTTTTCCATTCTTTATATTGAAACGCTCTTGCATAATCACCAAATCCGAATGGATCAAGTTGCTGTTTTTGAATGTTGTGGATTAAATCGTTAAAATCTTTTTTTAGTTGTTTTGTAATAAGAGAAGTTAATTTCTTTCTATCTTTGTCTATATCCATGTTGAATGTAAGTTCAGATACGGAAACTTTAAAATTCATTGCAATATTAAATTTGAAGTGGTTATCGTTATAGCCTGTGTGAATGTCACGATTCATGCTAAGAACATTTATTGTTACGAAATCGTCGCCGTCTGTATCTTTTAAATCACTATTACTTTCAACTTGAGTAGAAGGAATCTTCATTGTAAGAGAAACTGGTGTATTGGCCTTCTTTTGTAATAGAAGAAGGAGGGCACTTTCGTATCGATTTAAAGACATTTTATAAATTCCGCGAGAAGTTAATAGTGCGGAACCAGTAACGATAATATCTTTTTTTCCTTTTTTTATTTCTGAGATAGCAGGTGTTATACCTTTATTAAAAGTTTGCCTATGAAATTCATGGAATGTCGTAAACGCGGTTCGATTGTATAGTTTGTTCGTATTAATTAAATCTGTTAAATATTCAGGAAGTGCAGGCTTATCTTTAAAATTATTATATATAACAGAAGAAATTGGACCGTCAACTGCAACCATGCGCATATTTCCAGTATTTTTAGGGTCGCGATACCAAACATCAAGGTAAGGCATAGCGCCTTCTTGTTTTAAAAACTTCGTGCTAAATAAAATGAGCTGTAATTTTTCTGTAGATACTAAACCGCTACTTGAACTATTAAATGTTGCTTTTGCTTCTCGGGGGGTATGTACTTTTGCTTCATGAGTTTCGTATTTTTTCTCCACATCCTCATTAAAAATAGGGTTTACGTGGTACACAATTAATTTTCCTTTTGCTTTTGCGTCAAAACCGTAAATTAATGAAATCGATTGTTTTTCTAAGTCGAGCCGATCTCCACCACATCCTGTTAGAAATGTTATGAGAAAGCAAAGTATAGTGAAAATAAAGCGTCTCATTTAAAGTTTTCTCCTTTTCCAATGCTGATAAAGTGTCATGTATAAGAGAAATACGACTGGGAATAGAAAAACGATAAAATAACTTGCGGTTCCCCAAAATTCCCGCAATGCACTTATTTGATACGAGGATGGAATATAAAAGAATAAAATGAAAACACACCCTAATAATAAAAACCAAACAGGTAATGAACTCCCTTTCTTGTTAAGTAATTGATTAATTCCATCTGAAGCAGTGAAAATATAAGGAATGCAAGAATCAAAAATAATGAAGAGATAAAATGACAAAAAGATAATTTCAAATCGTTCCAGAAATGAAAAGTGAAATGGAGTAACAAGAGAAAGAGTGGGCCATAAAAACTTGGTTATACCATCCGGGCTAAAATAAACGAAAGAGACGAACGTGACTTGAAGATAAACAAATAGCGTAATTAAATTCGCAAGAACAATTCCTTTTTTTGCAGATGATTTATTACTGAGATAAGGATAAAGGACAAATGCAAACTCAAATCCGAGAAACGCAATAATAGTGGATTTTACTGTGTTGAAAACGGGTATCCACCCCTCTTTCAGGAGAGGCAGAAGATAAACCCAATGTCCGTCTTTAAGTGGGATAAATAATAGTAATGGCATCCAGAGTGTAAAGAAGACAGTAAACACAGCATAGCGGCTAATAATAAGAACACCTTTACATGCGAGCATAAGCATTGGAATAGATAATAACATCATAATTAAAAACATGGGAGATCTAGGTAAAATCCAAATGTGCATGATGTATAAGAGGGAAAATATTAAAGAAACAGCGGCAAGTACAGCGTATAAAATCCAAAGGAGCATCATCCCTTTTCCTAACCAGTTTCCGAGGTAACGTGTTAATACATCAAGCAAAGTATAACCAGGGTGTTTGGACATAATTTGGACAATACAAAGGCTGACTAAAGTAGTTATAGCCCATCCAATAATAATTGACATCCAGCCATCGGTATTCGCTCCTTGTGCAACTTCACGTGGAAGTGTGAGTACACCAAATCCAACTTGAACACCACTAATTGTTAGAATGTATTGAAATAAAGTGATCTCCCTCTTTGCGCGATTTGTCACTTCTTTTCCTTCCTTTCCTTCATATCTCGTTGTCGGTTTTCTTGTTTCAAGTTAAGAGAGAGTGGTCGTTTTCTCATTATTTTCCATGGTAAACGTATGAGAATGTCTTTTAAATCCGAAGCAAATGATGGAGAAAAAGGACTACCATATGGTACACCAAGTGATTCCATAGAAAGAATATGGATGATGATAACTGCCATCCCGACCATAATGCCAATGACACCAAATAACGAAGCGATTACCATCATTGGGAATCGAAGAAGCCGAATTCCTGCCGACATTTCCATGTTAGGAATGATGAAAGAAGCGACTGCAGTAATAGATACGACGATAACCATAACGTTACTTACGATTCCTGCTTGAACCGCGGCTTGTCCAATGACAATCCCTCCTACGACGCCGATCGTTTGTCCAACGGGACCAGGAAGCCGAACCGCAGCTTCGCGGAGCATTTCAAGTACTAATTCCATCAAAAGTGCTTCTAATATAGGAGGAAAAGGAATTTTAGCTCGAGATTCTCCAATTGTTAACAATAATTTAAGTGGAATCACTTCATAATGAAAGGAAATCATAGCAATATAAAGAGCTGGTGCAAATATTGCAATAAATAATCCGGTGAAACGAAGTAATCGTATGAAAGATGGAATCATTGGCCTAAAGCTGTAATCATCTATCGTCTGAAAAAAAGCTGAAAAGGTCATAGGTCCAATTAATACGCCTGGTGAGCGATCTACAACAACAGCAATTCGTCCATCCAGAATATGATGGGCCGTTGTGTCAGGGCGTTCAGTGATAGATAATTGGGGAAAGAGAGTATAGGAATTATCTTCAACAAATCCTTCTAATTCTCCGGTAGTAAGAATGGCATCCACTTTAATGGATTCGATACGGCATGCCATCTCTTGTACGACATCTTCATTTGCGGTGTCTGCTAGGTATAGCAAAAAAACCTTTGAAGTAGCTCGTTCACCAACAGTGAATTCCTTCACTTTCAATTCGCGATTTGGAATATAGCGACGAATAAGTGCAAGACTGTCGCTCGCTACCTCATTAAATCCTTCGTGTGAGCTTTTTATGGAAGTTTCTGTAGTCGGTTCTTCAATACTCCTTTTTGGTGCCGATTGCGTATCTAGTTCTAAAGCTGTAAGTTGTCCATTAATGAATAAAATGCTTTTCCCATGTAAAAGGGACTGTTCAATGTCTGCCCACTGCTGAACTTTCTTTATATTCCCGATTGTAACGGAGGATTCCCAAAAATCGTCCTCATTCCACTCTTTAAATAGGAGTGGGCGAAGAATATCGATGTTAATAACAGTTTTATCGACAAGTCCTTCCATATATATAAGTGCAGCTTCTTTTCCGTTTTTTAACGGAAAAGTGCGTGTAATTAATTCTGGAATACCGCTAAACAGTTTGGATAAGTGCTTTAGATTAAGGGAAAGAGAAGAAGAAATAGATTTTTTTAATTGGTGATCAGCTTGCTCTTGTGCAGAAAAAGATTTTTCACCACGTATCCAGTTATTAAAAGACCCCATTTGTTCGCTTACTCCTTGTCATATATTATCCCACTTTAATGGGCAGTAAGACCCCCATCTCAAAATACAGCGAAAGCAAAGAATTTAGATGGGGGATCAACTGCCCATAAAAGTCCGATTGGTTCAACTAATAATCAGTGGGGGATGAAGAAAACCCCCACTGATTAAAGCTTCACTTTATATGGGTTATTATGGATAGTTCTATGCGGACATATGCGTAGTTTAAATTTTATATTGTATATTTTTATCTTTAACGCTATAATTATAGTGTTAAAGATGGAATCGTGATATGACCTGTTATGAATCTATCGTTTTATTTATGAATAAATGGATTGGTATTTTAGCAAGATGTGCTAATAAACTACTCCACCATGATAATAACGTGCCGAAATGTGGTGCGTATATTTTCGTGGTGGAGTTTTTTTATTCTCAAAAAGGGGGAAAGACCATGAATAACAACATGGTTCATATTACAATTGACGGAAAAAAGTATACAGCGGAGCCTGGTTCAACGATATTGGGTGTTATTAATGAGAACGGGATTGAACATCCGCAAATTTGTTACGTGCCAGAAGTAGATCCTATTCAAACATGTGACACTTGTATTGTAGAAGTTGACGGAAAGTTAATGCGCTCTTGTTCGACAGTGGCGACGGAAGGTATGAACATTGAACGTAATTCTACTCGTGCAAAAGAAGCACAAACAGAGGGGATGGATCGGTTACTAGAAAATCATTTATTATACTGTACTGTATGTGATAACAACAATGGGAACTGTAAACTGCATAATACAGCAGAATTAATGGAGATTGAACATCAAAAATATCCTTATGAACCGAAAGTAGATGTAAGTGAAGTTGATATGTCGCATCCGTTTTATCGCTACGATCCTAATCAATGTATTGCATGCGGTCAATGTGTTGAGGTATGTCAAAACTTACAAGTAAATGAAACGTTATCAATAGATTGGGAAGCGGAACGCCCACGAGTTATTTGGGATGAAGGAGTAAATATTAATGATTCTTCATGCGTGAGCTGTGGTCAATGTGTAACCATTTGTCCTTGTAATGCTTTAATGGAGAAAACGATGCTTGGTGAAGCTGGATTTATGACGGGATTAAAACCAGATATTCTCGAACCGATGGTAGATTTAATTAAAGAAGTTGAACCAGGATATAGCGGCATTTTTGCGGTATCAGAAGTGGAAGCGGCCATGCGTGATACTCGTACGAAGAAAACGAAAACAGTTTGTACATTTTGTGGCGTAGGTTGTTCATTTGAAGTGTGGACGAAAGGGCGTAAAATCCTTAAAGTACAGCCTTCTTCTGATGCGCCAGTTAACGCAATTTCTACTTGTGTAAAAGGAAAATTCGGTTGGGATTTCGTGAATTCTAAAGAAAGAATTACAAAACCTTTAATTCGTAAAAATGGAATGTTTGTTGAATCTACATGGGAAGAAGCACTACATGTAGTTGCAAGTAAATTAGGATCTATTAAAGAAGAATACGGTAAAGATGCTATCGGTTTTATTTCTTCATCAAAAATTACGAATGAAGACAATTATGTGATTCAAAAACTAGCTCGACAAGTATTTGAAACGAATAATATTGATAACTGCTCACGTTATTGCCAATCGCCAGCGACAGACGGATTATTCCGTACAATTGGTATGGGCGGAGATGCTGGAACGATTAAAGATATCGCAAAATCCGGTCTTGTTATTATTGTAGGTTGTAATCCGACAGAAGGTCATCCTGTTTTAGCTACACGTATTAAACGAGCGCATAAATTACACGGACAAAAATTAATTGTAGCTGATCTTCGTAAAACAGAAATGGCAGAGCGTTCAGACGTATTTATTAGTCCAAAACAAGGAACAGATCAAGTATGGTTAATGGCTGTTACGAAATATATGATTGATCAAGGCTGGCACGATCAGCAATTTATTGATGAGAATGTAAATTTCTTTGAAGATTTCAAAGAGAGCCTTACAGAATATACACTTCAATATGCAGAAGAAATGACTGGTATTTCAAAAGAAACACTTATGCAAATGGCTGAAATGATTCGTGATGCAGATGGTACATGTATCCTTTGGGGCATGGGAGTAACGCAAAATACAGGTGGATCTGATACTTCCGCTGCGATTTCAAACTTACTTCTTGCAACAGGTAATTATCGTCGTCCAGGTGCTGGTGCATATCCACTTCGAGGTCATAATAACGTACAAGGTGCTTGTGATATGGGTACTTTACCAGGATGGCTTCCTGGATATCAGCACGTGACTAACGATATGGAACGTGCGAAATTTGAAATGGCTTACGGAGTAAAAATTAATAGTGAACCAGGTCTTAATAATATTGAAATGTTACATGCAATTGATGAAGGGAAAATGAAAGCTATGTATCTTGTTGGAGAGGATATGGCTCTTGTAGACTCTAATGCGAACCATGTACATGAAGTGTTATCAAGCCTTGATTTCTTCGTTGTGCAAGATGTTTTCTTATCTAAAACTGCTCAATATGCAGATGTTGTATTACCAGCAGCACCGTCTCTTGAGAAAGAAGGTACTTTCACAAATACAGAGCGCCGTGTACAAAGATTGTATCAAGTTCTTCCTACGCTTGGAGATGCGAAGCCAGACTGGTGGATTGTGCAGGAGATTGCGAATAAATTAGGTGCAAACTGGAATTATAGCCATCCAAGTGAAATTTTTGCTGAAATGGCAAGTTTATCACCACTATTCTCACAAGCAAATTATGAAGTGCTTAAAGGGTGGAATAGTTTCCATTGGGGAAGTTTTGATGGAACGAATACACCACTTCTGTTCCAAGATGGATTTAACTTCCCAGATAAAAGAGCTCGTTTTGCGATTGCTGATTGGGTACGTCCAGCTGAATTCCCAGCGGAGTTCGATCTTCACATTAATAACGGTCGTATGCTTGAGCATTTCCATGAAGGGAATATGACAAATAAATCAACAGGTATTCAAACGAAAGTACCTGGCGTGTTCGTTGAAATTTCTCCAGCGCTTGCAAAAGAACGTGGAGTGAAAACAGGTTCATTAGTTCGTCTTGTTTCTCCTTTTGGAGCATTAAAATTACGCGCACTTGTAACAGATCGTGTAAAAGCGAATGAATTATATTTACCGATGAACTCTACAGATAATGAAACAGCAATTAATTTCTTAACAGGTCCTGCAGTTGATACGCGTACAAATACACCTGCTTATAAACAGACGAAAGTGCGTATGGAAGTGCTAGAAGTTGATGGCGAAAATCCGATGCCAAAAGCAAATCCACGCAATAAAAAACGTCACCCTCAAGCTGGTATTGAGGTAGATCGTAAGTGGGCACGTCCAGGGTATGTGCATTTAACGGATAAGTAGGAGGAGAAAAATATGGCTGCACCTATAAAAATGATTCAAAAACAAGAATTAACTGAGGAAGAAATAAAACAGCAAAAATTAGATGATTTAAAAGAACTTCTAGCTAATAATGAAGAAGCTTTAAATCAAATGTTTAATATTGTCGGTGAATTAAATGACATCGGAATGCTAGAAGCCGCAAATTCTATGCTAAAAGCGAAAGAACTAATCGCAAAAATCGTTCTTGGCCAAGTGACTCGTGAGCCTGTTACAAATTTAATTAATAATATGATGGGTGCTGCAGGTGCTTTAACAGAACTTGATCCGGAACTTACGAAAAAGCTTATAGGTAGTTTATTAGTAGGGTTAGAAGAAGGTAATGAACATCTAGAGAGTAATAAAAAGGTAGGAGTATTTGATCTTATGAAAGTATTGAAAGACCCAGACATTAACCGTGCTATCGGGTTTGGGCTTCATTTCTTAAAAGGTATGGGTAAAGGGTTAAAAGACGAATAATCTTCATGAAGTGAATCTTTTCGCCCAAATGTTTGTACGAAATGGTTTGGGCGGAAGGATCATTTTGGTAAAATATATAATAAAGTAAAATGAGGATTTTTTGGAGGTATAATTGTATGTCAAAAAAAGTACATGAATTTAATGATATGATACGAAAACTTCGAAAGGAACTTTTCGGAAAAGGACCGGAACGAATTCATACTGTTTTTGCTGAAAATATGGCGATTGCGACACTTTACGGAAACTTAACACCTACTGAAAAATTCATTTCAAGTACGATGGACGGTGCGGAAATGGTTCATTTGGCTAGAACGAAAATGATTCAAGAAGTGTATGCTGCGAATTCCCGTGAACATTTGGAGGAACTTGTTGGAGCAAAATTAGTGAATTTATTTTCAGATATGAAAGTAGAAGAAGATATTGCAGTTTCGGTATTCGTTTTTGATAAAAATATAACGTGAGAGAAGGATACTGATCGTGAAACCGATACAGGTAGAAAGAGAAATCTTTCGTTATGAACAAGGGGCGTTTAAACATATAGAGGACAGCATTGTAACAGAGTTTCCAGTCACGATTAAAATGAATGGACAGGAGTTTGTTACAATGGTTAGTACTCCAGAATATATAGAAGATATGGTAATAGGCTTCTTAGCATCTGAAGGAATCATTCGGAAGTATGAAGATATTGATGACATATGGGTACAAGAGAAAGAAGGATTTGTACATGTCACAACAAAAAAAGTGAATCCGTATTACGAACAAATGCAAAATAAACGTTATATTACTTCATGCTGTGTGATGTGAATGCTATTATTTTAAGCCGAATGGATATTGGTAGACATAATGCATTAGATAAAATTTACGGTTATTGCTTAAAAAATAATATTTCTATAAGTGATAAAATCATTGTTTTTAGTGGTCGTATTTCTTCGGAAATATTATTGAAAGTTGCAAAAATTGGTTGTGAAATTATACTCTCAAAATCAGCTCCAACTGAGTTGGCTTTGCAGCTAGCAGAAGAATTAGGTATTACTACGATAGGATTTATTCGGAATCAATCCTTAAATGTATATACACATCCAGAGCGTGTTTTAAATATAAAATAAGTAAAAGCGAGGCAATAAATATGAAATCTGTCACATTAGACAAACTACAACGTCCTTTAAAGGATTTACGTATTTCTGTTACTGATCGCTGTAATTTTCGCTGTCGTTATTGTATGCCAGAAGAAATATTTGGTCCTGATTATTCGTTTTTGTCTAATGATAAAATTTTATCTTTTGATGAGATTGAAAGGATAACACGTATTTTTGTTTCTTTAGGTGTAAGAAAGTTACGAATTACGGGCGGAGAACCGTTACTTCGAAGAGGTCTTCCGCAGCTTATTGAGCGCCTTAATAAAATAGATGGTGTGGAGGATATCGGTTTAACAACCAATGGATCGTTACTTAAAAAGTTTGCTCCTGATTTATATAAGGCGGGTTTATCACGTGTGACAGTTAGTTTAGATTCCTTAGAAGAAGATCGTTTTTTCTATTTGAATGGTAATAGAAGCAAAGTGCAAAGGGTTCTAGAAGGAATACAGGCTGCAGCTGAAGTTGGTATGAAAATAAAAATAAACATGGTCGTTCAAAAGGGAAAAAACGAACAGGACATTTTGCAGATGGCACAATACTTTAAGGAAAATAAGCATATTCTTCGTTTTATTGAGTATATGGACGTTGGGAATTATAACGGTTGGGAATTAAAAGAGGTCGTCTCGAAACAAGAAATAGTAAATGCGATTCATCAAGTTATGCCGTTAGAACGGATAGAAGCGAATTATGCAGGTGAAGTTGCGACTCGTTATCGTTATATTGGAAGTGATGAAGAGATAGGTATTATTTCATCCGTAACAGATTCCTTCTGTTCCTCATGTACGAGAGCACGTATTTCTGCAGAAGGAAAATTATATACTTGTTTGTTCGCTTCTAAAGGAAATGATTTGAGAGAATTACTTCGATCTGAATACACTGACGATGAAATAACATATATCGTGCGTGATATATGGAACAACCGAGAAGATCGTTATTCAGATGAACGATTAAGTCATACAAGTAACAAAAGAGCGCCTAAAATTGAAATGTCACATATTGGTGGTTGATATAAGAGTGACGCTTTGAGGAAGTATATACAAAATGGAAAATGTGCAACGGTTGTAGGTTTTCTATTTTATAGTAAAAGTGATGATTGATATCTCTGTAAAAGATGTGCAGAGAAATTAAGCAGCATTCAAAAACCTTTATTTTGAGGAGGTTTTTTGAAGCTGCTTTTTTATTTGGAGAAAATGGAGGAATTAGTAATGGCATTTCATAAACCGGAACAAATTGCTGAGCTTGTAATTGAGGCTGGTGTTCAAAAAGTAAGTCAGACGTTGCCAGCAATGCTTATTCTCGGTTTTTTAGGAGGAGCGTTTATTTCGTTAGGTTTTTTGCTTAACATTCGCGTTTTAGGTAATTTACCAGAGCGTTGGGGTAGTTTAGTCAATGTTTTAGGAGGAGCGGTTTTCCCTGTTGGATTAATGCTCGTCGTATTAGCAGGAGGAGAATTAATTACCGGAAATATGATGTCACTTTCTATGGCACTTTATGCAAAGAAAATTACATTGGTAAGTGTACTAAATAATTGGGTTTGGATTACTTTCATGAATTTCGTGGGAGCTATTTTTGTTGCGTATTGTTTCGGTCATCTTGGCGGATTAACAGAAGGAGATTATTTAAATAAAACGGTAGCAATTGCAGAAGGAAAGTTACATGAAACGTTTGGGAGAACTTTAATTTTAGCAATTGGTTGTAATTGGCTCGTTTGTCTTGCGCTTTGGCTCGCTTATGGGACGAGTGATTTTGTCGGAAAAATAATCGGAATTTGGATTCCAATTATGGCATTTGTCGTGATTGGATTTCAGCAAGTGGTAGCAAATATGTTTGTCATCTCGGCAGTTATTTTTGCAGGTCATCTGACGTGGATGGATCTTGCTAGAAATTTTGTTCCTGTTTTTATCGGAAATGTAATTGGGGGAGCTGGATTTGTTGGATTTGCTTACTTTGCTTGTTATCAAAAACAACATTCTAATATGAAATAGAGTTTGTGAGAGGAAGGGTATGTAATGGCTGAGCGGTATTCACGACAACAGTTGTTCAAACCGATCGGGAGTAAAGGACAAGAAAAAATTCGAAATAAACATGTGTTAATTGTAGGAGCAGGCGCATTAGGAAGTGCAAGTGCTGAAAGTTTCGTACGTGCAGGCATTGGCAAGTTGACGATTATTGATCGTGACTACGTTGAATGGAGTAATTTACAAAGGCAACAATTGTACTCTGAAGAAGATGCGAGAGAGAAAATACCGAAAGCAATTGCTGCTAAAAATCGGTTAGAGCAAATTAATTCGGAAGTACACATAGATGCTTTCGTAATGGATGCAAGTGCAGAAAACATGGAAGACCTATTAAAAAATGTAGATGTAATCATTGATGCAACAGATAATTTTGATATTCGATTTGTAATAAGTGATTTATCACAAAAACATAAGATTCCGTGGGTATATGGTTCTTGCGTTGGCTCGTACGGTATGAGTTATACGGTTATTCCGCAAGAGACACCATGTTTACATTGTGTGCTGAAGAACGTTCCTGTTACAGGTGTCACATGTGATACCGCTGGAATTATTAGCCCGACTGTTCAAATTGTCGCAGCATATCAAGTGGCGGAAGCATTCAAAATTTTAGTAGGAGATTTTGCAGCAATTAGAAAAACGTTTTTCATGTTTGATATATGGAGTAATCAAAACCATTTTATAAAACTAGGGAAAATCAAAACAGACGATTGCCCTTCGTGCGGCTTAAATCGAACTTATCCTTATTTATCATACGAAAACCAAACGAAGGTAGCTGCTTTATGCGGAAGAAATACAGTGCAAATTAGGCCAGTAGAAAATAGAAAGTACGATTTTGATGATATAGAAAAAGTATTAAATAAACTAGGGAAAGTAGAGCGGAATCCGTATTTACTATCTTGCCACCTAGATGATTACCGCGTCGTTATTTTTCGGGATGGTCGTGTTTTCATTCATGGTACAAATGATATTTCGAAAGCGAAACAATTATATTATCGCGTATTCGGTTAATAGAAAGGGTTGTCAATAATGGAAAGAAGAGTGCCAATTACGGTTGAAGAAGCTGTTCGTAAAGTAATGGGGTTTGCTAATGAGGGATTAAAGGAGCTACTACCTATTGAATTAGCCTACGGGCGTATATTAGCAGAGGATTTAGTAGCTGACCATGACGTACCTTCATTCAATCGTTCACCGTATGACGGATTTGCTATTAGAGCAGAAGATACGAATGTAGCAAGTTATGAAACGCCAATTGTGTTTGAAGTAATTGGTGAAATTGGTGCGGGATCAATATTCCACGAGAAAGTAGGGCCGTTTCAAGCAGTTCGAATTATGACGGGAGCACAAATTCCGAATGGGTGTGATGCAGTTGTTATGTTAGAGCTGACTCGTCAATATGAGGAAGCTGGCAACAATTATATGGAAGTGAAGCGATCATTCAAAACGGGTGACAATATTTCTTTTCAAGGTGAAGATGCTCGTAAAGGAACGGTTCTTACAAAAAAAGGATCATACATTCATCCAGGTATTTCGGCTCTTCTTGCTACGTTCGGATATAGTGAGGTACCAGTGGCAAGAAAGCCTGTAATTGGATTGTTAGCGACTGGTAGTGAATTACTAGATGTAAATGATTCACTACAGCCAGGGAAAATCCGAAATAGTAATACGTATATGATATTGTCTCAAATTCGAAGAGCGGGCGGAAGAGTAAAATATTTTGGGAAGTTTAGCGATGATTTTCATACATGTTTCACAGCTGTAAAAGAAGCGTTAACCCAAGTGGATATGCTCATTACAACAGGCGGTGTATCAGTAGGGGATTACGATTATTTACCAGCTATTTACGAAAAGTTAGGTGCATCGGTTCTTTTCAATAAAGTTGCAATGCGGCCAGGAAGTGTTACGACTGTAGCGCAATTAAATGGCAAGTTATTATTTGGTTTATCAGGAAATCCATCTGCTTGTTACGTAGGATTTGAATTGTTTGTAAGACCTTGTATTCGGACGTATATGTTTAGTGAAAAAGCACATATGAAGAGAGAAAAAGCGTTATTAGGAGAAGATTTTCTAAAACCAAATCCATTTACAAGATTTGTGCGAGCAAAACTGACATATAACGAAGGGCAACTAATTACTTATCCGTCAGGGTTTGATAAATCTAGCTCAGTTTCTTCCCTAGCAGAGACAAATATATTTATTGTACTTCCAGGTGGTACGAGAGGGTATAAAAAAGATATGTTCGTAGATATTCTCTTACTGGAAGATAATGAAGGTAGTGAATGGCCTGGGACATTTTATAAAGTGAAACTTTAATCAGTGGGGGTCTTACTGCCCATTAAAGCGGGATAAAGTGAGAGGTGTTTCTAATGGGACAAGCACTATTTGAAATTGTAGATATACCGATTTCAGTTGAAGAAGTAATGAATAAAGTCGCAAGAAGAGAAGCAGGTGCAATTACAACATTTATTGGTACGGTGAGAGAACTAACAAAAGGAAAACGAACGCTACATTTAGAGTACGAAGCATATAAACCGATGGCAGTGAAACAACTTATGAGAATTGGTGAAGAAATAAATGAAAAGTGGCCAGACGCAAAAGTAGCAATTACGCACCGTGTAGGGCGGCTAGAAATCATGGATATTGCGGTAGTCATTGCAGTTTCATCACCGCATCGTAAAGTAGCGTATGAAGCGAATGAATACGCGATTGAACGTATAAAACGAATCGTCCCAATTTGGAAAAAAGAATTTTGGGAAGATGGAACGATGTGGATTGGAGATCAACTTGAAAATACGGCATATCCAGAAGGAAAACCGAAGAAGGAAGAATGAGAAGATGATTACAATTTTATTGTTCGCAAATTTGCGTGAGGAAGTCGGATCGGATCGATTCGTAATTTTAGAAAAACAAGAAATGACAGTTCAGCAATTAAAAGAATGGCTGAAAGCAAGTTATTGTTTACAATCGCTTAATAAAGTGATGGTGGCTGTTAATGAAGAGTTTGTAACGAATGAAGAGATGATAAAAGCTGGAGATATAGTCGCATTAATCCCGCCTGTTAGCGGGGGATAAAAAGCTTTTTCACCAAGAAAATGTTGTATATAAATTCGAGTACGAGAAGGGATGAGTGCTATGATTACGCAAGAACAAATAATGAACGCATTAAAACATGTAGAGGATCCGGAGTTACACAAAAGTATTGTAGAATTAAATATGGTTAGAAATATACAAATGAATGGAACAGAGGTTAAACTTGAAGTAGTGTTAACGATTCAAGGTTGTCCATTAAAAGCAAAAATTCAACAAGATGTGGAAGAGTCTCTTCAGGCAATTGGTGCATCTAAGGTAGATTTGACATTTGGTTCTATGACACAAGAAGAACGAGCCGCGCTAACAGAGAAGTTAAAGGAAAATACTAGAACAGAAACTGGTATGCCGAGTATGCTTCGTCTTGATTCAGGGGTACGGTTTATTACTGTAACGAGTGGTAAAGGTGGAGTTGGAAAATCAACAGTGACAATTAACCTTGCAACTGCTTTAGCTCGTATGGGCAAAAAAGTGGGGATATTAGACGCGGATATATATGGTTTTAGTATTCCAGCTATGATGGAAACGAATCAAAAACCGACGATGATTGATCAAACAGCAATTCCAGTCGTTAGTCACGGTGTTAAAATTATGTCGATGGGATTTTTTACGGAAGGAAATAACCCGGTTATGTGGCGCGGGCCGATGTTAAATAAATGGATTCAAAATTTCCTTGCGAATACGCACTGGGGAGAATTAGATTATTTACTTCTTGATTTACCACCTGGTACAGGAGATGTCGCTATTGATGTTGCAGCAATGATCCCGCAGGCGCAAGAGATTATCGTTACAACACCACACAATGTAGCTTCATTCGTAGCATCTAGAGTAGGTGTTATGGCAAAACATACGAAACACGAAATTTTAGGGATTGTAGAAAATATGGCTTATTATGAAGAACAAGATGGATCAAAAAACTATCTCTTCGGAAAAGGTGGCGGCGAAATGCTTGCAGAACAATTGCAAACAGAAGTGATCGCGCAAATACCTTTTGCAAAACGAGAAGAAAACAACGGTTCATCTGTATATGATGAAGACTCTCTTGTAGGAGAAGTGTTTACATTGTTAGCGGAGGATATTATTTATAAAGGATAGAGGGGGAAGTTTAGTATGGCTTGTAATATTGATCATTCTATGGAAGATGTAATGAATAAGCTTGAAAGTCAAAAAGGTTTTTTACCGGAAGTGATTTTTAAAGAGGTAAAGGGATTTTTGCAAGGGAATCATTCACAGGAAATATTAAATGATGTCTTTCATCTTCTAAAGAAGTATGACTTAGTTAGTGAAGAAGAACGAGAGATGAGAAATACTCAATTATTGCTGATTATAAAATAAATACGCTTTGGCTTTTGTTTTTTTTGCAGAAGGGGTGAATGTAATGAATATGAAAAAGATGATTGAAATGGTAGAAGCAACTAAAGTGACCGACGAAGGATTATCGATTTCTACTTTACATCAAAAGCTTGTGAAGCTGTATAGTCAAAAAGATAGTATAGAGTATACGGAGTTATTAAAATATATTTTATCATTATCCGTGCATCTGAAGCTGAATCTCGTATTGAAATACTTTGGTGTGCGTCCGGTTGCTGCTGCAGATGAGCGTATGCAATTTCAAGAGATATTTAAATGTTTAGCTAACAAAGATGAAAATGGCGAATGGTTTCTAAATTTCGTTTCTTTATATATAGGACTAATTGTAGTTCTTCATTTTGATGAAAAAGAGATTGAGAGAAGTTTTTTCGATGATATGGTAGTGGGTGAAGGGAATGAAATATAAGGTTCTGCTCATAACATCGCTCTATTTAATCGCTGTAACTGCGGTTTTAGTTGGTTATGTAAATATAAAGGTAACTAATTAGCTTGGTAAAAAGCGTTCTTCAGTTGTTTCTATCGTTTTTTCATGTTACCATTAAGCGAATTTTTCATAGGGAGAGAAAGCGATGAAATGGATTTATTTTATTATTATTAACGTTATAGCTTTTAGCCTTATGGGGCTTGATAAACGAAAAGCGAAGAAGAAACAGTGGAGAACGCCAGAAAGTACGTTGTTTTTATCAGCGGCAGCTGGAGGCGCAGTTGGTGCTTGGATCGGTATGTATATGTTTCATCATAAAACACATAAAAAGAAATTTGTTTTCGGTATACCGTTACTTGTCGTTATAACAATGTGTTTACTTTTTGCTGTATGAGAAATGTCGAAAGAATTGCAGATTGATTATTGGTAAAGTGAGCATGCGGGACCGTATAATGGAGAAAAATGAGAAGAGGAGAAAAGGGAAGATGGGGAGTCAATCAGCACAGCAAAAAAAAGGGATTATATATGCGGCTGGTGCTTATACGATGTGGGGAATCCTACCAATCTATTGGAAATGGGTTGAGGAAGTTCCAGCAGATGAAATATTAGCACACCGCATCGTTTGGGCGTTCGTTTTTATGTTACTTGTATTAGGTGTTACGAAGAGATTTCGTCAGTTTATTGGGGAGTTCGTGAATCTTTTTAAACGACCTAAATTATTAATGTCATTAACGATAGCTTCGGTCTTGATTAGCGGAAACTGGTTTGTCTACATATGGGCCGTTAATCATAATCATGTCATTGAAGCAAGTCTCGGATATTATATTAATCCACTTATTAGTATTTTACTTGGTACGGTTGTATTAAAGGAAAAGCTAAACTTTTGGCAATATGTTGCAGTTGGTTTAGCTGGCGTAGGGGTTATCATTTTGACAGTACGTTTTGGATCTATTCCGTGGGTTTCTTTATCACTTGCCTTTTCATTTGGATTATATGGATTAACGAAAAAATTGTTAAACTATGATGCGACAATTGGTCTTACGATGGAAACGATGTTAGTGACGCCGTTTGCGATTATTTATCTCGTTATGACAGGAGTACATGGTTTCGGCTCATTTGGATCTATTTCCATGTTATCGACGTTACTATTAATAGGAGCAGGAATTGTTACAGCTTTACCACTTTTTTATTTTGCAAAAGGAGCACAACTTATTCCGCTTTATATGGTAGGCTTTTTACAATATATTGCACCAACAATTAGTTTAATTTTAGGTGTATTCGTATTTGGTGAGCATTTCACATCTACTCATATGATGGCATTTTTCTGTATATGGATTGCATTATTTGTGTTTTCAATAGCAAAAACAAAGTTTTTAGTGCAGAAACAACCGAAATTTATAAAAAATAAATCAGCAAAAGTATCATAATGCGTAGTATTTTCTACGCATTTTTCTTTATACTGATACTATATAGAATTTCCATTATAGTCAGTAGGGAGCTGAGAACGTGGAAACAATTTTACATAATGATCCGCTTATGGCCGCTGTAATTTCATGGTTTTTAGCACAATTAACGAAAGTAGTCTTTAAATTATTCAAAACGGGTGAATTTGATTTTGCAAAGTTTTTTGCTTCAGGTGGGATGCCAAGTTCTCATGCTTCAACTGTTACAGCACTTGCAACAGGTGTTGGCGTTGTGGAAGGTGTGGAAAGTTCCATGTTTGCAATCGCTGCTATTTTTGCCATTATTGTTATGTATGATGCTTCAGGAGTAAGGCTCGCGGTAAGTAAACAAGCGAAAATATTAAATGAGTTTTTTCACGGTAGACAAACAGAATATAAGAAATTAAATGAACTTGTCGGGCATACACCGTATGAAGTAGTAGTCGGTGCTTTAGTAGGGATAATTGTCGGAGTAGGATATTGTTTATGAGCAGAACATTTTATATGTTCTGCTTTTCTTTGTTTTCATACATATTCAGTTATCTTTTTGAATATCGTTATACGGATTTCGAAAGGGTGGGTGAGTAACTTGTTATTATATGAAAAAGTGCATGAAGAGATAGCAAGAAGAACAACTGCACTTCAAACGATGCAACGGCGAGATGGAACGTGGCGCTTTTGTTTTGAAGGAGCACCATTAACAGATTGCCATATGATCTTTTTATTAAAATTATTAGGTAGAGATAAAGAGATAGAACCATTTGTAAAAAGATTAGCATCACTTCAAACAAATGAAGGAACATGGAAATTGTATGAAGATGAAGTAGGTGGTAATTTATCTGCTACAATTCAATCTTATGCTGCCTTACTTGCTTCAAAAAAATATACAAAAGAAGATGCGAATATGAAGCGAGCCGAAATGTTTATAAATGAGCGTGGCGGGGTAGCGCGTGCTCATTTTATGACGAAGTTTTTATTAGCGGCTCATGGAGAATATGAATATCCTTCGCTCTTTCATTTGCCAACACCAATTATGTTTCTCCAAAGTGATTCACCTCTCAGTATATTTGAGTTAAGTAGCTCAGCGCGTATTCATTTAATTCCGATGATGGTTTGTTTAAATAAAAGATTTCGAGTAGGGAAAAAGTTACTGCCAAATTTAAATCATATTTCGGGAGGGGGCGGAGAATGGTTTCGAGAGGATCGGTCTCCGTTGTTTCAAACGTTAGTAAGTGATGTAAAACAAATTATATCGTATCCACTATCTTTACATCATAAAGGGAATGAGGAAGTCGAACGTTTTATGAAAGAACGTATTGATGAGAATGGAACGTTATATAGTTACGCAACTGCCTCGTTTTATATGATTTACGCTTTACTCGCGTTAGGACATTCTCTTCAATCATCAATCATTCAAAAGGCTATAACTGGGATAACATCTTATATATGGAAGATGGAAAGCGGGAATCATTTGCAAAACTCGCCTTCAGCTGTATGGGATACGGCTTTACTCAGCTATGCGTTACAAGAGGCCCAAGTACCGAAAGATAATAAGATGATTCAACATGCAGTAACATATTTATTAAAAAAACAGCATACAAAAAAAGCTGATTGGAGCGTACATGCACCAGCGCTTGCACCAGGTGGTTGGGGTTTTTCAGACGTGAATACGACAATTCCTGATGTTGATGATACAACAGCCGTGCTAAGAGGATTGGCAAAAAGTAGAGGGAACGAAAATGTAGATTATGCTTGGAAGAAAGGGGTCACTTGGGTTAAAGGATTACAAAATAATGATGGTGGATGGGGAGCATTTGAAAAAGGTGTGACGAGCAATTTATTAGCAAATTTACCAATCGAAAATGCAAGCGACATGATTACAGATCCTTCTACACCAGATATTACAGGAAGAGTGTTAGAGCTTTTCGGGACATATGCGCAAAATGAATTGCCTGAGAAACAAAAACAAAGTGCGATAAATTGGTTAATGAATGTACAAGCGAAAAATGGATCATGGTATGGAAAATGGGGGATTTGTTATATATATGGTACGTGGGCGGTGATGACAGGTTTACGATCAATCGGAATTCCATCTAGCAATCCATCATTGAAACGAGCAGCTTTATGGCTTGAACATATACAACATGAAGATGGTGGTTGGGGAGAATCATGCCACAGTAGTGTGGAAAAAAGGTTCGTTACTTTATCATTCAGTACCCCATCTCAAACAGCATGGGCGTTAGATGCTCTCATTTCTTACTATGATAAGGAAACACCAGCAATTCGAAAGGGTATCTCATATTTGCTTGCGAATCGTTATGTGAATGAAAAATATCCTACTGGAACAGGTTTACCAGGTGGTTTTTATATTCGTTATCATAGCTATGCCCATATATATCCGCTACTTACTTTGGCGCATTATATAAAAAAATATCGAAAATAAACCGAGAGGATATCTCTCGGTTTATTTTGTTGGGTAGTAGGTCCCTGTTGAAAAGAATAAGGTTGTGCTTTCCTTATTTTTCTGTTGATTGGCGTTTTTGACGTGCATCAGCGGCATTTGCACGTGCGTTTGCTTCTAAGTCATTGTGGTCAGCGAGTTCACGAGAGAACTCAACATCAATGCCATCAGCAGCTTTGTTTTGCTTGAAATTTTTTTTGTTCATTCGACACAATCTCCTTGTGTTTTATGCGACGTTGCAAAGTTAGTTTGACACAAATAGACTTTTTTATACAAAGAGGGATTGGAAGGCAAAAAGCCGAAATATACAGTATAAGTAATAGAAATGGGGGATAGGGATGGAGTTTTTAAATGGGAAAACAGCTGTTGTAACAGGAGCTGCACAGGGAATTGGAAAAGAGATTGCAAGGGTTTATGCAAAACTAGGGGCAAAAGTATTAATTAGCGATGTAAATGAAGAAAAGCTACAAAAAACGACACGTGAATTATCGGATGAAGGATATGAAGTGAGTTTATATCGATGTGATGTGAGTAATCAAAATGAAGCGAAGTCATTAATTGAATATGCGGTTCAAAAATTCGGTACATTACATATTTTGGTGAATAATGCTGGGATTACAAGAGATGCAATGTTACATAAAATGGAGAAGTCTTCTTGGGAACAAGTATTACAAGTGAACTTAACTGGCGTTTTTTATTGTATGCAGCCAGCGCTTCTTTACATGAGACAACAAGGGTATGGACGCATTATTAATATATCTTCAATTAGTAGAGAAGGAAATATAGGCCAAGCGAATTATGCTGCTACAAAGGCAGGAGTTGTAGGTTTAACGAAAACAGCAGCGAAAGAAGTTGGAAGTTTCGGTATTACATGTAATGCGATTTGCCCAGGGTTTATGGATACAGATATGACAAAAACGATACCAGATAAAGTGAAAGAAAAGATGGTTGGCGCGATTCCAGTTGGTAGAATTGGTACGCCAGAAGATATTGCGAACGCAGCGGCCTTTTTAGCATCAGAATACGCATCCTATATTACAGGAGAAGTATTAAATGTGAGCGGGGGACTGCAAGTTTAAAGGAATACATAATGAAAAGAACCTGACCGGATAGGTCAGGTTCTTTTTCGTTAGTTTAAGTTGAGCCAAACACTCTTCACTTCTGTATAATTATTTAATGCGTAAGATCCCATTTCACGGCCAAGACCAGATTGTTTAAATCCTCCAAATGGAGATGCTGCATCAAAGACGTTATAACAGTTTACCCATACAGTACCAGCGCGCACTTTACTTGCAACATAGTGTGCTGTTTTAACATTTTCTGTCCACACACCAGCCGCTAAGCCGAATTGTGATTTATTTGCACGTTCAATTACTTCATCAATATCGTTGAAAGGTATTGCAGAAATAACTGGACCGAAAATTTCTTCTTTTGCGATCGTCATTTCGTCATTTACGTCAGCGAATACTGTAGGAGAAACGAAGTAACCTTGATCGAATGGATTACTTCCTCCGCAAAGTACTTCAGCGCCTTCTTCAATCCCTTTTTCAATGAAGCCCATTACACGTTTTTGTTGTTCTTCGGAAACGAGAGGACCGATGGTAGTTTCTGGACTTAGACCAGCACCTTGATTTAATTTTTTAGAATAAAGGACGAGATCAGCCATGACATTATCGTACATTTTCTTTGGAACAAATAAGCGTGATCCAGCAGAGCATACTTGTCCTTGGTTAAACATAACACCAGAAAGTGCACCAGGAATCGCGCGAGATAAGTCGGCGTCTGGTAAAATAATGTTCGGCGATTTACCTCCAAGCTCTAAAGTAACACGTTTCAATGATTCAGATGCTTGTCTCATAATTTGTTTACCGACTGGAGTAGAGCCAGTAAATGCAATTTTATCAACGAGTGGATGATTAACAAGAGCTTGTCCAGCTGATTCACCGAATCCAGGAACGATATTAATAACACCTTTCGGGAATCCAGCTTCTTCAATTAATTCAGCTAAGTATAGAGCGGATAGTGGAGTTTGTTCTGCAGGTTTTAAAACGATTGTACATCCTGTAGCAAGCGCTGCTCCCATTTTCCACATTGCCATAAGAAGTGGGAAGTTCCAAGGAATAATTTGACCGACGACACCAACAGCCTCATGGCGTGTATAGTTAAAGTAATCACCGGAAACAGGAATTGTTTGACCAACGATTTTCGTAGCCCAGCCAGCATAATAGCGCATATGTTCAATTGCAAGTGGTATGTCTGCTGCCATTGTTTCACGGATTGGCTTTCCGTTATCTAATGTTTCGAGCTGTGCAAGCTCTTCTTTATGTTCTTCCATTAAATCAGCTAACTTGTACATAAGACGGCTTCGCTCAGCAGTGCTCATGCGAGACCAAGGACCTTCGTCAAAAGCCATGCGAGCTGCAACAACAGCTTTATGAATATCTTCGCGACCAGCCTCAGAAACGACGGCAAGTGTTTCGCCGGTTGCTGGGTTAGGTGTTTTAAATGTTTTACCGGAAGCGCTTTCAATGAAAGATCCATTCACATATAACTTTTTTGTACCTTGAAGAAACTTTTCTACCTTTTCATGAAGATTTACAGCTAGTTGACTCATTGTATAACCCCCTTGAAAATATAATGTAAACGCAGTACGAGACGGCGTTTATTCCAAAACCAAGGATGTGGGAACTAGATGGAAAGCCTCTAATTTAAATCATAATTAACAAATACTGAAAATTCAAATTTCATTTGTGTTACAATTGTAAAAAATATGTAATGTAAGAGAATCTTCTATATGAATATAAAAACTCCTGCTTGTTTTTGCTTTCTAGTAGGAAAAACTAGAAGAACAATGGTACAATAATACCTCGTGAGAGGAGGGAGAAAAATGAAGGATTATCATGATGATCCACGCTTTCGAATCGCCCATAGAGAAGCGTTAATTGGTCTTGGACTTGCTATTATCAATTTTATAATATGGTACGGATTTGCTTATGGGCTTGGTAGTAAAAATCCAAGTGAATATACATATGTATTCGGTTTTCCAGCATGGTTTTTTTATAGCTGTATCGTTGGGTTTGTCGTTATGGTTATTTTACTTAGTTTAGTTGTTCGTTTTGTATTTCAAGATATTTCACTCGATGAGGAAGAAAAAAGTGAGGAATAATAGATGAATTGGTATGTAATCATTCCAATGATAATTTCATTTATCGTTGTGTTTTTAATTGGTGTATATGCTTCAAGACGCGTACAAGCGACTGCTAATAATAAATTTTTACAAGAATATTTTCTTGGTGGGCGTGAACTTGGCGGTTTATTATTAGCGATGACAATGATTGCTACGTACGGTAGTGCGAGTAGCTTTATTGGTGGTCCAGGTATTGCGTACAATATGGGTCTCGGATGGGTATTATTATCTGCGATTCAAGTTGTAACAGGGTATATCGTTTTAACGGTTATCGGTAAAAAGTTTGCAATTATCGCTAGAAAGATGGAAGCCATTACTCTTATCGATTATTTAAAGGGAAGATACAATAATAAAGCAGTTGTTATACTTTCTGCGTTATGTATTATTATCTTTTTATTTTCAGCAACAGTAGCTCAATGGGTCGGCGGTGGCCGATTAATTGAGTCGCTAACGGGTCTATCTTATACAACAGCACTATTTCTATTTACTTTTTCTGTACTTGTATACGTATTAATTGGTGGGTTTCGTGCAGTCGCTTTATCAGATACACTATTAGGTATCATTATGTTAGTTGGAACGACAATCATTTTAATTGCTACTGTCATTGCTGGTGGTGGAATTGAAAAGATTATGCAGGAACTTATTCAAATCAATCCGAATTTAATTACACCGTTCGGAGCGGATGGTAGTTTAACGAAATCATACGTGACATCATTTTGGATTTTAATTGGAATTGGCGTTGTTGGTTTACCGCAAATTAGTGTGCGTGCCATGTCTTATAAAAATTCAAAAGCTATGCATCAAGCGTTAATAATTGGTACGGTTGTTGTAGGTACAATTATGATTGGTATGCATTTAACGGGTGTATTTGCACGAGTTGTACTTCCGGGTATAACGGTACCGGATAAAGTCATGCCGCTACTCGCGATGGAAGTGTTGCCACCTTGGTTAGCCGGTGTTTTCTTAGCTGCGCCAATGGCAGCAATTATGTCTACAGTAAACTCGTTATTGTTACTTGTAAGTTCATCAATTATTAAAGATATATACGTAAATTACATAAATAAAGATGCAGCAGACAGTACGATTAGAAAAGGAAGTTTGTGGATTACTGGTATCGTAGGGCTGCTCGTTTATGCAGCAGCAATTAAACCACCAGATTTTTTAATATGGTTAAATTTATTTTCTTTCGGTGGATTAGAAGCAGCATTCATTTGGCCAATCGTATTAGGGTTATATTGGAGAAAGGGAAATGCAACAGGAGCGCTTGCCTCTATTTTAGTTGGGGTAGGTTCATATATGTGTATTCACCTTTTCTATCCAAACCCGTTCGGTATACATACAGTTGTTTTCCCAATTTGTTTTGCGTTTATCGCTTATATCATTGGAAGTATGAGTGCTGTGAAGAAAAACAGTATAGGTTAGAGGAAGAACGTAGTCCTTATAGAGGACTGCGTTTTTTTGTGTGAATTTATTCTTTTTTATTCTGTATATGTAAGGTTATTCATAAATTAATAACAATTGAGGGGATGGAGTTGAGGTCGATGAAAAAAGTATTATTTTTGGGAGACCCAGGAATTGATGACTCTTTAGCCATCATGTACGGAATTATGCATCCTGATATTGATGTTGTTGGTGTTGTAACCGGATATGGAAATGTAACGCAAGAAAAGGCGACGAGTAATGCAGCATATTTGCTGCAAATGGCGGGGCGGGAAGATATACCTGTTATCAATGGTGCAAAGATCCCTTTATCCGGGGATGTTACAACGTATTATCCAGAAATTCATGGGGCAGATGGATTAGGACCGATTAAACCACCAAAAGCTTTTGCGCCAAATATAAAACCTTTTTGTGCTTTTTTTGATATTCTGGAAAAGTATAAAGGAGAATTAATCATTGTGGATGCTGGTAGGTCAACGACACTAGCGACAGCATTTATTTTAGAAAAGCCGATGATGAAGTATGTGAAAGAATATTATATAATGGGCGGTGCTTTTTTAATGCCTGGCAATGTAACACCAGTCGCAGAGGCGAATTTTCATGGTGATCCCATTGCGTCACAATTAGTTATGCAAAATGCCAAGAATGTGACATTAGTTCCACTAAACGTTACATCTGAAGCAATTATCACGCCAGAAATGGTAAAATATATTACGAAACATTCTAAAACGAGTTTTAATAAATTAATCGAGCCGATATTTACGTATTATTATAAGGCGTATAAAAAGTTAAACCCAAAAATAACAGGCAGTCCAGTTCATGACGTCGTTACAATGATGGTTGCGGCAAATCCGTCTCTTTTAGATTATGTATATCGCCGTGTCGATGTAGATACAGTTGGAATTGCAAAAGGAGAGAGTATTGCTGATTTCCGGCCTCAGCCGGACTCAAAAGCTTTAAAGAATTGGGTGCGAATCGGTTGGTCGTTACATTATAAAAAATTTCTCGAAGACTTCGTGAAAATTATGACGTAGACATAATAGGAGAATACAAGTTAAAATAATGGAGACGGTTATTTAAATAACCGTCTCCATTATTTTTTAAAAAGATAAATAGAGAAGAGTTACACAATAGGAGAGGAATTTTACTTGAAAAAAACTATAGTATGCGCAGTAATTGTGGGTATTTTCGTTTTGCTAATATCGGGTAATTTTTTAGTGGAAAAAGTGTGGAGTTCAAATAATGATGATGCGCAGTATATCGCATCCTTTATTGAAGAACATAAAGATGAAAAAAATAGTGCACTTCTAGTAAAGAGAAATGATAAAATTGTTTATTCTGTAAATCCCAATGTTGTATTGCCGGTTGCTAGTACGATGAAATTAATCGTGGCGCTTGAATATACGAAACAAGTTACAGAAGGGAAAATTGATCCGTCTAGTTTTGTTTCCATTAATGATGTGAATCGTTATTACGTACCGAATACAGATGGCGGTGCACAAGATAGATGGCAAAAGTATTTACAAAAGACAGACAAGATAACAGAAGGAGCAGTTTCTTTAGAAGAAGTGGCAAAAGGAATGGTCAAATTTAGTTCGAATGCGAATGCTGAATATTTAATGGAAGTGTTAGGATTAGATAATATTAATCGGAATTTACAAAGTTTATCACTTCCAGCACATCAGCCGCTATTTCCGATTGTTTCATCTTTATACATCCCTGGATATTTGCATAAAGAACTACATGTTCCGAAATATAAAATAGAGAAAAAGTTAAAAGAAATGTCTCAAGAGCAATATCGTGAATATGCGATGATTATTCATGAACGCTTAAAAAAGAAGGGACCATTATTACAGAAGGAAATTCCTCTTTACTTAGAGGAACGTTACGATAAAATTTGGTCAGATCGATTACCAGCAGCTTCTGCAAATGATTATATGGTACTACTTCAAAAGGCAAATCATAAAGGTGGCCTAACAGACGCAGAAGAAAAAGTGTGGGCGAATATCGTTGAAACAGATATGAGTGCTAAGAAATACCGTAAAACATTTAGACATGCAGGGCAAAAAAATGGCTATACGCCATGGACAGTTACAAAAGCAGTTTATGCGATGGATAAACGCGGGAACTGTACAGAAATTGTGTTCTTAGCAAATAATTTAAATGAGGACGACAGTGCAGAAATACGAAAACATTTAGCGAACTTACATTTCCAAGTGTTGCAAAGTGATAAGTATGATGCGACTTTTATTAAGTAAACTCGGTGCAGAGGGCGCCGAGTTTATTTTTATCCCGCTTTAATGGGCAGTAAGACCCTCACCTCAAAATTCAGCGAAAGCAAAGAAGTTAGCCGGGGATCGGGCTGCCCATAAAAGTCCGATTGGTGAGGGCTGATTAAAGTTTCACTTTATGTACAAGCACTTTTTTTCTATCTCTGGGTATGATGGGTAGTAATACTTAGGCGAGAGGGGAAAAGGTGATGAAACAAAGTAAAGAAGAGTTTATAAAGAGTGAAGGCGCTGATTTCCCTGGGAAAACATATGTCGATTGTGTATTACAACATGTATTTCATTTTCAGCGAGATCACTTATTAAAAGATATGTTTCAGGTGCATAAAGCGCATGTTGTGATGCTGACAGAAGAGAATTTAATGAAAAAGGAAGAAGCTAAAGTTATATTACACGCACTAAAAAAGATAGAGGGAATTCCAAAAGATCAATTGCTATATACAGAGCAGCATGAAGATCTCTTTTTTTTAGTCGAACATTTAATTTTTCAAGAAGCGAAATGCGATTTTGTAAGTAATATGCATATTGGCAGGAGTAGAAATGATATGGGTGTAACGATGTATCGCATGAGTTTAAGGCGATATGTACTACGATTAATGGAGCATCACTTGTTATTGCAAGAAAGTATATTGCAACTTGCCGATGATCACAAGGAAACGATTATGCCAGCTTATACACATACACAACCAGCTCAACCAACGACATTTGGTCATTATATGTTAGCGATTTATGATACGATGCAGAGAGATTTAGAACGAATGAAACGAACGTACAAACTTTTAAATCAATCTCCAATGGGAGCTGCGGCTCTTTCTACAACAAGTTTCCCGATTAAACGAGAGCGAGTTGCCAATTTACTTGGGTTTACTAATGTAATTGAGAACTCATATGATGCTGTTGCTGGAGCGGATTATTTATTAGAAGTTAGTTCGTTACTTATGGTAATTATGACGAATACGAGCAGATGGATTCATGACTTCTTACTATTAGCGACGAAGGAATATGATGGTATTACTGTTGCGAAGCCATATGTACAAATTAGTAGTATTATGCCGCAAAAGCGAAATCCAGTTTCAATTGAGCATGCACGTGCAATTACGAGTAGCGCTTTAGGAGAAGCATTTACAGTATTTCAAATGATCCATAATACGCCATTTGGTGATA
Organism: Bacillus cereus group sp. TH152-1LC; assembly: GCF_027710505.1. Lineage (NCBI taxonomy): Bacteria > Bacillati > Bacillota > Bacilli > Caryophanales > Bacillaceae > Bacillus > Bacillus cereus group sp. TH152-1LC. Next base: position 118,696 of record NZ_JAQFNK010000006.1, on the reverse strand, counting down.
TTGTTGATACGGAAGATGACTTGCAGCCGTATTTATATAAAGGAATTGAAAAGACCATTCGTGTTTTTTGTATTATGAATGCAGTGATTTGAACGATGAAAGTAGAAGAAGAAACGTTGAAAAGTCGTTCCTATAAACATGCAATTACGATAACTGATTTCGCAGATGTTTTAACAAAAAACTATGACATTCCATTTCGGCAGGCGCATCATGCAGCAAGTGTTATTGCGAAAATGTCATTGGATCAACAAAAGGAGCTACATGAATTACATGTAAAAGATGTAAATATATACTTGCAAGAAAATTTTAAAATATATTTATTAGAAAAAGAGTGGGAAGAGATTGTATCGCCAGAAGCTTTTATTCAAAAAAGAAATGTATACGGTGGCCCGAGTAAAAAAGAAATGGAGCGCATGATTAAAAATCGAAAAGAGTCATTTCAAAAAGAGGAAGAGGTATTTGAAAGGGAAAAACAAAGAATTTTACAAGCTGAAAATGATTTGAATGCATTAGCTTTGAATATTATCGAATCGTAAAAGAGGGATTTAGTGAATTAATCGCCAATACTTAATGAAACTATAAATAGAGAGAAGAGATTGTCGATGATTCAATTACATGTATATGAAGAGATTCTTACTTTTAAAGAAGAAGTTACGTCATTTTTAGAAAAGAATGAGCAGGAAAATAATCTTATATTAGGTGTATTACAAATGGGCCAACAACCGATATTTATGGGGGTAGTAAAACAAGAGGAAGAAATTGCAATTGTATTTCTTCAAACAGAAGAGAAGAAACAAATCATTGTTGCTACGTCTGAAATTAAAGAAGAGGACATCGTGGAACTTGCAAAAAAATTAGCGGAAGTGTATCCAAATGTTCCTGGGTTGATTGGAAATAAGAAAATTGTACAGAGATTAGCGGAAGAGATTGCGGCGATAGAAAATAAGAAAACGAATGTTGCAATGGAGCAAGGTGTATATGAATTAAAACAAGTAAAGAAAAAGTGGAACGGAGATGGAATCTTTCGAGAAGTAAGTAGTGAGGAGCTACCGTTAATAGAACAGTGGATATATCAATTTTGCGAAGATGTGAAGCTTCCTACTACGAAAGAAGAAGCGAAACAAACCGCCCATACATTCATTACTAATCGTCGTCTTTTTGGTCTAGAAGTAGACGGGAAACTTGTTTCTGTAGCTGCAAAAACGAGACCGACTACAAACAATATAACAGTTAATTTCGTATATACACCGAAAGAAGCGCGGAAAAAAGGGTACGCATCTAGTTGTGTTGCCGCACTTAGTCAACGTATGTTAGATGAAGGTTACAAAACAACGACTTTATATACGGATCTGGCAAATCCGACATCAAATAAAATTTACCAACAGATTGGTTATGAACAAATTGCGGAGTCTGTACTTATATTTTTAGAGAAATAGAATGAAAAGGCACGCTAGTAGAGCGTGCCTTTTTGTTATTCATCAATTCGAATTACTTCACCTTGCGGGAAATTCTCAGTTTCTAGTAAGCTACGAATTGCTTTCGCAACGTATTCAGGTGATAGTAGTTTCCCTTCTTCTTTTAGTGCGATAAAGCGATCTAAATTTATGAAGTCTTCTTTATTTGTTTCACGAATTTGTGCTTGCATACTTGTATCAACAACACCAGGTGCAAATGCGACGATTTTTACCGGATATTCTTTTTCAGCTTCTTCGGTTGCTACGCACTGTGTAAACATATTTACACCAGCTTTCGTTGTACAATAAGCGCCCCATCCAAAATAAGGATTTTTACCTGCACCAGATGAAATGTTTATAACACGTTTATCTACTTTCCAATCTTTCGTATGTTTCATGAAAGTGGAGGTAAGAATCATCGGTGCAAGTAAATTAATTTGAACGTTCGTAATGAGCAGTTCGCTTTCAGCTTTTTCAATTGGTTTCATTGGTGCGAGTGTACCAGCGTTATTAATTAAATGAATAGATGATACAGTATTTTCTGGAATAGATGAAATGATTTCGTTAAAGTTCGTTTCTAAATTATGTACATCTTGAAGATCTAAGGAGTGGAAAATACAATTGCTGTTATATTGCTCTGCGAGTCTTGTAAGTTCTTTATTTTCTCTTCTAGAAATAGAGATGATACTCGTGTTTTCTTCTAACAATTGCGCGGCGATTGCCTCACCTAAACCTTGTGAAGTTCCTGTTACGATAACATAACGCATAGTGTAGTAAGCTCCTCTCGTATGTGCGGAATTTTGTTGGACAAAGTACATTGCATAGTTTGTCTACATTTTATAGTATAGAGCACTTTTTACTATAATTGAAATGAGATGATTGTGTGCCTTTTATAAATCGTTTTACAACAACAGTACCTGGTGCCGTCACGTTCACTGGGAATACGTTGGGACTTAGTCCTACATCACCTGCACCAGGTAATATTTTTGGTACACTTGCTGTGTTTACGACAGTAAATACAGCGCTGCAAGTACCAGGATTCCCAGCAGGAACAACGAATGAATGGCAATTGAATTCTTCAAGTGCCATTTTAAACCTTCCAGCGGGAAGCAGTGTGTTATATGCAGAATTAGTTTGGGCTGGTACTTTCCGGACTGATACGGAAGATGTTTTACCATTTTTAAATGATAACATTATATTTACAACGCCAGCAGGGACCTTTTCTGTTACGCCAGATCCTGCTACCGCACAGCAAGGCTCAGTAGGAAATCAATTTTATTATGCTCGCTCTGCTAATGTAACGAATCTTGTTAGTGCAGGTGGGGCAGGAACTTATACAACGGGTGCAGTGCCAGCTGCAAGAACTTCATCTGACCCAACTATCAGTCGTTCGGCTGGTTGGACACTTGAGGTTGTTTATCAAAATGCAAGTTTGCCACTTCGAAATTTGTCAGTTTATGCAGGTCAAGAAATTATCGATGCTTCATCACCACCAGTTGATGCTACTATTTCAGGATTTGCTACTCCAGCGACAGGAGCTGTAACAGGACGAGTGCTCGTAACTGCTCAAGAAGGTGATTCTAACATTGTTGGAGATCAACTTCGCTTTGGACCGAATGCAAATGCTACAGTTGCATTATCCGGCCCGAGAAACCCTGCTAATAATTTCTTTCAGTCACAAATTTGTAACGACATTGGAGAGTTAGATACAACTGGAACGTTTGGAGATTTGAATCAGCCATTAGGGATAGCTTTAGCGGTCCGAAGACAAGGGTGGGATATTACAAATGTAAATGCCTCTGCATCATTAGTAAATAATCAAACGTCAGCAACGGTTCGATTCGTTACAAATGGAGATGGATATGCGGCAGCTGGTTTTGGAGTTCAAATTGATGCAACGGGGCCAATTATTAATCCTGTTAAATCGGTCAATAGAACAGTTGCAGGAGTTGGAGATATTCTTACCTACACAATTACAGTTCCTAATACAGGTACGGGAAGTGCAGAAAATGTCATATTACAAGACAGTATTCCGAACGGAACGACGTTTGTTACAGGTAGTGTAACAGTAGGTGGAGTAACACAGCCGAATGCGAACCCTGCTAATGGAATTAATTTAGGTACAATTCCAAATAACACGCAAAGAGTTGTTACATTTCAAGTGCGAATAACATCGTTCCCAAACCCAAATCCTATTTCAAATCGTGCAATGGTGTCATATCAATTCCGTCCTTTTGTCGGTAGTCCACCTATTACTAGTATGTCTTCTTCAAATACAGTACAAACGACAGTGAATCAAGCAACTATAAGTATGCAAAAATCTGTAGATTTACAGACAGCAACACTTAATGATGTATTAACATACACGGTTAATGTGACGAATAATGGAAATATCACTGCCAATAATGTTGTTTTTGTCGATAGTATCCCTGGTGGAACAACATTTGTTCCAAATAGTGTTACGGTGAATGGAGTAGCACGTCCAGGAGCGAATCCAGCAAGTAGTATTAATCTAGGAAGTATTAATGCTTCGCAAACGACTGTGGTGCGTTTTCAAGTTCGAGTAACATCTAATCCACTTGTCAATCCAATTCCGAACCGTGCGAGTGCAACATTTAACTTTACTCCAGTACCTGGTCAACAACCAGTTTCAGGGCAAGCGACAAGTAATACTGTAGTTACTACTATTAATATAGCTGATATAAGAACGAGAAAAATAGTGGATAAAGCTTTTGCAACGGTTAACGATATTCTTACGTACACTATTACAATTGAGAATATAGGAAATGTACTTGCGACAAATGTTATTTTTCAAGATCCAATCCCAATTGGAACGACTTTTATAGCAAATAGTGTAACTGTAGATGGGGTTTCACAGCCTGGAGCAAATCCTTCGACTGGGTTTACGGTAGCAAATATTTCTCCAGGCGGAAGTAGGACGGTTACATTTCAAGTCCGGGTGACATCTACGCCATCAGGAGGTACGATTGCGAATCGCGGAAATGTATCTGCTAATTTCGTTGTTATTCCGAATCAGCCACCGATAACGATTAATAGACAAACGAATACCGTTGTGACACAAGTGAATACAGGTGGTTTAAATGTAATAAAAGAAGTGAATACAACGCAAGCAGCGGTAGGGGACACTTTAACGTACACGATTGCCGTCCAAAATACAGGAAACGTTCCGTTAACAAATGTATTTTTTCAAGACCCTATTCCTTCTGCTGTTTCATTTGTTGCAAATTCTATAACAATTAATGGAGTACCACAAAGTGGATTGAATCCAAATACAGGATTCTCTATTCCGAATATTCCTGCGGCTCAAACAGTTGTAGTCACATTTGACGTATTAATTGTACAGGATCCAGAAAACGAAGATATTTTAAATCAAGCCAATGTAACAGCGAGTTTTCAAGTGAATCCGAGTGAACCACCAGTAACAATCAATGTTCCGAGTAATGTTGTGAATACAACAGTACAATCAGGGAACTTTGAAGTTGTGAAATCAGTGAATACGAATGTCGCAACGGTAGGGGATGTTTTAGTATATACAATCGAAATTATAAATGCAGGTAGTGTATCAGCTACAAATGTATTTTTTCAAGATTCAATTCCACAAGGGACATTATTTATTGAAAATAGTGTAGTTGTTAATGGTGTTTTACAAGAAGGGGCAGATCCAGAACTTGGATTCCAAATAAATAATTTGCCTACTGGGGCGAGTGCAATTGTTACGTTTGAAGTATTAATTGATGAAATTCCCCAAGGAAATAATGTCGTAAATAATGCGAATGTAACTGGAGATTTCCTTGTAAATCCAACAGAGCCACCGATTACTATAACAGTACCAAGTAATACTGTTATGACAGTGGTGAATTCTTCAGGGGTAAATGTAATGAAGAGTGTAAGCGCTACTGAAGCAGGAGTAGGAGATACGTTAACGTATACAGTTCGTATACAAAATAGTGGAACGGTAGCAGCGACAAATGTGTCATTCCTTGATCCAATTCCATCTGGAACAACGTTTGTAGCGAATAGTGTAACAATAAACGGGATATCTCAACCCGGTTTAAACCCAACAACTGGATTTCCACTTGCTAATATTCCAGTAGGAGGGATGGTAACAGTTACTTTTCAAGTGACGATCACGAGTGTACCACCAAATAGAGTTCTTCCGAATAATGCGAATGTAACTGCGGATTTCCAAGTAAGTCCTCTCCAGCCGCCAATTACAATTGTAACGATTAGTAATATTGTTGTGACGCGAGTGAATGTGGGATCACTTAATGTAATGAAGAGTGTAAATACAACACAAGCAGGAGTAGGAGATACGTTAACGTATACGATTCTTATTCAAAATACAGGAACTGTTCCTGCAACGAATATTATTTTTCAAGATCCAATTCCGTCGGGTACTGCGTTTGTAGCAAATAGTGTGACGATAAATGGATTTGTTCAACAAGGCGCGAATCCTATGGCTGGTTTCCCAGTACCAAATATTCCGGTCGGACAAACGGCTACGATTACGTTCCAAGTTACAGTGACAAGTGTTCCGAGCGGTGGAAATATAAGAAACCAATCGAACGTTACTGCAAGTTTTCTTATAAATCCTGCAAACCCTCCAATAACGACTGTTACGAATAGTAACTTTGTAGTGACGCAAGTAAATACAGCTCGATTAAATATACAAAAATCTTCATCTGTACAACAAGCTGCACTTGGAGAAACTTACACGTATTCCGTAGTCATTAGAAATAATGGAACGGTAACAGCGACGAATGTTTCCTTCATTGATCCAATTGCTCCAGAAACAACATTTGTAGCAAATAGTGTAACGATAAATGGAACGCCTCAACCTGGATTTGATCCAAATATAGGTTTTACGCTTCCTAATATCGCTGCTGGAACAGCATTGACTGTAACATTCCAAGTAACAGTAGTTGCACCATCCACGCGCGGAGCCGTACTAAACACGGCATCTGCTACAGCCACTTTTTTATTAAATCCTTTACAGCCCCCTGTAACAACGACAAATTCAAGTAATACGACAGTAGTTACGATACCGTTACCGCCTCCTGGTGAAGTAACAGCAACAAAAACAGTAAATGTTGCCGCTGGTGCTGTTGGAGATGTATTAACTTATACAGTGTTAATAACAAATGTAGGAATTATCCCTGTTACAGATGTGCTCTTCCAAGATGTCATTCCAGAAGGGACGACGTTTGTTGACAATAGTGTAACGATAGGTGGAATGCAGCAACTCGGTTTAAATCCAGAAATAGGCTTTACAGTTAGTCCATTATTAAATGCTGGAACGAGTATTTCTGTGACGTTCCAAGTGACGATTACGGAAATTCCAGATAATGAAGTTATATTAAATGATGCTGACGTTACATTTACTTCACAACCGAATCCGCAGGAACCACCAATTACGGAAACGATATTAACGAATTTAGTCGTTACGACAATTAATATAGCTTCGATTTTCCCATTAAAACTAGTAGATAAAGAAGTAGCGACTGTAGGAGAAATATTAACGTATGATGTATTAATCTTTAATTTCGGTACAGTGCCAGCGACGAATGTTGAATTTATAGATACAACTTCCGCCGGTGTAGCATTTGTACCGGGAAGTGTGAGCATAAACGGTGTGCCGGCACCAGGATTAGATCCTTTCATTGGTTTTACAGTTCCAGATATCCCTGTAGATGATTTTGTACTTGTCACATATCAGGAAGTGGTTACGAGCATACCTGAGGGTGGAACGATTGTTAACTTTGTAGACGTTACAGCTACATTTGCTGTAAGTGAAACAGAGCCGCCAATTACAGAAACAACGACAAGTAATACGACATTAACAGAAATTAATGAACCTGGTTTAAATGTTTTAAAATCAGTAAGTCAGCCGGTTGTTGCAGTAGGCGATACAATCACATATACAACAGTAGTTCAAAATACAGGTACAGTAGTAGCGACAAATGTTCAATATAGTGATGTATTACCGTCCTCGATCACATTTGTACCAGATAGTGTAACGATAGATGGTGTGCTACAACCTGGATTCAATCCTAATAATGGATTCTCGCTTCCAGATATAAATCCAGGGGGAAGTGTAGAAGTCACATTCCAAGTAATCGTTGTTAGTGTTCCGTCAAACGGAACAATTGCCAATACGGCAAATGTAACAGGAAGCTTTGTATTAGTACCAGGAGAACCACCAGTTATAGTGAATCAGCCAAGTAACACAACACTTACAACAGTAAATAGAGGACGATTTACAGTTATTAAACAAGTAAATAGGGCTGCTACTCTTGTTGGAGATGTATTAACGTATACGGTTCAAATAACGAATACAGGAACAGTTACAGCTAGCAATGTTCAATTTATTGATACGATTTCAGCAGGAGCGTCATTTGTACCAAGTAGTGTAACGATAAATGGAATCCTACAACCAAATTTAAATCCGATCACTGGCTTTGGAGTTGGAGATATACTCGTTGGTGAAACGGTTATCGTGACGTTTCAGGCGACAGTTACAAACATTCCGTCATCAGGAACAATTACGAACGTTGCAAATATAACAGGAAGCTTTACTTTAGTACCAGGAGAGCCACCGGTTGTAGTAACAGAACCGAGTAATACGACGATAACTAGGGTAAATAGAGGACGGTTCAGTGTTATAAAATCTGTAAATAAAGAAGCGACACGTTTAGGAGATACGTTAACGTATAGTGTGCAAGTTACAAATACAGGAACGGTAGCTGCGACAAATGTTCAGTTTATTGATATTCCATCGCCTGATTTAGAATTTGTTCCAGGAAGTGTACAAATAAATGGGATTCCGCAAGTAGGTTTAGATCCTTTTGTAGGTTTTTCATTACCGGATCTTGCAGTAGGGGATAGTATATTAATTACATTTGAAGTAAATGTAATCGCAGTTCCACCTTCTAATAGTATTATGAATACAGCGAGAGTAACGGGTGATTTCGAATTGATTCCAGGAGAACCTCCGTTTACAATTACGAATTCAAGTAATACGACAGTCACACCAGTAAATAGAGGTAGTTTAGATATGCTGAAAGAAGTAGATCATCCAATTGTTGGAGTAGGAGAAACAGTAACGTATACAGTTCGTATATTAAATACCGGTACTGCTGATGCGATGAATGTTCAATTTATAGATGTGTTATCTCAGGAAGCTGATTTCGTCCCAAATAGTGTAACGATAAATGGAGTTTCACAGCCAGGGTTAAATCCACAGGCTGGATTTACGATACCAGACATTCCAGTCGGTGAGACGGCACTCGTAACATATGAAGCTACAATTACAAGTTTTCCAGATGGTGGTACAGTAGTAAACGTTGCTGGAGCGTTAGCTGAGTATATTTTAGTACCAGGAGAGCCGCCAGTTACAGTAATGGACACGAGTAATACTGTGATTGTAACGGTAAATACTGCAATTTTATTTGTTGCAAAAGGAGCAAACTTTGAAGTAGCGATGGTAGGAGATGTTGTCACTTACGGAATTGCTGTTATTAATGATAGTACAGTTCCAGTGACGAATATTGTTTTAACAGATATCATTGATCCGAATACGTTATTTATAAATGGCACAGTAACAGTAAACGATGTACCTTTTCCATTTGCTAATCCGAATACTGGTATTCCGTTAGGTAATTTTCAGCCAAATGATGCAGCAATTATTAATTTCCAAGTTGTAATAACAGGGGGGCAAATCAATAATTTAGTTACAAATACTGCTACAGCGAATGGATTTGCAACTGTGAATCCAAATGAACCGCCTGTAGTAGTTGAGGGCGATAGTAATACAGTTGTTATCCCGTTTATTCCTCAAAATGTCTCAACGACAGTCGTAAAAACGGCGGATCATCAAACAGCAACAATTGGAGATGTTATTACATTTACGACAGTTATTACAAATACAGGGGATACAGCGATACAAAATATTCGTTTTCAAGATATGTTAGATAGTAGTGTTCGATTTATTCCTGGAAGCGTAAGAGTAGATCTTGTTCCATCGCCAAATGTGAGCCCAGTGCAAGGATTTTTGATAGGAAGTTTAAATCCAGGTGAAGCACGCACAGTCTCGTTCCAAGTAGCAGTGGAGAGTGCACCAAGTGGTTCAGGAAATTATATAAATCAAGCGAGTATTCGCTTCGAACATCAAGTAGGTACAGTATTGCCGCCTGTTACACAAATAATAGAAAGTAATATTGTGGTCATACCGTTCGTTCCAACGATTGAACAAATTTGTGAAACGAACTTTAATTGTTTAGATAAAATTCCATTTCAATGTTCTCCGTGTAATCAGTTGCACGGACATAAGAAATAAAAACAAAAAGAGCATCCTAAAAGAATAGGATGCTCTTTTTATGTGTATTGATCATATAGATTCATTTTCGGACGAGGTAAAAAACTCGTTGATTTTGTTGGAAAGTAGAAATGGAATGGCCCCTTTTATAACAGAAATATCCCAATCCCACCATGCGAGATTCTCTAGTTTTTCAATCGTTTCTTGCGGGAAACGATATCGAACAAATTTTGCAGGATTACCAGCTACAATTGCATATGGTGGTACATCTTTTGTAACAACACTCTTTGCACCAATAATGGCCCCGTTACCAATTGTAACACCAGATAAAATGCAGGATTGATAACCAATCCATACATCATTGCCGACTACGATATCACCTTTTGAAGAAGGGTGACCAGTAATATGTGCTCCTTCATCAAAAAGTGCGTTAAATGGATAAGTCGTTATCCAGTCCGCGCGATGTTCACCACCAAGTATGAAAACGACTTCTTCTCCTAATGAGCAAAACTTACCTATTTTTAATTTTGTTTCATCATTCCAAGAAAAAATAGTTGGCCCTACTTTACTATAAGTATAATCACCAATATCATATTTATTATATTCAGGTTTTTGATTTAAATATAACATAACGAATTTAGCATCCTCTCTAAAGCAAGTAATGGATATGGAACATTATATGCAATATGGAATAAGTCGAACTGTGTTGTATGAATTGGTAATGCACAAAATTAGTACGCGCAAGGAATAAAAAAGGAGTGGAATAAATGATATACGAAATGGGGTTATATAATAAACCTTTTCAGTCAATTCAATCAGGAAAAAAAGTATATGAAATACGCCTATACGATACAAAACGTCAACCCATAAAACGAGGCGATCATATTGTATTTACGAACCTTACGACGACAGCGACTCTTACTGTAAAAGTAACGGAAATAAAACGATACGAAAGCTTTAAATCAATGTACGAACAAATTGATAAAAAATTATTGGATTGTGAAAATGATAGTTTAGAGGAAATGCTAGAAAGTACATACAAAATATATACGAAAGAACAAGAAAAAAAGTGGGGAACAGTTGCGATTGGTATTGAGGTAATAAAATGATAAGAAATCGCGGCGCGGCTATCATTGTGCAGGAAGGGAAAATTGCTCTTATAAAACGTATTCGAGAAGATAAAGTGTACTATGTTTTTCCGGGCGGAGGAATTGAGGAAGATGAAACAGTTGAAGAGGCAACGAAGCGAGAGGTTTATGAAGAATTAGGAGTACATATAGAAGTGGGGCATCTTATTGCAAAGGTGGAGTATAAGGGTACGGAGTATTATTTTAATGCCCATATTATAGGTGGGATTTTCGGAAGTGGTAAAGCTGAAGAATTCAAACTGAAAGATAGAGGGATTTATATTCCTTTATGGCTGCCGATACACGAGTTGGAAAAAGTGAATATAAAACCGTATGACGTGATCGAAAGTATATTCAATCATTATAAAAAGTAAGGTCTGACAACATACAAAAAAACCATTGACATAGCCTTCTGATTTAAGTATTGTATTCGAGTATGTTTATAATCAGGAGGTTTATATGAGCAATCAAACAACTACACATCATGTGAAAATGACAACAGCGGATCCATCTGGAATTGGCCTATTTGGATTAGCGATGGTAACACTTGTAGCATCATCTCAAAAGCTAGGCTTAACAGATGGCGTTTCTCTTGTATTACCATGGGCAATCTTTTTAGGAGGATTTGCACAAATCTTTGCCTGCATTCACGATGCAAAGCATAACAATACATTCGGTACAACAGCATTCGGTGCATACGGCCTATTTTGGTTAGGTGTTGGAATGACTTGGTTAATTCAACTTGGAGTATTTGGCGAGAAATTAGCACAAGCTGCAGATTCAAAACAGCTTGGGATAGCCTTTATCGGATATTTGATTTTCACAATCTTTATGACAATTGGTGCAATGGAAACACATAAAGTATTATTTATGATTTTCGTCCTTATTGATTTCTTATTTATAGGTCTTTCATTAAGTACTTTAGGTGTTATGCCGCATGCAATGCATAATTTAGCAGCATATTCAGAACTTCTTATTTCATTATTATCTTTCTATGGTTCAGCAGCAGCAGTGTTAAATACACACTTCGGAAAAGTTGTTTTACCAGTTGGAAAGCCGTTTGGTATTTTTAAAAAGTAAAAAAAAGCACAGATGATTGTATAGTCATCTGTGCTTTTTTTTGTATGAAGTAAACGGAAATAATAAAAAATATAATTGAAATTGATTCTCATTATTAATATAATGAGAATGAGAATCATTTATTGTAAGAGGGGGATGCCGAAGTGGCGAAAATTTTAATAGCTTATGCAAGTATGTCAGGAAATACAGAGAGTATTGCTGATTTAATTAAAGTTAGTTTAGATGCTTTTGATCATGAAGTAGTATTACAAGAAATGGAAGGCATGGATGCAGAAGAATTATTAGTCTATGATGGAATTATTTTAGGATCTTATACGTGGGGCGATGGTGAGCTACCATTTGAAGCGGAAGATTTCCATGATGACTTAGATAATATAGATTTATCAGGGAAAAAAGTAGCGGTATTCGGATCAGGAGATACGGCGTATGAACTGTTTTGTGAAGCGGTAACGATATTTGAAGAGAAACTTGTAGAACGCGGTGCAGAGCTTGTACAAGAAGGGTTGAAAATTGAATTAGCTCCAGAAGATGAAGAGGATGTTGAAAAATGCAGTAATTTTGCAATTGCATTTGCTGAGAAGTTCTAAGAATGGGAGTGTCAACGTGGAGAAGATGTTAAGTGCTACCGCTATTACAAAATTAAGAGATGGAAAACTTATGTTAGCTACTACATATAATGGCTTGTTTATTGAACAAGACGGAGAATGGAAACAAATTTTAAATGGTTTTCAAAAACGAATTAGGGATTTACATAGCGAAGATAATGTAGTGTATGGTGTAGGGGACGAAGGGATTTTTATTCGTAGTATGAATGGTGGAGAGAACTGGACGGTGCAGCGTTTTCCAACAAAAGCAACGAGTTGGAATGTGTGTAGTAATGTACAAGGAACTGTCATTGCTCATGGAGATAAAACGTTGTATCATTCGAATGATTTTGGTTCGACATGGGAAACCATTCATCCATTTCTTGAGTATGGTGGCGGGGCACCATCTATTCGATCGTTATTTTTATATAAACATTACTTATTTATCGGTACGAAAATACATGCTAAATATGGTGGTGTTTGGCTCTTTAATTTGGAGACACGTAAATTAAAGAGGATTAAGATTGTGATGAATCAGATGATCTCAGCGTTGACTTTACACAATTCTTACATAGTAGCAGCCAGTGGATCGTGCAAGGGGATTAGCGGGAATATTTCTTTTTGTAAAATAGATGAAAGTATTGAGAGTGAAAAAACATATTGGCACACATGTCAAAGTGAGCAGAAAGCAAGTAGCTATTTAGCCTTAAGTGTAGATCAACATGTGCTATATACAACATCAACGCAAAATAAGGCAGGGATTAGTACGGTTTGTCGTGTGCTTCTAGAAGAAGGAATTGTTACAGTATGTGACTCAGTTAAAGGGCATGGCTGGCGCATTGTTAACCAAAAAGAGGGCTATGTTGTAGCTGGATCAGGTGAATCAAAAGCGATGCAGCGGAAGAAAAAAGTTATATAGAAAAAAACTTTGCTTTTATTATAGTGATATGATATATTATATCTAAACCATTTTACTTTTAATAATATAGAGATTTAAATGAGCTGTAACTTCCGAGGAGGATAGCAATGTTAAATCTCCTCTGGGGTTGCAGTTTTTTAATGTCTGAAGTATTATTGTAAAGTGGTTGAAAATGAATATGTACATATAGGTACATTGTAGGAGGATTTTTTAAATGCAAAACGGTAAAGTAAAATGGTTTAACTCAGAAAAAGGTTTCGGTTTCATCGAAGTTGAAGGCGGAGAAGACGTATTCGTTCATTTCTCAGCTATCCAAGGCGACGGCTTCAAAACTTTAGAAGAAGGTCAAGAAGTTACTTTCGAAGTAGAACAAGGTAACCGTGGACCTCAAGCTACAAACGTTAACAAGAAGTAATTATGGAAAAAAGAAGGGCTTGCCCTTCTTTTTTTTTGCATTTTTTATTGAATAGCCTCCCATGTACATAGCATAATGAGATTGAATTTTCGTTTTTTAGACGAAGTATTTCATGTATAAAGTGCATGAATGAATAAATAAATACTGAAAATAGAGTATGTGTGTGAAAAGGAATGTAGAAAGAGGTAAAAAAATTGGAAAACGCTACACATTTTATTGTGTTTGATATAGAGAGAAATTTTAGGCCGTATAAATCAGACGATCCGTCAGAGATAGTTGATATCGGGGCTGTAAAAATAGAAGCAAGTACAATGAAGGTAATTGGAGAATTTTCAGAGTTAGTAAAACCGAGTGCACGCCTTACTCGGCATACGACAAAATTAACGGGAATTACAAAGGAAGATTTAATTGGTGTGGAGAAATTCCCGCAAATTATAGAGAAATTTATTCAGTTTATCGGAGAAGACTCTCTATTTGTTTCATGGGGAAGAGAAGATTATCGTTTTCTATCTCATGATTGTACGTTACACGGTGTAGAATGCCCATGTATGGAAAAAGAGAGGAAATTTGATTTACAGAAATTTGTTTTCCAAGCGTATGAAGAACTATTTGAGCATACACCAAGTTTACAATTTGCAGTAGAACAGCTCGGTTTAACGTGGGAAGGGAAGCAACACCGAGCTTTAGCAGATGCTGAGAATACAGCAAAGATACTTCTTAAAGTATATAGCGAGAGAGATATTCATAAACGGTACAAAAGACACGGTGAACTTGAACTTGTAGAGAACGGAAAACTAACAGAAAAAGCGAAAAAAAAGATGCGAAAATGGGTATTTAAAGAAATGAGAAAAAATACAGAGCGTCCTTTCGTTTGGAGTGCATTTGAAAGTAGTGACACGTGGGGAAATATAACGGAAAGATACTATATAAGTGAATCTACAATAGAACTATTGAAAAAGCATTTTCCTACGGCGGTTAGAAAGGCGGAAAGGCAGATTAGGCATTTGGCTGAGATGGAGGAGAATGTAGAGGTTAAATGACATTCTCCTCTACTTCTATCTACATAAATTTTACGTCATTGTGTTGAGGGATAAATAAAGTATTCATATTAAATAGGAATGGATTTGTAGTGATTGGGCCGTTATAATTGCTTTGAAAATTAAGATGTGGTAAAAAATTTAAAAATATATTAATAAGAGCCCATAGTAATGAAAGAGGGTAGAGTTAAACGGAAGCGATCTTTAACATTTTAACTGTCTTAGTTTTTGGGCTAATATTTACTACACTATTAGCACTAATTACACTTCCTTTTATAGCAAAGAAGAAGAACTGGAAAAAGCTTAATATATCTTTAAAACGTGGTGTATTAAAGATTAAAATCGAAGAGTAAAATATGAGTTTTATACAAGGGAGGTGTGCTAGTGATAGACTTGGATATTAAAGATGTCGCCGTACAGATGGAATTAAATGGAGTCTTTTGGAATGAGGATGAAATTGCTGAAATGACAGTGACTACAAAAGAAGGGCATTCTCTTCTCCTTCATCTAGTAGTTGACTTAGAAAGTAAAACTATTAGGGCGACGAGTGCCGAAATAGTGAATGGATTCTGTCCTCTGTGCAAACAGAAAAGGGACGAATGTAGTGAACTGAATGACTTACAAAACAAAATGGATATTTTAGAAGAAGCTTACGATTGGGTAAGAGAGCATCCAGAATATCGTTTTCAATTATCTTTTTACGAGTACAATAAATTTGAGGTAGTAAAGTGAAATTTTCATTTTAACAACATACATAGTGACTACTCTAATGGAAATACCCTTGTACAACAAGGAAGGAATCTACTTAATCCTGCAACAAATGTCATCTTAAATCAAAAATAAACATATTTTGTTATCTAAAAAAACGATTCTTGGTAGAATCGTTTTTTTTAGATAACTGTCAACTATGTCCCAAATAAAAGAGCGCTTGTTAACAGCGCTCGGTAAAAGTAGTTATATGGAAGGGTTTATTCAATCCCGTTCGGATCATAAGAATACTGCTGCTTATTCTCAATCCGCTCAATCACATCTTGCAACTCGTCCGGCTTCAGAAACTCAATTGGAGAGAAGCCTTTCTCAAACGTAAGTGTATCAGCCTCAATCATTAATACGTATCGGTCATTTACCTTTGCGATATGTATTTGATCCCCGAAATCAGCAAGCAGGGCCTTTACAGAGATATGGTCTGCTTTTAGCTTTAGTTCCACTTCAGGGGCGTGCTCGACGATTTGAGCGGTAGCTTCCATTACTTCTTCGGTTGAAAATTGTTCCATAATTTCGCGTTTCGGACTAGCAGCCCATACTTCCATTGCTTGGTCGAATTGTTCGCGTTCTTCCGTACCTTCTTCAAATACATCTTCAATTTGGTCATATACCATGTCCATTACTTGTGTTTTCATAATTTCAGGCATAGAGCGTTCGTACTCGACGAATTTTAAGAAGTCTTCAAAGTAGCGGGCGTGTGATGCTTGGTGAATTTTTAATTCGCCCACTTCCACCATACCTTCTTCAGGCATGTACGGATATTGGATAGATTTCATGTTTTTTGTTGTGATGGCCATTTCAACGTTACGAATGAGTGTAGATTCATCTGAAATTGAAGCAACTTTCGGTTCAAAGTCACATTTCATAACGAAAACGAATGGATCATCAAAGTATTTGCGTAGTTTTGCTTGCGCAATTAAAAATACACCACCGCGTACAGCACTTGTGTCAAGATATGTATAAACGAGAGGTTCGCTCATATCTTTGAAGTTTTCCTTAGTTTCTGCAAAGCGAATGCGATTAAATAGGTTGTAATGAGGGTTTGAATCAAGTTCGTGTCCTTCTTCTACAATGAAGCGACCAATCTTTGTCGGAGCTTGTTCTGTTTTCGCATGACGTTCTACTTTTCGCTTTGAAATTTTTAATAATTCACCATTCAAAAATTCTTTTAAGGAGCTATCTTCATATTCTTCAGCATCTAATGTTTGAAAATGTTTGTAGCGTTTATCAACAGCTTCGCCTTTTCCTTCTACTTGTACAACATAAAAGGAAAGATAATTTATTTCAAAATCCATATTTATCACCTTGTTTCATTTCATTAACTCTTATCAGTATAGAGATGGAAAAAACTTTCGTCAATTTATATAAAGGAAGGGGGAGCCCCTTCCTTATATATTTTTTATTTTCGAAATTAAAATCCGTCTTCTAATGCTGAAAATGGAATGTTTAGTCTGTTTTCTATTGTACGTAAACGCTGGTTTAAGCGATTTAATCTACGTGTATGACGCTCAACCGTGTTTTCTAATTGACGTACTCTTTGTTCAAGTTCATTTACTCGTCTTTCTAATTGACGGTTTCCAGCACCAGGAAAAGAGATTGGAAGTTGGAATTGTCGGTTTTGATCATATGGATTAACTTGTTCTGCTGGATCTATATATTGTTGGTATTGTGCTTGTAAATCATATTGAGGCTGATAACCATTTTGGTTATATGGATCGTATGGATTGTAGGGGTACATAAAAACATCCTCCATTTCTTTAAAATAGGTTAATTCACCATAATGTATGTGCAAAAGCGGAGTGTGGCACGGCAAATACCTATTTATGTTTACAGGATGTTTCTTTATAAATAAGAATATGGAGGTTTTACATTTGTACTCTGTTTGTTTTATGGTATATACTGGATAATAGGGAGAGGTTACATAAAGGTTACAATTCTATCAAACTCAAACTTTTAAATAAATATGTATAGACATTTGGAAAAGAAAAGGGTAATTTATATAGAGTAAAAAATAACTTGTAACAATTTATAAATATATTGTAAAATGATTGTAACAAAACATACATAAAAATGAAATAATACATAAAAGTAATGTTTGGAAAAAGGGGAGAGTATATTGTTCCGTAAAGTAAAGGGTATATTAGTTGGGGTGTTATGTGTAGCTGTAGTGAGTGGTTGTGGCACAAAAGTAAGTGATGTTGCATTAGTAAGTGACATTGGTGGTCACACAGTAGAGGCTAAAGCAGAAGTACAGGATTCTATTAGTTTAGTTGATGGTCGAACTGGTACGGAAGTGAAAAAGTTAGATTTATCGAGTCTAGGCTATTTTGAAGATGAAGCGAAATTTAAAAAATCGGTAGAGAAGGTTGCTAAGGAAGTTGGTAAAAACGTTGACAAAAAGATGGTTCCTTCACGTTTAGCACCTGACGGAAGTTGGCAAGAAGGAAAGCCTTCTTTTGAATTAATGGAAAAAGAGTTAGTAAATAAATTATTAAACGTTGGTATGTGGGATTCTTCATATCAATTACCTATTGTTGAGAAAAAGCCTATCGCAACATTAAGTGATGCGCAAGGAAGTGGTACGGTAATTGGTAGATATGAAACGAATTTAGGTGGCTCAGCAGGTGGCCGTATTGAGAATATTCGTTTGTCAGCAGCGAGCATAAATGGAGTTGTGTTAGCAAAAGGAGACAGTTTCTCTTTCAATGCATTAATTGGTGATACAACGCCAGATAAAGGATATCAACTAGGAAAAGAAATTGTAGATGGTAAATTAGTAGATGGATACGGCGGTGGTGTTTGTCAAACATCATCAACATTATACAATGCAGCAGATCAAGCGGGTTTGAAAATGGTAGAAAGAACGACACATTCTAAAACGGTTGGTTACGTTCCACAAGGAAGAGATGCTACAATTGCATATCCATACTTAGACTTAGTGTTTGAAAACACGAATGATGCACCTGTGAAGCTTTATATGGGCATTCAGGGCGGAAAGTTAGTTGCTGAAGTACATAAAATGAAATAAGAATTATAAAGTCACCTTTTCTGAAAGTTAGAAGAGGTGACTTTTTTATTATGAAAATAAAAATGTGTATAAATTCTGACTTTTCTTATTTACATAGGATGATTTTAGTTGTATCCTTCAAAGTAACGGTAATATGTAATGGGAAAATATTGGGATAAGGAGATGGAGTTATTCATGGTACAAATTCATCCGAAAACACGTATTGGTCATGTTGAATTTAAAGTGCAAGATTTAGAGCGCCAAATTGCTTTTTATGAGAATGTAGTAGGCTTAGAAGTAATTAAACAAGAGGCGAATAAAGCATATTTATCAGGAAAAGGTGGAAAGAACACGTTACTTGTTCTTGAAAAGTTAGAGGACGGGGTACTGCAAGAGCCGCGTACGACTGGTATATATCATGTAGCCTTTTTAGTTCCGACTCGTGAAGCTTTTGCTTCGGCATTATTTGGGGTGATTCGTAATAAGAATGTAATTGATAGCCCAGCTGAACAAGAAGGGCGTTATACATATTCTAATGAAATTTTACCAATTTCAAGGTTTAATAGTGCAAGTGATCATACGTATAGCGAAGCGTTTTATTTACAAGATTTAGAGGGAAATGGTATTGAAATTTACGCAGACCGTCCGCGTGATCAATGGGGAGAAGGACCAGGAGGAAGTACGCCGCTAGATTTAAAAGAATTGGCAACACTCGTTGATTATGAGGCTGATGGATTACCTGCTAATACTGTTGTTGGGCACGTACATTTACGAATAGCTGATGTAGAGAAGTCACATGAGTTTTATGTAGAGACAGTAGGGTTTGAAGTGCAACAACGCGAAGATGACTGCTTATTCATTTCTGCAGGAGGATATCATCACCATATAGGTGCGAATACGTGGAACGGCGTAAATAATCCACACCCACCTGCACATGCAACTGGACTTAAAGTGTATACAATTGTATTACCGCATAAAGAAGCGTTAGATGAAGTGAAAGAAAGATTAATAGAAAAACAACATAAAGTAAACGAAAGTACAAACGGATTTACAGTAGTAGATCCTAGTGGTATTACAGTGCAGTTTGAAATAGAAACAGTATAAAAGAAGTCGGAAGGTGTATAATCACTTTCCGGCTTCTTTTTGATACGTAATCCAAGTAGCACAAGGATTGAAAGGAAAGGATTTTAATATTTCCATTGCATATATACTCGTTGAATCGAATTCACCTTGAATGAAAGAATAACCGTGTTTACTTGCATACATAGCTTGTTTGAAAACGAGAAGTTTCAGTAAGGGTAAATTTTCTGTAGTGTGGGTCCCGCCCCATCCTAGTTCTACTGTATTAGCCTTTTCTGATGTATGGAGGAAAGAGTAACCAATAATTTCATTCTCTTCATCTATCATTACAAAGCTCCCATCTAGTAATGCGTCATCAGCTAAGATCTGTTCTTTCCAAGTTTCGAGCGAGAATGAGGCAACCGGATTTGCTAAGTGAGTATCCTCATAATTCGTTTTTACTAAGTGAGCTAGTTTTTCAAAGAAGCTATTATTGGACAAGATATTTGATAAGCTTTGTACATCATAATCCGAATGAAGCATTGTATCGATAGGGATGATTTTTCGTACGTCTAATATTGGCATATAAGTTCTTCGGATTTCCGTAAAATTATGTTCTTCATAATAGGCTTTTAAATGAGCCGATGTTTCCCATATAGAGGTTTGTAATGGTAATTTGAAGTTTTCTCGTTTTAGAATCTCATTTAATAAAAATTGTTCTATGTGTAGCTCTGAATAGAAAGGGTTCGTATATATTCGAAAGTATGTGCAGTATGGATGGAAGCTACTGTTCCAGGTAAAAAAGATGCCTACTACATCTTTTTTATAGCAGGCAACATACGCACATTTTGTTTTACTATCTCGTAATAAGTTAAATAGATAAGAGTCTTCATTATATAAATCAATAAATTGTTTTACTTTTAGCTCGTTACTTCTACTATATTTCTCTATAATAAGATTACTTTCATTGGATGACTTCTTCATAGCTCAATCCAAAACCTTCTTACTACATTTCCATCTTCTTCAGTAAAATCATCATCACGAAGCCCACCGTTATGTAAAATTGTTTTTTCAGAAGCAGTATTCACTTCGTCGCAAACGACAAGTACTTTCTCGATGTTTAATTCCTTCGTTTTTTCTAGCGATAATTCTAATAACTTCGTAGCATAACCTTTTCTTCTTTCAGAAGGGCGAATGCCATAACCAATATGACCTCCAGCGTTAAACAAATGTTCGGTTAAACTATGACGTATATTAACAGCCCCTACAATTTTATTTTCATCTGTGACGAGCCAATATGTAGAGTCTGGTACCCAAGATTCAGGAAGATTTATGCCGTTATGCGCATCGTGAAGTTCTTGAATCATTGCCGTGAAATTAGATGGATCTTTTGAGATAACCCATGGAATCATCGTTTCACCGCTATCTTTCCATTCTTTATAAAAATCTAAGTATTCTTCTTGTAAATCGGTAGTAGGTGTTAGCAAAGAGACGTTCATTGTTGGTAATCCCCTTTATTTATGTAGTATTTTTTAAAAAATATGATACAAAATGAAAGCGTTTTCTAAACTTTCTCAACCTCATTTTATGCAATCCATATCTCGTTTTTAAATGGAAAGTACAGTTTATGATTTTTCGTATAAAAAGTAGGTTGAATTCAATTTATGTTAATATTAAAAATATTAACATAAATCACCTCGGATATTAAGTGTATTTTAATGAAATGCTTTTATATCGATAAATAGATGTGTGTGATAATTTTTGTTTTATCTATCTATAATGAACGAAAGGGGGAGGGACTCGTGAGTGTAGATGTTGATCTAATTATACGAATCGGTGTTGCGGGTTTGTTAGGAGCAATAATTGGTATTGAAAGGGAAATTCGATCAAAAGAGGCGGGATTAAAAACACATTTCCTAGTAGCGGTAGGAAGTGCTTTAATAATGGTCGTTTCAAAATATGCCTTTTCAGATATTATGAATGAGGAACATATGGCTCTTGATCCGAGCCGTATTGCAGCGCAAGTTGTAAGTGGTGTAGGGTTTTTAGGTGCAGGTACAATTATTATACAAAAGCAGGCGGTGAAAGGATTAACGACAGCAGCTGGTTTATGGGCTACAGCCGGAATTGGATTAGCAATTGGTGCTGGCATGTATGTAGTAGGGATTGGAGCGACGATTCTCGTTTTAATTGGTTTAGAGATTGTGAGTCGTATTTTTAAGGTGCAATTTTTATTTCCGCAAAATATAACAGTGCAGATGTGTATAAATAAACATGAAGCGGTAAAACAAATAGTAGAAACGCTACAAGTGAAAGGTATTCCAATACTTTCATATGAAGTAGAAGCTTTACAGCAAGGTACAGAAATAGTTTATAAGGTAGGGATGCAGCTGAAAAATATATCGTCAGAAGAAAAGAATGAATTTATTCAGCATATGCAAACATTACCGGAAGTTACGTTTATAAAGTTAAAATCATAGCGTTGAAAACGAAGATAGATGTAGCAGGAATTTCGCTATTATCTATCTTTTTTTGATATAAAATTCACATAAAGTCAAGTGTTAATTTTGCTAGGCATGGATACATGTGTGAACGTTCCCTTATTTTTTCTCGATATAGAATAAAAAGTAAGAATAGTAAAATAATGGTGCGGGACACTAAAAAATGTAAGGTAGGGGAGAGCATGAAAGGCTATTCAAAAAAAGTGTTAGTAGGGGTAAGTTTTGCTAGTTTAATGTTAGGGAGTTTCCAAGGGAGCACATTGGCAGAAAGTACAAAGGGAGAGCAAGTTTCTTATCGGAATGTGCTCAAAATGGAGCCAGTTGGTGTACAATTACCAGTGCAAGAATTAGCCCATTCATCAAAAGTGCTGGAAAATAAGTCTTTTGAGAAAAGGCTACAATTTGCTGATTTGTCGCAAAGACCGCCTGAAGTGAAAAAAGAAAGTAAGCAATTAGCTGCAGCGAAAACTTATACAATCGCTGAATTAAATCAATTAAGCAATCAGCAGTTAGTAGATTTACTTGTAACAATTGATTGGGAGCAAATTACGGGTCTATTTCAATTTAATAAGGATAGCCTTGCATTCTATCAAAATGATAGTAGGATGCAGGCAATTATTGATAAATTGAAGCAGCAAGGACAAGCTTATACGAAGGATGATTCAAAAGGGATTGAAACTTTAGTAGAGGTATTACGATCAGGATTTTACTTAGGATTTTATCATACAGAATTAAGTAAACTAAATGAGCGGATCTATCATGATAAATGCTTACCTGCATTAAAAACGATTGCGAATAACCCGAATTTCAAACTCGGTACGTTAGAACAAAATAGAGTTGTATCATCATACGGAAAATTAATAGGAAATGCTTCGAGTGATGTGGAAACGATAACATCAGCTGCAAAGATTTTTAAACAATATAACGATGATTTTTCTACATTGGTAGACAATCTATCAGCTGGAAATGCAATTTACGATATTATGCAAGGTGTGGATTACGACATTCAATCGTATTTATATGATACGAGAAAAGCACCGAAAGATACAGTATGGTACCAAAAAATTGATAGCTATATTAATGAATTAAGTCGTTTTGCCTTAATTGGAACGGTGACGGCGAAGAATGGTTGGTTAATTAATAATGGTATTTATTATACAGGTAGACTTGGTACGTTCCATAGTACAGGAACGAAAGGATTACAAGTTGTAACAGACGCGATGAAAATGTATCCGTATTTAGGAGAGCAATATTTCGTAGCGGCTGAGCAAATCGCGACGAATTATGGCGGGAAAGATGCAAATGGAAATATTGTTAATTTAGATCAAATACGAGAAGATGGGAAGAAAAAGTATTTGCCGAAAACGTATACGTTTGATGATGGTGCAATTGTTTTAAAAGCTGGAGATAAAGTGACAGAAGAAAAAGTAAAACGTCTATATTGGGCAGCAAAAGAAGTGAAGGCACAATTCCATCGTACGGTTGAAAGTGATCAACCTTTAGAAAAAGGAAATCCTGATGATGTATTAACGATGGTTATTTATAATAGTCCAGCTGAGTATCAATTTAATCGTCAATTATACGGATATGAAACGAATAACGGTGGTCTTTATATAGAAGGAACAGGAACGTTCTTTACTTATGAGCGTACGCCAGAAGAAAGTATTTATAGTTTAGAAGAATTGTTCCGACATGAATTCACGCATTACTTGCAAGGTAGATATGAAGTGCCAGGGCTTTGGGGACAAGGTAAGATGTATGAGAATGAGAGATTATCTTGGTTTGAAGAAGGAAATGCTGAGTTTTTTGCAGGTGCAACGAGAACAGATAATGTTGTACCGAGAAAGAGTATTATAGGAGGAATATCTTCAAATCCAGCAGAACGTTATACGGCAGAGCGAACGTTAAATGCAAAGTATGGAACGTGGGATTTCTATAATTATTCCTTCGCTTTACAATCATACATGTACAATCATACATGTACAATAAGAGATATGATATGTTTGACAAAATTCACGATCTTATTAGAAAAAATGATGTAACAGCATATGATGCATACCGTTCTGCTTTAAGTAAAGATGCGAATTTAAATAAAGAGTATCAAGATTATATGCAAATGTTAGTCGATAACCGTGAGAAATTTAATGTTCCATTAGTATCAAATGATTATTTAGCAACTCACGCACCAAAACCAGTTTCAGATATTGCGGCAGAAATTACAGCAGAAGCAAAATTAAGTAATGTATCAGTTAAGAAAAATAAATCACAGTTCTTTAATACATTTACACTACAAGGAACGTATACAGGTACTACTGCAAAAGGGGAATATGAAGACTGGAAAACAATTACACAAAACGTGAATGATACGTTAAAACGTTTAAGTGCAAAAGAATGGACAGGCTATAAAACAGTAACAGCGTATTTTGTAAATTATCGTGTAAATGCATCAGGACAATTTGAATATGATGTTGTATTCCACGGTATTAATACAGAAGAAGGTACTGTGAATAAAGCACCAGTTGCGGTTATAAATGGTCCATATAGCGGAAATATAAATGAAGCAATTTCGTTTAAAAGCGATGGATCAAAAGATGAAGATGGAAAAATTGTTGCTTATAAATGGGAGTTTGGTGATGGTACTGTAAGTAATGAACAAAATCCGACTCACGTGTATACAAAAGAAGGAACATATACGGCAAAATTAACAGTAACAGATGACAAAGGATTAACGAATACGGTTACAACGAATGTAACTGTTCAAAAGAAAGAAGATAACAGTGTAGAAAAAGAGCCAAATAACTCATTCCAGACAGCGAATAAACTGCAATTAAATCAAGTTTTACGTGCTAGTTTAGGAAATGGTGACACGAGTGATTACTTTGAAATTAATATAGAAACGGCGAAAAACCTACAAATTAATGTAACGAAGGAAAGTAATATAGGAGTAAACTGGGTTCTTTATTCAGAAGCAGATTTAAATAATTATGTTACGTATGCTCAGCAAGAAGGAAATAAGTTAGTAGGAAGTTACTACACGTATCCAGGGAAATATTATTTACATGTGTATCAGTATGGTGGGGGAACAGGGAATTATACGGTAGAAGTGAAATAGAAAAAAGGTCGCCGTGATTGGCGACCTTTTTGTTACGCATTATAGAAAAATTAAATGAAATTTATAAAAGTCTGATAGGCGATACCAAGGGAAAATGCGGTAGCTACCATATGTGCAGTCCATTTAGGCATATTTAAATTCAATACGACATTATACAAGATTCCATATACGATACAAATGATTAATATACATGCAATGAATTGAAGAACTAGAAAAAATAGTGGTTGTTCTAAAGGATTAAAATCATGTTGTTCCATTTATTCTCACTTCCTTTATTTAATATATTAATATAATTTATTTGCAAGTGGAAGTATTATTTCTATAAAGTTCCAAAAATGTGATATGTAATCTATGTTGGTAATCACAAAAATTGATACAAACTATAATGTAACTCAAAACTATTAGTATAACGCGTAAAAAAGGTCGCCATGAATGGCGACCTTTTTTACGCGTTATACCCGAACAATTTTAAATCTTCACCTGAGTCTGAAATTATCTTTTCGAACTGCAATCCTACTTTTTCTAAAAGCTTTCCTGAATTGATGTTATCAATAGTAGTAATTGCTACAATTCGTTTCATACCTAGGTTCTGTACACCGTAGTCTATTACAGCAGAAGCGGATTCAAAGCCATACCCCTTTGAACGGAATTTCTCTAAAAAGGCAAAGCCGATATCGACATCTTCTAATGAATCTCTTTTAATAAGACCGCACATACCAAGTGGAGTAAGATCTTCTTTTCGTTCAACTAAGTAAAGACCAAAGCCCATTTTATTATACATATCAACGGGTCCGTTTAAGATGTATTTTTTTGCATCGTCTAAGTTTTTAATCCTTTTATCACCAATAAACTGAATCCATGCAGGATCGTTTACTAATTCAAGAATAAATGGAGCGTCTTTTATATCAAACCAGCGAAGAATGAGTCGTTCAGTTTCAAGAACTATCAATCTATTGCACCACCTTTAATCGTTATAACAATTAGTATGGGTTGCGAAATACAAAAGTGCAACATATTTTAATTATGCTCTACTTGTTCACATAAAGTTCGTTTGTTTTGTATAGAGAGATATTTTATAATTAGGATTGATTGTAAAGAGTGAGATACTTATACAATGACTCCTAGGTAACTAGGAGTTTTTACTATATAACTATCATTATTACTAAATATGACACACTACACATTCTGCTCAAGGAGGTACATAATGAAAAAATTATATAATGCATCGTTTACGTATTTGATTATCGGCTTATTATCAGGGATTTTCGCTAGGGAGTATGGAAAGTATAAGGGGATTGTAGGATCTACTTTGTTAAATCTTTTGCATACACATACACTTGTACTCGGTTTTTTCTTCTTTTTAATTGCTTTAGGATTAGCAAAAGTATTTGCGTTTCATGAAGCGAAAAGTTTTAATAAGTGGTTTGTTTTCCATAACATTGCATTAACTTTAATGTTAGGTTCGCTAGCAGCGAGAGGGCTTCTTCAGCTCAATGGGGCGGACTTTAAAGGGTTAACGTATATTGTAGGGTTTTCCCATTCGTTGATGGCAGTTACTTTAATTTGGTTTATGTTGTTAATAAAGAAGTCATCTAAAATATAGTTTTATAGAAAAGAACTTGCAATATTTATTGCGAGTTCTTTTTATTTATTCGACAGTATGAAACGAATTACATATATGTAAAACTTGAATTATTTAATTTTTCGGATTATTATGTATAAAATGGTTAACATATTTTGTAATTCGAATTTATAGAAAGTAGGAGAGTGTACGATGGAGATAACGGTAGAGCGTTTAGTAAATGAATTAAAGGGTGTACTTCCCGAAGATCGAGTAGTTGTGAATACGACAGTAAGAGAGTTACATAGTAAAGATGAATCTTATCATACTAGTAGTTTACCTGATGTAGTAGTTTTTCCGAAAACGACTGAAGAGGTTAGTAGATTAATGAAAGTAGCGAGTGAGCATAAAAAACCTGTCGTTCCTTTTGGCGTAGGTTCTAGTTTAGAAGGACATGTCATTCCATATGAAAAAGGAATTACAATGGACTTTTCGCTCATGAATAAAATACTTGAAATAAGAGAGAAAGATTTTCTTGTGAGAGTACAGCCGGGAGTGACTCGCTCTCAGCTGAATAAAGAATTGAAAAAGTATGGATTGTTTTTTAGTGTAGATCCAGGAGCAGATGCAACGTTAGGTGGAATGGCTGCTACAAATGCGAGCGGAACGACAGCAGTTAAGTATGGGGTAATGCGTGATCAAGTTCGTGATTTAGAAGTCGTTCTTGCTGATGGGGAAGTAATACATACTGGAAATTTAGCAGCGAAGTCATCATCAGGTTACCATTTAAATGGTGTTTTCGTAGGGTCAGAAGGTACTCTTGGATGCTTTACAGAGTTAACATTAAAAGTATACGGCATACCAGAACATGTTATGGCTGCGAGAGCATCGTTTCCAACTATAAATGATGCAGTAGAAGCTGTGATTAATATACTACAAGCGGGTATTCCAATTGCGAGAATTGAACTTGTAGATGAATTATCTATGAAACAAGTAAATCATTATAATGAAACAAGTTACAGAGAAGAACCTACACTGTTTTTAGAATTTCATGGCAACGAAGCAGGGCTAAAGCAAGATATTGAATTCACGAAGGAAATTGTTTTTGATCATAAATGTAAAGAAGTTGCTTTTGAAACGGAAACTGCGGCGAGAAATAAATTATGGGATGCACGGCATAATCTAGCATATTCATACGTTCATAGCTATCCTGGTAAAAAGCTTATGAGTACAGACGTATGTGTACCAATTTCAGAATTAGCTGGTGCAATCCAACATGCGAAAGAGACGTTAGATAAAGTAGGTCTTGTTGGTGGTATTCTTGGCCATGTAGGAGACGGGAATTTCCACGTGCTCTTAATGATTGATCCGAACGATAAAGAAGAAGTGGAAAAGGGTGACGAAATAAATGAAAGTATCGTTTTATATGCGCTTAAACGAGGGGGAACGTGTACGGGAGAACATGGCGTTGGAATCGGGAAACGGAAGTATCAAGAAGAAGAACATGGGGCGGCATTACTCGTAATGGAAAAAATAAAGAAAGCTCTTGATCCGCAAAATATTTTGAATCCGAATAAAGTTTTTCAATTGAAGGATAGGGGATGATGGGGTGAAAGTACTAGAAGCGATAAGTAATATAGCTGGAAAATATTTTGCATTTTGGGTTATTTGTATTGCAGCTATTGCATATTTCATTCCTGGACCATTTCTAGGGTTAACTAGTTACATAACGATTTTACTTGGAATTGTCATGTTTGGAATGGGATTAACATTAAAGGCTGTTGATTTTAAAATCATTGCTACAAAACCATTGCCAGTTATTATCGGTGTATGTGCTCAGTTTATTATTATGCCACTTGTCGCATACGTACTAGCCTACGTTATGAATCTGCCAGCTGAATTAGCAGCTGGATTAGTGTTACTCGGTTCGGTACCGGGTGGCACTGCATCAAATGTTATGGTTTATTTGGCAAAAGGGAACTTAGCGTTGTCTATTGCAATGACTTCATTATCAACATTACTAGCACCGATTGCTACACCTCTTATTTTATTATTACTTGCGGGACAATGGATGCCAGTGAATGCTATGTCTATGTTTCTTTCTATCGTACAAGTCATTATCCTACCTATTATTTTAGGGTTAGTAGTGAAGAAGTTTTTCCCTACAACTGTTACGAAAGGAATGACTGTTATTCCTTTAATATCAGTTGTAGCAATTATCATTATAGTTTCAGCGGTGGTTTCAGCGAATGTAAGTAGCATTACTTCTTCAGGTCTTCTTATCTTTATCGCAGTTATGCTTCATAATGCATTTGGTTTTTTACTCGGATATATAACAGCGTTCGTACTTGGACTAGACGAAGGGACAAGAAGAGCTATTTCAATAGAAGTAGGAATGCAAAATTCAGGCTTAGGTGTTGCGCTGG
The DNA here is from genome assembly GCF_027710505.1 of Bacillus cereus group sp. TH152-1LC. NCBI lineage: Bacteria > Bacillati > Bacillota > Bacilli > Caryophanales > Bacillaceae > Bacillus > Bacillus cereus group sp. TH152-1LC. The sequence goes on along the minus strand of NZ_JAQFNK010000006.1, from coordinate 89,314 downwards.
CAACAGCACATTTTGGACCAGCCGCTGCACTCCCAAGTGTATTAGCGGCAGTATGGCATAACATTGCAGGGCCGATTTTAGCAACCATCTGGTCAAAAAATGCAAAGAATACTTTCAGTGATGAAAATTTATCGGTAAATATAGAAAAATAGGGATGGTAAAGAATGCAAAAGCGTATTTTACATTTTGAAGGGTTAGTTGTTTTCGTAGCCACGATTTATGCGTATTCGATATATGAATTTAGTTGGATTATATTTTTGATATTTCTTTTAGCTCCGGATATATCAATGTTGGCGTATGGGATAAATAATCATGTAGGTGCTAAAATTTATAATATTTTTCACACATATATTATATCGATAGTAATAGCTATAATAGGTGTATATTTTAAGGTAGATACCATTATAATGATTGGCTTAATTTGGACAGCGCATATTGGGATGGATCGAATGTGTGGATACGGATTGAAAGATGAGACGAATTTTAAGGATACTCATATTCAAAGGTTATAAATTATTTTGGGAGAGGGATACATTGAAACAAAGAATTACTATCGAAGAATATAACATCGAATGGGAAAATGAATTTTATAAATTACAATTGCTTATTAATAATGTAATAAAAGAATTTGTTTTGTCCATTGAGCATGTTGGGAGTACATCTGTTAAAGGACTGGTAGCAAAACCAATATTAGATATTGATATAGTAATAGAAGAGTACGAAATTTTTCCTGAAGTAGTAAAAAGACTTGAAACGATAGGGTATTACTATCAAGCGGACTGGAGCTTCAAAGGGAGAGAGGCGTTTGGTAGAAAGGATGCTTTCGTTCCATGGAACGGGGAAAGTACAGTTTGGATGGAACATCATTTGTATGTGTGTGACAAAAATAGCGAAGAGTTAAGAAGACATATAGCGTTTCGAGATTACCTTCGTGAACATGAAGATGTTGCTGTTGAATATGGAGGTTTAAAGGAAGCGTTAGCAAGAGAGTCGAAACATCGATCCAGTTATAGTGAAGGTAAGACGGCATTTATTACAAATATATTAGGGAAAATAAACTAAGGTCGTGTTAAGTATATGCGGCCTATTCTTTTTTATTGAAATTTGCCACTATAAAATAATGACAAACTGTCCCTGTTGATTGATGCGATTACTAAATATAATTAGGAAATAAATTTGAAAATATCGGAAAAGAGTGAGTTTATGTACATACCAAAACATTTTGCAATAGAAGATGAAGAGATGAAGTACGAAATAATAGAACAAAATAGCTTTGCGACATTATTTTCTCAACATAACGGGGAACCATATGCAACGCATTTGCCTTTGTTATTAAATAGGGAGACTCTAACTTTACATGGTCATTTCGCACGTCCGAATGAACAGTGGAAAGATAGTGGGAATCAACATGTACTTGCTATATTCCAAGGACCCCACAGCTATATATCGCCGTCGTGGTATGAAACAAACAATGCAGTACCAACATGGAATTACGTTGCAGTGCATGTATATGGTGAATTAGAAATTGTTGAGGATGAACAGGAAAGAATAGATTCTCTTCAAGAGTTAGTACATAAATATGAAGATCCAGAGAGCACCTACTCGCTAAATGAGGTAGATTCGAATTATATGGCAGGATTAAGTAAAGGGATAGTTGGTTTTAAAATTAGGATTAGTAAAATAGAAGGGAAAGCGAAGTTAAGTCAAAATCATTCTGTAGAAAGAAGAAAATTAGTTGTGGAAGAACTTGAGAAAGTTGGTAGTGAGGGGAGTAGGGGGATTGCGGAGTTGATGAGAAAATAAAGTTTACTTGAAAGGGAACCATTCTAAATAAGTGTATTTAAAAAGACCTTCTTAATTGAAGGTCTTTCATTTTTTAAAGTGTTTTTTCAGCTGTTGTTGTTGGGGTGTAGTCTTTACTTGTGTCAACGGATTGAACAAAGTCAGGTCTTTGTGGTGCCGGGAAATCTGCATGGCCTGCTTGATATGTAAATGAACTATTTAGGCCAATAGATACAATACCTAGTACAGATAATCCTAAAACGATAGAACTAATTTTCTTTATCATTTTAATGCCCCTTTCTCAAACGTTTTTTCTTTTGCTTGTAATGCTTTATGAAAATACTCACTGGCTTTTATATGGTTATTTTCATCGTAAAGTTTAATGGCTAACTTTTCTGAATATTCCTGAGTGTAGTTATATAAAGATTCTTTGTCGAAATACGTAATTCCTTCAAGAATAATTTTTTCTAAGTCTTCAGTTGATTCATTATTGTTAAGGGACTCTAAAATTTTAAAGTGAAGCATATATTCTTCATTGTTAAGTTCTGTACAAATTTTTAATCCTTTTTTAATAAATTCTGAAGCGATATTTATTTCACCAAGTTTAGAATGTTCCCTTGCTTGTAAGAAAATTGCTTTAAAATGTGTAGGCATTTTTGTTGTCACTTCAGATAGATGACGAATAGCTAATATTGATAAGTTTTGATTAGCATATAGCCAACCTAAGTTATTACGCACTCTTAACAGTAATGATTCTTCACCCTGTTTCTGTAAAATATTGATTGCTGAATTATATTTTTCCTCTGCTTGCTCGTATTGTTTTAAATATACAAATGCTGCACCTAATACGCTTTCACAAGAGGCGACATTCTTTTCATACCCTACAGCTTTTATGAAGAATTCTTTTGCTTTGGTTGCATATTCAATAGCCTCAATTGGCTGGTAAAAATGATAATAGAAAATAGCCATTCGATAATTAAATTCCCCTTTTTCTAGATCATCAGTGGCATTTACCAGTAGTCTCTCAGCTTTTTCATAATGTTCACTTGCTAAATTATAATTTGTTGTTAAAGTAGCATGAATTGCTTTAAATAAATGATAATAGTAAGAAAGTTGGTGATTAGGTGAAATCGAGTAAGAATCTATTTTATTGAAACTGTCTTTTGTGATACTTAAACCATCAGTTAAAACTTTGAAACGAAAATCTAGTAGAGAATAGTATAATGCTAAATCTTCATCTTCTTCAAAGTTTAGTTCCTTTTCCTCAATTCCATGCTTTAAGTTTGTCGCCTGGGACACATCTTGTTTAAGCATAGCTAAATACCAATCATTAAATAATTTCGTAATTTGTTCATTACCTTGTAGTTGAACGTTCATGAAATCCCCTCGCTTTTTGAATATTCTTATAAAATATAGTATCAAAAATAACAATATTTAGAAATATAATTTTTATTTCTCAATATTTGTTTAACAAGCTCATGAGTAAGTCTATTGGAATAGTTACGTTTTTGTTTTGGAGTAAAGAAAAGGAATCGGAGGAAGTGCATTTTAAAGTTCTAGTTGAGAGGGGAGAATATAAAAAAGTGTGTTCACATAATTTGTATGAACACACTTTTTTTATATTAAACAATCAAGTCCCACAAAAAGTACGATAAGGCCGATTCGTCGGGGCAGGTGGAACACAGTATTCTTCTTGCTCTGTAGCATACGCATAAGGATTTGATAGAGCTTCAAGAAGTTTCTCCATTACGCTATAGTCGTCATTTGTAACAGCTGCTTCTAGTGCCTCTTCTACGCGGTGGTTTTTTGGGATGATGGATGGATTATTATTTTTCATCATTTCGTAGGCGTTTTCTTTCGATTCTTCTTGTCTTTCTAATCGAGATTGCCACAGTTTGTACCATTCTTTAAATTCAGGACTTTCAAATAGAGCTGTATTTTCGATCGTATTAAGAGTTAATGAACGGAATGTATTTGTGTAATCTGCTTTATGTTTCTCCATCATTTTTAAAAGTTGCTCAATAAGGGAGTGATCGTGTTCCTCGTTGCTAAATAGTCCTAATTTCTTTTTCATTCCAAGGAACCACTGGTTTTCATACTGTACGCTAAATTTAGAAATTTCGTCTTGGGCAATTTTTAATGCTTCTTCTTCATCTTCGTGCAGAATCGGTATTAAAGATTCTGCTAATCGTGCCAGATCCCATGCGGCCATATATGGCTGATTCCCATATGCGTAGCGACCTTGTGTATCGATCGAGCTAAATACAGTTCCTTGGTCGTAATTGTCCATAAAAGCACAAGGGCCGTAATCAATCGTTTCTCCACTAATCGTTATATTGTCAGTGTTCATGACGCCGTGAATAAATCCAACAAGTTGCCATTTAGCGATGAGACTTGCTTGTTTCTTTATAACTTCTTGTAGTAATGCAGTATATCGGTTTTCATGAGCCTCAATTTCTGGATAATGCCTGTTTATTGTATAGTCAGCTAGTGATTGAAGATCCTCGATAGAACCACGAGCTGCAGCATATTGAAATGTGCCGACACGTATATGACTGCTAGCGACTCTAGTTAAAATTGCTCCAGGTAACTTTGTTTCACGATATGTTGGCTCGCCAGTTGTGACAACTGCTAAACTGCGAGTAGTCGGAATATCGAGTGCATACATTGCTTCACTAATAATATACTCACGTAGCATCGGACCGAGTGCCGCACGACCATCACCACGGCGTGAATACGGAGTAGGGCCAGAACCTTTTAGCTGAATATCAAAACGTTTACCTGAAGGAGTAATTTGTTCGCCAATTAAAAGAGCGCGACCGTCGCCTAACATATTAAAATGTCCGAATTGATGACCGGCATACGCTTGTGCTAATGGATGAGCTCCTTCTGGGAGTGCATTACCAGCAAAAATAGCAATTTCGGCTTCTTTCTTCAATTCTTCAGGATTAAAGCCAAGAGATATTGCTAGTGAGTGGTTTAGTTTAACTAGCTCCGGTGAACTTACGGGAGTAGGGGGGATTTCTGTATAAAATGATTGCGGCAGAGTCGTATAACTATTATCTAAATTCCAATCAGCTTCATTATTTTTAGTCATTTTATCTCCTCCTTGTTTATTTTTTATTATGTATTTGTACGTATGTATTCTTTGTAAAGTTAGCTAAAAGTATAATATGATATTTCCCCTTGCAATCTATTGTAAGGACTTCATTGCACTATGTCTATTTAACAGCAAATATAAAAACTCCATTTTTTTAAATGGAGTTTTTATTATTACTTAATTTTTACGATTATTTTTCCTTTTGCTCTTCCAGCCTCTGAATATTCCATTGCTTTTTGAGCATCTTCAAAAGGGAAAACTCGATCGATTACCGGTTTGATTTCACCAGCTTCAATATAGTTTGCGATAGTACGTAATTGATCTCCGCTTGGTTTCATAAATAAAAATGAATATTGAGCATTATGCTTTTTTTCAAGTGCAGTAAGTTTTCTACTTACTAATGAAAATAAGAGCGTTTTGAAAAATCCGGAACCAAATTCTTTACCGAAACGAGCATTTGGCATTCCTGAAACGGAAACGATGTTGCCGCCGTTTTTTATAATATTGAATGATTTTTCAAGTGTTGTACCGCCGATTGTATCAAATACTGCATCATAATCTTTTAGCATTTCTTCAAATTTTTCTGTTTTGTAATTAATAATTTCATCTGCGCCAAGAGACTTTACTAAATCAGAACCAGCTTCACTAGCAGTCGTTGTAACAGTTGCACCCATTATTTTTGCTAACTGAATTGCGAAAGTACCAACACCACCAGATCCAGCGTGAATTAAAATCTTTTGTCCTTTTTGTAAGTGCATGATGTCATGTAGTGCTTGATATGATGTTAAGCCAACGAGTGGAATCGAAGCAGCTTCCTCAAAACTTAAATTTTTAGGTTTTAAGGCTACATCATCCTCGTGAATGGCTATATATTCCGCGAAAGTGCCAATCTTATTTTTTCTTGGGCGTGCGTATATTTCATCACCGACTTTAAAGTGAGTTACTTTTGATCCAACCTTTACGATGACACCGGAAAAGTCATTCCCAAGGATTAGGGGCATTTCATATTTAAGTAACATCTTCACTTTTCCATCGCGTATTTTAAAATCAATCGGGTTAATACTAGCTGCATGAATTTCTGCGAGCACTTCATACTCATTTATTTCAGGAGTAGGTACCTCTGCCATACGCATTGGAACTTTCCCGTATTTATCAATTATCATTGCTTTCATTTCTTATACCTCCAAATCTCAATAAAAGTTGTGCAATAGCTTTTCAATATCTAATACAAGATTTTTTAATAAACCTAATTTTGTACGTATATCAATATAATAAAAGTTTTTTGTACCTTCTTTTCGCATTAAAATAATACCGGCTTCTCGTAAAATTCTAAGATGATGTGATACCGCTGGTCGAGAAAGGTGTGTTTTTTTCGTAATTTCGCCCACACGTAATCCGGTTTGACATTCCGTTTCCATGAGAACGAACAAAATAGCTTGACGTGTTTCATCGCCAATTGCTAATAATACTTTTTGAGAATCAATAAAATCTTTTTTTATAACATTTAATTGTTCTTGTTTATTCATTTCAATCACTTTACCTCCTGGTAATTAGTCGAAAGGTTTAAGATGATGAACCATTACATCGATACGGTAATGCTACATGATTGTTGTATGAGCTGCAATATTGGGAAAGAAAATCGAGACGAATGAAATTTTCTGTGTTGAAAATGGTAGGGGATAGAAAAGGATAGCATATTAAAATGGATGAAGTTTTAAAAAGAAAAAGTGATTGAATAATACGTTGTTTATAAATGATAGAGGGGAAGGATTTTTAAAAAATAAGCGGTCGTAACCCCTTATAACTTTACAGGGCTACGACCGCTTATTATGTTGGTGTTTACTAAAGTGAGTTGTTTCGTTTTACTCTTTCATACATGCATAATTCAAGCAGATTATAGATATATGAAAAAGTAAAAGTAATTTGGGGCGTAATCTATCTATATGATAATTTAAAATGAAATATAAGTCTATATCTTTGTTGTTTTTTTGATTATATTTATGTCACTGAGCTCAGAACAATGATGTGGAGGGTAAATTTATGAAATCGAATTACGTATCAGTTTTAATTGTTGGAGGAGGATTATCAGGATTAGCGTCTGCTTTATTCCTTGCAAAACATAACGTTGATTATTTACTAGTTGAAAGGCACCCGTCTACTGCAATTCATCCAAAAGCAGGTGGAATCACTTTTCGTACGATGGAGTTATTTCGAGAATTGGGTTTAGAACAAAGAATTAGATTGGCGGGTAAAGCGTTAGAAAATTGCCGAGGAAGAATAGCAGTTCATATAATAGCAGAGGCCGATAAGGAAGAATTGGCACAAATGAGGGCGACTCAGTATGGAAACGATGAAAAGTTACTTCGAAAAATAGAAGAGATTAGTCCATCAAAACAAACGGCTTGTTATCAAATTATTTTAGAAGAGATGATGTTACAAGAAGCGAGAACATTAGGCGGAGACTTATCTTTTTATCATGAATTGGTTTCTTATGAACAAAATGAGCACGGAGTAATAGCGACGATTTGGAATCGTGAAACGGAAGAAGAAAGTATTATTCATTGTGACTATGTAATTGCAGCGGACGGGGCAAAAAGTAAAATACGTGAGCAGCTAGGAATACGTACCGAGGGACGAGGTACAATCGGTGGTTATTATATGAATATTTATTTTGAAGCGGATTTAAGTGAGTTTATACAGGGAGATGCATTTGGTTTTACTATGGTACTTCATTCGGAAGTTCTTGGTGCACTTATTCCAGTTGATAACGAAAGAAGATGGATTTACCATGTATCCTACGATCCGTTAAAAGGAGAGCGACCAGAGGATTTCACTATAGAACGCTGTAAACAAATCATTCAAACCGCAATTGGAAGTACAAAAATCGAGTCAGAAATAGTAAGTGTTTTACCGTGGGAAGCGACTGAAAGTACAGCCGTGAAATTTCAAGATAATCGAATCTTTTTAGTTGGTGATTCAGCACATATTATGCCGCCAACAGGAGGATTTGGTTCAAATACAGGCATACAAGATGCACATAACTTAGCTTGGAAATTAGCGGCTGTTATAAAAGGGAAAGCAAATCCAAAATTGTTAGAAACATATTATGAAGAGAGATATCCTGTTGCAAAATTAACGACGGAGTATGCGAGTAGTTTATTGTTCCGTGCTGCGAATAGAGAAGAAGGCAGTTTGAATAATATGGATGGTTTAGCTGTAACTGTCGGGTATCAGTATTGTTCTGAAGCGATAGTAGATGACTCAGCTACTTCACATAGAATGGATATCGTAGAGTTGAATGGAAGACCTGGAACGCGAGCACCACACTTTTGTGGAACGTATGATGGAAAAGAAATTTCTATACTTGATTTATTAGGAAATGATTTTGTGTTACTTATTGGAGCAGAAAATCGCGCTTGGGCCAATTGTGCACAAGATGTTTCAGCTGAATTAGGAATAAATATAAAAGTGTATCGAGTAGGTTTAACCGGAGAGTTTATTGCTCAAGAAAATGTTTTTCGTGAATTATATGGTTTAGAGAATGAAGGAGCTGTAGTGATTAGACCAGATAGCTTCATTGCGTGGCGTTCAGCAAAAGGTACAGCAAATCTATGTACGGTGCTTAACGAGGTAATGAATCATTTATTGTGTAATTTTTAAGCAACTAGGAAGAAGTGTTTTATATAAGGCACTTCTTTTATCCTTTTTCAACTTACAAAATAAAAATATTGTAAGTTGAAAAAGGATATGTTAATCTTATAACCTAATTGAAATCGTATTTTTTTGCATTCAACTTACAAATAATAAAAAATGTAAGTTGTTATTGAAATAATAGTATTATGTAAATAAATTGGACGGTGAGAAAAATGACAGAGAAGGCGTTAACGAAGAATGTTGTTTTAGATGCAGCGGAAAAAGAGTTAATGAAATATGGATGGAGTAGGACGACACTTGTTAGTATTGCGAAGTCACTTGATGTTAGTCATGCGGCTTTATATTCTTATTTTCGGAGTAAGGCCACACTGCGCGACGCTATTTTAGAAAGATGGCTGCTTAAGTACTCAGATCAGCTTGAACAAATTGCCGGAAAAGATGGAGAGACGGAAATCATTTTACAAGAGTGGTTCTTTCGTTTATTTCAGCTTAAAAAGAAAGAGTTACTTGAAAATGAAGAGTTATTTACATTGAATAGTTCGTTAGTGCAGCAAAAGAATAAGGTGATTCAAAAGCACGAAGAAAGATTAGTTGGACAACTGGAGAACGTGATAAATCGTGGGATAGAGCGCAATGAGATTGAAAAACAAGATAGTTTGTTTTTAGCGCATACGTTATTTGGTTTGCTTTCATCGTTCTATCACCCTGCTTTTTCTGAGAAGTGGAAAGAAGAGAGGATAAACGAAGAGTTTCAAAAGTCGTGGGAGATTGTTGCTTGTGGCATTTTTCAAAAGTAAAAAGTTACGTATCATATAAGGCTTTCAAATAGTAGGAGAAGGGGAGATTATATGAGTCATTATAAAGAAGAGCAACAACGTGTAGATGTAGTTATTGAAAAAGTAGAGGAGGAACTGAAAGAGCTGGATGATCGAGTTGGCTCAGTGAAGTCTGAAATTGTAAGTATTAGAAAAAAATTTTGGGAAGATGTAAAAGTAAATATAGATAATATTAAAGAAGCGGTTGAAACGGCGGCGAGTATTAGGCAAGAGGCAGAGCTTCTTGCTGAAAGAGAACATACACATCGTCATACGAAAAATGAATATAACCTTTTAACGAAAATAAAAGAAACGCCGTATTTTGGGCGGATTGATTTTAAAGAAGATACTGAAGCGGATACTGATGAAATGTATATCGGTATCGGCTCTTTTTATGATAAAGAAAATGATGAGTTTTTAGTATACGATTGGCGGGCACCTATTTCGAGCCTTTATTATGATTACACTTTAGGGAGGGCCCAGTATAAAGCGCCCATAGGTACGATTTCAGGCGATTTGCTTTTAAAACGTCAATATATGATTCGAAACGGGACGATTCAAAGTATGTTTGATACAGGTGTGACGATAGGTGATGAATTATTACAAGAAGCACTTGGACGAAATGCAAGTGAACAAATGAAAAGTATTGTAGCGACAATACAGAGGGAACAAAATCAAATTATTCGAAACGATACAAGTGATGTGCTAATTGTGCAAGGGACTGCTGGGAGCGGGAAAACTTCAGCGGCACTGCAACGTATTGCTTATTTATTGTATCGTTACCGCGGCACGGTGCATGCAGATCAAATGTTACTGTTTTCGCCGAATGAGTTGTTCAATAGTTATATTGCGAACGTTTTGCCAGAGCTTGGGGAAGAAAATATGCAACAAACGACTTTTCAAGCGTATGTGGAACATATGATTGGAAAAAGCTTTACTGTAGAAGATTCATTTGCGCAGTTAGAATACGTTTTAACGAAAAAGCATGAAAGTACGTATGAAACTAGAGTGAAAGGTATTCAATATAAATCCTCGGTTGAATTTATGGGACTACTTGAGAAATACGCGCGAAGCTTAAGTGAAAAAGGTTTACAATTTCATGATGTTACATGTAAAGGTGAAGTGCTCATAGAGGCAAAATCAATATGTGATTATTTTTATAGCCTAGATATGTTTATTGCTATACCGAATCGAATACAACTTACAATGGAATGGATTCTTCGGAAGTTACATGAATTTGAAAAGATTGAAGCGAAAAAAGATTGGGTGGAACGAGAAGTTCAGTATTTAAATAAAGAAGATTACAATCGCATATTTGAAAAATTAGAGAAGGATAATCAATTTGATTATTATGAGAAGGAACATGAGTTATTAACGAAATATGTAGTGAAGAAATATTTTCGTTCGTTACGTAGAAGGGTAAAAAATTTCGCTTTTGTAAATCATCCTGCGATTTTTCAGCAGTTATTTGAAAGCATGCAGAAAGATATTTTCGTACCAGATTGCTGGGGAGATATATGTAAGCAGACAGTGAAGCATTTGAAGAATAAACAGCTAACAAATGAAGATGCAGCGCCGTATTTATTTTTAAAAGAGTTACTTGAAGGATTTAAGACGAATCACCTTGTGAAGTTTGTATTTATTGATGAAGTGCAAGATTATACAGCATTTCAATTAGCATTTCTAAAACGACTATTTCCGAAGGCGAAATGGACGTTACTTGGTGATCGTAATCAAAATATTTTCTCGCATGACCAAAATAGAGAAAACAATATTATTTCCACATTATTTGTAAATCGTAAAGTGGAAACAGTCCGGCTTAACCGTAGTTATCGATCGACAAAACCGATCATTGAATTTACAAAGTGTATGATTCCAAATGGAAATGAGATTGAAGCTTTTAATAGGGATGGTAAGAAGCCGGTTTATATAAAAGTAAGTAATGAGCGAAAGCGTGTAGAGAATATAGTTCTTAAGGTGAAAGAGTTAGAAGAAAAAGGCCATAAAACAGTTGCGGTAATTTGTAAAACAAATGAAGAATGCATGAAAGTGATGGAGTTAATAGGAGATATATTACATGTCCACCTTATGCAAAAAGAGAATACAACTTATGAGAACGGCGTTGTTATTATTCCTGCTTATTTGGCGAAAGGGATAGAATTTGACGCGGTAATTATATTTGAAGCTTCTAATGACAGCTATAATAGGGAGTCTGAACGCAATTTGTTTTACACAGCATGTACGAGGGCGATGCATGAATTATATGTATATTATGCCGGGGAGCTAACAGAATTTCTTACACATGTTCCAGAAGAATTATATATAAGGGAGAGATGTTAAATGGCGAATCAATATAATACTTTTCAAAATTGTAGTAAAGAAGTGTCAATGTTATTACCACTTCCGAAGTATGTAAAGTTGGTAAGGGAGCATGAAGAATTACGTGACGGTGTACAAGTTTCCATCAAACGCTATCAAGCAGAAGAGCTGTTACATTACGGTGGTGCTCATATTACAACCATTACTACTCAAAATGATAAGTGTTTATTAAGTTATACGAATATGATGCCAGTATACTCAGACAAACTGCCTCATAAAGATGATGCTGAACAAATAGCAATGGATGTAATGGAAAAGGTTGATCCACAATATGCAAGTGGTTTAACTTTACTACGTATAGAAAAACAAATGAGACAGTATAAAGATGAAGGAGAAATTGTTACTTTTCCTGTTTTATGGGTGAAAATGATGCATGATAATGGGAGTTTTAACGGGGTGACAATTGGAGGAGACAGACAAATCATCGAATTTGAGCGTGAAGTACGCTGGGATTATATGATGAGTCGTCGTCAAACGGAAATGTGGTATTATGATGACTGGGTGTTGGCACGTATGGGAAAAGGTCCGCAATTAATGCCGCCAGCTGCTTTAGCATAGAAACTATCTATTTAAAAAATATTCACAAATATTAATAGGTTTGGTATGATTAATTTCGACAAGTTAATCGAGGCCGGAGATATTTGAGATAAGCCATAAATTTATTTAGGGATACAGAAGTGTCCTCTAAATAAATTATGGCTTTTTTTATTGATGAACTGTAATCAATAAGGAGTTACATGTGAATAGGAGGGATATGGACAATAAATAGTATAGTAATAACATAGGGGAATTATATTTGTAAGATTGGAATTTTAATATAAGCTTATAAAAATAATGAAAGTATATCTTCTATTTCGTGTAAATCTCATTAACTTGTTGAAATTTGCAACGTAGGAAGGGTTAGAAGGATGAGAAAAATTATTAGCGTGTTAGTTATTTTCTTTATGACGGGAAGTATCTTTGCTGGGGGAGCCGTTCATGCGAAAGCAGAGGGGAAGCATGAATGGAATACGAATAAGTTTTTAAATATTGCACATCGCGGAGCAAGTGGACATGCACCTGAGCATACTTTTGCTTCTTATGATCTTGTGAAAAAAATGAAAGCGGATTATTTGGAGTTAGATATTCAGTTAACTAAGGATGGCCAGTTGATTGCCATGCATGATACAGCAGTTGATCGTACTACAAATGGAACAGGCGAAGTACGAGATAAAACATTAAGTGAAATAAAGAGTTTAGATGGAGGATCTTGGTTCAATAAAGCTTATCCAGAAAAGGCTAAGCAAGAGTATGTTGGGCAAAAAGTTCCGACTCTTGAAGAAATCTTCCAAAAGTACGGAAGAAGCATGAAGTATTACATTGAAACAAAATCACCAGATGTGTATCCAGGAATGGAAGAGAAATTGTTAGTGTTGTTAAATAAATATAATTTAGTAGGTCAAAACATGTCTTCTAGCCGTGTTATGATTCAATCATTTAGTAAAGATAGTTTAACAAAGATTCATAGTATGAATAAAAATATTCCGTTAGTTCAACTGCTTTGGTATTATCCAAATGAAAACAATGAAATTATTGAATGGTCTGGTATTACACATGAACCGAAAAGTGTAACGAATGATGATTTTCAAGAAATTAAAAAGTATGCAGTTGGTATCGGGCCAAACTTACGCAATGATAACGGAGAACTAATTATCGATGAGTCATATATGAAAATGGTTAGAAAAAATGGACTGTTAATTCACCCGTATACAATTAATGAGAAACCAGATATGAGATTGTTAATTAAATGGGGTGCTACAGGAATGTTTACAAATTATCCTGATCGATTACATAGTGTGTTAAAGGAAAAATAAATAAGTGGAAAGGTATACCAGTGTTTTAGGTATACCTTCTTTATTATGCCAGATGATAGAAGTAAAGTTCCTCTTTTAAGATAACTCTCCAATAAACCAAACCTCTTTTTCATCGATTGTATCCTCATCATAAATGATTTCTTGAAAGTGCAACGTTTGGGCAGTAGGCCAAATTGAAATTTCCCATGTCTTCCAAAAATCAGACTCATTTGAAAGAGGAATCCATTTTTGAAATTCACTATTTCTATTAAAGAAATTATGAAAGTAGTCCTCATTTTTAAATACAATAATTTGTGAATTCCACAAACTTTCTATAGAAATTAAAACAACAACTCGATATGTATGTGTATCGCTCGGTTTTATTTTTATTAAATGCTGTGCTTGATTTAATAAGGTTTGTATACATAATCGTTTTACTTTTCTAGGCGTTTTACACGAATCGATAAAAGTTTGGGAAACTGGTAAGGGCATATACCAATATTCATCGTAATAGAAAGCAGAAGGGAACGTTTTTGTATGTTCTTCAATTCGCTGTATCATAGTCCTTGTTTTACGCTTCATACCACGTACTTTCTTTTCATGCATTGTGAATCATCTCCATAAATTTTTGTAATGCAGCTGAGTGATATAGATCTTTTCGAGTAATAAAAGTAGTAGGAACTTTTTTGAATCTATTAGGTAAAGGATTGAATGATAAGTTATGTTCATGCCCCTTTAAAATTGATTTCATCATAATCGCTACGCCCATATTTGATTTTACACAGGCGAGTATGGCTTCAATTGTTCCGAATTCTAAAACTCGTTTAGGCGAGATGTCTTCTTCTAGAAGCCAGTCTTCTAATAAACTTCTATAATAGCAACCGTGACTAAAAGCGAGTAAATTCATATATTCTATGTCTTTAAGAGAGGATAAAGGTTTTTTACTAATGAGAACTAATTCTTCTTCACGAAATACATTTGTATGAAGTTCAGTATGCTGAGTAGATCCTGCTATAAATGCTCCGTCTAGTTTTCGTTCTAGCACTAACCTAATTAGTTGTTCGGTCGTACTTGTTTCTAAAATCAATTCGACTTCTGGGTATTTCTCATAATAGGCCGTTAATATAGATGGCAGCCTTACCGCGGTTGTAGATTCTGTACACCCGATTTTCAAAGTGCCTTTAGGATCAGTTCCATTACTTTGAACCGCTTTTATAGATTGATCCATTAAGTGGATAATTTGTTTGGCGTATGTTAATAAAATCTCACCGTTAGAAGTTAAAGTTACACCTTTTCCATTACGATAAAATAGAGGTACCCCCAATTCGTTTTCTAGTTGTTTCATACGCATTGTTACGCCTGATTGTACATAGTTCAAATTTTTCGCTGCGTGAGAAATATTACTTTCCTTAGCAACTTCGTAAAATACAGTTAAATCTTTTATGTCCATGCATCATCCCTCCGAAAAGGTATCATTTTTTTTGATGGATTATATGATATATCTTTATTTTATATGATATCAGAACTTTCATACAATGAAAGAGGGGAGGGATGATTGTGTTAATTGAAGAAAGGATGAATAGTGCTTATAAGTGGGTTATGTTAATTTTTGCGACGATTGCTCAAACAACAGCGACGCTTATAACATATGGTGTCGGAGCTTTCGCTTTATTTTGGAAAGAAGAATATGCGCTTACGAATATGGAAAGTGGATTGTTAGTAAGTGTTGTAAATATTGGACCGTTATTTTGCATGCTTTTTGTCGGTCGGTTACTGGATCAATATAATGAAAAATTATTAATTTCTATCAGTTCATTTTTGCTAGGGAGTTCGTTTTTACTAACTAATATAGTAAACGGGTTTAATGGTCTGTTATTTGTACTTTTATTAGTAGGAATGTTTTATAGTGTTTCCCAGCCAGGAGGAAGTAAAGTGATTTTAAAATGGTTCCCAAAAGAAAATCGAGGATTAGCAATGGGAATAAGGCAAGCTGGTATACCGATTGGTGGCGCATTAGCGGGAGTGCTAATCCCGTTTCTAACAATACAATATAATGTGACTTACGCGATAAATAGTATGGCATGCATTTGTATAATTGGCGGAATATTATTTTTTATGTTTTATAAAGAGTCATATGTTCAAGAGGATGCAAGGAAAGAACATATTAAAATTTCTTTTTGGACGCAGCTAAAAGTAGTGATATGTAAAAAAGAGTTGTATCCAATATATATAACGGGTATTTGCATGATTTCATTGCAAATGGTGTTAGTTGGGCACTTTATGAAATTTTTAGTGAGGGAAGAATCAATTACATTAATTGAAGCTGGAACAGTATTTTCAGTGATGTTCTTTTCTGGAATGATTGGCCGTGTTGTATTAGCAGCTAGTAGTGATGTGTTTTATAAGGGGAATCGGCATACACCTTTATTTATAGCTGTCTGTGCTTCTATCGGTTTGATTCTATTGTTAGTAATGAGCATACATACAGTAACGAGTGGAGTGTTGTATGGTGTAAGCGCATTGTTAGGCTTCTTTTCAATTGGTTGGTTTAGCCTTTTTATCGTTGAAGTTGCTGAATTGGCAAGTGAAGAATGTGTTGGAATAACAGTTAGTTTGGCACTTACATTCAATCAAATTGCGATTATTGTTGCACCCGTTTTATTTGGCTATATTGTCGATGAGAAAGGATATACGTATGCGTGGTTGTGTATAGTGATATTATTAAGTATTTCGGCAGTGAGTATATATGGTGAAAACAAAAAAATAAAAGAAAGTTAGCAATGTAAATTTATTATGAAGAAAGTCTAAAGAAATGCCGAATGAGCGACATTTCTTTTTTTATATGTTGTATAATCAAAATATAAATGAGATTCGTTTTCAATGACGTTCATTGCCTCTTTTGAAATTGCCTGTTACTTTAGCCATAATGAGTTGTTTTTCTGTATCGTTCTGAGCATGATTTATTTTGTTTAAAAATTTTTCTGCATCATTTCCTTTTAATAGCATAATTTGTTTTCCGTAATATTCAATTAAAACCATGTTATTTTTTGTTACTCTGTAATAGAACATCCTATCATCTAAACGATTGCGTTTATCAGTATTTTTCATCGTAACAACTCCATTTCTTATTATGTGTAACAAATGTTACATAAGCTGTTGAAATTATAGTAGAGTGTATCCGATTGTAAGGTGGAAATTTTGCAAGAAAGAAATACAATAGAGAGTAACCAAAAACTGAATATGAGAAAAAGGAATCTAGTTTAAATAGGTGAATAATAGATAGATAATATTATAAAATATTTGAAGATTAAAAGATATAGAATAGAATGGATGCGCGTTAAGTGAAACTAGATAAAAGAGGGTTCCTATTATGCTAAAGAAATGGATAATCGTTTTCTTTATTTTTGCTATATTTTGTGGGAGTGTCGTTGCACTAATACATGCAAATAAAGGTAAAAAATATGATATAAAGGCATTTTCTAATGTAAATAGTAAGCAAAAGGATGGTATGCAGGAAGTCGATGCTAATGAGAAAAAGCGCTATGAAGTCGCAGCTGGAAAACTAGATCAATATTTAAAAGATAAAGGATTTAATGGGAGTGTTCTTGTAGCTAGTAAAGATCATGTGATTTTACGAAAAGGTTATGGGTATGCGAATGTGCAAGATAAAGTAGTAACAACGCCAAGAACGAAATATCGCATTGGTTCAATTACGAAAACAGTCGTTGCAATATCTATTATGCAGCTAAAAGAAAAAGGGAAATTAAATATTGAAGACAATGTAAATAAGTATATTCCATCGTTTCCGGCAGATAAAAACATTACGTTGCGAAATTTGTTAACACATACGTCAGGGTTACCGGATCAGGGACAAGGTAGAGTTGATGCGGCGTCAAGATTAAAGTTAGTAACGTGGATTGGAGCGCAAAAATTGCAATTTCCTGCAGGGACAGGATGGCGATATACAGATTATAATTATATGGTGCTTGCGTATATTGTAGAAAAGGTAGCAAATAAACCGCTCGCTGAGTATGTGAAAGAAAATATTTTTACTCCTGCTGAAATGCATGAATCTGGAATGGGTGCAACTCTCCCTGAAGATATTTTTTTAGCAGAAGGTTATACGAGAAAAGATAATGAGTTAATAGCTGCACCCCGCTTAAAAATGAACTGGTTGTATGGGTGTGGTGAAATGTATACGACTGTTGAAGATATGAAAAGATTAGATGAGGCTATTATGGATGGAAAACTGCTATCTAAACAAAGTGTATTAGATATGTTTACTGCATCACCTGCAAGAAAATATGGATTTAGTTTCTATACGTATCCAGATTATTATCATAACCACGGCGTATTATCAGGCTGGAATACTTTTAATAATTTTAACTGGGATAAAAGAACGTTTGTCATATTATTCTCTAACGTTCAAAATGGTATGAATGATGCATTTAACCAAGAGTTTAGGAAAATGGCGAATGATTTAATAGAAGGAAAAGAATAATTTTAAAATCGGTATTGATATGTAATTATCAATACCGATTTTTTTATTTCGTAAAGTTCAGCGTGCTAAACAAGTAGGTAAGGAAGATAGTTGAATAAATACATATAGTTAGTTAAATGATAGGAATGTAAAGAATAATTGGTAATTTTTACATTGGAGAAAAAGCTTGAGCTTTACACTATGTGAAGCTTTACATTATTGGAGATAAGAACAGGAGGTTGAAAGAATGAAAAAAGTAGTAAAGTTTTGCTTAATAGCTACATTATCCACGGCGATTATTAGTGGTTGTTCTTTTGAAGGTGGTAATGAAAATGCAAAAGGGAAAGAGAATGGAAAAGTAGAGGTACAGAAAAAAGTTGGAAAATATACGATGCCAGATGAAAAAGATAAGCATGAAGGTACTTGGCTGCAATGGCCTCATGAATATACATATGGTGAAGAGTATAAGCAAGAAGTTGAACCGATTTGGGTTAAGATGGCAAGTGCTTTAACCGAGGGAGAAAAAGTCCATATTGTTGCATACGATGAGGAAGAGAAAGAGCGCATCAATAATCTTTTAATAGATAAAGGATTGAATATGGATAAAATTGATTTCTTTATCGCTCCTACTGATGATGTATGGGCAAGAGATAGTGGGCCGATTTTTGTTTATGACAATAATAAAAATCTCAAAATATTAGATCCGGCATTTAATGGTTGGGGAAAGAAAACTCCTTATAAAAATGATGCTCGTATACGTGAAAATGTTAGTAAACAATTAGGGATTGAAAGGATTGATTGGGGGAAATTTGTCCTGGAAGGCGGTGCAATTGAATTAGACAGTAATGGGACTGCTTTATTAACTCGAAGTGCAGTAACAAATAAAAATAGAAATCCGGATTTATCAGAAAAGGAAATTGAAAAATATATAAGTGACCTTGGAGTAACCAACTTTATTTGGTTAGACGGAGTACCTAATTTAGATATTACGGACTTTCATATTGATGGATTTGCTAAATTTCATGGTAAATCTACCATTGTAACGATGAAAGAAGATGACTTAGCCGAGTGGGGGTTGTCGAACAAAGATATGGACACATTGTTAGAGGCAAAAAATGCGTCAGGACAGAAATATAAGTATGAATACTTACCTCTTAGTAAAGAGAAAGTTATTTTAGAAAATGGAAAAGTTCTCGATTATAAGGGATCGTATATTAATTATTATATTGGGAATACAGTGGTATTGGTGCCTAATTATAATGATTCGAATGATAAAATCGCAAATGATACGATTCAGAAGTTATATCCAGATCGTAAAGTAGTTGGGATTGATGTGAGGGAGCTTTATAAAAATGGTGGCATGATTCATTGTGTGACACAGCAACAACCGATTCAATTGAAGTAATCGATTGAAATGTAGCAACCTACGGACAAAATAGGTATATTTTTTCCTTTACCTATTTTGTCATGCCTTATTATTTGTAACAATAAAGGGTTTTAATATAATGATAATCGGATTATAGTGTATAGTCGTATTTCGCTTTATCCCGCGTTAACGGACAGTAAAACTTCCACCTCAAAATTCAGTTGGAGCAAAGAAGTTAGGTGGGAGATCAACTGTCCGTTAACGTCCGATTGGTTCAACTAATAATCAGTGGGGATGAACAAAACCCCCACTGATTAAAGTTTCACTTTATATGGAAAAGGAGAAAGATGTTTGTGTCAAAGAAATTAAAAATAGTTTTTTCATTTTTTCCTATCATTCTACAGTACATTTTAAATGTAGCTTTGATTTGTTTGGGGATTGTTTTAAGTGTGTTTCTCATGAAAGAAGTCATTCAATTTATACAAGAACTGAAATTGAGTGGTAAGGAATCTAGTTATCATTTAGTTGATAGTATCGTTGTATTCTTTTTATATTTTGAATTTATCGTAATGATTATAAAGTATTTTCAAATGAATTTTCATTTCCCATTACGATATTTTATATATGTAGGTATAACAGCTATTGTGCGCCTAATTATTATAGATCATGATAGCCCAGTGGATTCATTGTTATACGCCTGTGCGATTCTTGTGTTAATTAGCGCTTTATTCATTGCAAATTCTAAAATAATGCGACGTGATTTAGTAGAGTAACATTTGCAGTTGGAATGTAAAAAGGAGTGACAGTATTGCCAGAGATAATTTTAACTAGCCTCATAATAATAGGGTTTATGATTCTATTATTTAATTGTATCCTTTCATAATTTAAAAGAATAACAGGTTAATAAGGAAAGAGGTTTTTGTAAATATGGTTCATTACAATAATCAAAATAGTTTACATCAAATATTTACATTAAAGGGAACGATTATAAGAGATATTTTCCCGCAAATTTTAGTATATACATGTATGTCAACGGTAGTAGCTGTGATTCATTATTATTATGCTGAAATACATATAAATCAAACCCCTTGGGTAATTGTTGGAGGGGCTTTAGGTCTACTGTTAGTTTTTCGTACGAATACTGCCTATGATAGATATTGGGAAGGTAGGAAGCTGTTTGGTACGATTGGTGCCTGTACTAGAAATTTAGCAGTTAGCTTTTTATGTCATTGGGAGTCTGGAGAGGGAAAGACAGATAAGGAAAAACTAAAATTTGTACAATTATTAGTTGCTTTTCCAAAGATAGCGAAAGGACATTTGAGAGATGAAAAAGATTTATCTGAAATAAAATCATTGCTTGATACTTGTTCTGAGAAGGAAAGAGAAATCTTGGCTAAATCTATTCATTTACCAATTAGTATAGTTTTTATGTTAAAAACTATACTATCAAAAGGTTTAAAAACAGGTCAAATTCATCCAAATGTGATAATTAATATGGAGACTGATTTGAATACTTTGCTTACGTCTGTGGGTGGGTGTGATCGTATTAAAACAACACCTATTCCTTTTGCGTATTTTGCTCATATAAAAATTTTATTGATTATATTTTGCGCAACTTTGCCAATTGGTCTTGTTGATAGCCTTGGATGGTCTACAGTACTTGCAACTACGTTTATAAGTTTTGCATTTATAGGTATTGAGGCAATAGGAGTTGAAATTGAGGATCCATTTGGTCAGGATCCAAACGATTTTCCGTTAGAAGAAATTTGTATAGGGGTAGAAATACATGTAGTGAATTTATATAACGAAAACGAACTATTAGAAGTAATCGATTTGAATCGTGATAAAAAAATTATTTAATTATTAATTGTGTATGACGATGAAATGTTTAATGCTGTCATGAAATACTGTATTTTAAAATCCTGTCAAGAGTCAATTTGCAGCTTAATGACAGCTTTATATTTTTTATATAAATATATAATATTTCTCCGTGCTATAATCCATTCATGAAATGTGCACGTTTCGAAAATTGTTATGAAAGAGAAATAGTTGGCATAGTGAAATTAGTTATTCAGCCATTATTAAAAAGCGAGGCAAATAATATGGAACAAAAACAAAATGGAATTATTTTTACTGCAATACCAGATAAATCAAATGAATATTATCGTCCATTTTATGAAGATCTGATTTATTTTAATGAATACTTAAATGAAAATAAATCATGTACTGATCAACTTGTTTCTTTATCTGTTGAAGAGCAAGACTTTCATACAAGCTTTTTTGAGTATGATGATATTTGGCTAAGAGATGTTGCACCAGTCGTCACAAATCATTTAGTTAAATTTAAATATCAACCCAATTATTTACCGAAAGATCAATGGCGATATTTAGATCAACAATTTAATAAATGGTTGAAAAAGAACGACTTTGAATATGTGAAATCTCCATTGATACTAGATGGTGGGAATCTTATTTGGAATAAAAAAGATACTGTTATAGTAACAGAACGTATATTTGATGATAATTATGATTGGACGGAAGAAGAAATTATAGAGCAACTGGAATGGGATTTGGATGTGAGCCGCGTTATTATTATTCCTGCTGAAGAAGGGGACGTACTTGCACATGCAGACGGAATGGTTAAATTTATTGATGAACACACGATGTTTATTAGTGATTTTTTAGGGGATCATGGATTTAGATATAATGTTCAAGAGATTATTCAAGAGCAAATGCCAGAAGCTGAATTTATAGTTGTGCCATCGTCATATACAGAGAAAGGGCAATATGATCAAGAAATAGCGTCGGCAAAAGGTTTGTATATAAATATGTTAGAAACATGTGATACGATTTACGTTCCTAAGTTTGGATTAGCTAAAGATCGGGAAGTGTTACGATATATTCAACAGCATACGGAGAAACAAGCTATTCAAATTCATGTAGGAGAAATATCAACAATGGGAGGCGCAATCAATTGTTTAACGTGGTATTGTCCTCAGCATTTGTTACCTTCAACAATGAAAAGAATGAACAATCAGAATAAAGATTTTTCAGTTAGGAAGATTTTTGATTGGTTTTAAAATAAGCGTATAAGAAAATGTATTCAAGGGGTAAGTATATGTATACAATTACTGAGTTTTCGCGGATTTGTAAAATGAGTACACGGATGTTAAGGCATTATGACAAAGAAGATATATTAAAACCAGCATATGTGAACCCGGAAAATGGGTATAGATATTATGAGCAAGGGCAGTTAGAAATAGCATTGAAAATAAAAAAGTTAAGGGAGTATAAGTTCCCTCTACCGAAAATTAAAATCATTCTTCATTCGTCAGATCAAGATTCATTTATTAAACATATGCAAGCACAAATTATAGAGTTATCTCATGAAGTAAAACAAAATTTACAGGTTATTTCAGAAATGAATGAAATGGTAAATATGAATCATGCTTTAAATACTGCTTGCCATAGAAATTACGATATATTAATTGGGATGAGAAATGAAATAACAGTAATTGCTCAAAGGTTACAAATAAATATAGATGATATGGATGATTATTTTTATGACTTATATGAAAAAGTACACAAGAATAACTTCCAAATAGTCGGCTCGCCTTCTACAGTTTTTTATGATGAAGAGTATATTCCAAATAAGAGTGATATTGAATTAAGAATTCCAGTTATGCATGAGAACGATAAAGACGTAGTACAAGAATATGAAATAAAAAAATTAAATCCGCATCAAATCGTTACTACTATGCATTATGGAAGTTACGACTATATAGGTTACGCTTATATAGCGTTAGAAAAATGGATTGAAAGAAATGGTTATGTAATAGAGGATTCACCATATGAGGTTTACATCAAGGGATCTGAATGTGATTGTTTAGTAGAGGAGTATGTGACGCAAATTTGTTTTTTAGTGATGAAAATAAACTGAGAATAAGGATTGACATTAACATTATGTCAATCCTTATTCTATTTATGTAAGTAATTCATCATAATAAAAAGGAGAAAGAATATGAAAAAAACAATCATGATTATTTGCCTGATTCTAAGTATGACATGGGTTTCAGCATGTACTCCTGGAGGAGGAGGAGAAGGTGAGAATGGTAGTTTTGTTCTACCTAAGGAGTTGCCTAAAAATGTAGTGTTTAAAAATGGTACCATCTATACTTCAAATGGAAAGCAAGACGTTGTAGAGGCTATAGCCGTTAAAGAAGGGAAAATTACATTTGTTGGTTCAAACAAAGATGTAGAAGGATTTATAAATGAAGATACAAAAGTGGTGGATTTACAAGGACGTTTTATACTCCCTGGTTTTGTGGACAATCATAATCATATATTTGAGGCGAAATCACCAGCAGCAGGGAATTGTAGTGTCTCACCGGATGCTGCGCTGCAAGAACAACGTTCGTATTTAAAGGCTTGTAAAAAAGATGTGAAAGATGGCGAATGGGTAAGTGGAACAGGATTTAGTTTGGAAGAGCTGTTAAAAGATATGGACGAAAAATCAGAACAACAAACGCCATTACAAGTTCTTGATGAGTTATTTCCTAATAACCCTGTATTAATTATGGAAAGAACTTCTCATTCTGTATGGATTAACTCAAAAGCATTGGAAGTAGCGGGAATAAATAAAGAAACGAAAGATCCGCAAGGTGGAAGAATCATCCGGGATCCAGAAACAGGAGAACCTTTCGGGCTTCTGTATGATACAGCAGGGGATATCGTAATGGAAAAAGCATGGAATTCTCAGCCTAAACTCTTTGAAAAAAATTATGAAGGCTTGTTAGACGGTTTAGATGAGGTTGCGAAGAATGGAATAACTACAGTCGGCGATGGACGTCTATATTGGAAACGAGGCTGGTTAGATGTTTGGAATAAAGTTAATGATGAGAAAAAGTTAACATCACGAGTAGTACTTCGTCCGTGGGTATATCCGAACTTAAATGAAGCGGAACAAATGGAGTATTTCAAAAAAATTAAGCGTGATGATCTATCATCTCGAATGCTTATTAATCAAGTGAAAATGTATAGTGATGGAATTAGTATTAACAGTACAGCTAAAATACTAGAAAAATATAAATTTGAGTGGTTTAAAGGAACACCGTACGGTTTGAATTATATTCCAGAAGAAAAAATGAAATGGTGGTTGACGGAACTGAATAAACTTGGTTACGGTGCACTCATTCATACGATTGGAGATGGTGGGGTAAGAGAGAGTTTAAATGCAATTGAAGCAGCGAAGAAAGAAGGGGCGAATCAGCCTTATACGCTTACGCATGTTGAAATGGTAGAAAATAGTGATATAAATCGTTTTGCAAAATTAGGAATTAGTGCTGATTTCCAAGTAGGTCATGATTTTGCAGAAGATCCTAAACAAAGTTGGGCAAGTGCGTATTTTACAAATCAACAGATGGAACGAATTATGCCGTTAGGACGCATTTGGAAAACAGGAGCAAACGTATCACTTAGTAGTGATTGGGATGTAAATGAACTAAATCCACTTGTGACAATTTCGAATGCGCTAAGTATTGGAGAGAAAGGCTTATCTGATATATATGCAGCTATTGATGCTTATACGATTAAGCCCGCCAAAGCGTTAGGTCTTGATAAGATTACCGGTTCAATTGAAGTAGGTAAATCAGCCGATATGATATTACTAAATGAAGATATTACTAAAATGAGTGTCGATAAGATTCCAGATGCGAAAGTTTTAGTGACGGTTTTACAAGGAGAAGTAGTGTATCACAAGGAGAAATAAAGAGACACCTTATAAAGTAGTTGCAAGTACATGAATATATTTCTGTTGACCTTAACACGATGTCAAAGTTTAGACTAAACTTACATTCGAAGAAGGGGTGAACACGTATGAGAAATATAGAAAATAGTTTGTTTTATATGCCAGCTGAGTGGGAAAAGCATGAGGGGACATGGCTCCAATGGCCTCATGATAAAGCTCATAGAGGTGAAGGTTACAGAACTAAGCTAGATGATATTTGGGTAACGATGGCAAAGGAGCTTCATTACGGAGAAACTGTTCATATTGTTGTATATGATGAGGAAGAAAAAGTACATGTCCAAACGAAGTTAATGGAAGCGAAAGTGGACATGGATAAAATTGATTTTTTAATTGAAGAAACGGATGATATTTGGATAAGAGATAATGGACCGATTTTTGTGAAAAATAAGGAAGGTGATCTCTGTTTAACACACTGGATTTTTAATGGGTGGGGTGAGAAATATCCGTATGAAAATGACGCTGTTATTCCGGCAAAAATAAGTGAAACGTATAGCATTCCAAAAGTTAATTCTAGTGTCTGTCTAGAGGGCGGGGGAATAGAGATAAACGGAAATGGAACCTTAATGGCAGCGAAAACTTCTATTATAAATGAAAATCGAAATCCTACACTAAGTCAGGAAGAGATTGAAATAGAGTTAACGAAGCATTTAGGGGTCACGAATTTTATATGGATAACGGGCATTCGCGGTGAGGATAATTATGATGAAGATACGGATTACCATATTGATGGGGCAGCACGTTTTGTAAATGAAAATACAATTCTTTATGAATATGATCCTTTCGGGGAGAGTGAATCTTACCTTTTGGAGGCGTATGAAAAGCATTATCAAGAATTGAGACAAGCAAGAAATATAGATGGAAAACCATTTCAGCTCATACCAGTACCGGTGACGAGAAAAATGGTAAAAGAAGCAGACTGTAAGGGCTCATATTTGAATTTCTATATTGGAAATGAAGTTGTATTAGTTCCGATATATGGCGATGAGCATGATAAGTTAGCGCTTCAAATCATTGAAGGGCAGTTTCCGGGCAGAAGAATTGTCGGTATTTATGTAAATGAATTGTTCGCGTATGGTGGCATGATTCATTGTGTAACGCAGCAACATTTGGCATAAAGTATCCGAAATGAAAAAAGCATGCAGAGTATATACTCTGCATGCTTTTTATAATGCTGAAAACTCTTCCACAAGTGAGCTGAAACGATTTAGTGCACTTTCAATCGGTTCTGGCGTAGTTAAATCAACACCAGCTTTTTTCAGTAGATTTAATGGATAGTCCGAACTTCCACCTTTAAGGAATTCAATATAATGTTTTTGAGCATTTGGATCGCCACTTAATAACTTATCGGCAATTTGGATTGCAGAAGCGAACCCAGTTGCATATTTGTACACGTAAAATGGACGATAGAAATGCGGTATTCTAGCCCAGCCGTATTTTACTTCTTCGTCGAATACGAGAGAGTCGCCATTATACTCTCTAAACAAGTTTTCATAAACTTCGCTAAAGACTTGGGCATTTAATGGTTTACCTTGCTCAGCCATTGAATGTGTGATTTTTTCAAACTCAGCGAACATGATTTGTGTAAAGAAAGTGCCTTTAAATTTCTCGATGAAATGGTTTACTAAATGATTACGTACAGCAGCATCTTTTGCTTCTTTTAATAAATGATGAATTAATAGCACTTCATTTACTGTAGAAGCGACTTCTGCGACAAAAATAGTATAGTGTGCAGAAATTCTTGGTTGGTATCCGTGTGAGTAGTGCGTATGCATACCGTGTCCACATTCATGAGTGAGAGTGAAAAGGCTATTTAAATCATCGTGATGATTTAAAAGAATGAAAGGATGAACGCCGTATACACCAAAGTTATAAGCGCCGGAACGTTTTCCTGGTGTTTCTCTTACGTCGATATAGCGTTTATCTTTAAAGCTTTTTAATGTTTCAATATATTCTTCACCTAATGGAGCTAGTGATTCGATCATCATGTCAAATGCTTTGTCATATGGAATGTCTTGTTTTACACCAGCTACTAAATCAACGCCCAAGTCGTATTGATGTAGTTCATCTACATTTAATTTTTCTTTTCGAAGTTCATTATAAGTATGTAGTGATTGAATATTTTTTTTTGTAGTCTCAATTAAATTTTCATAAACTTCTTTCGGAACCATGTCGCCAAATAATGACTTTTCTAAAGCTGATGGATATTTTCTTAGCTTTGAAACAGTAACATTATTTTTAATAGCAGCAGATAAAGTAGAAGCGATAGAATTCTTTAATTGAACGTATGGTTTGTAATAAGCTTTATAGGCTTCTTTACGTTTCTCGCGATTTTCATCTTCTATTAACTTTGCATACATTCCGCGTGTTAAAGTAACTTTTTCTCCTTCATCAGTAGTCACTTCACCAAATAGTATATCTGCATTATTTAACATGCCGTATGTATGCTGAGGAGAGGAAAGTGCTTCGCCCATTTGTGATAAAATCTCTTCTTGGTCCTTATTCAAGACGTGTTTTTTATAACGGTACAATTCAAATAAGTCGTCTTTATAATATTGTAAACCTTCTGCGTCTTCTATGTAAGAATGTAATGTGTTTTCATCTACGCTAAGTAAGAATGGGGAAAAGAAAGATTTAGCCGCACTTACTTTCACATGTAATTGTGATACTTTATCGACAAGAGATTGAGCGTCAGTATCGCGCGTATCAAGATCAGATTGTAATCGTGCATAAGCGAACATTAAAGATATTATGCTAGAAGTTTCTTCACTCTTTGTTAAATAGGCTAATAAACTATTGCCATCGTGAATGTTTCCATTAAACTCGTGTAATTCTTTCGTTAATACTTCAATTTTATGGAAGTCGCTTTCCCAATCTTCAATTGTATGGTAAATATCTGTTAAATCCCATTTTTCTTTATCATCTACTTGTAGTCGATCTTTAAGTTCAGTCATAATCATTTCCTTTCTAAATATGTAGTTATATTCCTATATAACTATGAAATACAACAAATTGCAAAAAATCCCTGCTGAAAATTAAAAAGCCTTGCTAAATGGCAAGGCTTAAAAAATTATAATGTAATTCCGAATTTTGAATGTAAAAGATTTTTATATTGCACATCTGTAACGTTTTCTTTCGTTTTTTTACCGTTTTTCGCTATTGTCAGACTATCCTTTGTTAAAGATGCATGCCCATCTTCAGTTAGTTTTACAATAAGAGGTACTTTGTTAAATGGTGAGCCCTCATGTTCAACGATAATTTTTTGTGCTGCATTTGCTTTTTCTTCATTCACTTCTTCTATATAAAATGCATAGCCTAACGTCCAATCATCAGCAGAAGATTGATCCAAAAACTCATTGTTTTTACGCATCTCTAAAATATAGTTTCCCTTTTCGGTCATTTCTTTACGAATGCGATAATCTCCTGTGACGGAGTGAATGACTTCACCTGAGAAAGGGACAGGTGCAAGAGGTAAGTATGATCCGAATCCTACTTCAATTAAATAAAGTTCATTATGGTGTGGTAAAACAGTTGCGATATGACCAGAATCAACAGCCCATATAGAATTTGCCGCATTGTACACTGTTCCTGAAACGAGATGAACATCAAATCCAACGTCTTTAAGGAAGTAATACATAGTAGGATTGAGTTCATAACAAAGACCGCCCCGGTTGTTTACTAAAATTTTTTCTTTTAGATTTTCTTTTGATATTTCTGTAAAGTTGTTTTCGAGTATATTTAAGTTTTCAAAAGGGACAGTTTGCGCCATCGCGTACATAATGTTAGATAAATCTTCAAATGAAACGTTGTGTTTTTCTTCTATATGTAATCTTGAAAAAAATTGTTTTTGAAAGTCCGTCATAGAAACCCCTCCGTTATGCTTTTATAGATAAATTGTAAACAATCTTGAATAAGATGTGAAATAAAAACTATGGTGTAGTATTTGGTGAATATGTGAAGTTAGACTAAAAAATAATGTGGGAGAGTGAGAGATTGCTACTTTACTAATTGTAGAACGAATATTATAATAATTCCGATAAACTATGCAAACGTTTTCTTGGGAGGGGATGTTGTAAATATGTTAAAAAAAATAACAGTAGTCGGCTTATCGGTTGTTTTGTTTTTACCTAGTATACATGGGGGAAGTAAAGTGTATGCAGATACGGTTAACAATGGAACGTTAATGCAATATTTTGAGTGGTATGCTCCGAATGATGGGAATCATTGGAACCGCTTGCATTCGGATGCTGGAAATTTAGCTCAGAAAGGAATTACATCTGTTTGGATACCGCCTGCATATAAAGGAACTACGCAAAATGACGTAGGATATGGAGCATATGATTTATATGACTTAGGGGAATTCAATCAAAAAGAAACGGTACGAACAAAATATGGGACGAAAGCACAATTGAAATCTGCAATCGAAGCTTTACATAAGCAAAACATCGATGTATACGGCGATGTAGTTATGAATCATAAAGGTGGAGCAGATTATACTGAAAATGTAACGGCTGTTGAGGTAGACCGTAACAATCGAAATGTTGAGGTATCAGGTGATTATGAAATTAATGCATGGACGGGGTTTAACTTTCCCGGGCGCGGAGATACTTATTCTAATTTCAAATGGAAATGGTATCATTTTGACGGAACGGATTGGGATGAAGGAAGGAAATTAAATCGAATTTATAAATTTAGGGGTATAGGTAAAGCGTGGGACTGGGAAGTGTCTAGCGAGAATGGAAATTATGATTATTTAATGTATGCAGATCTTGATTTTGATCATCCAGATGTTGCGAATGAGATGAAAAATTGGGGGACGTGGTATGCGAATGAATTAAATTTAGATGGCTTTCGTTTAGATGCTGTTAAACATATTGATCATGAATATTTACGCGATTGGGTAAATCATGTCAGACAGCAAACAGGGAAAGAAATGTTTACTGTGGCTGAATATTGGCAAAATGATATTCAAACTTTAAATAATTATTTAGCGAAGGTCAATTATAATCAATCTGTATTTGATGCACCACTGCATTACAATTTTCATTATGCTTCAAAAGGAAATGGGAATTATGATATGAGAAATATTTTAAATGGAACAGTCATGCAAAATCACCCTGCACTTGCAGTTACTCTCGTTGAGAATCATGATTCTCAGCCTGGACAGTCATTGGAATCTGTAGTAAGTCCGTGGTTTAAACCGTTGGCATATGCATTTATTTTAACTCGTGCAGAGGGCTATCCTTCAGTTTTCTATGGTGATTACTATGGGACAAACGGAAATAGTAGTTATGAAATTCCAGCGTTAAAAGATAAAATTGATCCAATTTTGACGGCACGAAAAAACTTTGCATATGGTACGCAGCGTGATTATTTAGACGATCCAGATGTAATTGGATGGACAAGAGAAGGTGATGGTGTACATGCGAATTCCGGTCTAGCAACATTAATCTCAGATGGACCAGGAGGATCAAAGTGGATGGAAGTTGGAAAGAATAACGCGGGGGAAGTATGGTACGATATGACGGGTAATCAAACAAATACTGTAACAATTAATAAGGACGGATGGGGGCAGTTCCATGTAAGTGGAGGATCAGTTTCCATATATGTTCAGCAGTGAATTGGTGATAAAAAAGAAGAGGAAGACTGAAATATAAGTCTTCCTCTTCTTTTTATATTGTTATCATTTCTAAATTTTTATTTTCATAAATGAATTAGTCGACTTTTAAAACAACGAGAGATGCGTTGGAATAAATAATATCACCTGTGGCTTCTCTTATTCGGACTCGAAGAACGTCTCCTTGGGTTAAAGGTAATAAATCAGTTCTGGCGGATGTAGCTCTTACCCCAGAACCACCAACTCGTGTAATTCTTTCGTTAATACTTCAATTGTATGGTGAATATCCGTTAAATCCCATTTCTCTTTATCACCTACTTGTAGTCAATCTTTAAGTCCAGTCATAATCATTTCCTTTCCAAATATGTAGTTATATTCCTATATAACTATGAAATACAACAAATTACAAAAAAACTGATGAAAATTAAAAAGCCTCGCCTGAAACAGCAAGGCTTTAAAAATTATAATGTACTACCGAACGTTAAATATAAAAGATTTATATATTGTTTTTCGTAATAATAAAAATTGTACTGTGAGTGCTATAGAACTGATTAGTATATTTCTAACGTGATTTAAATAGATACTATATTTGCTTTACGGTAAAATGAATATAGTGTAAAATTACACTATTGGTGTAAAATGATAGTGAATGAGTATTTTTACACTTGTGGTTATTAAAAGAAGTTCTTTATATACATCATAATTTAAAATCGATAAGGACATTTCTGTATAGGCAGTAGTAGCAAAAGGAGAGGAAATATGAAAAGAACAATAATGAAATATAGCATAATGTTTAGTTTATTACTATTAACATCATGTGATATATCGGATGAAGAAATGGAACAAAAAGCACAAAGTTATACAAAATCGGAGCATGGAATTTCTGTAAAACTAGATCGAATTGAAATAGCCGACCAAGGTAAGGATTTTTTAGGGTCAAACAGACGAATAGCTTATGTACAGCAAGTAGATGAACCATATTTGCAATTTCAAATATGGTTCGATGGACGAACCTCTCCAACGGTAGAGAATGATAATTATAAAATAAAAAAAGAAGAGAACGATTTACGAGAAAAGTTCAATACATATTATGAAGAAAAAAGGAATAATACTATACTTACTTTCGATCGAATGCAGACAGGAGATATTATTTTCGGCAAGGATGAAGAGAAAAAAATAGCGAAGAAGCATCCGAAGCATTATGTTACGGCGGTTTTCAGAAGTAATACTGTTTTAGATGTAAACAATTCTGCACATATGGAAACATTAGCGGAGCTTGCAAGAAGTATTCAGGAATTTAATAAAACGATTGAAGATAGTAAGAGTAGTGTGGATGATATAACGATTCAGTTGCCAAATGTTGATAAGGGTGTATTACAACATATTGTAGTAGATTATATAGTAACGGCTGAAGATGCGAAAAAGATCCTTGAGAAAAAGGATGGATATATGGAAATGCTACAGCAGCCAAATTAAAAAGGGAGATCATTTTGATTTCCTTTTTCAATAAATTTAAACTTGATACATTTATGTACGACTAAAGTATGACACCTTTACTTCTCACAAAACATATAGTATGATGATTTCAGTAAATTAGATTTCAATGACTATAATATAAATTAATGAGAGGTGCTTTTTTGTGAGTGCGGTAGGTACTAAATAGGAAAAATTTAATGAAATAAATCGGATAAGACCAGGGGATTTTTATGTATAGCATACCCCTAACTTTGTCATGGATTTATTTCGATACCTATGAAGATACCTACAATACTTTATAAAGCGTGTAATAGGAGGATTGCCATCCGTTTTTTTATGGCTTATTTCCTCATATGTTATTACACATGCCTTGTAAATGTAAAAGCTGCGGTATCCCCGCAGCTTTTTTGTATATATTTTTAATGTATAAAAATGGTAATTGAATCATGTAGGGCTCATTGGAATCTAATGAGTAGGTATCTTCATTGATGATAGAAATCAATCATAGTGAGGAGAAACAAAATGAATACGATGACTTTTGAAAAGTTACAATATAACGAATTAAAGGAAATAGTGAAATCATATTGTGTAAGTGGATTAGGTAAGGAATTATTAAATAAATTAGAGCCGAGTACGAGTATAAAAGTAGTGAGGAACCGCTTGAATGAAACGACAGAAGCGCGAGCTATAGTAGATGCAGAAGGGCATGTTCCTTTCTTCGGTATTTCAAATATCGCAAGTACAATTCAAAAATTAGAAAAAGGGATGATTTTAGATCCTGAAGAGTTAGTAAGTGTTTCAGACTTTTTACGCGGATGTAGAAAGATTAAAAAGTTTATGTTAGATAAAGAGTTTTTTGCGCCAGTATTAGCTTCATATGCAAATTCAATGACTGAATATAAAAGTATTGAAGAGGAAATTAACTTTTCCATTAAAGGCAATAGTATTGATGCAGCTGCGAGTAAAGAGTTAAAGCGAATTCGAAATAATATTGATTCGGTAGATGGAAAAATAAAAGAACGTTTAACGAAGTTTTTAAATAGTAGTGCAAATAAGAAGTATATTCAAGAATTCTTTATTAGTAAGAAAGATGATAGGTATACGATTCCAATTAAATCTTCTTATAAAAATCAAGTTGCGGGAAGTATAGTTGAAGCGTCTGCTAAAGGTTCTACTGTATTTATAGAACCGCATACGGTGACAAAGTTAAATGCGGAACTCGCAAGTTTGAAAGCAGAAGAAGCGATGGAAGAGTATCAGATTTTAGCGACTTTATCAGGGATGGTAGTAGAAAATATTTATCATATAAAAATTAATATGGAATTAATTAGTCAGTATGATATGGTATTTGCGAAAGCGAAGTTTAGTAAATCAATCGATGGAATAGAGCCGAAATTAAATGACCATGGCTACATTCATTTAGTAAATTGTAAGCATCCGCTTTTAAGTGGGAAAGCAGTACCGTTACACTTTGAAATCGGTCAAAACTACCGTAGTTTAATTATTACCGGACCTAATGCAGGCGGGAAGACAATTGTATTAAAGACAATTGGGCTATTAACATTAGCGACAATGTCAGGCTTGCATATTGCTGGAGATAAAGAAACGGAAATTGCTATTTTCGACAATGTATTTGTAGATATTGGTGATAATCAAAGTATCGAAAACGCACTAAGTACATTTTCATCTCATATGAAAAATTTATCTGAGATTATGAGGATGTCAAATAATAATACGCTGCTATTATTTGATGAAATAGGAAGCGGGACTGAACCGAATGAAGGAGCAGCACTTGCAATTTCTATTTTGGAGGAGTTTTATCTTGCAGGATGTATTACAGTTGCAAGTACGCATTACGGTGAAATTAAACGATTTTCAGAAATGCACGATGATTTTATGAACGCAGCAATGCAATTTAATAGTGAGACACTAGAACCACTTTATAAATTAGTAATCGGTAAATCAGGTGAAAGTAATGCACTTTGGATTGCTAATAAAATGAACGTAAGAGAGCGTGTGCTGCAAAGAGCGAAAGAGTATATGGAAAATAAAGAATATGCTTTAGAAAAACTGCATGAAAGTAAAATTAGAAAACCAAAATTTATGCAGGAAAAAAGAGAAAACCATTACGAGTACAAAATCGGCGATCGTGTAAATGTATTAGATTATAATGATTTTGGTATCATTTATAAGGAAATAGATAATTTCTATAACGTCGTTGTATATTATAACGGTGAATTCGTTGAAGTAAACGTAAAACGTATTACTTTAGAGGTAGCGGCAAAGGAATTATACCCAGAGGGATACGATTTAAATACACTATTTGTCGATTATAAAGAAAGAAAAATGCAACATGATATAGAGCGCGGATCGAAAAAAGCGCTTCGTAAAATCCAAAAAGAAATAAGAAAGAATAGAGGATAAGTTAGAATGGTAACGATTAGACAAGAGCAACAAAACGATTATAGAAAGACAGAAGAAGTGGTACAACAAGCATTTTTACATGAAGAATTTAGTGATAAAACAGAACATAAACTTGTAAAACGTATTAGAGAATGTGAAGCATTTGTTCCAGAATTATCAATCGTTGCAGTAGATGAGGAAATCGTTGGTCACATTCTGCTATCCAAAATTACGATAGAACACGATGGAACTTCTGTAGAATCATTAGCACTTGCACCGGTTTCAGTTGCTAAGGGCCATCAGAAAAAAGGAATTGGTGGAAAGCTTATTGGAGCTGCGTTAGAAAAAGCGAAAGAACTTGGATACGGATCGGTTGTAGTGTTAGGACATCCAGAGTATTATCCGAAATTTGGTTTTAAGAAAGCAAGTGAGAGGAATATAAAAGCACCATTTGAAGTGCCTGAAGAGGTGTTTATGGTAGTGGAATTAAGAGAGAATGCTCTTGAAGGTGTAGAAGGAGTTGTTCAGTATTCGAGTGCATTTGCTGAGTAGGAATATCAGATAAGGAATGTAATCATAAAAGATGCTATCTTTTTGTAGAGATATACAGAAAGATAGCTTTTTTTATTAAGAAAATTCACTTGCGTATATTTTGCTCAATGAATAATTAAGGTGGTAAAATTAATATAGAAATGTAAAGGGAGAGAAGAGAATGAAGAATCGAGAAACAGATAGCAATGAGAATGTAGTTACGTTATATGTTACAAGACACGGTAAAACAATATTAAATATGAATCATCGTGCGCAAGGTTGGGCAGACTCTCCATTAGTAGAAAAAGGTGTGGAAGTTGCCACTAATTTAGGAACAGGATTAAAAGATGTTCATTTTGCGAATGCGTATAGTAGTGATAGCGGCCGAGCGATTGAAACTGCTAATTTAGTATTAAAATATAGTGAGCAATTAAAATTGAAACTTGAGCAAAGGAAAAATTTACGAGAATTAAATTTTGGTATTTTTGAAGGTGAAAAGCTTGAAAATATGTGGGATGTGGTTGGAAAAGCTGCGGGTGTTACATCACCAGAAGAACTCATGAAGTTTTCTATTCAAGAAGTGATTAATCTGATTAGAGCAGCAGATCCTACGAAACAAGCGGAAGATTGGGAATTATTTTCTACTCGTATAAAAGTAGAAATTGATAAAATTAGTGAAGAAGCTGCTGCAAATGGAGGCGGTAACGTTTTAGTTGTCGTTCATGGGCTTTTGATTACGGCATTAATTGAAATGCTAGACAGTAGTAAAACAAAACTTGGAGTAGAGAATGCAAGTGTAACGAAAATTTTATATAAAGACGGGGAATATATCGTCGAGTCTGTTGGAGATATGAGTTATGTTGCAAAAGGGAAAGAAAGTGTGGAAATATAAAAAACATATAGAAATAAGAAAAGGAAGGTAGAGAAATCTAGCTTCCTTTTCTTATTTCTATTTATAAAATTAGGTTAGAATATTTGGTGAAAATATCCATTATGTAGGGTGTTTCTTTGTTCAACAATTGGATCATTTAATTGAATAAGGCCATTTTGTTAAAAAGGATATCTCCAATTTTTAACGAATACAGGGTTATAAATAAGAAAAAGTGGTGAGATAAATAGGAAGAGAATTTAATTTCTTTTTGGGAAATAAAACGGAAAAATGCATCATTAACAGGCTTCAGAGCGCGGGGTGTGTTTTCGCAGAAGATGAGGCCCGGTTACTTATGTCAGAGGCACAAACACCAGAGGACTTAAAGAAAATGGTGGAAATGCGAGCCGATGGTTTACCACTTGAATATGTTGTGGGATACGCGGCATTCTGTGGATTGCGGATAGAAGTGGACCGAGGTGTTTTCGTGCCTCGTCAACGTACAGAGTTTCTTGTTCACCAGGCAAAAGCTCTGTCATGTTTTGATGATATCGTCGTTGATCTATGTTGCGGGTCAGGGGCTGTGGGTGTAGCTCTGGTGGAAGCTTTAGGACGAGTTGAATTGTATTCTGTTGATATTGACCCTGTCGCAGTACGATGTGCAAGCCGCAACGTAACAAATTTCGGTGGACATGTTTTTGAAGGTGACTTGTATAACGCCTTACCTTATTCACTTAAAGGTCGTGTGAATACCTTAGTTGCAAACGTACCATATGTTCCTACCAAGGCAATAAAGCTGCTCCCACAGGAAGCTCGCCTACATGAACCAAAGATAGCGCTTGACGGGGGAGAGGATGGACTTCACATTCAGCGAAGAGTAGCAAAAGAAGCATTTCTCTGGCTAGCACCGGGAGGTCATCTTTTAATAGAGACGAGTGAAATGCAGGCAACTCAGACCTTTGAAATTTTTGCTGATGCTGGGCTTACTCCGAAATTGGCTAGAGATGAGGAACTAGACGCTACTGTCGTTATAGGAGTGAATTCTTGTTTTTAGCATAAATTAGTACGTAGTTTTATTTACAAATGAGTACAAAATTTATTTTAAATTTACACGTGCTCGTTATTTGAAGAAGAAAGGATATAACATATGTTATGTCCTTTCATTTATTAATTGTTTCAATTT
The DNA here is from genome assembly GCF_027710505.1 of Bacillus cereus group sp. TH152-1LC. NCBI lineage: Bacteria > Bacillati > Bacillota > Bacilli > Caryophanales > Bacillaceae > Bacillus > Bacillus cereus group sp. TH152-1LC. The sequence continues at coordinate 52,025 of NZ_JAQFNK010000006.1, read as the reverse complement.
AGGTCTTGATAAAATCGAATCTAGCTTCCTTTTTTAAGTGGTAACGATTAAGGGATTAATAAAATCTTCCCTGTACTTTTTCTGCTCTCTAATAATTCATGGGCGCGGGCACCGTCTTGTAAAGAGAATGTAGTAGGATTTGCGATTTTTACTTTCTCGGCCATAATCCATTCGAATAATTGAGAGGAGCGTTCTTTTCTCTCTTCATAAGATGTAAGCACGTTCCAAAGGTCTCCGCCAGTTAAAGTTTTTGAAGTATCCATAAGCATACGCGGATCAACGGGCGCAGGATTACCGCCGGCCATTCCGTAAAATACGACAGTACCACCAGTTTTAGTTGTGCTAAAACTTTCCTCTAATGTAGAACCTACTGATTCATATACAACATTTACTCCATCACCGTTTGTTATTTCAAGTACTTTCGCAGGCCATGCTTCCATATATAAAAATACATGATCAGCACCAGCTAATGTAGCTATTTGTGCTTTTTCTTTTGATGACGTGAGGCCGATTACCTTTCCGCCTAGTAGTTTAATCATTTGAATAAGAAGTTGTCCAACACCACCAGCTGCGGCATGTACTAAAGCTATATCACTTTGTTTTATTTGATAGCTATCTTGCGTTAAATAATGTGCTGTTAGACCTTGCAATAAGACAGAAGCGGCTGTTTCAAACGAGATAGCATCTGGAAGCTTAATTGCCTTCTCAGATGGAACAGCAACTAGCTCCGCATTTGCGAATGGTACGTCAGCAAATGCAATGCGATCTCCGGGACTGATTGTAGTAACGTCAGCTCCTACTTTTTCAACAATACCAGCGCCTTCATAACCTAATATATAAGGCGGGTTACCAGCGAGATGATAATCGCCGCGGCGTCTATAAACATCAGCGAAGTTTAATCCGATTGCTTTCGTACGGATAAGAATTTCATTTGGATTTATGATTGGATCATGTATTTCTTTATATTGTAGTACATCTGGACTTCCAAATTGTTTGAAACAAAGTGCCTTCATATGGAATACCTCCATTTTTATTGTTTGTCGATGCTCTTTATCATACAATACAAATATCAATAGACAAAGAGGATTATTTCGATGAAATCAATCGGAAATATCGATTGAAAAGAGGGACGATAAATGGAGATAAAACAATTAATTACATTTAAAGTAGCGGCAGATACTTTAAATTTTACGCAAACTGCGAAGAAATTAAACTTTGCTCAGTCGAGCGTAACGGCGCAAATTAAAACGTTAGAAGTTGAGTTAGGTACGCCGTTATTTGAAAGATTAGGAAAACGTCTTTTTTTAACGGAAGCAGGCAAAAAGTTTCAACTATATGCCGACAAGATGATTGCACTCAGTAACGAAGCGAAAATGGCTGTGAAAGATGATGAGGAAATAGCAGGTACGTTAATAATCGGTGCGCAAGAGAGTCAATGTACATATAGGCTGCCATCTATATTAAAGAGGTTTAAAGCACAATTTCCTCAAATAAAGCTTATATTTAAACCAGCACATTCCAATAAAGATGCGAAAGAACAATTGATGGAGGGAAAAGTCGATCTTGCCTTTATTTTGGACGAATGTAAAACAGAAGCTGCTTTACATGTGGAGCCGCTTATGAAAGAAGAGTTAAAAGTAGTAGCTGCTTCAGGGCATCATTTACTCGAGCAAACTTCCATTTCTATAAAAGATTTAGAGATGGAAACACTCTTACTAACAGAACTCGGTTGCTCATACCGAACTTTATTTGAAGAGCTATTTCGTACAGAAGATGTGTATCCAGCAAATAAAATTGAATTCGTTAGTGTCGAGGCGATTAAACAATGTGTTATTGCAGATTTAGGTATAGCTGTTTTACCAGCGATAGTAGTAGAAAAAGATATACGAGAGGGAACGATAAAAGAGTTACATGTAGAAAATGCAATTTCACCAATTTATACACAAATTGCTTGGCATAAAGATAAATGGATGACAGTGCCACTGCAACAATTTATTGATGTGACGAGGGAGTTTTTTACAACGGATTAAGTGGAGAAATATTTAATTTATGTGACAGATAAATGTTACTTTTCTATTGGGAGAACCGATGCTTGCATGTAACAAGTATCGGTTCTTTTATGTTTTAAATAAAGAATGCTATAAAATGTGTATTTCTCAACTTTTTTCCTTACAAGGATAAGTAAATTTCTTCGTATATTCCAATAATCATAAGGAAATTTACAATGTTTATTCGTTTCTGTAAGATGCCTCTAGGAAGCATGAAAGGAGGGCTTTACATAGGGATAGATTGTCTTTATTAAACGTACTTATTTTGAGGGAGGAGATTGAAAATGTTTAAAAAGTTAATGAAAGTATGTGTGTTAAGTGTAGCGAGTGTAGGTGTATTATTTAGTTTCCAAGGAAGTACATTTGCAGCTACTGATTTAAGTAGTTACTATGACGGGAAAAATCCAGCAACAACGAAAGTATACGGAGGTAGTACAACGTGTGATGCAGATGGATTTAATGCAAAGTCTACAGCGGTGTACGAAGGTAGTAAAAAAGTAGGGACAGTGTATTTACGTTACAGTAATAAATGTCATGCAGCTTGGTCTAAGTTTGTTTTAGATCAACCAGCACCAGCTGTTTCTGGAGGAGTGTATGCGTACGCTGTTGTGAATAAATACAAAAATGGTGTATTCCAAAAATCAGTCACTTCTAATCAGGGAAACGGCACAATAAAAACAGGCCAAACGAGTACTTATACAGGAATGGTATTTGATTTAACTGCTGATTTCGGATACACAGCAGATGCTGAAGCGGTTACGTTTAATAATGGTTATGGAAAAACAGGACGCTATTAAAAAGGAGTGGAATACTTTGAAACTTTTAAAAAAGCTAAGTTCATGTTTTTGTCTATCATTGCTCGTTTTAACTAGTGTGTTTAGTACGACGAATAATGATAAAGCATATGCAGAAGATCATTCGTATGATGGGAAAAGTCCGTATTACAATAGCTGTGATCAATCAGCAGTAACGAAAGAAAAGAAATGGATTGATTCCAATTCTTATGTGGAATTAAAATTTAGCACAACGTGTAAGACAGCATGGGCGAAAGTCACAGTAACTCGTGCAGCAGTATATAATAACGAAGCCGATGCAAGAATTGTAAGAAAAACAGATGGAAAGGCATATACTTGCGGCAGTGCTGGAGGTAATGGTGTTGTGAATAAAGGGCAAACATCATGCTATACACCAATGGTATATGATTTAGATCCAAGAAAGGCACAGGCGCAAGGGAAACATGCCATTCCGAATAGTGATGCCTATAATTATGCTGAGACTATTTGGTATTGATAGTATTATAAATGTACTAAGAGCTTTTATTTAATGTTGATATGAAGATGAAAGAGCCTTACTATATTTTACTGTAGTAAGGCTCGTTAAAGTTGTTTGATTTTTATTTGACTAAAGCTTTGGATAGATATTTAGAACCATTGCATTAACTAAGATCTGTATCAGGAGGAGTATAGCCAAGGTGACGAGCCATTGATACAATTTGTCCTTTATGATGAAATTCATGTGTTTCTGTATGAGTTAAAAGCCATAGCGGTGTTGTGCTCCAAGGTTCTTTTTGCCATTTCACTTCATTTGCTATATTTTCGAGCCAACGGTCATTGTATTCATCTAAAAAGTGTTGTACAGTCTCATCTACTAACTTAAATCTAGCACGGACTTTCTCCACATCTGCATGCTCAATTTCATAATCACTAGCAAATGAAAAATCTGCCCGTTTTAGCTTGAATGCGAACGATCCAAGCCAGTATCGATAGCAATCGGCTACATGAATATGCGTCTTTATGATGCTACCGCTCCCGAAATTAGGAACAGTGCTATGTAATTTTTCTAGTGGGATTTCTTCCAAAAATGTAAATAGAGTTTCTCTTGTAGAGCTAATAAGATTATATTGTTGTTTTAAAATATGTAACATGAAATTAACACTCCTCTTTTATTTACTAAACTATTTGTGTAGTAAGTAATTCTATATGTACGAGAGGTGAACCTTTTTATTATTTTTACTAGGCATATTAGATGTATTTCTTAATCGTTTCTGATAGATTAAACAAAGTGAAACTTTAATAAGTTGAACATTCTTAGTTCATAATAAATGGTACATGAAGAAGGGGAACGATAAAATGAATAGACTAGTTGGCTTAAAACAATTTGAAATAACGCGCGGGGAACTGCTTAAATTTATGGAAACGTTAGATGATAAAACTGTGGATACACAGCCAGAGGGTTTTAATAATACAATTCGCTGGCATATCGGTCATGTGTTAACGGCAGCAGAAGTTTTCATGTTTGGAAAAGAATTTAAACAATTACCAACTGAATATCCAGGTATGTTTGGATATGGATCAAGACCATCTAAATGGAAAACAGAAGGACCATCATTAGAAGTGTTAACGGCTCAATTAAAAGAACAAGCAAAACGTATTAACGAAATTCCAGCAGAAGCATTTGAAAATAAACTACCAGAGCCGTTTTTAGGATTGGAAACAGTAGGGGAGCTATACGGTATGATGCTTTATCATGAAGCTGATCATATTGGGCAAATGAAGGCGATGGAGCGTATTATTAAAGCTCTTTAGTTTGAATTGCATATAAAAAACGAAAGCATAATACAGGTGTAATGTTAAATAATATATAGACAAAAAGGGTAGATAATTTATTATCTATCCTTTTTGTTGTTGAATTTCTTGAAGGATTATGAACGCTTACCATAGTGATACTGATGAAGTAGGAATAGTTATTATTTTTTTGTTTTACATAATAGAAAAATATTGAAGATAATACAGAAGAAAGTATGAAGCTGTAAAACCTGTATGAAATAGCTTGTTCCTAAATATGGAATATACGTATAATAATAGAGACGAATTAGAAATAGGGGTGAATACTATGATTACATTAGAACAAAAGTTGGAGCAATACACACATACATATGCACAGATAAAGGGAGAACTAAAATGGAAAACGAGTGATTCTCGAACAGGAATGATGATTGCTGCTATGTATGCAGGTAGTGATAAATTGTTTGATCTCGGACGTTTTTTAGAAATTAGTAGCTATATTAAGAATCAGGTAGGGATGTTTTCATACTTAAAGTCTTATCATCGTTTTGTTGTGGCCGCAACATTAGATATTCACTTTACAGATTACAAGAAAGCTTTTCGGAAGTTTTTAGATGTATATGAACAATTGGTTGCTGGTGGTTTTAGCCGAAGTATATTTACTTATCTAGCAGCAGCTGTGCTTTTAACAGAAGAAAATGAACAACATGGCACGCACATTCAGCGTTCGATGCAAGTATATAAACGTATGAAAGAGGAACATCTTTTTCTTACAAGTGCAAATGATTATCCACTCGCGGTTTTACTAGCAGGACAATCAGAGAATATAGAAACACTTATGGACCGTGTAGAACGTCTGTATCAGAAACTAGCGAAAGCTGGTTTGCGTAAAGGGAATGATCTTCAGTTTTTAAGTCATATCCTTTCACTAAAGCAGGATGTCCGTGAAGAAATGTTAGTTGCAACATGTACAAACATTTGGAATTTGTTAAAACAAGAAAAGGTAAAAGTGAAACAGATGCATTATCCAGCAATCGGGCTACTAGCGTTACTTGAAGATGGAGAAAAAGAGATTCATGCTATTAAAGTGTTGATTGAAAAACTACAGGGGGAGAAATTATTCCGTTGGCATACAGATGCGAATATTCTTATTGCTATCCAATTGTTCGTAAGTCAGAAAGGCGAGGAAAGTAAAGCTACCAACACAGGTTTACAAACTATGATAGAAGTCCTCATACAAGCACAACAAGCAGCTATGATGGCAACGATTGCCGCTTCATCTGTAGCAACCTCTTCAGCAAGTAGTAGTTCATAATGTGTAACTCTTTTAATAAGGAAGGTAAAAAAGCCCATCACTCTCTAATGAGTGATGGGCTTTTTTAAATAATCAGCATTATTTTTTCGACGCCTTCAAATGTTTGAGTTGTGTAACAATCATAACGCTAATAACAACGAGTAAAAACCATGAGCTAATTTTGCTTAAGTGAACGAGATTCCATGCTTCCCGTTGATTTGGATATTGCCATGCTCCGAAAAATGTGGCAATGTTTTCCGCAATCCAAATGAAGAACCCGATAAGGAAAAAGGAAAGAACGAGTGGCATTTTATATGTAACGCCTCGTAATGAAAATTCTACAAATGTCCGAAAGAAAACGATGAATAATAGTAAAGTTAATACCCATCTAAAGTCATATAGAAAATGATGTGTGAAAAAATTAAAGTAAATCATTGCTCCTAGAGGTATTGCAAAAATAGCCCTCGGCCAATGATGCATTTGTAAATGCAATCTTCTCCACGCTTGGCATATGTAACTGGCAACACTTGCATACATAAAACCACTGTAAAGCGGAACTCCAAAAACTTTTGAATATGCTTCTTCTGGATAACTCCATGAACCGAAATGTACTTTATATATTTTTAGTAGAAGGCCGATGAGATGGAAGACAGTAATTACTTTTAATTCGTCTTTCGTTTCAAGTCCAGTTTTGTACATAATCCACTGCATAAGAAGACATACGATGAGTATGAAATCGTAGCGGTTTAATCCTGGGATAGAAATGATTTTTGATAGGGCTAGTGTTAAGAAAATAACAACTGGGAATAAGCAAGAGAATGCTTGCTCGTAAGTGAAGTGTAGTAGTTGTTTTATATAGAACATTGTGTCACCTTCGGTATTTTTGTTAGAAAACTCAAAATAATGATTAAGTATACTACAATTTTAAAAATAATCCAGTAGTCTATTTTGCATGTATTTGTAAGTTTTGGATAGAAATCGTAAAAAGTATTTTAATATTTAACAAAGTAAAAAAATAGTTTGCTATTTAAAAAAAGTGAGGATATAATATCTAAATGAAAATGATAATCATTATCAGTAATGATTATAAATTAAAAATAATTATAAAAAACAACTGAATATAAAGGATGAAATGAAACATGTTACATAAGTCTGCTGTACATGCTGGCAATAATAGCTGGATACATATTAAGTTCATATGTTTCATGAGCTTAACAATTTTATGTTTAATCGGATCTATATTTTTAGCTATTGCATTCGGTGCAAAGGATATCCATTTGCAAACTGTATGGGCAGCGGTTTTTGATTATAATCCGAAAGTAACGCAGCACCAAATTATTTATGAATTAAGGCTTCCAAGGGTAATTGGTGCAGCAGTGGTAGGAGCAGCTTTTGCAGTCGCAGGGGCAGTTATGCAAGGAGTAACACGAAACCCATTAGCTGATGCAGGTGTGCTTGGGATAAATGCAGGTGCGATGTTTGTAGTTGCACTTAGTTTTGCCTTTTTCCCGCATATGCCATATTCCTATTTAATGATTGTTTCCTTTATTGGAGCGGTTTTAAGTACAGTACTCATTTTTATTATCGGGTCAGCAACATCAGGCGGATTAACACCGATGAGGTTAACGATTGCAGGGGCAGTTATGCCGCACTTTTGCATTCACTAAGTTCAGGTGTCGCGATTTATTATGACTTAAGTCAAGATTTAGCGTTTTGGTACGCTGGTGGTGTTGCAGGGGTTAAGTGGGAGCACTTGAAATTTTTAGTTCCTATTATTCTCATAACCATTCTTTTTGCGACAGTGATAGGGCGGTCTATTTCACTCATATCAATGGGAGATGACGTCGCTACGAATTTAGGAGTAAAAACGAACCGAACGAGAATACTAGGGATGATTATAGTAGTCATTCTTGCAGGTGTATCTGTTTCAGCTGTTGGTTCTATCGGATTTGTAGGACTTGTTATTCCGCATATTGCTAGAAAATTAGTTGGTGTGAATTATCGACTCATTATTCCTATGTCAGCGTTATTAGGAGCTATGTTATTAGTTTTAGCTGACTTAGGGGCAAGAACAGTAAACCCTCCTAAAGAACTTGCGATAGGAATTATGGTAGCTCTTGTTGGAGTTCCGTTCTTCCTCTATATAGCACGTAAAGTTGGGAGGGAGCTATAAGTGAAGGAACTTTTGAACACTGATAAAAAGAGAGCTATTACTGTAACTGCAATTTTTAGTTGTATTAGTATCGCTGTCATTTTAATTAGTTTAAATACAGGGACACTAAGCATAGCGCCGCTTAAAGTAATTCAAACACTTTTCGGTTATGGTGATTTTGAGAGCGCAACAGTGCTATACGATTATCGTATGCCAAGAATTATAATTACAATGTTAGCTGGTATTGGCCTTGGGATTTCCGGTGCGATTTTACAAGGATTATCACGTAATGCACTTGCAGACCCTGGTATTTTAGGGTTACATTCAGGTGCATCTTTCGGATTAATTATATTCGTTACTTTCTTTCATTCTATTAATGAGAATGCATCAATTTTAATACCGTTATTTACATTTGGCGGGGGAGTACTAGCTGCATTTTTAATTATTATACTTGCGAGTGATCGGTCAAAAGGTTTACTTCCTATTAGACTTATTCTCGTTGGTATTGCTGTTTCAGCTGGCTTTAGTGCGATTTCGTTATTTTTCTCCCTCAAGTTAAATGATGAGACATATACATTCGCTTCTAGATGGTTAGTTGGTAACGTGTGGGGAAGAGATTGGATTCATGTCCTAGCATTATTACCTTGGATTTTCATACTAACCCCGTATGCATGGCTAAAATCTAAAACGTTAAATGCATTGTCACTAGGTGATAGTGTGGCAGCAGGACTTGGTGTTTCTGTTCAAAAAGAACGGTTACTTCTTTTAGCTACAGCGGTTGGATTATCTTGCGCGAGTGTATCGATGGCAGGGGGGATTGGGTTCATCGGTTTAGTTGCTCCGCATATTGCAAGAAAGTTAGTAGGTACTACCTATCAACATTTCCTTCCACTAGCTGGCATTATCGGAATGATTATTTTAGTGCTAGCAGATACGATAGGTCGTTCTATATTCGAGCCAAATTCTATTCCAGCTGGTGTAGTAGTGGCAGCTTTAGGAGCACCTTATTTTCTTTATTTACTTACAAAAACAAAATAAATACTTCAAAGAGGAGAACATATGAAAAAGAAACTTACTATTTTATTTAGCATAATGTGTATTTTAGTATTAGCAGCATGTGGTCAAACGAAATCTAATGAAGAGGCAACGAAAAAAACTGAAAAAAGTAATGATCCGAAAATCGCTTCTATGTCCATTCACTTAACGAATAATTTACTGGCATTAGGAATTACACCTGTAGGTTCTGTTATTGGAGGAGATTTAAAAGATTTCTTACCGCATGCAAAAGAGCAGTTGAAAGATACGAAGAAACTTGGTGTTGTAACGGATCCGAATATGGAAGCATTACTTCAATTGAAGCCAACTGACATTTATGTGGATGAAAAATACGCGGGCAAAGATTTAGCGAAATACGAAAAAATTGCAAAAACACATTCTTTTAATTTAGATGAAGGTACGTGGAGAGATCAGTTAAAGCAAGTTGGTAAACTTGTAAACCGTGAGAAAGAAGCGGATACATATATTCAAGATTACGAAGAGCAATCAAAACGAGTAAAAAGTTTAATAGATAAAGAATTAGGTAATAACGAAAAAGTAATGGCAATTCGTGTTACTGCAAAAGAATTACGTGTATTTAGTACGAAAAGACCGATGGGACCAATTTTGTTCCAAGACTTAGGATTACAACCTGCAAACGGTGTAGAGAAAATTGATGGAAACCGTCCTTTCGAAGTCATTTCACAAGAAGTATTACCTGACTTTGATGCAGATGCTATTTTCGTTGTTGTAAACAGAGATGATAAGGCAAAAGCTGCATTTAAACAACTTCAAGAAACACCAATTTGGAAAGACTTAAAAGCAGTTAAAGGTAAGCACGTATACATTATTAATGACCAACCATGGCTTGACTATTCTGCTTTAGGTAACAAAATGGCAATGGATGAAGCAGAGAAAATGTTTACGAAATAATATCGATTCGTAGTTAGGAAGATCCTCTAAATTTTGAGGGTCTTTTTTATTGATAGAATAAATGAAAAAATATACAATAAATGTAATTTAATGTATAGGAGATGTGCCAATGTCAGCGCTTATTGTAAGTATCCCGTGTATAAAGCAGTTTATAGAATAAAGGGATAAATAGGCTAATAATTATCCCTGTTATTAAAAAAGGGGAGTTTGAAATAACAATGAATCTTTTTCAAAATAAAACGATTAAATTATCAGCTATGAGAGAAGCAGATGCTGTAGTAATGGCTATGTGGCAAGAAGATAGTGAGTATGTAAGGAATGTCGATACAGATGTAGCATTTCCGCAATCGATACAAGAAATAGCAAGTGATGGGCTATTAAAGGGGCGAAGATCGAATAGTGTTGCTTTCATGGTAAGGACAGTTCAAGATGATCGCTTAATTGGTTTTGTTGCAATTCATGGCATAGAGTGGAATAACAGAACGGGTTTATTAGCAATTGGTATAGGAGATGAAAATGATAGAGGGAAAGGATATGGAAGAGAAGCGATCCATCTTATCTTAAAATATGCTTTCTATGAAATGAATTTACACCGCGTTGGCCTCGATGTTATTTCTTATAATAAAGCTGCTATTGAGTTGTATAAAAAAATGGATTTTCAGATAGAAGGCTGTATGAGAGAAGCAGTTCAAAGGGATGGGAAGTGTTTTGATCGTATTATTATGGGGATATTGCGGGAGGAATGGATAGAGCTACAAAAATAAAAATGGTGGTAACAAGTTAATTATTCATACTATGAATAATTGAATAAAAAGGAAAACTAGATAGGTACTAGTTTTCCTTTTTATTTTTGACACTAATTATATGTTCTTATGAATAGTTTGTATCCTGTGAATAAAAGGGTACAGCCTAAAGCGAATGTTAATATTACTCCAGTTGAAAGATTAATAGAAGGATTAAAAACTAAAGTCGCTGTTTCGCCAGTTAGAACACTGTGAATATTCACGTAAGTAAATGGATTGTAAGGAGAAGAGAAACTCTTCATTCCAATAAAAGCTATAATACCTACAAAAGACGTTGTAATACTTAGGCTTTTTAGTAAAAGTGATGAAATATAGTAAAAAGAATATAGAAAAAATGTGAGTACAACAGTTAGTAATAATACTTGTCCGAAGTAATTTTTCAAAGTGATAAAGTGAAATTGATCTTTAATGGGATTTAAACTATTATACTCACTGCCAAATGGATTAGGTTCTGATCCTTCGTATACAAGGACTGGATAATCAAAATTTCCTATTCCTTTCGTGAAATAGCTACATAACAAGGGAAGGAGTAGCATTAGTAAAACGAAAACAATTGTAGAAAGGAATCCACTAAAATACTTCGTTAGAAATAATGATTTTCGCTTAATAGGCAAAGTATAGTAAAAGTGTAAACCACGCTTCTTATTATTCATTTCAGAAGAGATATTGTTTCCGAAAATAAAGCATCCCAATAAAATGAGTATTGGTATATAGTAGTACTGGATTATTTGATATAAAAATAAAGAACCAGTTGTACCATAACGCATAGTACTCTTTTCCCATTGTTCTAAGGAACTACCTGTAAATTGATCGTAAATTGTAAATAGGAAGGGGGTATGAATGGTATTTTGAATGAATGGTTCAGCTTTAATTTTTTTCAGTAATACTAATTCTTCCAACGTTGCTCGTGGTGTAAATAAGGAAATATTTTGTTTCTCAATGACGAGAGGGAAAGAGTTAGTGCCTTTTGAGCTCTTGAATATAAATTGTAATTCACTTATATTTTCTTCATATATTTCTTGCCAATTACCTTGAGAATAGTTCGCGATCCATTTGTTCTTCTTTGAAAGAGATTGCTGAGATGCTTGAATAGCTAATTTGTTTTCTGAAATTTTTTTAACATCGCCATTCTGTTCAGCTTCAATCTTTTGCAATTCTAGTTCTTTTAAAATCTGTTGCGAAATGTTAACGCTATATTGTGCAAATGATAAATTTCCACGCTGGATATCTTTCGCGACAGAATAATTTAAGAAATATAAACTACTAACGAAAAGAATAGAGGTGAATACTGCAATCCAGGTTGTTTTTTTCTTGAAAGATTTTTTGAATTCAAATTGGAAGAGTTGTTTCATATTATACACCACGCTTTCGATTCATACATATGGCACATAGTAAGAGCAAAAATGTACTTCCAATTAAAACCGCTGCACCTAATGGATAATATTCATTATTATCTAAAATGACGCGTTCTATTTGTTGATAGGAAAGGGGAGATAGAAACGGATTAAAGCCGATTTTTGATAAAATGAAACCACTGCTCAAAATAAAAGTGAGAATTAAATATGTAACAAGAGTATTTCTTGTCCAAAATCCAATGAGCACTAATAAGGAAATAGCTACAGTGGAATAACATAGACTGTAAGTGAGAGCTGTTTTTAAGTATGTACCTGAACTAATAATAGTTTCTGTTTTTGTGAAAAGCGGGTAATTTAAAATATTACCGGTAGATTTTCCGAATATTATTGGTAGTATATAAGACAGTGAAAATACTAGTGAAACCCATAGGAGACTAACAACAAGTAAACTGAAAAATTTTATTAAAATATAGTGAGTACGAGAAATAGGTAAAGTATAGGCTAACTTAATCGTATGGTCTTCAAATTCTTTCGTAATGACTGTGCCTAGTAAGAGTAGTAAAATAAGAAATCCTGGGGCATTGAGTAGTAGTGAAATTACTTTTTTTATAAATAGAGATGGTTGAATGGAAAGGTCAAGGTCTTCTTTTGGCAAACCTTGTTGTAATAAGTTTTCATTCAGTTGAATAGCTTTTTTCATATCTTTTTCGCTGGCTGAGAAACTTCCTTCTACTTGTTGAAAGCGCATAGCTAAGTCATACACTTTCATTTCAGTCTGTAATTCATTTTTCCACTTGTTATCTTTTACTTCTTGTATAAGTTGATTTAAACGTTTTAATAGCGGAAGTCCAATCTCTAATCGAGATTCAATTTTTGCGTTAGGTCTTTTTTTTAATGTATCTTGATCTCCTGTAACTTGATTAGAAATTTCTGTTTCATATTTAGAAAATAATTCAATTTTTTTCATTTGGACTATATCTTGTTTAAGCGCATTATGCAGAAATAACCCGCAGATGATTAGCATAGTAGCAATGATTAAAGTAAAGAGAATGTTAGAGTAGAGCATTTTTTTAGCTCGAATAGAAATATTTTCATGTCGTATCACCACATACATGAAATACTTCTTCATATCTTTTTTCAGAACCGATAACTTCTTTTTGAATATCAATAATATTAATGTTATGAGAATAAAATAGATTAATAAGGTCTTGGATGGTGTGGTGTTCTAATGGGATGCGAAGGCCTGTCTTAGTTAACGCTGCTTGTATGTTTTCTTTTGATAAAATGTGTTGAGCATGTTTTAAATTTGAAAATAAGAAGTGATAATAAATCTTTTCGTACTTTGTCATATCCTCTTCTATTAATTTGCCGTCTTTTAAAAAAAGAATCTTCTTTGTAACACGGTCAATTTCTGATAAATTATGAGAAGAAAGAATGATTGTTGTACTTTCTTCTACTAAACGTAATAAAATATTCCTCATCAGTATCGCACTAGTTGGATCCAAACCATTTAGAGGTTCATCAAGGAACATAAGCTTTGGTTTGTTTAAGATTGCCATCGCTAAGAGAAGGTGCTGTTTCGTACCTAAGGAGTAATCTTTAATTTTCCTCTTCGCATAATTTTCCATTCCTACATATTTTACAACTTCATTCATGCGTTCTTTTGAAATTTTTTGCACATCACAAATGAATGCAAGATGGTCGTAGCCGTTTAAATAGTCATATAGTACAGAATTGTCCTGTAAAAAAGAAACGTCTGTAAACACAGAAACATCTTTGTTAGATTTCCCGATCAATTCAATATTTCCAGATGTAGCTGGCAAAAGGTTGGTAACTACATTTAAAAAAGTAGTTTTACCAACACCGTTAGGACCAACTAAAGCCCAAATTCCTGGGGAGTTGATGGTGAGGTTAATGCCATCTAATATTTTTTTATGTTTGTAACTTTTTGATAAATTATTGATAGATAGAATAGTCAACTTGAATTCCTCCTTTTTAATAAATTGGTATAAAATGTAATTATGTAATTAATTATAACTGAAAATTCAGTTTTATAAAGAGGTATAGATATAAATTTAAGCTTTTTGTAAATCGCATTTTTAAATCTATTATATGAATAATTTAGAAATGAGACTGTGAAGAAAAGGAAAAAGAGCACTTGTTGGAGAATTTTTACAATGTGTGGATTAGAGAAAAAGGAGTTATGCAAAATGAATTTAGAAAAAGCAAAACCAGTAAATGAAGAAGTCGCTGAATTAAAGGAACTAATTAAAGAATTGCACGGAAGTGTACATCAACTGCAAAGTGAAGTGCAGCAACTAAGGCACGAAAGACCGGTCGTTGAAGTGCGAAAAGGTGTTCAATTATCACCAACAATCGTTGGACAAATTGGCGGTATGATATTAGGTGGATTAGCAATTATCGGTATATTCTGGTGATGAAAAAAAGGTTTGCAGCATAGTGCTGCAAACCTTTTGTATTTGACGATATAATTTCATGCAATACAACTTTTACATTAAATAACGTAAATATATGTAAGCATGTGATAACAATAGCGCAATAATTGTTAACGGTAAACCAATTTTTAAGAAGTCCATATAAGAGAAAGCATGTCCTTCACGTTTTGCAATACCAGCAACGACTACGTTTGCGGATGCTCCGATTAATGTTCCGTTTCCTCCTAAGCAAGCTCCAAGTGATAACGCCCACCATAGTACTTCAATTTGCGGAGAGTCGACAGATAATCCGAGTCCTGTAGCTAAGTCTTGAATAAGCGGGATCATCGTTGCGACAAAGGGGATATTGTCAATTGTCGCAGATGCGATGCCTGATACCCATAAAATAAGTATCGCAGCGAAACCGATATCGCCATTTGTTACGTCGAGTACTTCTTTTGCGAGTGAAGAAATAAGTCCGATATCAATTAACCCGCCAACGAGAACGAATAGTCCGGCGAAGAAGAAAATGGTTACCCATTCAACGTGGGCAAATACATCTTCAATATCATGTTCTTTTACTCCAATTAGCATAAGAAGTGTAGCGCCTGTCATCGCGACAACGGCAGCATCTACATGAATAACAGAATGAAGGATAAAGCCTAAAATAGTTAGTCCCAAAATCGTGATCGATTTTAAAAGGAGGCTTTGATCTTTAATATAATCTTTTTCGTTTAATACCATAAGTTTTTCGATTTGCTCAGGTGTTGTTTTTAGTTTGTTACGATACATAAAGTAAATAATGCCAAGTGTAACGATAGAAATAATAATTACAATTGGAGCTAAGTTCAGTAAAAAGGCATTAAAATCTAAATGTTTATTTGCTGATCCAATCATAATGTTCGGTGGGTCACCAATTAATGTTGCTGTTCCGCCTATATTTGAAAATAGCACTTCTGAAATCAAATAAGGAACAGGGTTTACTTTTAAAATACGTGTAATGGATAGTGTAACAGGTACGATTAATAAAACAGTTGTTACGTTGTCCAAAAAGGCAGAACCGACAGCAGTTAATAGGGATAGTAATAATAAAATGCGGATTGGTTTTCCGCCAGCTGCTTTTGCCGCTTTAATGGCCACAAATTCAAATACGCCTGATTGACTCGTAATATGTACGAGAATCATCATCCCAATTAAAAGGGTGATCGTTTCCCATTGAATATGTGATGTGAAAGCGGTATGTAAATCTACAACTCCAAAAATAATCATAATAGCAGCGCCGAATAGTGCAATTACAGCACGATTCAATTTCTCAGAAATAATAAATCCGTACGTGATTAAAAATACGGCAATTGCAAAATAATATTGCCAATTTGCTACTTCATGTGCTGATTGTTCCAATCATGTCACCTTCTTTAAAGTATGTATTCAATTGTTGAAATGTATCTCGCTGCATAAATACGGGATAAAATATATTGTAGCAAATTCAAAAAAAGAAAGAAAACTATTTAACAAAGTGAAGGAAAAAATATGATTTTTACATATCATATAAAAAATATGAAAAACATAGTGCAAATTATTAGGAAAAGTGGGCGCTGTCCTCTAATATAGAGATAGCAATTTACATTATTTTTGCGTAAAATGGTTTAAAGAGGTGAATTCCGATGGAAATAGTAAAAGATAGTTCTCTTATTCAAAATGAAATTGAACGTTTTGTAAATAAAGATGTATATATTCATTTAGAAACAACGAACGGAGCGTATGCGTCACACTTTAATGAAAAGATGATGACAGTTGGAGCATTCATTCGAAATGCAATTATTCGCTTTGAGCGCGGGAAGATTACTGGAACGAATCCATACCGAGTTGGTTTGAAAATGGATCATGGTTGGGTATATGCAGAAGGTATTACGCACTGGGAAGTAGACGATAAAGAGCGTTTATTACTTGCAGGGCATGATAATCAAGGTCGCTTAGCAGTTGCACTTGAGTTAAGCTTAACACCATTTAAGTAAGAAGGAGGGAAACTTATGGAGAGACATGTACTTGTTGTATTTCCGCATCCAGATGACGAAGCATTTGCGGCGGGAGGAACAATTCGCTTATTAACAGATCAAGGAGTACCTGTAACGTATGCATGTGGTACTTTAGGACAAATGGGACGTAACATGGGGAAAAACGTATTTGCTAACCGTGAAACGATTCCAAATATCCGTGAAAAAGAATTAAAAGATGCATGTGAAGCGATGGGAATTCAAGATTTAAGAATGCTTGGTTTCCATGATAAAACGTTAGAATTTGAAGATGTTGATTTCGTTGCAGATAAAATTGAGGCAATCATTCAAGAAGTAAATCCATCTCGAATTATTACATTTTATCCAGAGCACGGCGTACATCCAGATCATGATGCATTTGGCCGCGCTGTAGTTCGCGCTGTATCACGTATGCAAAAAGAAGAGCGTCCAGTCATTCATGCCGTTGCGATTACGAGAAATCGCGAAGCTGTATTAGGTGAGCCGGATGTTGTAAATAATATTAGTGAAGTATTCGAGCATAAATTAGCTGCACTAGGTGCGCATCGTTCACAAACAGAAGCGATGTTAGAAGAAACACACGCAAAAATCAAAAACAAAGATGCAGCAACATTAAAATGGCTGCAACTTGAACAATTTTGGACTTATAAATGGGAGTAGGCTAGAAGGGAACCTTCTAGTAGCTCTTACATAGAAAAAGCATCGTCATTTGTGACGGTGCTTTTTTATTGAATCATTTTTATTCTTCTCTATTTACGAGCAGATTTCACTTTACCTCGTACTCCATTCTTTTACGAATTCATCATGATATGCTTCGCTCCAATGGTATGGTTGTAACTCTTTTAACGGTTTGAAAATAATATCTTGTTTAGAATTTGTAATAGCGCATAGTACTTCTGGTCCCCAATAAAATAAACGTTCTTGGCATACACCACAAGGCGATAATACTTTTAACTCAGAATGCTCATTTTCCCTTGCAAGACAAATCGAATGTGTAACTTTCTTAAGAAACTTATGTGCTTCTAAAATTGCACCTGTTTCCATACAAAGTTCTGTTGAAGCGTTTATTACGTCAGGGGCCACACTTGTATAAATGGATCCATCTTCTACACGAATTGCTGCAGCTCCGCCCCAACCATGTGGGTATCTTTGGTCAATTAACCTTTTCACTGCATCATATAATTGTTGTTCAATGCTCAATTGTAGTCCTCATTTCTGCTTAAATTTTGATTCAATGACAGTTATTTTTTTAGTTACACGGCTAAAAAAGAATAGACACTCAATTTCAAACTATAAATGCAAGAATTATTTTTCATCTGCATACTTTTCCTCTAAGGCAATTAATAGAGGAATTGATATAGTTACAAGAATGATTAAAGTGGTTATAAAAGATTTAGAAAGAGAAAAAGAACCTTCGATTAAAGGTGATAAAAACTTGAATGAAAGTATACTTGTTATTAAGGAAACTACTAAAAAGCTAAAAAGAGACACATTTTTATTTTTGATAGATGTTTCTATAAAATTTTTAAGACAGCTTATGACGACAAATATAGTTAATATAATAAGAGAAATAAAATAATGTGTTACATTTGTCATACTAATAGTAGGATCGTCTATTATGTAAGCAAGTAACTTAGATACTAACATGCCTCCAAACAATAAAATAATAAAAGCGAGTAATCCTTCAGATATATAAATACTGAAATTATCTTTCTTGTTAAAGAGTCTATAATTCAGAGTAGATTGGCTTATTTGAATTAGGAATAGGGTAATAATCCACACATAATATACAATTGGTAATTCTCCTGAGAATAGAGCAATTAGGAAATTTATTACTGTCCTTAAAATTTCAATCATTACAAAAATCCTCCTGTTTGTAAGCTTTGCGAAATTAGAAATATGCTAGTCTATCGTTTAATAATTAGAACTATAGATTCAAACTATTTCTAATTATTCCACAAAAAGGTGGTTGCTTCAAGTTATCCTTTTAACAAATTCTTCAAGGCTCCACACTAGAAAAAGAAATGTAATATGTAATATAATTGAAAAAGTATATTTAAAAAATCAATGTTAATATTACCCTCCTATAAGTATTAACATACGTAATTGAGGTGTTTTCTTTGTTGTTTTATGATCGAATTTCTATAATGGCCCCTCCTGTTCCGTAGCTTAGGAAAGTCTTTTTATTTCTGAGATTTTCAAAGTTATAGGAGGGTATGAAAAATGAAAAAAGTCTCAGTACCATCACTTTTGTTAATGATTATTCTTGTTGCATTTCCGCAAATTAGTGAAACGATTTAAACACCGTCTTTACCTGATATTTCAAAGGCGCTACACGTAAGTAATAATGAGGTACAGTTAACTCTTAGTGTGTATTTTGCTGGATTTGCTTTAGGTGTATTTTTTATTGGTTGGTTATCGGATATAATTGGCCGTCGCCCGGCGATGTTATTTGGAATTGTTGTATATGGCGCTGGAAGTTTCTTATGCTTTATTGCAAATTCCATTGAAGTTTTATTGCTAAGTCGTTTTATTCAAGCGTTTGGAGCAAGTGCTGGCTCTGTTGTGACACAAACGATTCTTCGTGAAAGTGTAGAAGGGCATAAGAGGCATGTTATGTTTGCTCAAATTTCGGCAGTCATTGCTTTTACACCAGCGATAGGACCGTTAATTGGTGGCTTTCTTGATCAAATGTTTGGATTTAAAATCGTATTTTTAAGTTTAGTAATTATGAGTTTCGGAATTTTTCTGTATACGTTTGTTTCTCTTCCGGAAACAAAAACGGACTCAGTAACGAATAAAATAAATGTGTTTTCAGTCTTGAAGAGGTTAATTACAAATCCGAAAGTAGTAACATATGGGTTATTAATTGGAGGAGCGAATGGTGTTTTATTTAGCTACTATGCAGAAGCGCCGTTTATCTTTATTGAATACTTTCAGTTATCGCCTAGTATGTATGGATTTTTAGGAATTGTTGTTGCTTCCGCTTCTATTATTGGAGCAAAAGTTTCAAAACGATTGCTTGCCACAAATAAACCAGAGAAGATTATATATATCGGTTGTCTTGTAATGACAGGAGGAGCTATCCTTTTATCAGTTATTACGTTTGTTGGAACAAATCCTAATATAATATATATGATTGTATTTTTAGTAGCGATGTTTATATTGCTATTAGGAATTGGGATAGCGTTACCTAATTGCTTAAGTTTAGCATTAGTAGATTTTCAAGATGTCATTGGTACAGCAGGAGCTTTGTTTAGCTTAGGGTACTATGTAATTGTAACGATGACAATTTGGGGAATGAGTCAGCTGCACACGGGCTCGTTACTCGTGATGCCACTTTATTTTCTAGCTATAGTAGTTATCATGATGGTGTTTACTAAAGTGTTTATTTTAGAGAAACAAACTTCAAAAATGATTTAAATATGAAATAGTAAAAGAGTCTCATTTTTTTAATGAGACTCTTTTATATTTTATG
The DNA here is from genome assembly GCF_027710505.1 of Bacillus cereus group sp. TH152-1LC. Lineage (NCBI taxonomy): Bacteria > Bacillati > Bacillota > Bacilli > Caryophanales > Bacillaceae > Bacillus > Bacillus cereus group sp. TH152-1LC. The sequence continues at coordinate 31,895 of NZ_JAQFNK010000006.1, read as the reverse complement.
AAAATGATTAGTGGATATACGAACAAAAATTAAAGGTATTGTTGGTAGATTTAAGTGTAATTATATTTTTCTTAAAGTAGGGGATGGAGATAGAGAATTTTTAGTTGTGATAACGCGATAAATAAGAGATACAGAAGTTAGTGACTTTGTAGTTTACTAATATATTAAATTTATACGTGATGTGTTAATTGTATGTGTAAGCAATTATAGTACAAACTATAATTAGTGAAGTACATGCAGTATGAAGCCGAGGAAGAAATACTCTCCTCGGTTATTTATACTGTAATAATATTCATGCAGGAAGCATATTGAATAGATGTATTTTATTGTTAATTTAGTTAAAAATTAATCAGACTTATGTATAATAATTTATTGAAAAAATAATTGAACTTTTCAGATAAATGAATTAATATAAGGTAAGTAATTTTAAGATTTATAGAATATTGGAAGATGAAAGGTTTTGAGAATTTTGTAAGAGGCAAAAAACGATTTTAGGATAGCTTTAAAGTTAGCCTAAAATGATGTTTGCTTCATCATTTTCAGGGCCGAAAGGAATTAGGGGAAAGAATCTTGTTTTAAAATGCGGCTATGAATCATCTAAGAGGGGGAAGTGAAGTGGCAAACAAAGAATTGAAAAGAGGCTTAGAAGCACGTCATATTCAAATGATTGCTTTAGGCGGAACGATTGGTGTTGGTTTGTTTATGGGGTCAGCCAGCACGATTAAATGGACAGGTCCGTCAGTAATGCTTGCGTATGCAATTGCGGGTATTTTTATCTTCTTCATTATGCGTGCGATGGGCGAAATGTTGTATATGGAGCCGAGTACAGGTTCATTTGCGACGTTCGGCCATAAGTATATTCATCCGTTAGCTGGTTATATGACAGCGTGGAGTAACTGGTTCCAGTGGGTTATCGTTGGGATGTCAGAAATCATTGCGGTCGGAGCATATATGAAATATTGGTTCCCGGACTTACCAGCTTGGATACCAGGTGTAATCGCAATGGTTATTCTTGGAGCAGCTAATTTAATTTCTGTTAAGTCATTTGGTGAATTTGAATTTTGGTTTGCGATGATTAAAATCGTTACAATTCTATTAATGATTATTGCGGGGTTTGGACTTATTTTCTTTGGAATTGGTAACGGCGGAGAAGCGATTGGTATATCTAACCTTTGGGCAAATGGTGGGTTCTTTACAGGTGGTTTTTCAGGGTTCTTCTTTGCATTATCACTTGTAGTTGGTGCATACCAAGGGGTGGAATTAATCGGTATTACTGCTGGTGAGGCGAAGGATCCGAAGAAGACACTTACAAGAGCGATTCAAAGTACAATTTGGCGTATTTTAATATTCTATATTGGTGCTATTTTCGTTATTGTAACTGTGTATCCGTGGGATCAATTAAGTACAATTGGTAGTCCATTCGTAGCAACTTTTGCGAAGGTTGGTATTACGGCAGCAGCTGGACTTATTAACTTCGTCGTTATTACAGCGGCAATGTCTGGTTGTAATAGTGGTATTTATAGTGCGGGTCGTATGCTGTATACGTTAGGTGTAAATGGACAAGCGCCGAAATATTTCACGAAACTTTCTGGAAATGGTGTACCATTATTCGGTACAGTTGGTGTAATTATCGGTTTAGCGGTTGGTGTTGTATTAAGTTATATCGCACCGAAAAACTTATTCGTATATGTATATAGTGCGAGTGTACTTCCTGGTATGGTACCATGGTTCGTCATTTTAATAAGTCAAATTAATTTTAGAAAAGCAAAAGGGGCAGAGATGAAAGATCATCCGTTCAAAATGCCATTTGCTCCTGTTACAAACTATTTGACGATTGCCTTTTTAATTATGGTATTAATCGGAATGTGGTTTAACGATGATACGCGTATTTCACTAGTTGTAGGTATTGTTTTCTTAGCTATCGTAACAATTAGTTTCTACGCTTTCGGAATAGGGAAACGACCTCCGTTAGATATTCAAAATGATCAAGAGATTTCAAGTAAATAAAGATAAGTAAAAAGTCCGATTCCTCATTTGGAAATCGGACTTTTTGTTATTAAAACTTTTCTAAAACGATTTTCCCAATTGTACTTCCGCTTTCAAGCAGTGCATGTGCTTTCTTTACATTTTCAGCGTTAATTGGTGATAATGTTTCATTTAATGTAGTCTTTAAAATACCTTCATCTAGTAGTTCGCTTACTTTATTTAATAGTTCGTGCTGCGTAATCATATCGCCAGTTTCATACATTGCTTTTGTGAACATAAACTCCCAAACGAATGTAGCACTTTTGCTTTTTAAAACGCCCATCTCAAGAGGGTGCTCATTTTCTACGATAGAGCAGATTTTTCCTTGTGGTTTAATGAGGTCACATATTGCTTGCCAATGTTGATCTGTATTGTTTAAGCAGAAAATATAATCTACGTCTTTTAGTCCAAACTCTAATATTTGATCTTGTAAAGGTTGGTGGTGGTTAATGATATAGTCGGCACCGAATTTTTCAACCCAATGTATCGTTTCATGGCGGGATGCAGTTGTGATTACATTCAGTCCAGCCCATTTTGCAAGTTGAATGGCAATCGAGCCAACACCACCAGCACCGCCAATAATTAAAATGTTTTTGAATGTATTCTCATCTCTTTTATTATAATCAATACCTAAACGTTCAAATAAACCTTCCCAAGCCGTGATAGCCGTTAAAGGAAGTGCTGCAACTTCAGCATCATTTAACGTTTTAGGTTTCTTACCAACGATTCTTTCATCAACTAGGTGGTATTCACTATATGTACCTTGTCTCGTAATGCTTCCAGCGTAAAATACTTCGTCGCCTTCTTTAAATAACGTACAACCTTCGCCCGTTTGTACGACTACACCACTAGCATCCCAGCCGAGTATTTTCGCTACATCTTCTTTTTTATCTTTCGGAGAGCGAACTTTTGTATCAACCGGGTTAACGGAAATAGCGTTAATTTTAACGAGTATATCTCTTCCTGTAGCAACAGGTCTTTCAACTTCAATATCAATTAAACTGTTTTCTTCTTCAATAGGTAAGTATTCATGTAAACCAATTGCTTTCATTTGTATTCCCTCCATTAAAGTAAGAGTGTTTCTCTTTTATTATAGTAGGTAAAGTGTCATTATGTAAAAAAGTTGAGTCTTTTCCATTTTGAAAAATACCTGTTTCTGTCTCATTTAGAACTTTGTAACTGGAGAGGGTCAGCCATCGTTTTGATTTTATAAGCAGAAAGATATATTTATTTTTGTAGTGTACCTTGCAATGAACAATACTAAGTGTTATGTTATACCTGTAGTTACTTATTATAAAACAGTACTGAATAATAAACAGTAGTTGATGTCAATTAGAATAGGGTGAATGAATATTGAATGTACAATTTAAAAAAGGAGTTTTAGAACTTTGTGTTCTTGTCTTACTTGATAAGCAAGACCGTTATGGATATGAATTAGTTCGAAGTATATCCAATCAAATTGAAATATCAGAAGGATCTGTTTATCCTCTTCTTCGAAGGCTAACTAAGGAAGAATATTTTACAACGTATTTACAGGAGTCTTCAGAAGGGCCTTCAAGAAAGTACTATACACTGACGGATAAAGGTAGAACGTATTTGTATCAACTTTTGGAGGAATGGAATGAGTTTTCACAAGGTGTCAATCAATTAATTAAAGAAGGTGTACGTAATGACGAAAGATAAATTTTTACAACAATTAAATGTATCTCTAAAAAGGTTATCTGATAAAGAGCGTGCAGATATTTTAAAAGATTATGAAGAACATTTTACTTTCGGATTAGAGGAAGGGAAAAGCGAAGAAGAAATTGCAGCTTCATTAGGTTCTCCAGCTCAAATTGCCAAAGAGTTATTAGCAGATTATCATATTGAGAAAGTAACAACAAGTGCGACAACAGGAAATGTTTTCCGGGCAATTTGGGCAGTAATTGGATTAGGTTTTTTCAATTTGTTAATCGTGCTTGCACCTGCAATTACATTAGCGGCATTGATTTTTTCAGGATGGGTTCTAGGTATCTCATTTTTAGGTGCACCATTACTTGTTTTAGTTGATACTATCATACATCCAAATACATTCTTACTATTTAATCTTTTTATTTCTTTAGCACTTTGTGGACTTGGATATTTCATTGTTATTGCTATGTTATTTTTAACGAAGCTAGCAAAGAATGGATTTGTTCGTTATTTAAAGTTCAATATAGCATTAGTAAAAGGTGGTTTGAAGCATGATAAATAAAAAGAGTCTTTCAATCATTGCAGGTATTATTTTCATTATTGGTATTATCGGAAGTTTATTCACTTATCGTTCAATTGATGCAGTACCAATTTCAGAAGAAAAGGTCATTAATAATAATAATGTGTCAAGCGTCATTATCGATACGAATAACGTTCGTGTTAACATCAATTCTACAACAGATAGTAACGTGAAAGTAAAATTAGATGGCGAGGTCAATCCAAACGTAAAAAGAACATTAGCTACGGATGAGGAAGATTCAACGCTTCTCATTTCTTACAAAGAAAAACAACAGAGCTGGTTCAACTTTAATATTTCTGAAGTATTGGCGCCATTAACATTAAATGTGTATCTACCCGAAAAACAATATGATTCATTAAAAGTTTCCAATAATAATGGCTACGTTGCTGCTAAGAAACTAAACGTAACCCATTTTAATATCAATACAAGCAATGGACGTGTTGAATTAAGAGAGATCAATTCGCCAAAAATTATCGCAGAAACAAACAATGGAATTATGGATTTCAAAGATGTATTGGCACAAAATATTCATGTGAAATCGAACAATGGACGAATAATGCTAGACCATGTTGAAGGTGAAATAGAGGGGCAAACTAAAAATGGAAGTCTTACTCTGAAAACGAATGAATTGGATCGAAATCTCAATTTTACGACTCACAATGGAAAAATTAATATTGCAACTGAAAAAGAACCAACTAATGTTCAATTTAATGTTGGTGTTGACAATGGTAGAGCGAATATCCTTGATAAATATAATGGAAATACGGTTATTGGAAAAGGAGAAAATGTAATTAAATTAAACACACATAACGGAAATATTACAGTGGAAAAACAATAGCATATTACCTTTTATAATCTCAGTTCGCCGCACATAAAGAGCAATAATAAATAAAAAAAAGAACCGACTCCTTTCTCAACATATAGGTAGTCGGTTCTTTTATATGTAACATTCGTTTAAGTGTGTATCCTTTTCATATTTGAAAATACAAACAGTTGATTTCTTACTCTCAATTTTTAGGGAAATAACGAATAGAAATTAATAATATAAGGAGAATTTGTGAATGACTCAAAAATAATAGTTGAAACAGTGAAAGAAGAGAAGGAGTTTATTTCTAACAGGAGGAATTTTTTACTGTGGACTTTATTCAAAACTAAATGTAAAGGTGGATACATAATGACAGTAAAGAAGCTTTATTTCATCCCAGCAGGTCGTTGTATGTTAGATCATGCTCACACCGGGAAATTTATTGAACTTACCTGTATGGTGTTATCTTCTGGATACAGAAGAGGGGCTTATTTTAGTAGATACAGGTATGCCAGAAAGTGCGGTTAATAATGAAGGTCTTTTTAACGGTACATTTGTCGAAGGGCAGGTTTTACCGAAAATGACTGAAGAAGATAGAATCGTGAATATTTTAAAACGGGTTGGTTATGAGCCGGAAGACCTTCTTTATATTATTAGTTCTCACTTGCATTTTGATCATGCAGGAGGAAATGGCGCATTTATAAATACACCAATCTTTGTACAGCGTGCTGAATATGAGGCGGCACAACATAGTGAAGAATATATGAAAGAATGTAAATTGCCGAATTTAAACTACAAAATCATTGAAGGGGATTATGAAGTAGTACCAGGAGTTCAATTATTGTATACACCAGGACATACTCCGGGGCATCAGTCACTATTAATTAAGACAGAAAAATCTGGTCCTGTATTATTAACGATTGATGCATCTTATACGAAAGAGAATTTTGAAGATGAAGTGCCGTTTGCTGGATTTGATCCAGAATTAGCTTTATCTTCAATTAAACGTTTAAAAGAAGTTGTAATGAAAGAGAAGCCGATTGTTTTCTTTGGACATGATATAGAACAGGAAAAGGGATGTAAAGTGTTCCCAGAATATATATAGTGCAAAAAGTCATGAGTTTATTCGCTCATGACTTTTCGTTTAAATAATTTTTTTAAATAAGTTATAAACTTTTTTGGAACTGTCTTCATTTAATTGATAGTACGTAAGGTTTACATCATCAGGAGTATCTTGTTGAGCAATCATTACTTCGTTATTGTGATGGTCAACTACCCATATGAAATATTTTTTATAAGTTCCATCTTCGAAAGTAATCCACATATCACAATCTATTAAATCTGATCCTTCTTCATCTAATGTTAATTTTCCTTTTTTGGCGGTATCCATACTGTTAATGAAAGTTTTTAATTCATCTGTTTTCGTGAGAAAGATATCCTTTTTTGTTTTTATTGACTCGACATGTATATCTTTTATTTCCTGTTTTCCTAAAAAGACAGGGGGCTCATTCGGGTCTCTTTGCGTTGAAATGATAGTAGCTTTCTTCTTTGGTTTATTTGCTGTATAGAAATCTTGAATAGATTTCCCTGAATTTAAAAACCATACGATACCAAAAATAATCAATGCGCTACCTAGCAGTAAAATGATTTTCTTAATAGAATATTCTCCTCTCTATTACTTCGTATGAAGAGTGTTTCTATTAATATATGATAGGTAAGCACAAAGTATTATAGTTGAACTTGGTTATGCTTCACAGTTTTTATCGGACGATCCACGAGTAAATTGTAAGTGAGCCCGATTAGTACGAAAATACCACCGACAACTTTGCCCATAGAGAGTTCGTGTGACAAGATGAAATCAATGATAGTCCCCGCAAATAATTGTCCAATAAAGATGAGTAACGTTAAATAAAATGCTGATATTTTAGGAGTGATATAGTTGGATAATGAAATAACGATAACGCCTACTAATCCTCCTAAGTAAACAGCGATAGGAATAGACTGCAACGTATGAACAGGAATGTACATTGAATCTGAGCTGAAAATTAAAAATAACATAGAGAAAAATAATCCAGTAATATAATTAAAAAACGTGCCTTCCCAATTTCCAATCTTCGCTGCTAAATTTGCGTTAATAATTCTAGCCACAACGATAGAAACACCAGCTAAAATAGCGATCGTAATATATAACATTTTTCTGCCTCCATTAATAAATTGTCATGATTATAATTCCGGAAGAGATGAAACATAATCCAATTAGTTTTTTCTTTTCAAACTTTGCAACTTTCATTCCTAATAAGCCGAAATGATCAATAACGATGGAAGCAATGGATTGACCAAGTAAACTTAATGCGATCGTAATAGAGGCACCAAGGACAGAGAAACTTATATTATTAAAAAGAACAGTGAATACCCCAATTGCTCCAGCACTATATAGAAAAAGTGGAATACCTTTATCGAAACGAATTTTATTTTTGTTTATGATTAAAACGAAAATAACTGCAATTAAACCGACAAGGTGAATGACAACGCTTGCTGTATACTTGCCAATTAATTCAGATAAAATCCCATTCAATGGAAGCATAACGGCGATGAGCACACCAATAAAGACAGAAAGAAAGTTATACAATGTAATATCCCCTTTGTATTTCATATTTGTAATGAATGTATCATGCTGAAATTGTGTATTACTATGACATATGTCATAGTGGAAGAAGAAAATTTTGATTACAATGGGGATGAGTTGTAAAGGCGGGGGAACTATGAAGAAAATATGTAATTCTATTAAATTAGCAGAGTATATGAAACAAAATAATATTGACTCCTTTTTTAGTAATGATATGAAACCGTATATGGAACTCATATTTTTTAAAAAGAACGAGTTTATTTGTAGAGAAAATGAAGAGATAGATTATTTATTTTTCTTCGTTGAGGGAAAAGCGAAAGCGTTTAATACATTAAGTAACGGTAAATCTGTATTATTATGCTTTTATGATAGTTTGCAGCTGTTAGGGGATGTGGAGTTAATTCATTCCCAAAAGACTGCTTCAAACGTACAAGTGATGGCAGATTCATATTGTGTTGGTTTACCTTTAGGGAAAGTGAGAAATCAATTATTTCATGATGCGAAATTTTTACGATGTATTTGCGGATCATTAGCACATAAGTTAAATCGACTTTCAAAAAATAGTACAATTAATTTACTATATCCACTTGAAAATAGATTGGCGAGTTACATGTTAGCAGCGGGGGAACGAGCGGTGCAGCACGGAAATCGAATTGTGTTTAGTGGGAATTTAACGGAAACAGCTGAATTGTTAGGAACGAGTTATCGACATCTATTACGTACATTAAATATTTTTTGTGATAAAGAGATTATAAAGAAAAACAATGGTTGCTTTGAAGTAGTGAATGTGGATGTTTTGAGGGAACTAGCGGCAGATGTTTATAAATAGGAGGAGATTATAAATGATTACACCTATATTTAGAATTTTTGATATTGAAAAAGCAAAGCTATTTTACATAGATTTTTTAGGATTTAAAATGGATTGGGAACATCGGTATGAGGAACATATGCCATTATATATGCAAATTTCGTTACATGATGCTGTAATACATTTATCAGAACATCATGGGGATGCTTCGCCAGGCGGTGCGATTCGGGTCAAAATAGATAATGTAGAGGATTATCATTCCATATTATTGAATAAAGAATATGCGTATTCACAACCTGATATAGAGAGAACACCGTGGGATACAATGGAATTAACTGTGATTGATCCGTTTTCAAATAGAATTATATTTTATGAGGAAAAGGTTTAGAAATTGAGATATCCTAAATAATTTATCAAAGTAGGTGCTACAATGAATAGGAAAATAGCGATCATTTCAGATGTTCATGGAAATAGTCACGCGTTAAAAGCTGTATTAAAAGATATTGCACGTCGTAATGTCGAAATGATAATCAATTTAGGCGATAGCGTGTATGGGCCGTTAGATCCTTTAGAGACAATTGAAATATTAATGAATAACGAGATGATACATATTAAGGGAAACTGCGATCGCATGCTTTGGGAACCTATACAAGAGCAGTCTGCTGCACTAACTTTTGTCCAAAATCAATTAACAGAAAGTCATATAGATTGGCTAAAACAACATCCTTCGCAATGTATTGTAGACGATATTTTATTTTGTCATGGTACACCAACTTCAGATGAGGTGTATTTACTAGAAGAGATGGACGAGAATGGTGCAGTATTAAAGAGTGAAAAAAATATATTGGATCAACTCCAAAATATAGAACAAAAAATAATAGTATGTGGTCATACGCATATTCCTAGAGTTGTTTATTTGGCAAACGGTAAGATAGTTATAAATCCAGGGAGTGTAGGACTTCCTGCATACAAAGATGAATTACCTGTTATACATAAAATGGAGTCGGGAACCCCGCACGCAAAATATGTAGTGATAGAAGAGGTTTTTGGAGAATGGATAATTGAAAAAATTTCAGTTCCTTATAATTGGGAAGAAGCTGCGGGGTTAGCTGTTCAACAGGAAAGGCATGACTGGGCACAGGCACTAAAGACTGGGAAGATAGAATGAAGGGGAGTTTACTTTATAATAAACTGCTCTTTTTTATTTTGAGTAAATATTGAATGATGTAAAAATAAAGTGTTATGATTACAGAAACGTATGAATATATGAACAAGTATTCATGTATTGTGAGAGGGAGGGGATTAGAATGAAAGATATAATTATCGTTGGAGCTGGTCAAGCTGGATTAACAATGGGATATTACTTGAAGCAAGAAGGGTATAATTTTTTATTACTTGAGGCAGGAAACCGAATTGGGGATTCATGGAGAAATAGATATGATTCTTTACAGCTCTTCACACCGAGGGAATACAGTAGTTTACCAGGTATGATAGTAAAAGGAGAAGGACAGGGATTTCCATGTAAAGATGAAATGGCAACGTATTTAGAAGAATATGCAAGGCACTTTACATTACCGGTCCAATTGCAAACCGAAATTTTTAAAATAAAGAAAGAAAAAGATATATTCGAATTACATACTCCTACAGAAACTTTACAATCAAAAAAGGTTGTTATCGCAACAGGTGGTTTTCAGCAACCATACATCCCCTCATTTTCACAACATCTTTCATCGCATGTTTTTCAAGTACATTCATCACAATATAAATCACCATCACAAATTCCTAAGGGAAAAGTACTAGTAGTAGGTGGCGGGAATTCCGGAATGCAAATCGCAGTAGAACTTGCAAAAACTCATGAAGTTACAATGTCTATCAGTCATCCGCTAACATTTTTACCGTTACATCTTTTTGGAAAAAGTATTTTTAGTTGGTTAGAAAAATTGGGTTTATTGTACGCTGAGCTAAATACAAAGAGGGGAAAGTGGTTTCAGAAGAGAAAGGATCCTATTTTTGGTTTTGCAGGTAAAAAACTTATTCGTAGTGGGGCAATTAAACTAGAGGAAAAAGTGGTTCGTGCATCAGAGAATAATATTATCTTTCAAAATGGTGGCACATATAGTGCAGAAAGCATTATATGGTCAACTGGTTTTATTCAGAACTATAAATGGATTGAAATAGAAAAGGCAGTGAATGGGAATGGATTTCCTAATCATGTAAGAGGAATAAGTCCAGTAAAAGGATTATATTATATCGGTTTGCCGTGGCAATCTCAAAGGGGCTCTGCACTTATTTGTGGTGTAGGAAAGGATGCAGCGTATTTACTTTCTGAAATCAAAAAAATAGATCAGTAGCAACAACTACTGATCATCCATATGTACATGAATTAGGAGAGGTCAATCATTTATTAACTTTATTATAATAGATTTTCACGGGAATAAAAACTGAAAATTCTAATTTTATGTTGAGAAAGTTTTTTGTATCGAAATATATGAAAGAATAAGGATTTTTAGTGAAAGGAAATATGATATCTATATTTTAATAAATTGTGATATAGTTTATAAAGAATAGATTACCTAAGATGTTATTTTATTACATAGAGGTCGCGTTTTGGATTAAGGAAGGGGGAAATGGTTGTGAAGTTTGATGATCAACGCTTGCTAGGGGTACGATTAGGCTCTGTACTTGTAACAGAGGAAAATCAATATTTAGTAATTAAGAAAAAAGATCATTATGCATTATTAAATATACATAATTTAGAATGCACACATGTTGAAGTGCAGTTAGAACATGTTGAAGAAATGTTGCAGGAAGATTTCCAAGAAAGTATAACGGAGATTATCGCACCAGAACATATAAAAATTGTTGCGAAAAATATAATATAAAGAAAGAAGCTGGAAGGAACAGCTTCTTTCTTTTCATTATAAGGATAACGTTTTTAAGACGTCACCAATAATCCCTTCCATTTGATGAACACCTAAGTCAGTGTTCGTCATTATAACAGCAGCATTACCTCGGTATGGATAGCATACTAGCATACATTGAAATCCAACGCCCCATCCAAGTGAATACGTTTGTAAGTCTTCATTCGAATCATCTAGAAAAACCCCTAACCCAGTCCATTTTGAGCAACCTTGAGGAGAAATCATATCTTGTATTAATTTTTGAGAAAGTTTTAGTCTGCCCTGTCCTTGCAAGGAATGAATGATTTCAATTACTAAAGTTGATAAGTCTGTTGGTGTTGTCCAAATACCTGAAGCAGCTGCGAATGGATAAAATGGATACTTCTCATTTGTAACGGTGCCATCTTTATTATGCCCACAAGCAAAGGCCTCCATTTTTTTTATATCTTCAGTAGAAAATACTCTACTATTCTTCAGCTGCAGTGGCTGAAAGATATATTCTTCAAGTAAAAGGTTGAATGTTTTTCAGGTTATATCTTCAAGTAGTAGTTCGATAATACAAAAGTTTGCATCAGAGTAGTGAAATTCACTTTCTGGTTTATAAGTTATCTCTATCGGTACTGGGCAATAGGATGTTTTACCAACAAGGATTTCAGACATGTTTGGTCGCCCTTGTACAAGTGTATAATGTTCAAAACTATTAGGAGGATCAATAATTCCAGATTGGTGACTTAATAAATTTCGCAATGTGACTTTTTTATGGGAGGTAAATAGATTGGTAGGTATGTTCCAAGATGTGAGTTTAACATTTACGTCTTCGTCTAAATGCACGATTTCTTGATCTGATAACGTTAATACAAGCATTGTAGTGAAGAATTTACTAATTGAACAAGAATTGAATATGGAATCCGTAGTGACAGTTCTAGTTGTTCCAGATTCAAGTGTTCCGAAAGTAGCGACTTCGTCTAGTGTGCCGTCACGTATAACGGCAAGGCTTAAACCTGCAACGGAATATTGGTTCATTTTTTCGTATATATTGTTACTTTTTAAGTTCATAGTGACTCCTTTCTTCGAAAAGACAGAATGTTAGTTCTATTATACAGTAGTTAATAGAGAGAATGAGAGAAAAAGAAAAAACTTCATCTTTTATCGATGAAGTTTTTTTTAGTTAATTCGAAGTGAATGTTTTAAAAAATTTATCTCGGTACATGTACATTAGCCATGAGGTTGTTAGTAAGGAAATAATGATTTGTTTGTTTTGAATTGGCGCATTGAAAACAAGCCAGCCAATGATATCAAATAATACATGTAGTGCAAATGAAAGAACTACAAATTGTAGTAACGTCTTAAAAAATCTTTTCATAATGTGTCCCCCTAAAATAAAAGGTATTATCAATAGTGTTGTATATTACTATTATACATTAAATGTGTCTTGTGGTAAAATTTACATAAGTTAGTGAAATAAAACAAATGAAAGCTAATGAGGAGGAATAGTCATGGAATTTTGGATGATCATACCGATAGCGGTCTTTGGCTTTATTTATATTGGTGAAAAATTAAATAGAATCGAAAAGAAAACGGATGCACGTTTAAAGAGAATGGAAGATAGATTACAGCTAATTACGAAAGAAATGGGAATTATAGATAGAGAACCTGAAATTAATAAAGAGTTGCGTCAGCTTATGGAGGAAGGAAAAACAGTTACAGCAGTTAAGAGAGTCAGAGAAGCTTTTGGTTTTTCCTTATTAGAAGCGAAGCAATATGTTGATAAATTATAAAAAAGATCATCCATTTGGGTGATCTTTTTCATTTTACCATACGTGTATTTACATAAGCAGCGATTATAACGTGGCCAATTATAATGATTAGGAAATAAGATTTTGACATTAGGAGTAGTGAAGACACTACCAATTGTGGCAATAGCACCAGCAGTTAAATTATAAAGGCCAACTATTTTCGATAACTTTCCTTTATTTGGTACACTGCGTTCATTGAATCCTGATAAGAGCCAAGTGTATTGTTTAACTCCGATGAAATAGGCTAGTGCAAATGAAATGATTGCTAGTATGAATAATGATGGAGAAGCGAAGAGAGTCATTGAAAACACCTCCGTTAAAGGGCTGTAAATAAATTATAGTATGAATGTTATAATTTAACAAAATACATTTTTGATTTTAAGTGTAATAGAAAAACGGAGTATTTATCATGAAGGGAGATTAAGTATGGATATTGTGGAATTCCAGAGATATGTATCAAATTTCAGTAAAGAAAAAGGATTTCAAGATACAACAATTGAAGAGCGTACAATGTATGCGATGGCGGAATTAGGTGAATTAGCGGAAGTTATATTAAAGCGTGATAAAATACAAGATTCGAAAAGAGAGATTGGTTTAGAAATGTTTGATGTCATTTGGAATGTATGTGATTTAGCAAACAAATTAGAAATTGATTTAGGGAAGGCATTTGAAGAAAAAATGAGGATAAATAAAAAGCGTGAATGGTAGGTAGGATTTTAATTTGTAAAGATGGGGGATACGGATGAAAAAGAAGCTTATTATAGGAGGAGTCTTTACCTTAATTAGTGTAATGAGTGTTGTCGCTTACTTAGTTTTTCAAGGCATATTTATTCCGAATCAAATAAGTGCGGATAAGTATGAAATAAAAGGTGTAGATGTCGCATCGTATCAAGGTGATATAGATTGGAGGGAGTTGGAAAAGCAAAATATGAAGTTTGCGTTTATAAAGGCTACTGAAGGAAGCGCATTTGTGGATAAGTACTTTGCGAAAAATTGGACGAATGCGAATAAGACAAGTATGCGCGTCGGAGCGTATCATTTTTTTAGTTTTGATAGTAAGGGTGAAACACAAGCAGAGCAATATATACGAACTGTTTCAAAATATAAACAAGCATTGCCACCCGTAATTGATGTTGAGTTTTATGCTGACAAAAAAGATAATCCCCCTAAGCGTAAAGATGTTGTGAAAGAGTTGTCGGTCATGATTGAAATGTTAGAAAAACATTACGGTAAGAAAGTAATATTGTATGCAACTCAAGAGGCATATGATTTGTATATAAAGAATGCGTATCCCCAATGTGATATATGGATTCGTAGTGTTTTTACAGAACCGAGTTTATCTGATGAGAGAAAGTGGACGTTTTGGCAATACACGAACCGCGGGAGATTAAATGGTTATAATGGAAAAGAGAAGTATATTGATTTGAATGTATTTTATGGGAACGAGGAAGAGTTTGAAAATTATGGAATAAAAGATTAAGTTTTAAAGCGTACAAAATTTGTGTGCTTTTTATTAATGTTATGAAAAATATGTAAGAAAAGATGGAACAAACATTTGAGATGAATTGTCTAATATAGGTAATAACTATTTTGTTTGAAAGAAAGGGTGGAGAAAATGAAAAATACATTATTAAAAGTAGGGGTATGTGTAAGTTTACTAGGAGCAACTCAATTTATTAGTACGATTTCTTCTGTGAAAGCGGAACAAAAGCTAGAGCAAAAAGTAATGAAAAATGAGACAGGAACCATTTCAATTTCTCAGTTAAACAAAAATGTGTGGGTTCATACGGAGTTAGGTTATTTTAACGGAGAAGCAGTTCCTTCGAACGGTCTAGTTCTCACTACTTCTAAAGGGTTAGTACTTGTCGACTCTTCTTGGGATGATAAGTTAACGAAGGAATTAATAGAGATGGTAGAAAAGAAATTTAAGAAGCGCGTAACGGATGTCATTATTACACATGCGCACGCTGATCGAATTGGCGGATTAAAAACGTTGAAAGAAAGAGGCATTAAAGCGCATAGTACAGCATTGACTGCAGAATTAGCAAAGATAAATGGTTATGAAGAACCACTTGGAGATTTACAAACCAGTACGAATTTGAAGTTTGGAAATATGAAAGTAGAAACGTTTTATCCAGGGAAAGGACATACAGAAGATAATATCGTCGTATGGCTACCGCAATACAATATTTTAGCTGGGGGCTGTTTAGTGAAATCAGCGTCCGCTAAAGATTTAGGAAACGTGGCTGATGCTTATGTAAATGAATGGTCTACATCGATTGAGAACGTGTTGACGCGCTATAGAAATATAAATGCAGTAGTGCCTGGTCATGGAGAAGTAGGGGACAGAGGATTACTTTTACATACATTGGATTTGTTGAAATAAAAAAACGAGGAGAAATAATTTTCTCCTCGTTTTCTTCTAATTATATTTAAATGCGAAGCCTGCATATGTTACTGAGATTTTAATTCCAAGTATACAAATACCAGTACCGTCATAATTGCTATAACAACGTAAGTAGCATCAAGCATTATAAGTGTTTTTAAAGTTTCAGTCATCCTCATTCACCCCTGGTATGAAAATATAACATAATCTCTTATCAATTAAATCAGAGATTATAAAGATAACAATGTACATGAAATTTCTTAAGTATTTCTATATAAATATATCATATAAATAATGTAAGTAATGTTAAGATAGTGTAAATGTATTGTAAAGAAAGAGGGGGCTCATCATGTTTATAAATCTTTTTGTTTGTAAATACTATGTATCTCTCAAGTGCCAGGTAGAAAACAGTTATAACATGTGAAAAAACTTACTTTGACACATCAATCACAATGCTAGTTGTTACTACATTTTCTTCTATTACTTCTACCTGTACTTGTTCATCGTTTCTCCAATTGATATTGAAGTTGTCTGTCGTATACATTTCCTTAAGAGTGACCTCTTTATATTTTTCTAAAATGCCACCTCTTTTCCCATAATAGATTCTTACAGTTGAACTGGGACTTGGTCCTTTTGATTTTATTGTTTCTCTAAGCTCGATAATATTTATGAGATTTGGAGATTCACTTTTTTGAAAGGTAAAGGAACTGACCACTTTTTGTACCTTCTTAAAAACAGGACCATTGGATTTATTGGATATGTTAAATTCCACAACTTCGGGTACGGATTCTTTTTCTCGTAGCGTTATCGTTGCTTCATAATCGTTTTTCCAATCTATGGAAACGTCTGAGGAGTCGAGACGTTCCCCGTCATTTGCAATACTTGTGTCAAAATGTTCCCATAAGCCGTATTTAATTCTGACGGGAGCGGGACCAAGAGAAGAGTCTGAATCTAGTTTCACTACTTTAATCGTATTTTTATTATTTGGAGAATGACTTTTTTTAAGTGTAATGTCCTGTAAATACAAAATGTAAGACAAACAGCCTACTACTAAAATAATTGGAATTAAGATACGTAAGGCAGTAATGGGACGTCTCCGTGTCGCTTTTTTCTTAGTGCTTTTACTATTTTGTTCAAGTTCTTTTTCAATACTCGTTTGAACCGTTACTTTTGGCGGGCGAATAAGCCACCAAATGAAAGCTATAAGTAGTAAGCAAAGAGGTATTCCTTGAATAAAGAAAAAACCTTTCCAAAAATCAAGTCTCGTACTATATGGAGAATCTGTTGCCATCACCCCTATAAAAAGGGCCACTGGACTTGCAAGTATATTTACCCCTAAACCAATCAATATGAATGAAAGATTTTTATTCCTAATTTTTCGTGACCCAGCCATAATAAACAGAAATACTGCAATACCAAGTATAAGAAACAGTGTTCCGTAATAAAACATCATGTATACCATATTATCCCTCCATACCTTTAATTGTACCATCAGTAAGGAAAATTTTGTGAAATGTTAGGTGGATATGATATTTGTATTCCGTAAAAGTGCGCCGATATATGATGCGAATAAATCATGTGCAAGTATGAATATCAGGATACAGTAAAAATATTATGTCAACAATGTGAACTATCACAAATTTTTATATGTTATTGTGATTGATATCACATCCCTTTTCCTCAATGGGTATTATGCTTGATTTGTAAGGAATGATTGGGAGAGGGTGGGATGATCATGTTTTGTTATCAATGTGAACAAACGCCAACAGGCGGATGTAAAGTAATAGGTGTTTGCGGTAAAAATGAAACAATTGCAAGTTTACAAGATACGATTGTGTTTGGATTAAAAGGAATTGCTGCTTATCGTACGCATGCTGCTCAGCTAGGGTATACGGATGCATTTGTAGATGCTACGACGCAAGAAGCATTGTATATGACATTAACCAATTCTAACTTTAACGAACAAGAACATATTGATATGGCTATGAAAGTAGGGCAATCCGCTTTACGAGTGATGGAGTTGTTAGATGAGGCACATACGAATCATTTTGGTGTTCCAGAGCCTGTTCAAATTACACAAAACCATGTAGAAGGTAAAGCAATTGTAGTTACTGGCCATAATTTATTTGCATTAGAAGAGTTATTAAAACAAACAGAAGGAAAAGAAGTTAATATTTATACGCATTCTGAAATGTTACCAGCACACGGATATCCGCAGCTGAAAAAATATAAACATTTAAAAGGAAACATCGGTAAAGCATGGTATGATCAACGACGTCTTTTTGAAAAATTTACAGGTGCGATATTAGCGACAACGAACTGTGTTATGCCAATTAAAGGATCATACTCTGATCGATTCTTTTCATATGATATTGCAGGTTTAGAGGGTGTACAAAAAATTGAAAAAGATGATTTCACGCCGTTGATTCAAAAAGCGCTAGAACTTCCAGAAGTACATATGGAATCGGATGAACAGTTAGTAACAGGGTTTCATCATAATACAGTATTATCATTATAAAGGATAAAATACCTCTGTTTCAAGCGATTTATATACTTTGTCAAAACCGCTTGCCCACAATTTGCCCACATGTTTTTAAAAACTCATCGTATTGATTTACTGCAGCTGCTTCCATAGATTGTGTTACATGTAGATAAACATCCGCTGTCATGTTGATGGTGGAATGCCCCAGACGTTCAGAAACGTATTTTATATTTGCACCACTTTGTAGAAGATGAACAGCATGCGTATGTCTGAAACCATGCAATTTAATAAATTCAAATTTACCCTTTTTGCATGTTTCTTTTAAAAATACTAGTGCTGTAGCTCGCAACATACAAGAGTTATCTTCATTGGTAAATACAAAGTTATAATCCTTGTAATATTCCCCATTTCTCAAAGTATTCTTAGCTTGTTCTATTTTTACCTGCTTTAAAAGTGCTAAAGTAGAATCATCCAGAGTAAGTGTTCTGATACTACTTTTATTTTTAGGTGGTCCGAATTTAATAGGTTGATTTCTTTGAATGGTAATTAATGTTTTTTTGATATAGACATGTTTTTTATCAAATTCTATATCATCCCATTGTAAAGCCAAACACTCTCCAATTCGTAGACCAGTCCTGGACAAAAACATAAACAGGGAGTAGTATTTAAAAGAAGCTTGTTCATTCAAAACATAATTCAAAAATGACTGTAATTCATCTATGTCAAAACATTTAATTTCTAATCGCTTGTCGATTACTTGATGTTCTTTGATACTAATTTTATTTGTAGGATTTTTAGTGAGAATTTCAAGTTCATAAACTGCCATTTCTAATGCATTGTGCATTGTAGCGTTAATCTGTGCTACGGTTTTCTTACTGCGTGTCTTTAGAAGGTCATTTATGAATTTTTGATATTTAACACGAGTTAAATCTTTTAATTTTACATCACCAAATGTGGGTAATATGAACAATCGGATGTTCTTTTCGTAATTTGTATACGTTCGTTCAGAAATAGTCCCCTTTTTATAAATATTTAACCATTCATACATATAGTCATTAAATGTTATATTATGACTGTTTACGTCAACTCCGTTAGCTATTTTCTCTTCAACTTTAGCGGCAGCTAATTGAGCTTCTTTTTTTGTTTTAAATCCACCCTTAGAGGCTTCTTTATATTTTCCCATCTCTTTGTATCTAATCCGATATTCCCATCTGTCTTTACGTTTTCTAAAACTAGCTATTGTAATCACTCCATTCTATTTATAAAGAAGGTCCTTTTGTTAACGTTGTAAATTCAAATGAATCTTTCCATTTGTTTCGGTATTCTGTAATGTTGTAATAATTCTTGCTTGGTTTGTATGTAGTAATCATGGTGACTTCCATCGATAAGAAATCTTGTTGCAAAGTAATTTGCTTCGGCTTCTATACGGATTTCAGAACATAGCGATACCTTAGATAATCTAGGGGTATTTTCATTCGGATGAAAGATAGCATGTCCTAATTCGTGAAAGCAGGTGAATACTTGATTTTGATATGAAAGTCGTTCGTTAATATGAATAAAGGGGATACGAGATATTTTGTGATAGTATCCAAAAATATCCCCTAAGTCTTCTGTGATGATAATAATTCCTTTTGCTTCGGCAATTAGATATGGATCTCTGGTATTATATTGTCTAAGTAGTTCGTCTATTTTTAAATTGATTTGTTGTTTTGAGACCAACAAGATCCACTCCAATCACTCTTCGTTTCTGTATTTTTCAGGTGTAAATTTCTTTTTAGCCATTTGCTTTCCTAATCTAAGAGAATTTTCTAATGAGACAATTAACAATTGTCTAGTTTCCTCTGACATAGGTTCTGAGTCTTTAGAGAAAGCAAGAGCATCTGATTTACTCATATCTTCTATTAATTCTTCTAATTTCTTTTGTATATCTTTTTCATCCTTCTCGGTAAGTTCCCAATACTCTTTGTTTGTTCTACCTAATAAGTAGTCAACGCTTACGTTGAAATAATCTGCTACTAGTTGAAGTTTATCAATAGCAGGTTTTTGAGTTTTCCACTTATACAGTGAATTCTCTCCCATGTTTAGTTGCTTCGCTAAATCAGATAAAGATATACCTTTCTTGTTCGCAAGCTCTTTAATTATGTTGAATGTAGACATTTAAACCACCCTTAATAAAGCTATGAACACTTTTCTATCCGAACGGATATAAAAAAGATTGAATTTTATCCAATTGGATATTAAACTATGTTCATAAGCTAATTATTTAGCCGTCAAACCATTAGAAATTAAGCCTATATTGCACGTCCCTCAACGTTTAAAAGGCAATTTAATTTGGTTTATTTAGCTATGCTTTAATTTTATCTGATTGGATAGTGGTAGTCAATAGAAAGCTGAAAAATTAGCTAAATGTATAGGAGGAGGTGTCGGTATGGATAAAGCTTTTGGCAAGAAAGTGAAAATGTGGCTATTTGTTAATGAAATGAAACAAGGAGAATTAGCAAAGATGCTTAATGTTTCCGGTCCATATCTCTCTGATATTTTACACGGTAAAAGAGAAGGTAAAAAAGTGAAAGAAAAAATAAATCGAATGTTGGAAAGTGGGGAGATTTGTTAATGGCAGCAACTGTGCAAGTTGTTATTGATGAAATTTACTTGCAAAAAGAAGTTTCTCGTCAAGTTAATGAAAGGTTAGCCGATATGGGAGTTGGTACTTGGTGGGATATGAAAAGACTTCAATATGAAACTAGCCGCAGCTATGACTGGTTAATGGAATATGTAGTTTGTGATCCTCGTGTACAAGAATTTGCGAAACAAAAAAATAATCGTTGGTTGTTTAAGGCAAAAGAAATGAAAGAATTTCTTTCTAAATTTTTTGATGAGCTGTAGGAGGCGAACGAAATTGAAGAACGGTAAAAATCCAACTAAGAAGGAAAAAACTCAAATCAAATCATACAATCTTAATCCTGATAATTGGTTAATCTTCAAAAAAGTAAGTAATGAATTACATTTGGTACATCGCAATATGAACAAAACTAAGGTTATTCCGAGTTTATAAATAGGAGGGAATTAAAATGAATCAAATAGCTGTAGCTGTAGTGAATGAAATGCCAATACATAATGAACTGGTATTTGAAAGTAACGGAAAAGTTGTTACAGATAGTTTGCTGATTGCAGAAGTATTTAATAAACGTCATGACAACGTTATGTCTGATATTAAAACTCAAATGGATTATGCAGGGGTAGAATTTTCACTCCTAAATTTTAAGGAGCGAACTTATGAAAATAGAGGACGTCGTTATCCTAAAATCGACCTAACAGAAGAAGCCTTTACATTAGTTGTCATGGGATACAACACAAAAGAAGCTGTTCAAATGAAAATTAAGTTTATTGAAGAGTTCAAACGAATGAAACAACACATACAAAATCAGCAACAACTTCCTAAAGATCCAATGAGCATTCTAAAACTCACATTTGATGCTCTAAAAGGTCAAAAACAAGAAATTCAAGATATCAAATCAGATGTGAAAGATTTGCGCGAGAATGCTCCTTTATATGCTATCGAATGTGATGAAGTATCAAAGTCTGTAAGAAAGTTAGGCGTTCTTTTATTAGGTGGTAAAGAATCTAATGCTTATCAGGATGGCAGCCTTAGAAAAAAAGTATATAGCGATATTTATAGTCAATTACATAGAGAGTTCGGGATTAGTAGTTATAAAGCTATTAAACGTCATCATTTAGATAGAGCTATTCAAATTATTAATGAAGAATATTCAATTCCAATTGTTTTAGATGAAGAAATTACAGCTATAAATGCACAGATAAATATGACGGAAGTTCAATAGGAGGAAAAGAAAATGAAAGAAACTAAATATTTTGTACTTCATAACAGAGGGTATGGTTTAAATGCTTACGAGTGTGAATCAAAACCAGAAGCAACTCGTATGATTAAGAGATTAATTGAAAACGGTGAGCCAGCATCATCAATTGTACTCACACGACAAGTGCCATTAAAAACAAAGATTCATAGTGTAACAGTTGAGATTGATGAATAATCATATGTTGAATGTACTTTGAAGGGAGGTGATTTTGTGGAATCAACACTATCACTTGCGATGTTCGGTTTGGGATTTTCTACACTAGCGTGGATAGGGTATGTAACTTATGAGCCAATAAGAAAATGGGCTTGGAGTGATGTAGAACAAAATAAAAAGACCCATGGCAGTGGGTCCTTTCGAAAAAATAAGTTGCTATAAGTATACCACGGAAAGTAGGGAAATAGTACATGCATTCAATTGAATATCAGGTGCTATTACCTAAAAAGTTTTGGGACTTAGCGAAAAGTAAAGATGAATTGAAACAAATGATTGAACAGTATTTCAAAATTGGTTATCCGCAGTATGAAATTCAACGGATTATAAAAAGTGGACAAGCATATGTGGCAGTTTGTACGAGGAGGTAGTTGTAGTGTCAGAAGTTAAATGGATAAAGCTTTCAACTAGTATGTTTGAGGATGAAAAAATACGTTTAATCGAAAGCATGCCTGAAGCTGATACCTTACTAATTATATGGATTAGATTATTAGCACAAGCCGGAAAAACAAATGCGAGTGGGTATATTTTTCTTAGCAAAAACATTCCTTACTCAGATGAAATGCTCGCAACTCTGTTCAATAGACCGATTGCAACAGTGAGATTAGCACTTCAAACATTTCAACAATTTGGAATGATTGAGATAACAGATGATCAATACATTTGTATTTCGAATTGGGAGAAGCACCAGAATGTTGATGGCCTAGAACGTGTGAAACAATTAAATGCAGAACGGAATAAAAAATACCGTGAACGTAAGAAACAACAGCAATTAACACTAGAAAATAAGGGAAATGAAAGTGACGTTCGCATGACGTCACGTGACGGTACAGATATAGAAGAAGATAAAGAATTAGATAAAGATAAAGAATTAGAAATAATTAATATATCTTCTTCTGACGAATCAGATACAAAAGTATCAATCCCTTATCAAGAAATCTTAGAATGCTTAAATGAAAAAGCTGAAAAGAACTTTAACCATAAAGCGGAAGCTCATAGAAAGCTAATCAGAGCCAGATGGAATGAAGGGTATACAGTTGATAATTTTAAAACCGTTATTAATAACAAAGTATCACAATGGCTTGGGAAGTTTGATAGAGACAATAAACCACTTGATCGGTATTTGAGACCAAGTACATTATTCGCGCAGAAACACTTTGATAATTATTTAAATGAAACAGCAAAAGGAGAGAATTCAAATGCAGGCTCTAAAAAGCACAAAAACAATGAATTCATTCAAAAATACGACTTCTCAAAACGCTAGTCAAAGATATGTATTGTCGCCTAACAGATGTACGAATGTATTTTTAGTAGGGAAAGAAAACTTTAAAGATGTTTGCAGCAAACGCATGTTAATAGATACAGAAACACTTGAGGAGTTTTGTCCTCAATGTAGATCGGTAGAAAAGGAAGATCAGAAATTAGCTATAGAGACGCTTGCTATAAAAAAGAAAAATGAAATCATTCATTTATATGATTCATTTGCTGATAACAGCTTAATAAATGACAAACTCAAAAAAGCTACATTTGAAAATTATGTACCAACGAAAAAGGAATTAGCTGATGCGAAAGAAACAATTATGTATTTTGTAGCTTCTTTCAATAAAGAGGAACCAACAAGCATGATAATAACGGGGGATTATGGAGTAGGAAAAAGTCATTTGTGTGTAGCAGCTACTAAAGAACTTATGAAAAAGGGTCACAGTGCAATGTTTATTCAAATGAATAAACTATTTACCAAAATTAAATCCACTTGGAATAAAAACAGTGAAATGACAGAGGACAAGTTAATGTCTCTACTAGCAAAAGTCGATGTCTTAATTATTGATGACTTTGGAGCGGAATTTACAGAGAAAGACAAAGAGGGCGTCACATGGAAACAAACGAAGACAAATGAAATTGTAGATAGCCGTATAGGTAAAAGCACTTTATTTACTACTAATTTTACGATCGATGAATTAGCAGAAATGTATGGAGAACGTGACTTTAGTCGAATGATGGAAAACGCTGAAATGTTAGAAATGCATGGGGATAATTATAGATTACGTAATTTCAAAAAGGAGGAATAAATATGTGCTCATTATGCCGTAATACAGGAATTATTCGTAAAGAAATTTATCCAGGTGTAGGTCTAACGGAAGGGTGTAACTGTGAAGTAGCAAAGCAACAGCAAGAAGAAAACGATAAGCGTTGGCAAGCATGGTTAATCAAATTTGAATCAATGAAACAAGAGTTGCAACGGAATCAACAACAAAAAGTTAGTTAATAAGGGGGAGAAAGTTATGAAAAATACAGGTGTTGTCAGAAAAGTGGACGAGCTAGGGCGAGTAGTAATTCCAGTAGAATTGCGCAGAACCTTAGGTGTTGCTGAAGGTACAGCAGTAGACTTTCATGTTTATGGAGAAAACATCATTTTGAAAAAACAAGAAAAGTCATGCCTTGTAACTGGTGAAGTATCTGATTCCAACATCGAATTGTTAGGCGGCCGAATGTTTTTGAGTAAGGAAGGAGCACTTGAGTTACTTAATTCACTTGAAAAGAGTGTGAAGGAACATGCCTAAACAATTGAATATTTTCGATGTAGAGCCGGAAATTTGTCAGTTTGATGTAATGAAGGCCAATGTTAAGAAAGGAGCTGGACGTAATACATACGCTGATGTACGCGTTCATGTTCCTAAAAATGCAAAATGTACAGATGAGTTACCACGTAAAACGAACCCAGATGAACGTTATGAATTATTTGAACAATACGCAATCGCAATTTGGCGATATGAGCGATCAATTGATAGTTCGTGTAATTGGGAAACAGCCGAGGAATTATGCAAGGCAGCAAGAGATAAAAAGGAAGATATTCCAGTAAGGATTTATTTAGGCAGTGGATTCAAGCCAGATGTCGTTCAGTACATGGAGTGAGCAAAAGGGAGAGGGACATATGAAAAAAATAGAAATTGATGTTAGTAGCAACAAACTATTAATAGTGAAGGATGGAAATGTTACAGCAGTCAATCCACCAATGAGCGGATTCGGTGAGCAAGTTGCGGTTTGGGTAAACGGTAAGGTTGATCGTGTGGATACTAAGTTTACTGAAAAGATAAAATAATCATTTTTAGAAAGTAGGTTCGCTTATGAGTGTAGCAAAAAATCATGAAGCGATGAAGGAATCACGCTTGAAGGTATACATCGCTTTAGAAGAGGCTAACTTCATTTGGGATGAAAGAGATGTAGTACGTTTTCGTGAAATGTGGAGTCAAGGTATGAGCTTACCAAAGATGGCAAAAGCGTTAAGGAGACACCAAGCGGAAGTTGCGCTTCTTGTAATAGATCAGGCTGATAAGTATTTAATTGAAAATCGTCCGATAGGGTTAGGGATTTGCTAAATAGGAAGGGGAAATCAAAATGAATAAAAATCAAATAGTTAGTTTAGATGAATATCAGGAAGCGACTTTACGCACTTGGAATACGAGAAATGATTTTGGATTTTGTGTTTCTAATGCTACTTTAGGTCTTACTGGTGAGGCTGGGGAAGTTGCTGATCTAGTTAAGAAAGCTATCTATCATGGCCACAGTTTTGATCCATCTCATTGTCCAGGAGAAGAGGACGGAAATGTTCATAAATTAGCTTTAGAACTGGGAGACATTATGTATTACGTAGGGATTATGGCCCACGAAATGGGATATACGTTACAAGATATTGCTGAAATGAACATCGTAAAATTAGCTAAAAGATATCTGGGTGGATTTAGTCGAGAAGCTAGTCAAAAACGTGTTGATGTGAAGTAAGACAAAATTTGAATTTTATTAAAAAGAAGGAACAGGGGAATATGTAAAAGAGTTTGAAAGGTCCATAAAAAAAGAATTCAGTAAAACTCTGAATTCTCCTACACGTACTGTTATTTGTTAATCAGTTTGGAAATAAAAGGATAGTGAAAGTCTTTTTCCTGTAGTACACATAAAATTCCTTTTATAGGTCCGAAAATTAACAAAAGAAACAGTATTAGATATAAAGGAGCTATCCCGAAAATAATCAAAGCGTTATTTGAAGTTAAGTCTAAATTAGACAAAGATAACATTAAGATTCTTATTATGAATAGATTCCAAATCATTGTAATTATCCAAATGAATAGTTGATAAAAAACAGCTTCAAGGATATTTTTTCGAATGTCTTGTGATTTGCATATGAAATAAAAAATCAATGGTATATAAAAAATTGTGACGCTAAAGAAAATAAGAATAAAAAAAGATAATAGGGTAAGAAAATGCATAATTAATTTTATATTCTTTTCTTTTCTTGATTTAGGATCATTAAGGTCCTCCTATATGTATGAGATTTGTTGTGCCTATTAATATATATGCTGTAGACAATTATAACATAAAAATTAATTGTAATAGAATATTGCAGCGAAAAGAACACGTATTAAATTAAATAAAAGCGTTATCTGAAACTGTTCATGAAACAAGAGCACTACCGAAAGTGCTCATAGAAAATGCATTTTATATTTTGTTTTGAGCTACGATCTTAATATTCTCTGGTGGAATGATATCTTGAATTTTTTCTTTCAAATCTACTTGGACCATTTCTTCAAGATGTTCAAGTGAAACTTCAAAGTTTATGCATTCCGCAGTTGCAATGCTTAATAAAGAATAATTTTCATTCTTTTTAACAACAATATATTGTGATTGATCTGTTATTACTATACATCCTTGTTGAATGCCTAATTTACGATTGTCTTCAAAAGTCATAAATATTTCTCCTTTTATATGTATTGCCGATAAATAGTTTACTACATAAATACATTGGTTCATATTGAGAAACCTTACATTAGTATTACAATTTTATAAGGTTTCTCAATATCTTGTGGCCTAGTAAGCAGGAGAGTGTTAAAAGGTTTAATTGAGTATTTAATAAAATCCTTATTTGAAAACAAGAAGTCTTAGAGTTAGGGTTCTAGAGCTTTTTGTTTTGGTATTCTCACATGGTTTTTCAAAAAGAATAGAACATATTGAAGATAACATGTGAATGTTTCATAAATGTATCAAAAAAGTGAACAAAATTGCTATTGCAGCAGAAGCAGAAATGAATTTTCTAATACGCAAGCACATGAAAGGTATTATTTCCAGAGGATAAAATGCACATGGGACATCTAATCATTATTTTATCGGGGGAAAAGAATATGTTATGAACTTGGTCGAATGAAAAAATGAAAATTTTACTTTTAGAGTGAAACTAAACAAAAACGCTATTTTATTTGAGGAGAATTTGAAATGAAAGCCAATTGGAATGAGCAAGAGCGTTTAGAGAGTGAAGCGGAGCAAGAAATGATCGAACAAGTAGAAAGAGAAAACTGGATGGAAGCAAATAATATTAGCTATGAGTATTAATGTTCGGAATTTGATTCAATTTTTCAGATGTAGTTTAAGGATAATGTTCGGTTTTTAATAAAAATTTCATTTTGTAGAAAGGAGAATGGATATTCATGCTTTGAGTTTAATAAGCATGAATATTGGGCGTGAGTGGTAGCTGAAAACGTTATAAAAGCATGTGAAGTATATGTGGAAGAAGTTGCAGGTGAGTCAGTTATAGAAGTGCAAAAAGAAGGAGGAGTTGATGAAATCACAAAAGAAATCGCATTTGGAAAGTATTTAAGTACAGTTGCTCATTTAGAAGAAAATAAGAGTTTGAATTTACAAGACTATTTTAATGCTTTCAATGGGCATGAAAACACAACACTTTTGATTACATTGGAATTAGCATAAAGAACTAAAAAAAATTCTTAGTTAAATAAAGGGAATAAGGGCTAATGTAAAACCCCCTATCCAGTTCAAAAGGATAGAGGGCCATAGAAATGGAGTTTGATTTGTTTGTCAAACGCTTATATATATGAATGTTTTTGTGTGAATATTTAACAGGTGTATAATATCACAAAAAATATTTTGCACAACAAAGCAGCTAACTGAAGTAGCTGCTTTGTTGTACAAAAGAAAATTAGGCCCTACAAGTTAAGATGTGTAACTTAAAGCTACAGTTATAGTATTCGCATGACTGGAAATGTTATACGGGATTAAAGTAATAAAAATTTCATTTTTTAGAAAGACAAGAATCTTCATTTTAAAAACTTGAGCATAGTTTTATCGAGAAGCCACTTTCCTTCAATTTTTTTAGCAGGTAATTTGCCAGTGATGCACATGTTTCTTACTGTTTGAGAGGAACGTCCTAAAAATTTAGCAGCTTCCTCTACACCTATGATGTTTTTAAGCGAAGTAAAAGAATCGTATGAAGTATTGCTATTTTCCTCGAGAATTGTATTTATATAAGGTTCTAAAAAAGTTTCACCAGGTGCCATAATCCAAGCTGAAGGCCATTTATTATCAGATCCAGGAATAGACTTTAAAGCTAATGTGGCAGCTTCTAATGTTTTATGATAACTGAGTATAGAAGTATAATTTCCAACCAACATGTAAAAATCAGTATTGTTAGTGAAATTTTTTTGTTGTTTAAAGCCGTGCATTATTGATAGCTCCTTTTTCAAGGGATTGTAGTTCTTATGTTCGCTAAATAAATATAGTTTATTTCAATCAAAGTTGAGCAAGCATTAAAAATCATAAAGTGAAAGCTAATTGGATTAAATCATAGGGTAATAAAAGAACATTGGAATTATGTTTAAGAGGAATAACCTTATAAATATTCCACATAACCATTATGGGAATTGGAACTATATATTAACCATAAAAAAATAACTTGGTAGGAAATCGCAAAAATAAAACGAGCACTTGTGCCAGAGTGCCCGATTATGAAACCTTAAACCATTTATCCATGTTTATGTGTGTGAGCCATGAACATAGAATAGTTGGGCAAGTAAGGATTCAAGATAGTATATGTACGTTCAATAAAATGGTTCGTTAAACCAAAAAAGAAGCAGGTAGCAAAAGCTAACTGCTTAAACAAAAGGATGACTGAAATGACAAAAAATTCAATTTAAGGAGGTATTTACAGTATGCACATGAATCCGTTTTTTATACAAGGAAACCAGAAAAAATGGTTTTTAAAACCAAATAAAGCGAGTTGGTTTTAAAAAAGATAGATGGATAGAAATTAAGAGGTCAAAAATGAAAAACAAACCTGTTTAAGAAGGTATTGGCGAGCTGCTGAATGAGTTGGAAATTATGAATTGTTAGGTGTGACTGTATCGAATCCAGTAGAGATAGGTGGTTGTTTGAATTAATGTACGGCACAGTGATTTTATAATTTAAAATCCGAACAAAATAATCCTCTTGTAGAAAAGGAGAAATTCATATGAAGAAATTAACTTTTAAAATACTAAGCAAATTAAGGATTATTAATAAGAAGCCAGAAACTATAATAAACCTATCTCGAAAAGAAGATGAAGTGACTGTTGATTTAGGGCAGATAATTGTTACTGGAACATCTCAAAACATTACTGTTTTTATGACAGAAATGACTAAATTTAAAGTGAATGAAAATTAAATATAGTCCGGCTAGAAAACTAGAGGACACCAATTCATTAAAGCGGCAATCAAAGCTGTTTTAGGGATAGGTGTCCTTTTTATTTTTGAAAAGGGAGATGGGGAAATGAAGGCGCTAAAAGATCAGTTACGTGAATGGAAAAAGAAATCAAAACAAGCTAAGAAGAAAAATAAGAAAAAACGAAAAGAGAAATTAAGCACTCGTGAAATTGAGAATTTAATGGGGATGCATAGACCTTGTTATGAACGTAGACGTGGAGGTATAAGACAAAAGTAATTTAAAAATAAAAAGGAGTGGTCTTACATGACTATACAATTATCTTTCTTACCAAAAATTGATAGAGTAGCAACACAGAAAAAATTAGAAGGTGTTCTTGAAAATGTACGTTTATATAGACAGTTTGGAATGATGCGTGAAGAAATGAAAGTCACTCCTTCTTATGAAATTAGATATCACGGACCTACAAATGATGTTGGAAAGCCATTAGAAGATGTAGCGATGGCTAATATACAACAAAATGAGCGAGAAGAGTGGATGAAGAAAATGTCATTTCGTATCGATCAGTTTTTAAATCGTTTAGGTAATAGCAATGCCGGAAGAATTCAAAGAGATATTATTAGTAAACGTTATTTGGAAGAAGAGGATGTATGTGATTATATGATTTATAACGAAATTGGAATGACTGAACGTACATATCGCCGTTGGAAGTCCAGGGCGTTTTATAATTTAGCTTTTGCTCTTAGGTTAGAAGTTTACGAGACAGAAGAAACTGGAGGGATTGAATAATGAATTTTGTCCAGCCAATACGTGATCCAGATCAAATACAACAAATTAAAGAGTATTTAAGAGAAAAGAATGAACGGAATTATATCTTGTTTGTAATGGGAATTAATACGGGTCTACGTATTAGTGACATTCTAAAACTGAAGATTGGAGATTTAAAAGGAAGTCATATCTCAATGCGTGAAATGAAGACGGGTAAGCAGAAACGAATTCAGATTACTGCAGCATTAAGAAGAGAATTGAAATGGTACATCGAAGAGATGGAAGATCATGAATATCTAATCAAGAGCAGACAAGGAAAGAATCGACCAATAGGAAGAAGTATGGCATATAAAATACTTAGTTCCACAGCAGCAGAGTTTGGCTTAGATGAGATTGGAACACATACACTACGTAAAACATTCGGCTACCATATGTACATACAGACAAAGAATATAGCCTTGCTAATGGAGATATTTAATCATTCGAGTCAACGAGTAACATTACGATATATAGGAGTAAATCAAGATGCAATGGATAAAGCAATGACTAGATTTAAAATCTAATCATTGCTTTTTTCTTTTTAATTCTATACAGTTACTCATTTTTATTGTGTTGTGTAACTCAAAAGAGGAAGTGTTATGAAGCTATGAATATCAAGGGCTGTAGCGTTTGGCTTAGTTACACAAAATAGAAGATATGGGTAACACATTTACAGGAATCATTGTAGAGAGTAATGAATATTTATAGACATAGAATATAAGGGGAGGAAATATAATTCATGTTAAATGAAGAATTATTAGAAGCGCTAATTAAATATCGAAGGTTTAACGGGAAGAACCCTGATATCCTACAAGTACATCCAAAATATTTTAGAAATCTTCTAGAAGAATTAAATTATCCAGAGTGGCTTATTAAAAAGAAAGAAGCAGAAACAGGAACGAAAAAAAGCTTATTAGGAGTGGCAGTTGAGCTAACAGATGCAGTAGAAAAATTTAAACTATGAAAAAAGTTGGCAGAGTCGTGACCGCTTTTTGGCAGGAAATATGCCGGTTGTTTTCGAATTTTCGTGTTATATTTGTATTGTGAGAAGTGGCGGAAAACACAACTCATAAAATTTCTTTATAATATATATTGTTTAAACGGTTTCATGAAGACGGCGCATAAAATCCGAAACTAGTAGATGGTACTGATTGAGTGATACCGTTATCAAGGAGGGCTTTTGCTCTTCTTCCAGTTACTTAATAACGTCGGAGCAGATAAATGTAAATAACATTAGGTAATTGGACGAAGAATAAAACTTCATTTACTGTGTTTATATTAATAACATAGGAAATTGACGAAAGGGCAACTGGTGCACGATTGCCCTTTTGTTTATGTGTGGGTATTAAAATATCACGTACCGGATTATATAATTCATTTCAAAAGGAATGAAAAATGCAAATGCAATGTATGGCAGGTCATGTGGAGTATAAATTCGCAT